>JAFIFZ010000060.1 GCA_020831775.1 Phycisphaerales bacterium
CCCCCCCCCCCCCCCCCCCCCCCCCCCCCCCCCCCCCCCCCCCCCCCGCCCCCCCCGGCGGCCGCCCGCGCCCCCCCCCCCCCCCCGCCCCCCCCCGCCCCCCCGACCGACGCCTCCAAGCCTACTTCCGCGACGCCGACGGCAGAATCGTCGTCCGTGTCGTCGGGAGAGACACCGCCAGCGAGCTGTACCGGCGTCTGCGCGACTCTGCAGAGCTGGGGAGGACCCAGGGCCGTGTCGAAGAGCCCGAGCCGGAGCCGGAACCTGAGCCCGAGCCTGAGCGCAGGCCCGATCGTCAGCCCAGAGAGACCGGCGGGGGCGGCGGCAGCGCCGGCGGCGGCTGAGCCCTTCGCCACCTCCCGGAAGCCTCTCAGGAGCGGTCCAGCGGCCTCCCAGCAGCGTCACAAGATTCGCCCCCGTCGCTTTGTGCGGCGGGGGCTTTTCATTTGGCGGGAAGCGTCGCTGGCGATCGGGAGTTGGTGGGGGAAGCGGGGGAAGCGGGGGAAGCGGGGGGAGCAAGGCTGATTCGGGGAGGGCCTTGGGGCGTGATTTTTTAAGCGGAAATGCGCCGGAGGCTTGACCCTGCGGCGGTGACGGTTAGCATCCCGCCGCCTCATGAGTGAGGCCCGCCGGGTCCGCCCGGCAGGCCGGGTGAAAGCCCGGTCGGGAACCTTGACAACCGGAAGTTGACGAGAGCATTTCACCCCCGCTGCGTGCGGGCGCCGGCAGAGCCGCCGGGCCGCACTTCGGTCTACCGAGACCGGGTCTTTCGGGCGGGGGTGAGTATGCCGAGTCTCTCAAGCGTGGCGATACTGGCGTTTGGGACATCGATCGGAGGCTTCGGCGTCCGGTGGGTGTCTTCAAGCGACCAAGGGCACACGGTGGATGTCTTGGCGTCAGGAGGCGATGAAGGACGTGGGAACCTGCGATAAGCCTAAGGGAGCTGGTAACCGAGCTGTGATCTTAGGATTTCCGAATGGGGAAACCCGGCCGTAAGGCCATCCTGTACTGAATGCATAGGGGCAGGAAGCGAACCCGGGTAACTGAAACATATAAGTACCCGCAGTAAAGGAAAGCAACCGCGACTCCGTAAGTAGCGGCGAGCGAAAGCGGATTAGACCAAACGAATGCGCTGGAAAGCGCGACCAAAGAAGGTGACAGTCCTGTAGTTGGTCGTTAAGCCCTCGAGTAGGTTCGGGCTCGTGAAACCCGGACTGAACATGGGGGGTCCACCCTCCAAGGCTAAGTACTACCTGACGACCGATAGCGAATCAGTAAAGTGATTGAACGATGAAAAGAACCCCGATGAGGGGTGTGAAAGAGTACCTGAAACCGTGTGCTTACAAGCGGTCGGAGCTCTTCTTCGGAAGGGTGACGGCGTGCTTTTTGCATAATGAGCCCGCGAGTTAGTCTCAGTGGCGAGCCTAAGGCCTACCGGGCCGGAGGCGAAGCGAAAGCGAGTCTGAATAGGGCGTCAAGTCGCTGGGGCTAGACACGAAACCCGTGTGATCTACCCATGGGCAGGGTGAAGGAGGGGTAAGACCCTCTGGAGGCCCGAACCCGTTATCGTTGAAAAGATATGGGATGACCTGTGGGGAGGAGTAAAAGTCTAATCAAACCGGGAGATAGCTTGTTCTCGCCGAAATAACTTTAGGGTTAGCCTCAGAGTGCAACCGCTGGGGGTAGAGCTACTGGATGGGTGGTGGGCCCTACCCGGGTACCCCACCCAACCAAACTCCGAATACCAGCGGCCGAGTTCTGGGAGATAGCCCGCGAGTGACAATATCCGCGGACAAAAGGGAAACAACCCAGACCGCCAGCTAAGGCCCCTGATCCATGCTCAGTTCGAAAGGAAGTCGGGATGCAGTGACAGCCAGGATGTTGGCTTAGAAGCAGCCATCATTTAAAGAGTGCGTAATAGCTCACTGGTCGAGGATCCCGGCGCCGATAATAATCGGGAATAAGCATGGAGCCGAAGCTGCGGACACTGTAAGTGTGGTAGGCGAGCGTTCCTGTCAGCGTCGAAGCCATCCGGGAACGGTTGGTGGAGCGTCAGGAAGTGAATATGCGGGCTTGAGTAACGATAATGAAGGTGAGAATCCTTCACGCCGAAAGCGCAAGGTTTCCTGGGGAAGGTAAATCCGCCCAGGGTTAGGCGGGACCTAAGGCGAGGCCGAAAGGCGTAGTCGATGGACAGCCGGTTAATATTCCGGCCCCTCCGTGGAGATCGAACCAGAGTGCGGATTCTTAAAGTCGACGGGGCTGTCAGATGCCCAGGCCCTCGGGCCGAAGTCGGCGGACGGAGTCTCTAGAAAAGCTCTGGGGGCAAAGCGGAGCCCGTACCAAAACTGACACAGGTGCGCGGGGTGAATATCCTAAGGCGCTCGAGAGAACGGTTGGGAAGGAACTAGGCAAATTAACCCCGTAAGTTCGCGATAAGGGGGCCCTTCGGGGCGCAGAGAAAAGGTCCTGGGAACTGTTTATCAAAAACACAGCACTGTGCAAAGTCGCAAGACGAAGTATACAGTGTGACACCTGCCCAATGCCGGAATGTCACGGAAGTGGGTCAGCTTCGGCGAAGCTCACGACCTAAGCACCGGTCAATGGCGGCCGTAACTATGACGGTCCTAAGGTAGCGAAGTTCCTTGTCGGGTAAGTTCCGACGCGCATGAATGGTGTAATCACTGGGACACTGTCTCCCCAACCGACTCGGTGAAATAGTAGTGGCGGTGAAGATGCCGCCTCCCCGCAGCAAGACGGAAAGACCCCGTGGACCTTTACTGTAGGCTTTTATTGGTCACGAGCATCCAATGCGTAGGATAGGTGGGAGGCTTTGAAGCGGGCGTTTCGGCGTCTGTGGAGCCATCGGTGAAATACCACCCTTTGCTTGTTTGTGGCCTAACCCCGATTCCCGTGAATCCGGGCGGGGGACAGTGAGTGCCGGGCAGTTTGACTGGGGCGGTCTCCTCCTAAAGAGTAACGGAGGAGCGCAAAGGTTGGCTCAGCGCGGATGGAAACCGCGCATTGAGTGTAAGCGCACAAGCCAGCTTTACTGTGAGGCCGACAGGCCGAACAGTTGGGAAACCAGGCGCTAGTGATCCTGCGATCCCGTGTGGAAGGGTCGTAGCTCAACGGATAAAAGGTACCCCGGGGATAACAGGCTGATCGCACCCGAGCGTCCATAGCGGCGGTGCGGTTTGGCACCTCGATGTCGGCTCATCGCATCCTGGGGCTGAAGGTGGTCCCAAGGGTTCGGCTGTTCGCCGATTAAAGCGGTACGCGAGCTGGGTTCAGACCGGCGTGAGCCAGGTCGGTCCCTATCTGCTGTGGGCGTTCCAGGCTTGAGAGGAGTCAACCCTAGTACGAGAGGACTGGGTTGGACCGACCCCTGGTGATCCTGTTGGCCCGCTAGGGCCATCGCAGGGTAGCTACGTCGGGCAGGGATAACCGCTGAAAGCATCTAAGTGGGAAGCCCCCCTCGAGATTAGGCCTGGTCGCATTTATGCGAGAGACCCCTGGAAGACCACCAGGTTGATAGGCCGCGGGTGTAAGGGTCGAGAGACCCTCAGCCGAGCGGTACTAACGGTCGAACGCTTGAAGACCCCCACCAGGCGCCGCGCCTGCCGGAACTCCGGCAACGCACGGTGATCTAACGCCGGGGTCGCTACGATTGAAATGACTTTGCATACGCTCTCGTCAACGTCCGGCGTCAATCGCCGGTCGCCCTACCGGGCGTCCGGACGGTTTGTCGGTGATCAGAGGTCACGGGAAACACCTGTTCCCATCCCGAACACAGCAGTTAAGCCGTGGCCGCCGATGATACTGCATTGCGGGAAAGTAGGTCATCGCCGACTTTTGGGCCCTCCAAGGGAAATCTTGGTGGGCCCTTTTCGTTTTGCTCACCATTCCTCAGCCGCCGATTCGCCCGCACGCGTTACCCTGGGGCATGCTGAAGCCGAACGCCCAATCCTTCACCGTCAACGCCGCGCTCGTCATCGCAGTGATCGCGCTGATGGGTCACATTCTCAACCGCTTCTATTTCCCTTCGGTGTTCAGTCAAACCCGCACGCTGAGTGTTGTTCATCCAGACGGCGTTCCGGCAATATTCATTACCGGTGAGTTTCCGGACAACCCGTCGATCTTTTTCAAGAACGCCTCAGGGAAGCTAGCTCTCGACCTCTCGGTTTCGCCGCTCGGCGTCCCGGTCGTCGGTCTCCACAACGAGCAGCACGGCACAAGACTCAGGCTCTGGCTCCCGTCGGACGACGGCGTTCCGCAGATCGTCGTGACCGCAGCCGACGGCACGACCTCCACCCTCCGGCTCGACGCCCAGCTCTTTGAGGCGCTGTCGGCCCTGCCCCAGACGCCATCGCAGGGCCCGTAGCTTCGGGCGAAAGACAATCCGGATCCGGGTCGGAACCAGGGTCGCCCCGACCCATCCGCTGTCGCCGGCTCGAACCGTCACCGATCGGCCCGTGTACACTCGCATCGCCGCACCGATCCCCCGCGGCGAACACGGAGGCGATCCACGATGACCCAGAAATCCGCCCAGGCACTCCTCTACGAAGGCGGCGCCGACGCACTCGTCCGCTACGAGCAGACCACCGAACGCGTCACCCTTCTCCCCGCAGAGGCCGGACGCCTCGAGCCGGGACGCCGCCTCCGCATCCTCTGGGGGCAGGACATGCTCAAGGATGTCATCGACGGGCGGTACCGCGCCGTCGTCTGCGGCGTCAACGACGAGGACAACGCCCACGGCATCGTCGCCCAGATCGTCAACCTCGTCACCACCAGCCAGTGGTCGGTCAACTCCGTCACCAGCTACGCCAAGGTCTTCCAGGACGCCGTCAGCGTCCACGCGGCCCACGACAAGGAGCCGTACGTCCTCAAGTACGACCTCGACTCATTGCTGGTGCTCGCGCTGCTCCGCCCCAAGGGTCGCGACCACTTCACCCTCGCCGATCTCAGCCGCGGGTTCAAAACCGTCTGCAAGATGATCCACGGGCGTGTCGACCGCCAGCCGATCGCGACGGTCTCGTTCCTCGGCGCCCGCTCCAACCGCCTGGTCGGCGAGGACGGCACCGAGCCCAGCTTCGAGGCCGTGCTCAGCACCATGTACGAGACCGGCTTCCGAGGCGATGTCTACCCGAGCCCCCAGCTCTGGAACTACGGCGACATCGGCGTCTTCCCCACCTACCCCTTCCCCGAAGGGCTGGAGCGCATGCGCGAGGGAAGCAGCTAAAGCGCCGGCGGTCCCCGCTTCGCACCGAGCCTGATCACCCCGCGTGCCAGCCCCGCGCGATCGGCATCCTTCTGCCGGTGCCGAAGGCCACCGATGTGATCTTCAGGCCGATGGCGAGCTGCTTGCGCTTGTACTCGTTGATGTCGATCATGCGCAGCACACGCGTGACGGTCTTCTCGTCGAAGCCGGTCTCTCGCGTGATGGTCGTCGCCGACTGGCGTTCCTCGACGAAGCGCCGGACGATCTCGTCGAGCGTGGCGTAGTCGGGCAGCGTGTCGGCGTCTTTCTGGCCTGGCGCGAGCTCGGCGCTGGGGGGCTTGTCGATCGTGCCTCGGGGGATCGGGGCGGCTGAAAAGCCGCAGGCCTCGTGGTGCTCGTTCATCCATTCGGCGAGGCGGTAGACGAGGCGTTTGGAGACATCCGAGAGCACCGCCAGCCCGCCGTTCATGTCGCCGTAGAGCGTGCAGTAGCCGACGGCCAGCTCGCTCTTGTTCCCGGTAGTCAGGACGAGGGCGCCGGTGCGGTTGCTGATTGCCATGACGACGACGCCGCGCAGGCGCGACTGCGTGTTCTCTTCGGCCACATCGGGCAGCGTCTCGCCGAGGCGGCGCTCGCCGAGGGACTCGAAAGCGGGGTCGATCGCGCCCTTTATCGCCCGCATCGGCCCGGACTCGCTGTCGCCGATCGGCACGGTCACCAGCTCGATGCCGAGGCGTTCGGCGAGCTCCCTCGCGTCGCTCTTGCTGTGCTCGCTGGAGTAGGGGCCGGGCATCGAGACGCCGAGGACCTTGTCCGGACCGAGGGCGGCGGCCGCGATCGCCGCGACGACCGCCGAATCGATCCCGCCCGAAACGCCGAGCACGACGCGCTCGAACCCGGTCTTACGGCAATAGTCCCGCACGCCCATCGTCAGCGCCTTGAAGACCAATTCCTCGGCGCTCGCTTCGATCCGCGGGTCCTCTGGGCCGTTGCTTGATCGCCCGGCGGCCGGATCGATGTCGGCGATCAGCAGGTGCTCTTCAAACCCCGGTGCCGCGGCCACCAGTTTTCCATCGGGCCCGAAGACGCAGGCGTGCCCGTCGAACAGCAGCTCGTCGTTGCCCCCGACCTGGTTGACGGAGGCGACAAAGACGCCGCGGCGTTTGGCGTGCCCGATCAGGATGTCGCGGTGCCTGCGCCCCTTGCCGAGCACAAACGGGCTGGCCGATGGGCTGACGACGATCTGCGCGCCGGCCTCGACAAGGTCGCCGACGGGGTCGGGCTCGCGCGTGTAGTGCTCGGCGAAGCCGGCGTCCTCGCCCTTCCAGAGGTCCTCGCAGACGCTCAGGCCGACGCGCACGCCGGCGACCTCGATCACCACCGGCGTCTCGCCCGGCGTGAAGTAGCGGTCCTCGTCGAACACGTCGTAGGTGGGGAGGAGGCGTTTGTCGTAGCGGGCGACGGTCTCGCCGTCGCGGAAGGCAAGCAGCGCGTTGGCCGTGCCGCCCCCGGGCATCGGCAGCGGGCAGCCGATGATCGCGGTGATCCCGTCGGTCTCGGAGGCGAGCTTTTCCGCTTCGCGGCGGCAGGCCTCGACAAACCCTTCATGCTGCAGGAGGTCCTTGGGCGGGTAGCCGCAGATCGCGAGCTCGGGGAAGACGACGAGATCCGCGCCGCGCTCGCGTGCTTCGGCGATGCGTTCGGCGATCAGCGCGGCGTTTTTGCCGAGGTCGCCGACGGTCGGGTTGATCTGTGCCAGTGCAATCCGCAAGGGACGATCATAGGGATCGGTCCGGACCGCCCACGCATCGGCGGTCACGCCCGTGGTTCGGACCCGCGGGTCGTTTGGTCGGGCTGTCTGTCGGGTTGTCTATCGGGTGGGGGGTCGTGCGTTTCGTCGACCCTGATGCGCTCGCCCGACTCGGGGTCGACATCGAGCCCGCCCTTGCGTTCCTGTTCGAGGCGAGCGAGCTTGGCGGGGTTCAGCCTGGCGACGCCCGCGACCGTGCCGATGATCCACGCGACCGTCTCGCTGGCGGTGACCACGACCGCGACTGCGGCGAACCGCTCCGGATCCGCGATCCCCAGGAGCGCGACGGTCCCGATCGTCCCCGCCTCGCGCACGCCCAACGCCCCGGCCGGGCTGCCCGCCCCCAGCAGGAAGTACGCCACGCCCGAGAGCGTCGCCTGCTCCCAGGTCAGGGGCACGCCGAGCATCGCCGCGGCGAGCTTGAACCGGGCCGTGTGCACCGCGACATCGCAGAGGCGAAGCGCGATGTTCGTCAGCAGCGCCCGCGGGTCGGCGAGCATCACGATCCCCGTGTGCATCTTGGCGTAGGTGTCGGTCCGCACCGCCTTGGAGAGCGGCTTGATGCGCATCAGGTCGATCATGCGCCGGAAGCGATCCAGCCCCTCGCCGAACGAGAACAGCCCCGCGAGTTTCCAGATCACCAGCGTCGAGAGGCCGATGCCGACCACAGCCGTCAGGATCCACCAGACATCGATCCCGCGCCGCCACACGCTCGCCCCGAGCAAGGGCAGCAGCACCGCCAGCATCATCACGCCGACCGCGCCGAACCACGACCCGATCGTGAAAAACGGCACCCCGTCGCGCCGGTTGTGCACCGCCGTCCGGAACAGCAGGCTGAGCTTGAAGGGCAGATACGACAGCAGGCTGGCGATCGCGTTGACCGCCTGCACATCGATCAGCGGGAGCCGTTTCACCGGGCGGATCGCCGCCCAGAAGATCATCCCGTTGAACCCGAGCGTCAGCACGCCCAGCAGCACCATCGCGCCGACCTGGTGCCAGCTCGCCCGCCCGAGTTCCTCGAAGGCGTCGCGGTTTTCCTCGGCAAACGCCAGGCGCAGCGTCCACGCGAGCAGGAGCATCCCGATCACAAAGCCGATCGTCTGGACGACGAGCTTCCGCCGCGTCATGCCCCGGCCGGAGGGTTCTTTCGCCTTCGACGCCCGCTTGCTCGCTTTGGCCTGCCCGCTCGCTCTAGAAGAATCGCTCATGGTTCCCGGCCTTCGCCGGAACGGCCGAGGTCGATGAGCAGGCGCATGGGTTGGCCCGCTGGGGTTGTCCACACCCGCAGCGGCGGGGGAGTGTGCTCCAGCAGGCTTTCGATCGTGGCGAGCGTCACGGCCGGATCGTACCAGCCGTCGCGCTCGCTCAGGCGGTACACCTCGCCGGGGTTGACCAGCACGAACCGGACACCGATCGCCCGCAGCCCGGCCACCCACGCCGCGGGATCATCGGGCGATTTACGAACGAGCTCTCCCAAAGGCGAGGCGTCCCAGGTCGTGTGGTACAGCACGGGAGGGCGGAAGTACAGGGGCGTCGCGTCGCCGAGCAGGTAGACCGTCTCGCCATCGGGGAGCGTGAGGTTCACAAACGCTTCGGGCGAGAGTTGAAGGCGGGCCTCACGCCGCTCGGCCGGCGGGAGCAACGCCCATTCATCCCGCAGCGATTCGCCCGTGAACATTCCGACACCGGCAAGCAGCATCGCGTTGGGCTCGCCCCCGCGCTGGCGGGCAAAGTTCCAGACCGAGACCCCCGCCTGCACGAGCACGATCGCCGCGGCGATCCAGATCGCTCCCAGTGGCACAGGCCGCTGCCTTGTGTCTTCCCGCGATGAACCACTGGCGGGCAAGCCGCCAACGCCACGCGCAATTGCAACCACCACGAGCCCGAGCCCGAGCCCAACCCCAGCCGGCACAACCAGCGGCAGCAGAAACCTCGATTGCAGGTGTGTCGCAAACATCCACAGCACCAGCGACACCAGCACACCCGCCCCGAGCATCACGCCCCAGATGCGAAATTCCCGGCGCGCCAGCAGCAGAACGATCGCAAAGACCAGCACCGGCGCCGCCAGCCCCCATTGCGTGTGCGTGAATCCGCGCGAGGCGTCCCCGATCGGCGACGCCAGCATCAGCACACGGTCAATCAAGCCCCCATCGAACGAGTGCCCCGCGGCGTACCGCGCCACCTGCTCCTCGCTCCAGTGGGCACGCCCGAAAACCCCAGAAAACTGCGGAAAAACAGGGTTCCCGCCCGCGATCGCGTTGCGCACCAGCCATGGCGCCAGCGTGATCGTTCCCGCGATCGCGCCTGCCCCGCACGCGATCCAGCGCCCGCGACCGCCCGTCAGTCCCAGCAAACAAGCCGCGGCAACCGGCGCCGCAAACAGCATCGCAGTCGGCTTGCACCCGCAGGCAAACCCGACCATCGCGCCGACGAGCGCCCCGCGCACGCCCGCCCCAAGCCCGCGATCGACGCACGCCAGCATCGCACCGGCGAAGAACGCGACCACCCCCATCTCGTTGTACGACATCGAGCCCGTCACGATCACCCAGGGCGTCGAGAGCACAAACGCCCCGCCGATCATCCCCGCAGCCGACGCGACCCGTTCATCCATTCCGCGATCGACCCCGACCCGGCGCACGACCCGCCAGACCAGCGCCGCCCCGAGCAGCGCGAACCACGCGTGCAGCATCTGCGTCGAGATCGCCCGCCACCCGTCGCCGGCCGCGAGTCCGAGCCCTTCGGCGGGCGCCGCGCTCATCACGCCGAGCTGCGCGTACGCCGCTTCGAGGTACCCAGGCAGGTACGAGTAAACATTGTGCTCGTAAGGGCGCACCGCCCCATCGCGGATCCACTCGTTGGGCAGTTGCAGGTGATAGCTCAGCGTGTCGTACCCGCCGAACTCGGTGTCCCAGAGCCACCCCGGCGGGCTCGCCGAAGCGACAAGCAAAAGCGCCGTCCCCGGCAGCAGCAGCAGGCTCCATCCGCTCGGCCGCACGCGCTCGCCCCGCCCGGTCCAAACCGACCACACCAGCCCCGCCAGCCCGACGAACACCAGCCCCCAGGCAACCACCGCTCCCATCAGCCCGAGCATCGCAAAGAGATGCCACAGGCTCAGCATCAGCCCCGGCCCGACCGCCGCCCCGATCCACCAGCGCTCGCTCCCGCGCCACAGCCCCGAGCACGCCAGCCCCAGCCCGGCAGCGCCGAGCATCCAGACCGAGGCCAGCAGCACCGGCCCCCAAGCGTCGAGCACGCCCACGAGCGCCAAAAACGGCGCAACGGGCCCGCCCACCCCGAGCCCGATCGAGCCAAGCGCCATCACCAGCACAACCAGCCCGACCGCCCACGCCGGCAGCACCCAACGGCTCGGCGACGCATCGGCATCGGACGGCTTGCGCTCGCGGGCTGCTCTCGTGGGGGTGGGGGGCATCGGGCGAGAGTCTAACCCCCGCCTCAAGGCGAGGGTCCGCGAACGCTCGCCCGCTCCCCGATCCGCGTCCGATCACGCATGCTCGCGGCAACCTGTTCCGGCGGTAGGGGCGGGCCGAAGGGTCAAACGGCCCCCAGCGCGAACCCGCTTTCGCGTCGCAAGCCCGACGCGGCCGATCCTGCCCCCATGGCACGACGCTTCAATCCACGCAGCGAGCCCCGCAACGGGGATGACCGGATCGGCAGTCGGCGTCGCGCCGATCGCTACCCGATGTGCGCCGCAATGTGCTCGCTCGGGCAGGTCGTCGACCTCTCCGCGTCGGGCATGCGGGTCCGCTGCCCGGGCCAGAGCCCCGTTTACATCGGCCAACCCTTCTGGTTCGGCATCTCCGCCGGAGACAAGTATCTCCGCGTCCAGGGCGAGCCGATCTGGATCCGGCGCACCGGCCTCTTCGGCAACGCCTGCGAGATCGGCGTCCGCTTCGTCGGCGTCGACTCCAAGACCCGCGCGATGATCGCCGACCTCGCCCGCTACGGCTTCGTGCCCGACCGGAGCGAGCCCGCCCCGGCAACGGCGCACACCGAAGCCTTCGAGCCCGACGCGATCCCCGAGGGCGCAGAGCGAGTCGGTTCTGACAACGCCGCCAACAACGCGGCGCAGGTCGAGGTCGAGGTCCCGGACCTCTACGAGATGTTCGAACTCCCCCGCTCCGCGACCGGTGACGACATCCGCGCCGCCTACCGGCGCCTCGCCCGTGACCTGCACCCCGACAGCAACCCCTCGGCCGACGCCGCCGAGCAGTTCGCCGAGCTCACCAAGGCCTACCAGCTTCTGAAGGACCCCGGCCTGCGCCGGCGCTACGACGAGCTGCTGCTCGCCTCACGCCACGCGGCCTGAAACGCCGAGCCCCCCGCCCGACGCCCGCTCCCGGCGCGTACCATCGCTTCTGATGGCGGAGTTGCGACCGAACTCGATCCCTACCGACGACGATCCGCCGATCGACATCGCAGACCCCCTCTGCGCCGTCTTCCGGCGCAAGCTCAAGGCCGAGGGCGCCAAGTACACCCCCGAGCGGGCCCAGATCCTCGACGCGATCATCCGCCTCGACGGCATGTTCGAGGCCGAGACCCTCCAGGAACACCTCAAAGACCGCGGCCAGCGCGTCTCCAAGGCCACCGTCTACCGCACCATCAAGCTCCTCCAGGAGGCCGGCATCATCCAGCGCGTCCTCTTCGAGGACGAGCAGGCCCACTACCAACTCGTCTACGGCCGACGCCCCAGCGACCTGCTCATCCGCGTCGACACCGGCGAGGTCATCCCGATCCAGGTCCCCGAGCTCCAGCAGATCCGAGACCGCCTCGCCAAAGAGCACGGCCTGAAGATCCAGAGCCACCGCCTCCAGGTCTTCGCCGTGGGCGAGGGGACCAAGGGCTGACCTGAGGGGAACGACGATGAATCTTCGATTGCCCGAGGATCTCCAAAGGGACTTGAAAGCGTTCGCGCACGCTACGGGTCAGGACGAAGCCGCGATTGTTGAGGCGGCGATCCGGCGGTATCTCGTGATCGAGCAATTCCGTCAACTTCGCAGAGCAACACTCCCAATCGCCGAGAAGGCGGGCATCCGCACCGACGAGGATGTGTTTCGACTCATCTCGTAGCGTGCGTTCAACGCAGCTCCACCCGCTCCAGCCCCGCCTCGGCGCACAGGTCTCGGGCGATCACCACATGCTCGTACAGCACGCCCTCGTCCGGGGCGATCACGATCGTCGCCTCCGAGCCCTCGATCTCCGAGGCGAGCCGGCGCAGCGCCGGGCCGAGTTCGTCCAGCGTCATCGTTCCGAGCCCCAGCCCCTCGGCGATCGGCACGCCCCCCTCGCCGACGCGCAGGTGCAGCACCAGCCGGGGGGTGGGCAGCGAGAACATGCCGTCCGCCTCGCCCGGCGCCTCGCGGGCGAGCGCCGCTCGCAGCAGACGCTCGGGGCCGACGATGACCGCCGCGGCCATGAAGAAGATCAGGATCACCAGCACCACATCGACCATCGGCGTCATGCTCGGGCCGTGGTGCAGCTCGTAGGTGTGCTTCGCGTCGCGACGCTTGAGCGGGCGGGACATCGCTAACGCCCCTCCGTCGCCAGGCTCACCGCCGCCACCCCCGCCTCGCGGCAGGCGTCCAGCACAGGCTTCACCTGCGAGTACGGCAGCGACTTGTCGGCGCGCACGCGCACCGGCCGGTTCGGAGAAAGGGCCATCGTCTCGCGCAGCATCGACGCAAGCCCCTGAACATCCAGCTCGACGCCCTGCGAGAGCACACGCACCCCGTCCTCACGGCGCACGACATGGATCAGCACCGGGTCGGCCGGCTCAGGCAAGGCCGCGGTCTGGGCGAACGGCAGGTCGACCGGTTCGAGCCGGTCGGTCGCGAGCTGGCCGACGATCAGGAAGAAGATGATCAGCACCATCACCACATCGATCATCGGGGTGAGGTTGATCTTGCCCGCCTCGGCCGGTTTGGGGAACGAGCGCAGACGCATCACTTCCGCTCCCGATCCCGCTCCCCGCCGGGCCCGGCTTTGGATCCGGGCTCGGGCTCCGGCTCATCGCTCGCGGGCAGGTGCTCGATCACCGAGCCAGCTAGGACCAGCGCCCGCGTCGCGACCTTGTCCACCCCCGACCGCCAAAGCCCGAAGACCAGGAGGCACGGGATCGCAAGGACCAGGCCCAGCAGCGTGTGAAAGAGCGCCTTGGAGATGCCGATCGAGAGCGCGCCCGGGTCCGCCTGGCCGCCCGTATCGCCGAGCGCCGTAAACGCCAGGATCATCCCCCACACCGTCCCGGCAAGGCCCACCAGGGGCGCGAGGTTGCCGATGACGTTGAGGGGTTCAAGACGCCGGAAGAGCCTCGCGGTCTGCTCGCTGGCGGCCAGCTCGGCCGCCTCGCGCATGCCCGCTCGTGTCCGGCGGGGGTGGTCCAGCGCCGCCCGGACCGCGTGCCCCAGCAGGGAGCGGTCTTTACGAACAAACGAACGCAGGTCGTCGATCCGGCCCGACTCGGTCATCTCCACGATCCGGTTCACCGACCGCCGCGGCAGGATCTTCGACGCCCGCAGGTCGATCACGCAGCGCACGATCAACGCCACCGCGACGAACGAACCGACCACCAGCGCGATCGTGAAGATGTCGAACGACTGGCGGAAGAGGGGCCAGAGGCCGGTGGCGATCTCGCCGTCGGCGCCGTGCGCCGCCGCGCTTGCGGACGCGACAGCAAGGGCCGGGGCGAAAATCGGTGTGCGGTTGTGCTTCCGTTCTGGCATCGGTCAGATGGTAAGGGGCCCGCGTCGGAGGCGGGGCGTTCAGTCGCTCAGATCGAGATCGCGCTCTTCGATCGGGCGGCTGACGCTGTACCCCCCCGAAAACCACCGGTGCAGATCCACCATCCGGGCCTGCTCATCGGCGAAGGGCCAGGACGGCGTTTCGGCGCTCACCGGCCGCCCCGTCACAGGGCAGACGGTGTCGTCGCGGATGAGCACCGCCGCCTCCGGCCGCTCGCCCCACGACGCGGGCGCATCGATCTCGATTCGGCGGGACGACTCGCCGGTGGGGGTGATGCGGATCGTGGCGGCCTCCTTGGGCAGCGCCTCATCGACGCGCTCGGCCCACTCGATCAGCACGATCTCATCGCCTTTGAGCGTGTCCCAGCCCGTTGACTCCAGGTCTTCGGCGCTGGCGAGGCGGTAGGCGTCGATGTGCACGATCACGCTCGCGCGGGGCTCGGCTGCGGCGTCGGGTTGATCAGACGCGGGGATCGGATACTCGTTCATCAGCACATAGGTCGGGCTGGAGACCAGCCCGGGCTCGACGCCGAGCGCCACGGCGAGGTGACGCACCAGCGTCGTCTTGCCAGCGCCCAGCTGCCCCGACAGCCGAACGATGTCGCCGGGGCGCAGCAGGCGGGCGAGGCGACGCGCGACCGACGCCGTCGCGTCGAGGCCGGTCGCTTCTTTCGCCATGGTCCAGCGCACATGCATTGTTCGTCTCTGCCGGGTTCTGGCCTGGCCGCGTTGGGTGCGGCAAGGTTGTTAGCCAAAATGGCTAGGCCTGCGAGTCCGTGTTTGGAAGGTCATTCAAGAGTTTGATGCCCACAGCATTGCCGACGATGACCATGCACTGAGACCCAGGACAATCGGTCTGTAACTCGTTGGAGTCCTGAGAGATGATGGTCCACTTCTTCTCTCGTAGTTCTTCGCACAGGGAACGAATGAGGCTGGCACTCGGAGATCGAATCGTTGTGGCGCCATTCGCCTGTTTGAAGTTAATATCAAAATCGGGCATCTTGTGCTCCTATGTGGCCGGTGGCTTGCTGGCGATAATCTACTTCATTGAACGATAGCCAGTTCGCAATTCCTCGTACTCAATGGTCCCACCCCATCTCGCCCGCGTCGATCTTCTCGCCCGAATCGACGATCTCGCACCTGGGCGATCCCTCCGCGGCCTCGCCGATCTCGATCAGGCCCTCGGGCGCCTCGCGTCCTGGGGCGATGGCGACGAGCAGTTCGTAGTCCTCGCCGTCGCCCGCGGCGTTCCGCCACGAGGTCACGCCGTCGCGTCTGGGGATCCTCTCGGCGTCGATCACCAGGCGCACGCCCGAGGCCTTGGCGAGCCTCGCCCCGTCGCGTCCGAGGCCGTCGGAGAGATCGATCATCGCGTGCAGATCCCTGCCCAGCGTGTCGCAGAGTTTCGTGCCCAGGGCGACCCGCGGCTCGAACAGCAGGTGGTGCTCGGACTGCAGCGACCCGCCCAGCGACCCGCTGACGAACAGCCGATCGCCGGGTTTCGCGCCCGATCGCAGCACCGGCCCGCGGTCGGGGTGCGCCTCGCCCCCGATCGTGACCGTCAGCAGCAACTCGCCGGGCCCCGAGCCGATGTCGCCCCCGATCAGCGGGCACCCCCAGCGCGAGGCCCAGTAGGCCATGCGGTCGAACAGTTCGTCGGCCTCGGGGTAGTCCTTGGGCAGCATCGCGGTCGCCAAGGCCCAGCGCGGCTCCCCGCCCATCGCGGCGATGTCGCTCACACTCCGGGCGACCGCCTTGCGGGCGACCCTGTCGACGGGAGTCCCGGGCTTGTAGTGCACGCCCCCGAGGAGTTGGTCGACCGTCAGCAGGAGCAGGCCGCCACCCGGCTGTCGCAGCACGGCGCAGTCGTCGCCCGGGCCGACGACGAGGTCTGGCGAGGCGCCGGCGAGGCCTTCAGACCGCCGGTAGATGTGTTCGAGCAGTTCGGACTCGCGCATGAGCCGCCTCTTTCCCGGCCTCTATCCCAGCCTCTATCCCGGCATCTCACGGGCGAGCCGGCGGGGGTCACTCTTCGAGGTAGGTGTACCCCGAGAGGCCGGCCTCGTAGAACCGCAGCAGCGACTGGCCCTCGGCGACGGTCAGCAGGCGTCGCTTCTGCGCCCGCTCGACATCCAGGCGCAGGCGTTCGAGCAGTTTGTTGGGCTCGAACTCGACATACGAGAGGACATCGCGGACCGAATCGCCCGGGACGACCTCGTCGATCGAGGGCTCGCCGTCCTCGTCGAGGGAGACATGCACGACATGGGCGTCGCCGAAGAGGTTGTGCAGGTCGCCGAGGACCTCCTGGTACGCGCCGACGAGGAAGAAGGCGATGTAGTAGACCTCGCCGTCCTTGAGCCGGTGCAGATCGAGCGATCGCTTGGTCCCGTGGGGGCTGGCGAAGCGGTCGATCTTGCCGTCAGAGTCGCAGGTGATGTCCGCAAGGATCGCCGAGCGGTCCGGGCGCTCGTTGAGGCGGTGGATCGGCATGACCGGGAAGACCTGGTCGATCGCCCACGCGTCGGGCATGGACTGGAAGACGCTGAAATTGCAGAAGTAGAGGTCGCTGAGGCGTTCGGGCAGGTGGGCGAGTTCGGCGGGCAGTTCGTCCTCGTGCTCGGCGGCGGACCGCTTGAGGATCTCGCGCCCGATCTCGAAGTAGAGGCGGTCGGCCGCGGACCGCATCCGCAGGCTGAGGTAGCCGAGGTTGAACAGGCTCATCGCCTCGGCGTGGGCTTGCTCGGCGTCGTGGTAGACGGTCATGTAGTGGCCGGCGTCGAGGCTCTCCCACGCGTCGACCAGGTCGAGCACGGGCTGCGGCTCGTCGTCTTCCTGCTTCAGGTCGGCGCGGATCTGCACCATGTCCGGGTCGCCCGGCAGGCGCCCTACGCCCAGCACATCGGTGATGAAGACGCTTGAGTGGGCGACCATCGCACGCCCAGACTCGCTGAGGATGCGGGGGTGGGGCACATTCTCGGCGTCGCAGGCGGCCTTGATCCTCCAGACGATGTCGGTGGCGTACTCCTCCAGCGTGTAGTTCATGCTGGACTCGGTGGGCGAGCTGCTGCCGTCGTAGTCGACCCCGAGCCCGCCCCCGACATCGATCGTGTCCAGCCCCGCGCCGAGGCGCCGGAGCTCGACATAGAGGTAGGCGAGCTCCGCCACGGCGTTCTTGAACCGGCGGATCTCGTTGATCTGGCTGCCCACATGGAAGTGGATCATCTTCAGGCAGTCGGCCATGCCGCGGGACTTGAGCTCCTCGACCGCCTTGAGAAGCTCGGTGGGCGAGAGGCCGAACTTGGATCGGACGCCGGTCGAGGCGGCCCATCGCCCGCTGCCGCCCGAGGCGGTGGGCTTGATCCGCACACCGATGTTGGGGCGGACGGCGTACTTCTCAGAGATGCGGAGGATCCGCATCAGGTCGCTGTACTGCTCAACGACGGGGATGATGTTCCGCCCGAGCTTGTGGGCCAGGACGACGGTCTGGATGTACTCATCGTCCTTGAAGCCGTTGCAGACGATCGGCATCTCCGGCGCGTCGGCGGTGAGGCCCAGGACGGCCCAGAGCTCCGCCTTGCTGCCCGCTTCGAGCCCGAAGCCGAATTTCTTGCCCGCGTCGCGGACCTCCTCGCAGACGACCCGGTGCTGGTTGACCTTGATCGGGTAGACGCAGGAGTACTCGCCCTTGTACCCGTTTTCCTCGATCGCCCTGTCGAAGGCGGCGCGGATCGAGCCCAGCCGGTCGTGCAGCAGGTCGGTAAACCGGACAAGCAGGGGCGTGTAGTACCCGCGTTCAGACATCGACTCGACGAGCTCGGGCAGGTCGATCTCGCGTCCGGGGGTGCGGTCGGGGCGGACGGCGACGGTCCCGCGCTCGGTCACGGCGAAGTAGCCGTTGCCCCAGGCGTTGATGCCGTAGAGCTCGGCCGCGTCTTCGGGGGTGAAGGAGGCGTCGGCGTTCACGCGTGAAGGGGTGTGTGCTGTTGACATGGCCAACGATATGACGGCAGGGGCGGTTCAAGGGCCCCGTTCCGGCCGGTATCGGGCCGATCATCGCGGATTTGCGCGCGCCGGCGGGGGATGTCAGGCCCCGGCGCCGACGCCGACCTCGTCGAGCACCCGCTCGGCGTACTGGTTCATCGCGTCGCGGAGCTGTTCGAACGACTCAAGCACATAGAGGATCGGCTGGTAGTGGTCGATCTCGAAGGGGGTGTCGCAGACGCGTTCGAGGTTGAAGGGGCGTCGGTCGACATTGGGGCTGCTGAGGGAGTGGGTGCTCTCGCCGATCGAGCTCATGAGCCCCGAGCCGTAGATCTTCAGGCGGTTGTCCTCGTGGATCAGCCCGAACTCGACGGTGAACCAGAAGAGGCGGGCGAGGCGTTCGACATGGACGGGGTCGTTGGCGTGCAGGGCCGCCTTGCCATAGGTCTGCAGGAAGTCCGCAAAGACCGGGTCGGCGTGGAGCGGCACATGGCCGAAGACATCGTGGAAGATGTCCGGCTCGGGCAGGTAGTCCAGCTCGTCTGGCGGGCGGATCGTGATCGTGGTGGGGAACTGCCTCGTCGAGAGGCAGGCGAAGAAGGCCTTGGCGGGCAGGTATCCCGGCACGGCGCGGCTCTTCCACCCCGTCGTCCGCGCCAGCACCTCGTTGACATCCTCAAGCCGCGGCATCGCGTCGGCCTTGAGGCCGAAGGCGTCGAACCCGGCGAGGAAGACATTGGACGCCTGCTGGCGCATCGAGCCGATGCGGTTCTCGAAGAGCTTGCGCCACACCTCGTGGTTCTCGGGCGTGTACCGCTCGTACTGCTGCGGGATGAAGAACTTTTCGGGGTCGATCTGGTCGGCGGGAAGGTTGGCCGCAGCGTCGGCCGCGGCCTGGGCCTCGGTGGCCTCGCTCCCGACGATGATCTTGTTGAACCGGAGCATCTTGTCGCTGTGGCTCATCGATGACCTCCCTTGAAGGTTTCAATTGGAGTATATGGGGCGTGTCCGGTGCGTGCAGCATCGTCAGCCCCGAGCGAAGCAGGCCCACGCCGTCGACTCGTCGATCGCCTGCGCAGGGGCGATCGCGTCGGACTCGGGCATGCCGGGGCGACGGCGCAGCGTCGCCGCGCCGATCGAGTCTTGCGGGTCGGGGCGGACGATCGGCGCGTCCGAGCCGAACAGCAGCGTCCGCCCCGGCTCCAGCCCCGCGCCCAGTAGGTCCGCTAACGGCAGCACTCGGTGCAGACGGTGGGGGAGCAGGCGCCTGAGCGCCTCGATGTCCGTCAGCAGGTGGCAAGGCTGCACGGAGCAGACAACGCCGAGGCGGGCGAAGCGGGGGATGTCCGCCGCGTCGATCAGCTCGGCGTGCTCGATCCGGAAGCCCGGCGTTTGCGGGCGCAGCTCCTCGATCGCGTCGAGCACGGCGCGCACGGCCCCGTCGCCGATCGCGTGCGTCGCCAAGGGCAGGCCGATCGCGTCGCTGGTGCGTATCGACTCGTAGATGCGCCGCGTGCTCGCGACGGCCATCCCCCGGGGATGCTCTGGGATCGGGTCGGCGTAGTCGGCGAGCATGAGCGCCGTGCGCCCGTTGAGCGTGCCGTCGGCGAAGAGCTTCGTGCCCGCCAGGCGGAGGCGTCCGGCGGTCGCGGCGCGGTCGATCCGGTCGCCGAAGCGTTCGAGGGTTGTGCGCACATCGTCGATCGGCGCAAAGAGGCGGACATCGACGCCGATCCTGTCCAGCTCGCCCGTCTCGTGCAGGTCGAGCAGGGCGTCGATCGCGTCGGGTTGGCTGAGCAGGTCGTGCACCTCGGCGAAGCCCATTGACGCGAACTTCTCCAGAGCCGCGACGATGTCGCGCCGGATCTGCTCGGGGCCCGGCTCGGGCACGACCGACCAGACGAGCTTGGCGGCCTTCTCGTACACCACGCCCGTTGGATCGCCCGCGGGATTTCGATCGACGAGACCGCCCTCGGGGTCGGCCGCGTGCTTATCGATGCCGGCCGCACGCAGCGGCGCATCGGTCGCGACGAGCGCGTGGTGGTCGAAGAGCCAGAGCACGCACTCCCGGCCGCCAGAGGCACGAAGCATCTCCTGCTGTGTCGGCCACCGCCGCTCGCTGAGCCCTTCGACGCGCAGCCCGTGCCCGAGCGCCCACGCGTCGCCTTCGAGCGTCGAGGCGTGCCTCTCGAGCGCGTCGAGCAGCTCGCCGATCGACGCGCAGCGCGACAGATCGAGCATCGACATCGAGCGCCCGTAGGGCGCGATGTGGGCGTGCGCTTCGCGCAGCGGGGCGGTCGGTTGCGACGCGTTCACGCCTTCGCCTCCTCGATGAGGCGCTGCACGCTCGCCTCGGCGTGCTCGGGCGAGAGGTCGAGGTCGCCGCAGTGGCAGCGGACGACGCCGATGCGGACGCGGATGTCCAGCCCGTCGGGGTCGATGCCGACGGCAACCGGTTCGTCCTCGTCGGTGTCGGCTCTTGCGCGGCAGATCGTCGAGAGCAGGCCCCGATCGGCGTTGAGCAACTTGAGCAGGCGGAACTCGATGCCGGAGAGGGGGTTGGCCAGGTCGAGTTCGTCGGCGTCGATGACCTCGCCTTCCCACTTGGCCGCGTCGATGCGGAACAGCGCCGGCGTCCTGGTCCGCCACTGGAGGTGGTAGGCGATGAATCGATCGAGCCACTCGCCGACGCCGGGCGGAGGATGTTCGGGGTCGATCGGCTCCGGCGTCACCAGGAGGTGGAGGGCGTCGTCTCGCTCGTCGGGGATGTGCAGGGCGGCCTGCTCGGCGTCGCGGAGGCTGTCTGGCAGGTCCGCGATGAGCCGGTTGACGGGCGGAGCGATTACGGTGCGCAGAGAAAACGCCGCATCATCCACCACGAGCGTTCCCTCTCGGGACCGCCTGATCTGGTGGAGGACGCGGCGTGACGGTGCGTGCTGATGTGTCACGCGTCCATTGTGCGCCGGTCGGGAGCTTCCCGCCAGCGGAGCCGGGTCAGATGACGGGCTTCTTGCGGACGGCGCGCTTGCGGGCGGCCTTCTTGCGGGTGGCCTTCTTCCGAGTCGCCTTCTTGCGAGTGGCCTTCTTCCGCGTGGCCTTCTTGCGGGTCGCCTTCTTGCGAGTGGCCTTCTTCCTGGTGGCCTTCTTCCGAGTCGCCTTCTTGCGGGTGGCCTTCTTGCCGGCCTTCTTGCGTGCCGCATTCTTGCGAGTGGCCTTCTTGCGGATGGCCTTCTTCGCGACCTTCTTGCGGGCCGCTTTCTTGCGGGTGGCCTTCTTGCGGCTGGCTTTCTTAGCCGTTCTCTTCGCCATGTCTTTGTACTCCTGATTCGAATCAGTTCCGTTCGAGACAACGAACGACGCACGGCAACGCCGTCCGCGCTCGAACTATCGGAAGCATCACGAGCACATCTTGAGCATTCCTCGCGGAAGATACAAGTGCTTGGATGCTTTGTTCTGTCTCGGGTACGACGCGCGCGGCCTCGCAGATGCAACAGAGCGATGTATTTCGGACGCTCCAACCTCTTCGTGATCCGCGCGTTCAAGCAGCGCGCAACACCGATGCGCAACGCCATGAACATCATCAACTCGCGCCGTGATCACCGCCTGTCGGTAGTTCACTCGCGCTGCACGCAAACAGCGGCTTCCCGTCGACATCGCTGCATGTTCGCGACCAGTCCCAGCAAGATCGCGAAAGTTTGCGTGCGGAGATCATCACCTGATCCGGTTGTTCAGCCCGCGACGGCTAGACTCAACACCGGCTGAACGACACCAACGACCGACCCAGGAGCGGACGCCAGATGAGCGACATCAGGATCATCGAACTGGACTGCGGCGCACCCCTCGTTGTCGAGCGGATGCCCGGCGTGAAATCCGCAGCAATTTCTTGGCTTCTCCCCGCCGGATCGGTCTTCGAGCCTGTCGGTAAGCTCGGTCTGGGCGCGATGTGGGAGGAGCTTCTGCTCCGCGGCGCGGGTGATCGCGACTCCAGATCGTTCGCCGACGCGATGGATCGGCTGGGTGTGAACCGTTCCGTCGGCGGCCAGACCTACTACATGCAGCTCGGCGTGTCGATGATCGGCGATGGCCTGATCGAGGCGCTGCCCTTGGTCGTCGACATGGTCCGCAGGCCCCGCATGGAGGAGGCTTCGATCGAAGCGGCGCGCGAGCTGGCGCTCCAGGCGATCGAGTCGCTCAAGGACGATCCGAGGCAGCGAGCCGTGCTCGGCGCACGCGCCCGCCACCGCCCCGAGCCCCTCAACCGCTCCGGAATGGGCACGCCCGAGACGCTGCAGGCGATCACACGCGACGATCTGATCGGTGAGTGGTCGCGTCTGGCGAGCCCTGTCGGTTCGATCATCGGCGTCGCGGGCGCCGTCGACGCCGACGAGATCGCCGCCACGCTCAACACGCTGCTGAAGGGCTGGCAAGGCGCCAACAAGGTCCCGTCGTTCGAGCCCGTGGGCGAGCGCGGGTACGCCCACGAGACCGACAACTCCAATCAGGTGCAGATCATCGTCTGCCACGACGGGCCGGCAGATCGCGACGAGAAGAGCCTCGCCGAGCGTGTCGTGCTCTCTGTGCTCTCCGGCGGGATGAGCGGGCGGCTGTTCAGCGAGGTTCGCGAGAAGCGGGGGCTCTGCTACGCCGTCAGCGCCGCCTTCGCGCCGGGGCGCGACTTCGGGGGCGTCAGCGCGTATGTCGGCACCACGCCCGAGCGGGCGCAGGAGGCGCTCGATGTCCTTCATGAGCAACTCACAGCGATCAACGGGCCCGGCGGCGTGAAGATCGACGAGAGCGAGTTCGAGCGGGCGCTCGTCGGCCTCCGCTCGCGGATCGTCTTCAGCGGGGAATCGACCCGGGCCCGAGCCGCCTCGATCGCCAGCGACATGCACAGTCTCGGACGCCCGCGTCCGCTTCGCGAACTCTCCGAGGCGATCGACGCGCTGACCCGCGACAAGGTCAACCGCTACCTCGACTCGCGCGAGGCGGGGCTGATCACGATCCAGACGCTCGGGCCCGAGGCCCTCAAGCCCCCGGCGAGCTGAGCCCGCTCTGAGCCCGCCACGGAGCCGGGCCGGCGGCCCGTCCTGTTGGTGGGCAGGCAGGTACACTCCGGCCCGATGTCGCACCGGCTCTCCAGAACAGTCTGGCAGTACTCGCTGCTCGCGATGGTGTTCGCGGGGCTCGGCCTGTTCCTGATCTACCCGATTCTGCTCACCGTCGAGAGCGCTTTCGCCTCCGATCCGACACGCGGCCTCCGCTGGACCGATCTTGGCGCGACCTTCACACTCGAACACATCGGCCTGGTCTTCGCCGATCCGAAGCTCGTCGAGGGCCTGAAGAACGCCTTGTACATGGCCGTGGGCACCACGGTGCTCTCGATCGCGCTGGCGTTGCCCTTGGCGGTGCTCGCGGCCCAGTACAGGTTCCCGGGCAAGGGGATCTTCTCGGCGTTGATCCTCGTGCCGTTGATCCTGCCCCCGTTCGTCGGGGCGCTGGGGTTCAAGGCGCTCTTCGGGCGTCAGGGCTCGTTCAACGCGGCGTTCGGGACCGAGCTCGACCTCCTCGCCGACGGGCGCCTGCTCGGCGTCATCATCGTGCAGGCCCTGCACCTGTACCCGATCATCTACCTCAACGCGACGGCGGCCCTGGCCAACCTCGACCCCGCGCTCGACGAGGCGGCCGAGAACCTCGGCGCCGGCTGGTGGCGTCGGTTCTTCGGGATCACCATGCCGCTGATCCGGCCGGGGCTGTTTGCGGGCGGGACGATCGTCTTCATCTGGTCGTTCACCGAGCTGGGCACGCCCCTGATGTTCGAGTACTACGCCGTCACGCCGGTGCAGATCTTCAGAGGCCTGCGCGAGGTCGAGACCTCGGCGCAGCCCTACGCGCTGACGGTGGTGCTGCTCTTCTTCGCCGTGGGGTTCTACATCGTCGGGCGCGTGCTCTTCGGGGGGCGCGCCCACGCGATGTACGCCAAGGCGTCGCGGGCCTCGGCCGAGGTTCGCCTCCGCGGGCCGGCGGCGTGGGCCGCCACCGGCGCGTTTACCTTCGTCATCGGCCTGGCCCTGCTCCCGCACATCGGCGTGATCCTCACATCCCTCGCCGCACCGGGGCAGTGGTACCGAAGCGCGGTGCCGACCGAGTTCACCTTCGTGCACTTCGATCAGGCGCTGGGTCACGGCGACAGCTTCAACGCCATCATGAACAGCCTGAAGCTCTCGGCCGCGGCCATGGTGCTCGCCATCTTCATCGGGCTGATCGTGGGCTACCTGATCGTGCGGACAAAGGTGCGCGGGCGCAATGTGCTCGACACGCTCTGCATGCTCCCCCTCGCGGTGCCCGGGCTGGTGATGGCTTTCGGCTATGTCGCGATGACGCTCCGCTGGCCCTTCGGGCGGGGCGATCCGCTCGAGGGCGCTTTCTCGGTCGTCGCGGCCGACCCGAACCCGTTCCCCCTGCTGATCATCGCCTACACGGTGCGCCGCCTGCCTTACATCGTGCGCTCAACGGTCGCGGGGCTGCAGCAGACCTCGGGCGAACTCGAAGACGCGGCGGTCAACCTCGGCGCCAGCCGCACGCTGGCGATCCGAAAGATCGTCGTCCCGCTGATCATGGCGAACCTGATCGCGGGCGGGCTGCTGGTGTTCAGCTTCAGCATGCTGGAGGTCTCCGACTCGCTGATCCTCGCCCAGCAGGCGCAGCACTACCCGATCACCAAGGCGATCTACGCCTTCACCGGGCGCCTCGGCGACGGGCCCTATATCGCAAGCGCGATGGGCGTCTGGGGCATGGCGCTCTTGACCGTCACGCTCGTGGGCGCGTCGGTGCTCCTGGGCAAGAAGCTCGGATCGATTTTCAGGGTGTAGGCGATCAGCGAGGGACGGCGGTCGGGTCGCGCAGCACCTCAACGAGTTCGATCGTGAAGATCAGGTCGGCCCTCGGCGGGATGCCGGCGCCGGGTTCGCTCTCGTCCGGCTTGCCGCCCTCGCCGTAGGCGACCTCCCACGGGACCTGCAAGCGCCGGATCTCGCCGACGCGCATCCCAGGGACGCCGATCTGCCATCCGCGGATGAGCCCGGTGATGGGCGAGCGGAGGCGTTGCTGGCTCTGGGCGGTGCTGTAGAAGACCCTGCCCGCCCGGTCGTGCTCGGCGTCGTTGGGGAAGACGCCCAGAACCTCGGCGACGATCGTGTCCGGCAGGGAAGCGGGCTGCCCGTCGCCCTCGCGCAGCACCTCGATCACGACGCCGTCCATTGCCGCCCACCGACGCTGCACGCGAAGTCGCTCGCCGAACGGCCCCGTGCCGGATCGATCGCTCGGGCGCGCGTCCGCAGTGCCTTGGGGCATGATCGTGGCGCTGGGGGGCTTGCCTGCGCCGTGCTGGTCAGCCGGCGCGGCGGGCGATTCGCTTGGGGTTGTCTGGCATCCGCCAGCGAAAGCGGCGAGCAGCAAGGTCATTCCGATGACCGGCCCGATCCTACATCTACAGTTGCACATGGCCGTAGAGCATACACCGAACGCCCTCCCCGTTGTGGCGGTCTCCTTGGGCGACCCGGGCGGGATCGGGCCGGAGGTGCTCGTCAGAGCACTGGCGGAGCCCAATATCCGAAAAGCGGCCAGGTTCCGCGTCTTCGGAGCCGCCAGAGCGATGGAGCGGGCCGCCGACCGCTGCGGCATTGAGCCGGACTGGTGGCGCGTCGACCGAAATTCCGACCTCCGCTCGACCACCACCTCACACCCGGTCGTCGTCATCGACAGCGGGGGGGAGGGTCCCTTTGAGCACCGCGCGTGCAAGCGGGGGGGCGAGCTCTCCTTCCGCTTCGTCGAAGACGCCATCGCCGAAGCCAAACGCTCCGACGACGACCCCCTCAGGGCCGACGCGATTTGCACCGGTCCGATCAGCAAGCACGCGTGGTCGCTCGCCGGGCGAGGCAAGTACCCCGGGCACACAGAGCTGCTCGCGACGCGCTTCGGCGCCAAACGCGTCGGCATGTTCTTCGAGAGCCCGAAGCTCCGCGTCATCCTCGCAACCGCACACATCCCGCTGATGGAGCTGCGCAACGCCCTGACGATCGGCAGGGTCTTCGACGCGATCGACCTTGGCTACGAGGCCTGCCGAAGGTTCGGCATCGAGAACCCGCGCATCGCCGTCTGCGGGCTCAACCCCCACGCGGGCGAGGAGGGCCTGCTCGGCGACGAGGAGACAAGGCTCATCGAGCCTGCGATCAAGGTTGCCCAAGACCACGGCATCCAGGCCCGGGGCCCCTTCCCGGGCGACACGGTCTTCGGGCGCGCTGTGCGGGGCGAGTTCGACCTCGTCGTTGCGATGTACCACGACCAGGGCCTGATCCCCGTCAAGCTGCTCGGCTGGGAACACGCGGTGAATGTCACCGTCGGCCTGCCGGTCATCCGCACCAGCCCGGACCACGGCACCGCCTTCGACATCGCCGAGAAGGGCAAGGCCGACCCCGGGAGCATGATCGCGGCCCTGCGTCTGGCGGCCAAAGCCGCACGCTCGCCCCACCCCGCGGGCGCTTGATCCGCTTCCGCCGCGTACGGCACCGGATGCCCTAGCATCTCGGCCCCGCGGGGCGTTCTGGCGACGCCCGCGCCGAGCCCCCCATGACCTCCTCCGATCACGAGCCCCGTCTGCCTGCGCCCGAGCAGGGCGCTCCTGAGAGCGGCTCGCCCAACGAGATGGGCGGCCCCGGGCTCGGGGTCTCGCTCCGCGCGATCGAGGAGCGCCCGCTCGCCGAGATGGTGCGCATCGCGCTGCCCTCGGTCGTGACGATGACCAGCTACACGCTGATGCAGTTCATCGACACGCTGATGGTCAGCCGCATCACCCCCGCCGATCCGGTTTATGTCGCGGCGCAGGGCAACGGGGGAATGCTGGTTTGGCAGATGATCGCGGCGCTGCTCGGCGTCATCACCATCATCAACACCTATGTCAGCCAGCACCTCGGCGCGGGCAGGCCCGAGGCCGGGCCCAGGTACGCGTGGGCAGGGATGTACATGTCCGCCGCCTTCGGGCTGCTGATGCTCCCTTTCGCCCTGGCGATGCCCATGATCTTCGGCGCGTACGGGCACGAGGGCCAACTGCTGGAGCTGGAGGTCGAGTACGGACGCATCGTCGCGATCGGGGGCGGCGTCGTGCTCGCAGGGCGCGCCCTGCACCACTTCTTCTTCGGGCTCCACAGGCCCGGCGTCGTCATGGTCGCCGCCATCATCGGCAATGTCGTCAATGTCGTGATCAACTACGCCCTGATCTTCGGCCACTTCGGCATGCCCGAGATGGGTGTCGCCGGCGCCGCGGTCGGCACCGTGATCGGCGGCATGTTCGAGCTGGGCATCCCGCTCTTGGTCTTCCTCGGGCCCAAGATGAACAAGGCCCTGGGCACCCGCGCCGCCTTCCGCTGCGGGTGGGCGCCCTTCAAGGACATCATCCGGCTCGGCTGGCCCGGCGGCCTCATGATGGCCAACGAGATGTTCTGCTGGGGCTACCTCATGACCAACCTGCTCGTGCGAGCCGGCGAGGCGGCGGGAGAAGATGGGGGCGTGCACAACGCCGCGGGGTGGATCGCCCTGCGCTACATGCACATGTCGTTCATGCCCGCCGTCGGCATGTCGATCGCCGTCACCGCGATGATCGGCAAGTGCATGGGCATGGGCCGCCCGGATCTGGCCGCAAAGCGTGCGTGGCTCGGCCTGGGCATCACCGTCGCGTACATGGGCACGCTGGCGGTGGTCTTCGTCGTCTTCCGTGAACCCCTCGTCCGCGTCTTCGTCCCCGACGAGACACCCCAGGAACTGATCGACGAGATCGTCCGCGTCGGGGCGCTGGTGATGATCGCGGCGGCGGTCTTCCAGATCTTCGACGCGATCGCGATCGTCATGTCCGCCGCCCTCCGCGGGGCGGGCGACACCGTCTGGCCGGGGCTGGTGACCGTCGGCCTGTCTTGGGGCTGTCTGGTGCTGGGCGGGCACGCGATGATCGCGATCGTGCCGCATTGGGGCTCGGTCGGGCCCTGGATCGGAGCCGCGGCGTTCATCATCATCCTCGGCATCGTCCTCTTTGTACGGTTTTTAAAAGGAAGATGGCGAGAGATCGATGTCGTGGGCGGGTCCGAGGCCGGCGTGCCGGTCGGAGGCGCCCCCGGACCGGTGCTGGAGCACACCCCCGACGACCGCTAGCATTGTGATTGCCGAAGAGGGAGCCGATCCGTGCGTGAGCACGGACCCAGGCCGGCGGAAAATCAGTAGGAGCAGGCATGAGCAGCGATCCGATGGACATGGTGATCGGCGCGTCCGACGCCCCCTCGAGGGACACGGAGGCCGCCAAGGGCTACCTCAACGCGGGCATCAATCTTTTCAAGGGCGGCGACAAGGTCGGCGCCTCGATCGAGCTGCGCAAGGCGGTCAACGCCGACCCGCAGCACCCAGACGCCCTCTTCCATCTGGCCTATGTCCTGGACCTCATGGGCGAGGAAGACGAGGCGATCGTGCTCTATGAGCGCGCCATCGAGCACCAGCCCGCGCCCATCAACGCGTTGATTAACCTCGCCGTCCTCTACGAGGACCGGGGCGACTATGTCCGCGCCGAGCGCTGCCTGCGCCAGGTGCTCGAGACCAACCCCAACCACGCCCGCGCCCGCCTCTACATGAAGGATGTCCGCGCCAGCCGCGAGATGGTCGTCGAGGAAGACACCGACCGCGACCTGCTCAAGCGCAAGGCGCTGATGGACACCCCGGTCACGGACTTTGAGCTCTCCGTCCGCGCCCGTACCTGCCTGAAGAAGATGAACATCCGCTCCCTCGGCGATCTGCTGAAGATCACCGAAGCCGAGCTGATGAGCTACAAGAACTTCGGCGACTCCTCGCTGCAGGAGATCAAGAAGATGCTCGCGGCCAAGAACCTGCGCCTCGGCCAGGGGCGCGAGGATGTCCACCGCGCCGCCCGCCGCCAGATCATCGAGCAGCTCAAGGGCTCGGGCAAGGAGGTCGCGCTCAACAAGCCCGTGAGCGACCTGATGCTCTCGGTCCGCGCACGGCGCGCCCTGCAGCTTCTGAACATCCAGACGCTCGGCGACCTCGCCAGCCACACCGAGGCCGAGCTCATGGGTGTCAAAAACTTCGGCTCCACCTCGCTCGTCGAGGTGAGAGAAAAGCTCGCCGAGCACGGCCTCGGCCTCCGCGAACTCGAGGCCTGAGCGACCCCGCGACTCGGTCACAAACTTCGGACACGATCAAGGAACCCCGCGCTGTTTGCACGGGGTTCCTTTTCTGTTTGCCATCCGCTCGCACAACGCACCCAAACCGCACGGAATTCTCTTGTTCCCCGCACGAAGGCTCGATAATCTGGGGAATGGCACACGGGAAATTCTCGTGTCGCGGCCGGGCACTCATGCCCGGGACAGTTCGGTCTGGGTGCCCGCCCGTGAATGCTTGGGCGGCGACCGCGATGGTTCTGTAAGCCCGTGTGCCACAGTGTGTTCCCGTCTCCGCCCCGGCAATGGGGTTTGTACCGCCCGGTTTTTCCGGGCGCTTTCGGCCAGGCCGGCCGGGAGGCGGAAAATGCACCAGAGACGGAACGACATTTTGGTTGTGCTGATGGTCATCGCGCTGGCGTGGGCCTTCTTCGCTTGGCTCATCGCCCCCGACTATGCGAGCAACATCTGGCCCTCTGTCGCGGCGCACCAGGCGGCCTCCGGCGCCGCGGTGCTCATCCTCCTCGCCTCGATGATCTACTGCTTCAAGATCGAGGACAAGATGACAGACAAGCTCGCGCAGGTCACCGGCGGGCGCTACTTCGAGAGCGACGGCCTCTGCTTCATGCCCCTCATCCGCGTCGTCAACCAGCGTTACGGCAACAAGACCCACCGCATCGCCGAGATCAGCCTCTACTACCAGAGCAGGTTCTCGGGGCCGTGCGACGCGGTCATCCACCTCCGACCACGGGTGCGCGCGTTCTGCTCGCACCGCGGCGGACGCGATGTCCACTTCGCGTTCCGCTGTCCGCCGGGAGGCTTCGGCGTCGTCCACCAGCCCGTCGCGGTCCACCCCGACCTCATGGGCGAGTCCGTCGAGGTCGAGGTCGCCGCCGTCACCAACTGGCCAAAGACGCACGGGCAGAAGCTCCGCTCGCACAAGGGCGAGCCCTGCGGCAGGTTCGATGTCGACTGGGTCCTGGCCTACCGCCAGAGCGAGCACGAACTCAACGGCGAGCTGGAGCTCCACAACCCCGCCGTCATCCACCTCGCCATGCCCGAAGGCGTCTCGCCGGTGATCCACAAGAACGAGTACCTCGCCGAGACTTTCGACGAGTATGTCGCCACGACCTGAACGCCGGAACCGCGAGCGGGGAGGCAAAAGAAAACCCGGGGCCGCGAAGGCCCCGGGTTGATTTTGTTCTCTGTTGAGAGGCGTTCAGTCCTCTTTCTTCTTCGACCCCGAGGCGGGCATGTTCGTCAGCACCTCGTCGATGAGGCCGTAGTCGAGCATCTCTTTCTCGTCGAGCCACTTGTTGCGGTCCAGGTCGGTGATGACCTGGTCGCGGGGCTTGGAGGCCTGGTTGGCGTAGATGTCGTAGATCCGCTCGCGGATGCGGAGCATCTCGCGGGCCTCGATCTCCAGGTCGGTCGCCTGCCCCTCCATGATGCCGCCGATCAGCGGCTGGTGCATCAGGTTGCGGGAGTTGGCCAGCGCGTAGCGCTTCCCCTTGGTGCCGCAGCACGCGATGATCGAGCCCATGCTGGCGGCCTGCCCGATGATGTAGGTCGCCACATCCGGCTGGATGTAGTTCATCGTGTCGAGCATCGCCAGCCCGGCCGTCACCGAGCCGCCGGGGCTGTTGACATACAGGTGGATGTCCGCGTCCGGGTCCTCATTGGCGAGGAACAGGAGCTGCGCGACGACAAGGTTGGAGATGTCGTCGGTCACCGGCCCGCCCAGAAAGACGATCCGGTCCTTCAGCAGGCGTGAATAGATGTCGTACGAGCGTTCGCCTCTGGCGGTCTGCTCAACGACGATCGGGACAAGATACGAGGACATGGCTGCGTTCCTCTTGTGGTGTTGCGGGTGTCGTCGGGGGCCGGGCTCGCCGACTCAGCCCGCCTTCTGCTCAGTGTTGTGCCGGAGAACCTCGTCGACCAGGCCGTACGCCTTGGCCTCGTCGGCGCTGAAGTAGCGGTCGCGCTCAGCGTCCTTGGTGACCTCTTCGAGCGGCTTGCCGGTGTGCTCGGAGATGATCCGGGTCAGCTCCCGCTTCGCCTTGATGATCTGCTCGGCCTGGATCCGGATGTCCTCGGCAGGACCCGTGATCCCGCCGTAGGGCTGGTGGATCATCACCTTGGCGTGCGGCAGCGCGAACCGACGCCCGGCCGTCCCCGAGCAGAGCAAGAGCGCTGCGCCCGAGTACGCCCGGCCGATGCAGTAGGTCGCAACCGGCGCGGAGAGAAACCGCATCGTGTCGTACAGGGCCAGCGTGTCGTCGACAGCGCCTCCCGGAGAGTTGATGTACAGCGCGATCTCCTGACCGCGCTTCTGGTTCTCCAGATACAGCATCTGCATCATCACACGCGCCGCTGACGCGTGGTTGATCTCGCCGATCAGGAAGACGATCCGATTCTCGAGCAGAAGCTCGTCGATCGTCATCTCGCGCGTCCGCTGGTAGGTCACATTCGCCGCGGGCATCGGCCGCTCCTCGCACTGATCCTTCAGGCTCCCCCGCCGGGAACGATCCCCGGGCCGGGCTCGATGGTAGCAGGGCCGCTCATCGGCGTTCGGGACCCGCGTCTTGCGGCAACCCCGATCCCCGGGATGAATCCCCGCGAGACCCGCTCCCAACTACCGATGGCGGCGTCGCCCGATTGTCCCTACCATGGCCGCTGGTCCGCCGCCCGGTCCACGGGGGTCAGAGCCGGCGCACCGAATACCACCCGCCAAGGAGGCGTCAGACCTTGCCCACAGCCGTGATCAGCGATATCCACGGCAACGCCGAAGCGCTCCGCAGCGTCCTGAGCGATATCGACGCGCGGAGTGTCGGTCGCATCATCTGCCTGGGCGACATCATCGGCTACGGGCCCGAGCCGCTGGAGTGCGTCGATCTCGTCCGCCAACGCTGCGAGTGGAGCCTCATGGGCAACCACGACTTCGGCGTGCTCTACGAGCCGACAAACTTCAACCCCGGGGCCGAATCCGCCGCCTACTGGACCAGAGAGCAGTTCGACGCCGAGCCCGACGAGGCCCTCCGGGCCGAACGCTACGACTTCCTCGGCCACCTCCGCGTCCGCGTCGTCGAGCCGGCCCCGGGCGGGGAATTCCCTGTTCTGGCGGTCCACGGCTCCCCCCGACGCCCCATCAACGAGTACATATTCCCAGACGACGCCATGACCTCCCCAGACAAGCTCGAATCCATCTTCGAGCGGGTCGACCGCCTCTGCCTCGTCGGGCACACCCACCAGCCCGGCGTCTTCACCGACGAGCCGGACTTCTATCCGCCCGCCGAATTGGGGGAGAACCGCGAGTACCGCTTCGTCGACGGGGAGAAAGCCGTCATCAATGTCGGCTCCGTCGGCCAGCCCCGCGATCTGGATCCCCGCGCCAGCTACGCGATCCTCCACGAGGACCGGGTCGAGTTCGTCAGGGTCGAGTACGACATCAAGAAAACCGCCGACCAGATCAAAGCCATCTCCGAGCTGCACGATTGGCTCGGCGAACGCCTCTACGAAGGCCGCTGACCGGCCGCACGCCCGCGAGGGCAGGACGCCGGTTCGGCCGGCGTCTATTGTGACCGTCCCGGCCGAACCGCCGGTTTCCGGGCGACCGTTTCCACCAATGGCCAGAAGACGAAAGAACAAGCCGCTGCGGGTGTTTGTGCCGCTGGCCCTCTTGCTTGCCGCGATCGGCATCGCGGTCGCTGTGGCCACAAACACCGGCCGCCACGGCCCCCGGACCGCCCAAGAGGAAGCCCAACAGGAGGCCGAGCGGGAAACCCCGCCGACCGCCCAGCAGCCCACGCCCGAACCCCGCGAGCGGACCGAAGACCCCGATCCAGAGCCCGTCCGCGAGGCGACCGACCCCGTCGGCGAAGAGATCCGGCGCGAGGCCGAGCGTGAGCCGGAGGCCCCCAGCCTCTCCCCCGCGCAGGCGGAGCTGCTCGAAGGCCTGCGGGCCAGGCGCGTCGGCGACCCGATGTTGGCCGACCACGAGTTCCGCTCCCTCGGATCGCTCGACCCCGCCTCGGACCTGCGCATGCGGGTCCGGTTCAGCCGCTACGGCTCGGGCGTCGCCGAACTCCACCTCAGCAACTACTTCGACTCTGTCGTCAACGGCGAGCCGATCATCGTGCAGCAGGAAGTCGACGACCTGCGCACCGGCCAGGGCGTCACCCCGTTCTCGCTCGACTTCATCTTCATCAACGGAAACCCCGTCGCCCTCCAGGCGATCCCCGAAGAGGTCCAGACCGACGAGGGCCCGATCGCCGGCGAGCGAAGCGTTTGGCAGCAGGACCCCTCCGACCCCGGACGCTTCACCGCCACCATCGAAAACGCCGAAGGCGATGCGATCGTCCGAATCGTCCGCCGGTACTCGATCCGCCCCGGCTCGTACACGCTGCGTCTGGAACAAACGGTTGAGAACCTGACCGACCGCGGGCTCCGAGTCTCGCTCTCGGAGCTCGGGCCGGTCGAGCCGCCCCGCGTCACGGCCTACGCCGGCGACCAGCGCCGCCTGCGCTTCGGCTATGTCGAGGAGCAGCGTTCGCTGACAGAGGTCTGGCCCGACCGCACACTGATGCGGCGCGACAGCGCCGTCGGCTCGACGCGCCAAGACCGCTTCGAGGCCTCCCGCGTCCTCTGGCCCAACCGCGAGGCGCTGCGCGAGCAGTGGGGCCTCTCGTGGTACGCCGTCGTCAACCGGTACTTCGGCGTCGCTGTCCGTCCCTGGTTCGACCCCGACTCGCGCCCGAGCGACCTGCGCTTCCGCGAAGGTCAGGAGGTCACGCGGGGCGTGCTCTTCCTCGGCCCCGAGCGGCGCGACGCGGTGATCGTCCTGCGCACCCTGACGCCCGAGCGCCCGGTGCTCGCCGGCTCGTCGATCGACCTGGGCTACGCCGTCTACGCCGGCCCGCTGGAGCGCCGCACCATCGCCGCAGAGCCGGGGGCCGAGCGGCTCCGACTGACCAACCTGGTCGTGTACAACTTCGGCGGGATGTGCGGCTCGTGCACCTTCCAGTGGCTCACAGAGCCGCTGATGATCGTGCTCCGCACCGCCCACTCGCTCACGGGCGACTGGGCCCTGGCGATCATCGTCCTGGTCCTCATCGTCAGAACGATCCTCCACCCCGTCACCAAGTGGTCGCAGATCCGCGTCCAGCGCTTCGGCAAGCAGATGCAGGAGCTGGCGCCGAAGCAAAAGAAGCTCCAGGAACGCTACGGCAACGACCGCAAGAAGCAGCAGCAGGAGATGGCACGCCTCTGGCGCGAAGAGGGCGTCAGCCCCGCCGGCATGCTCGGCTGCCTGCCCATGTTCCTCCAGAGCCCGATCTGGATCGCCCTCTACGCCAGCCTTTTCTTCGCCTTCGAGCTCCGCCACGAGCCCGCCTTCTTCGGCGTCTTCCAGGCAACCACGGGGGGCAACTGGCGCTTCCTCGCCGACCTCGCCGAGCCCGACAGAGCCATCTACTTCGGCTCGGGCTTCATGGTCCCCTTCGTCGGGAACCTGATCGGCGAGATTAAGTCGATCAATGTCCTGCCGGTGCTGCTGGCGTTCGTCTTCTGGGCCCACCAGAAGTACCTGACCCCGCCCACCAGCGCGACCATGACCCCCGAGCAGGAAACGCAGATGAAGATCATGCGTTTCATGCTCATCTTCATGTTCCCGCTCATCATGTACAACGCCCCCTCCGGCCTCGCCCTCTACTTCATCGCCAACTCCTCCCTCGGCATCCTCGAAAACCGCTGGATCAAGCGCCACATGGACAAGCACGGCCTCCTCGACATCGAAAAGATGAAGGAGGAGCGCAAGCGCAAGGGACCGTCGTTCATCCAGCGCATCCAGGCCATGGCCGTAGAACGCCAGCAGATGCAGCAGGGCGGCGGCAAGCGCGACCCGCGCACCATGGCCGCAAAGCGTCAGGGCAAGGGCGCCTCAAAGCCCCCGCCCGCACGCTTCAAGAAGCGCAAGTGAGCCCCGAGTGGCGCTGGACGACACCATCGCCGCGATCGCCTCGCCCCCCGGCCGCTCGCCAAGGGCGATCCTCCGCGTCTCGGGCCCGCACACGCGATCGCTGCTCGGATCGATCCTCTCTCTGCCAGACAGAGCCGATGAGCCGCCGCAAACGCGTTGCGCCTTCGCAGCACGCCTGAAACTCCCCTCGCAGTCCGGCGCCGCGCTCTCGCTCCCGGTGCTCGTGCTCCGCTTCGTCGCGCCCAAGTCGTACACCGGCGAAGACGGCGCAGAGATCCTGCTCCCGGGCAACCCGCTCCTCGCCCAGCGCGTGCTCGACCTCATCGTCTCGCACGACGGCGTCCGTCGCGCCGGCCCCGGCGAGTTCAGCGCCCGCGCCTACCTCAACAACCGCCTCACGCTCGATGAGGCCGAAGGCGTCTCGCTGCTCATTGCCGCCGCCACAGATGAAGAGCGCGCTGCCGCCGCGAAGTGGATGAAGGGCGAGGCGGGCGACACCTGCCGCCGCTGGGGCGACGAACTCACCGAACTGCTCGCCCTCGTCGAGGCCGGCATCGACTTCACCGACCAAGAAGATGTCGTCGCGATCGAGCCCGCAGAACTCGCCTCGCGCGCCGGCGCACTCGCAAGCGAGATTCAAGCCGCCCTCGGCCCCGCCAGCGCCGCGACACAGACCACCGAACCGAAAGTCGCCCTCGTCGGCGCGCCAAGCGCCGGCAAGAGCACGCTCTTCAACGCCCTGCTCGGGCGCAGGCGAGCCGTCACCCACGAAGATCCGGGCACGACGCGCGATGTCCTCGCCGAGCCTCTGCCGCTCGATGAGTCCGACCCGGACGCCCCGCGGATCCTGCTGCTCGACCTGCCCGGCCTCGACGCCGATCCCGACTCCCCCTCCGCCCGTGCAGCCCAGGCCTCGGCCCGCGCCGCCCTCGACGATGCCGACCTGCTGCTCTGGTGCGACCCGACCGCCCGCTTCCAGACGCCACCCGCGGCAGGCCGCCCGACGATCCGCGTGCGCACCAAGGCCGACATGCCCGTGGCCCCGTCCATCGGCGCACCATCTCCAAGCGCCCCACCCCCGGACCTCGAACTCTCCGCCTTCGACCCCGCGGGCATCGCCTCCCTCAAGGCCCTGATCGCTGGCCGTTGCGAACGCGCCCCGGGCTCGGGGGATCTGGCGGTTTCCCGCCACCACCGGCGCACTCTCGCCGCCGCGGCCGGCCTCCTCTCCGGCCTCGCCTCGGAAGGCCCGGGCGCCGACCCCTCCGTCGCCGCCGAACGCCTGCGCACGGCCCTCGACCACCTCGGCGAACTTCTCGGACGCATCCCGCCAGACGAAGTGATCGGGCGCGTCTTCGCCCGCTTCTGCGTCGGCAAGTAACCCCGCACGACCGTCCCAGCCCGTCCCCGCCGCCCGCCTCGGCCGCTTCGCCCGCAACGCGGGGTTGATCCTCGATTCTCATCCGCCGATAGAGGGGGTGTTGGCCCGGGCCGGACGGAGGGAGCCGGCCCGGGCCATTTGCCCCGACTTCCTTTGCGACACGGAGAGATCAGCATGCACCTCCGACTCGGCGATGTCCTTGTGCGCCAGGGCGTGATCACCGAAGCCCAGCGCGACACGATCCTCAGCGAGCAGAAGCGGGGCGGGCGCCCCTTCGGCGTCCTCGCCGAGACCCTCTTCGATGTCAGCCCCGACGCGATCGAGAAGGCGTGGGCGAGCCAGTACGCCGACCTCGCCGCCGCCGTCTCCAATCCCGAGCTCACGCCAGAGCCGGAAGTGCTCGGCCTGATCGACAACCGTCAGGCGTGGCAGTTCCGCGTGGTGCCCCTGAAGATGGACGGGCCCGAGATGGTCTTCTGCACCTGCCAGGAGTCGCTGCCCCGGGCTTTGCGGTTCGTCGGGTGGCGCGTCGGCCTGCCCTGCTATTTCGTGCTGACGGATCCGAAATCGCTCGGCAAGCTCCTCGAGACCCACTACCCCCTCGCCGGGATGCGGGCCGACGAGGTCTTCGCCAAGCTGTCGGCCTGAGGAGGGGCGTGGGGGGTTGGTGTGGGGGTTGGGTGTGGGGTGTCGGGCGGGCCGGGCGCTAACATTCCCTTCCGATGCCCACAGACCCCCACAGCACTGTCCCCGACGCCGGGGCGGACGAGATCCGCACGGTCTCGTTCGTCAGCCTCGGCTGTCCCAAAAACCTCGTCGATAGCGAGAAGATGCTCGGCGTCCTCGCCCAGGAAGGCATCGCCCCCGTCGGCAACACCGGCGGAGGCGATGAACGATGGGACGACGCCGCCAATGTCGAGGGCCGCTCCAGCAGCGAGCACGGCGATGGCGGCACCTCCGAAGGCCCACGCCCCGACAGCCCGCCCCCCTTCGAAGACGCCGACGCGGTGGTCGTCAACACCTGCGGCTTCCTCGAAGCCTCCAAGCAGGAATCCCTCAGCGTCATCCGCCAGGCGATCGAGGCCAAGAAGCAAGGACGCGTCAAGCGTGTCGTTGTCGCGGGCTGCCTCGTGCAGCGCCACCGCGCCAAGATGTTCGACTGGGCGCCCGGCATCGACGCGATGGTCGGCGTCTTTGATCGCGACAAGATCCTCGAGGCCGTGCGCGGCGAACGCCCGGGCCGCGAGCAGATCGGCGACGAGGCGCCGAAGTACTGGATCGCCGGCAACGCGCTCCAGGCCGCCAAGGAGCGGGGGATGCAGACCGCCTCCCTCACCGTCCACGGCAAGGACGGCAAGGGCCTGGGCTACTTCGAGGACGACTCGGCCCGCCTCCGCCTGACGCCGCGCCACTACGCCTACCTGCGCATCAGCGAAGGGTGCAACCAGGCCTGTGCCTTCTGCACCATCCCGTCGATCCGGGGCAAGATGCGCTCCAAGGGCTCCGAACGCATCATCGAAGAGGCCCGCGAGCTCGTCCGCGACGGCGCGTTCGAGCTCAACCTCATCGGGCAGGACACCACCAGCTACGGCGACGACATCGGCGCCGGCCTTGCCTCCGGCCAGGGTCTTCCCACGCTGCTCCGAGGGATCTGCGACGCCGTGCAGCAGGAGGCGGGCAAGGGCTGGGTCCGCCTGATGTACGCCTACCCGAGCAACTTCTCCGACGAGATCATCGACGCGATCGCCGACATCGCCAAGGGCGGGATCCTGCTGCCCTACATCGACATCCCGCTCCAGCACGCCAGCGAGTCGATGCTCGACGCGATGCGCCGCCATGTCTCGGCGGTGCAGCAGCGCGAGCTGATGCACAAGCTCCGCGAGCGCGTGCCGGGCATGGCGATCCGCACGACCTTCATCAGCGGCTTCCCGGGCGAGACCGAGGAAGACCACGAGCAGCTCCTCGATTTCATCGAGGAGATCGGCTTCGACGCCGTCGGCGTCTTCGAGTACTCGGCCGAGCCGGGCACGCCCGCCGCACGCATGGAGGCCGACAATTCGCTCGCGGTCGACCCCGAGACCAAGGCGAGGCGCAAGGGCGAGATCATGGCCCTGCAGCAGGAGATCGCCTTCGAGCAGGCGGCCTACATCGCCGACCAGTTCGACGAAAGCGACCCCGAGAACACCGGCTGCCGCTTCGATGTCCTGATCGACCGGCCCGCACGCGGGCGCGAGGCCGAAGACGGCCTGTGCGTCTACGAAGGCCGCGCCTACCACCAGGCCCCGCAGATCGACGCGGTGACCTTCGTCGTGGCCAAAGAAGACCTCAGCCCGGGCGAGCTCGTCCGCTGCACCATCGTCGACAGCGACGGCTACGACCTGATCGCCAGGCCGAGTGCCGAGCTGGAACGGCGCATGAGTCTGAGTTTGCTGTAGGGCGCGGGGAGCGGGGCGCAGGGCGCTGGGTGGCCCGGCTCGCTGACCTGAGCCACCACCGATCTCCGCGACCTGGACGCCGACCTCTGAGCGCAGCGAAGAGTCGGGTCCTATTTGTTATGCTCCCGCCCAAACCCTCAGCCAAAGGGGCGAAGCATGGCAGACCTATTCCGACTCGCCTGGATGGTCCTCGACGAGCTGGCCGCGAGCAAGCCGTCCACACCCGAAGGCATGACCACCGTCGTCGAACGCCTCGCGTCTCAGCGTGGCGGGAAGGTCTGGTCCAAGTGCGACCGCATCGACTGGGCCGCGGGCCAGCAACTCTGGGACAGGTGGTTCGCCGACCTGCTCTCGGCACACGCGCTCCCGCCCGAGACCGAGCTGCTCTACTTCGAGGTCCCCTCGGAGATCAACCCCGCGATGACCTCCGTGTCGGCCTACGCCGAGTTCGACGGGGCGGCGCTTGACGACGAACTCGACAAGGAAGACCGCGAGAGCCTGGCGCAGATGCGGGCCGAAGCCGCGGCGGAGCTCCGGGAGAACGCCGCCTCGCTCCCCGCCTGCCTCGCCGACCTGCCGAAGACCGAAGCGATCGCCAGCCGCGTCGGCCTGCACGACGACGCCCGCATCTGGCCCATCGACGAGGAGGGATACACGATTGAGGCAGGGCTGCACGAGTTGCCGCAGCTTCAGGAGGCGCTGCAGCTGGCGGGGTGGGACCTCGAAGAAGGCGACGAACGCCTCGAACCCGGCGTCTACGCGATCAGCCTCGCCTACGCGTGGCTGCTGGTCCGCAACGGGCTGGGCGCGGGGATGCAGAGCGAGCGGGGGCTGACGGTCCTCGTCGGCTGGCTCGGCGGCGACTACGCCCCGGTCGGGCAGCTGACGAAGCAAGGGTGGGGGGAGATACCGGAGCTCGGGTAGTCGGCGGTCGTGATTGATGCGAGCGGGGCTGCTGCGATTGCGGCGTCTTAGCACCTCCGACCCGACTCTTCGCTGCGCTCAGAGGTCGGCGTCCAGGTTGCGGCCATCGCTGCCAGCGCTTCCGCCCGGGCGGGACGCCCGCGCCCGCTTTGCGGGCGAGAGGGTTGAGGGGCGAGCGGTCGATCAGGCGAGCAGAGGTCGGTAGAGGCGGAAGACCTCGCTCGGGGAGCCGGGCCACCCGGCACCCCGCGCCCTGTTCCCCCTGTTTCCAGCCGTTCCGCCTTCCCGGCCGATATCCTCGGCTGTGCTCAGGCCATGGCAGGTCATCATCGCGTGTTCGCTGGCGTTGCTCTGTATCGGGCTGGTCATGGTCAGTTCGGCCGCGATGAGCCTCGGGGGGAGCCCCGTCACGGCCCAGTCGATCATCTTCTCGCGCGTCGGGCTGTACGCCGGGATCTCCGTGGCGCTGCTCGGCGTCGTCGCCCTCCTGCCGGTCCGACGCATCATGCTCTGGATCTCGGGGGAATCTGCGGCTCTCCCGTGCCACCGACCTCTTCCAGAGGTCGGTGCCGTTGGGTGCTCGCCGCGACTGGGTGTGTCTGAGGCACCGGCCTCGCCGAGCCGAGGTCGGTGGCACGGAGGCTCAGGTCTCCCCCTGCTCCTCATCGGAACGCTCTTGCTCCTCTCGGCCGTCGCGACCGTCTACATCCCCGGCATCGCCGCCCCGAAAAACAACTCGCACCGCTGGATCGAGATCCCGATCTCCGGTTCGCGCCCGATCAGCGTCCAGCCCAGCGAGATCGCCAAGTGGGGGATGGTCTTCCTGCTGGCGGTCGTGCTGACCCGGCGCTGGGCCATGATGGGCCGGTTCTTTGTCGGGGCCCTGCCGATGCTCGCCGCCCTCGGGGCGGTCGTGCTGCTGGTGGGCATCGAGGACTTCGGCACCGCCGCCCTGATCGCCTGTGTCGGGGGCGTGCTGCTCCTGGCGGGGGGGATGCGGATCTGGCAGGCGGGCCTGCTCGCGCCGATCGGCATCGGCGCCCTGGCCTACCTCGTCATCAAGGAGCCCTACCGCGTCCGGCGCCTGACCACCTTCGTCGACCCCTTCCACGACCCCCAGGGCGCCGGCTACCACATGATCCAGTCGATGACCACCATCGCCGGGGGCGGCCCCTTCGGGCGGGGGCTGGGCAACGGGCTGCAGAAGTTCGGCTACCTACCCGAGCAGACGACCGACTTCCTCTTTGCCGTGCTGTGTGAGGAGATGGGTCTGGCCGGCGCGGCACTCGTGATCAGCCTCTACCTGGGCATCCTCGGGGCGTCGATGCTCATCCTGCTGCGTGAGAAGACGCTGGTCTGCCGCCTCGCGGTGATCGGCGTCGCGGCGACCCTCGGCGTCCAGGCCGTGATCAACATCGCCGTCGTGACCGGCTGGGCGCCCACCAAGGGCATCCCGCTCCCGCTCATCAGCGCCGGCGGAACGGGCTGGCTGATGACCTCGTTCTCGCTCGGCGCGATCATCTCGATCGGCCGGAGCCAGGAAAAGCTCGCCGCTGCCGAAGCCGAGCCTGAATGGGACGATGAGATCGAACTTGCCCCGGAGCCGGCGTGAGCGCCAGGCACACGGTCATCTTCGCCGGGGGCGGCACCGGCGGGCACTTGTACCCGGCCCTCGCCGTCAGTGAAGCCCTCGAAGCCCAGCATCCCGGCAAGGCCGACGCGCTCTTCCTCTGCTCGAACCGGCCCCTCGACGCGACGCTCCTTGAAAAGGCGGGCGTCGAGTTTGTGGCCCTGCCCGCGGCGCCCTTCGGCATTCGCCCCGGGGCGTTGCTGCGCTTTGCCCGGTCGTGGCCGTTCTCGGTCGCGGTGGTTCGCCAGGTGATCGTCGAACGCAAAGGGCCGGTGGTGATGGTCGCGGTTGGCGGGTTTGTCGCTGCGCCCGCGGCTTGGACCGCCAAGCGCCTCCGCATCCCCTTGCTCATGCTCAACCTCGACGCCTCGCCGGGCCGGGCGAACCGGATGATCGAGCGCTTCGCTGATGCGAAGCTCACCACCACGCCGCTGGACCGCAAGGGGTTCACCACCATCCCACCGATCGTCCGCACAGAAGCGATCGCGCCCGGCCCGCCAGCGTTGTGCCGCGAAAGGCTCGGCCTCGACCCCGGCCGCAGGACATTGCTGGTGGTGGGGGGCAGCCAGGGGGCGAAGTCGCTCAACGCGTTCGTCGCGGCGTTCGTCCGCGAGCACGCCGACGCGCTCGAAGGCTGGCAGATCCTCCACCAGTCCGGCGACCGGGGCGACGAGGGCGCCGCCGAAGCGATGCGGGAAGCGGGCGTCGCGGGAGAAGTGCGGGCGTACCTCGACGAGATCGGCGCCGCGTGGGGTGCGGCGGACCTGGCCCTCAGCCGCGCCGGGGCCGGGGGCGTCGCCGAGGCATGGGCCAACGCTGTGCCGACCCTCTTCGCCCCGTACCCCTACCACAAAGACCAGCACCAGGCCCTCAATGCCAGGCGCCTTGCCGACGCGGGCGCAGCGGTGGTCGCCGAGGACCGGGTCGAGCCTGGGCAGAACCTCCAGAGCCTCGGCGAACCGCTGCTCAGGCTGCTGACCGACGACGCGGCCCGAGACGCGATGCGACAAGCCGCCAAAGAGCTGGGCCCGGCCGACGGCGCTTCGAAGGTGGCCGAAGCCGTGGGCGTGCGGCTCGGGCTGTAAGGGTTCTCGGACCCCGCTTCGGTGACCAAGTTATCGGGTTTCCACCCCGATCAAGCTGGCGCATGGGTCGTGCCCGCCGGATCTCGGTGTAGACTTGGGGTATGACCCGACCCGGGGACCAGGACGGTCTTGTCCGGTGCGTGGTCTGGCGGCCCGAGGGTCGTCAGGTCCCGCCGGATCTGGTGACGGCGCTCTCGCGTCGGGATCTGGCGATGCGCGAGGTCGACGATCGTTATCGGGCGCTTGCGGCCTGGATCGCGGCGGAGGCCGAAGCCGGCGAGCGGGGTTTCGGTGTGCTGATCCTTGTTGAGCCAGAGGCCTTGGAAGGCGTCGGCGGCCTCGTGCGCGCTGGTGACCGGTTCCTCATGCGTCGGGCCGTCTGGGTGTACGACGCGCCGGAAGGTGAGACCAAGTTCCGCCTTCGGGCCGTGCGCTCGGTTGAGGTCGAGGCGTGGGTGGAGCAGGAAGCCGGGCCGGTGTCGGAGGAGGTCCGAGAAGCGACGCCGGTTGTGCCTTCGCCGACCTGGGGGCCGAAGCTGCGGCTTGCGGGAGAGGGCGACGGCGTCGTCCAGCCGGCGCCCGCATCGTCCGATCATTCTGAAGATGAGGACGCGACGAACGACGCGGGTGTGTTGAGCGAAGAAGAGTTGGAGATGCTCCTCGCCGAGGAGCCGCCCCAGCGGCCCGCGAGAGGCTCGGGCTGAGGCTCGGGCCGAGGCTTGGGCAGGAGCGGGGTTGAGAGAGAACTCCGATGGCAGGACGCCGATGCAGAACCAGAACCCATCCCGAGTGATCGTGCTGGGGCCGACGGGCCCGCAGATGACGCTGCGCTCCGACGCGGAGCGCGAAGTGGTGCGTGCCGAGTCGCCTCTGGATGTCGTGGGCGAGATCGCCGGAGCCGCGGCGGGCGGGGACGGAGCGGAGACGGTCGTCGTGGTCGCGGCGTTGACGCCCGGGCTCGCCAATGGCGAGCTTGAGCGATGGAGCGCCGCGGTGCGCGAGGCGTCGCCCGGGGTTCGGATCGTGCGTTTTGGTGTCGGCGATCCGGAGACTTCCGTGTTCTTCGATGCGGAGGTCGGGGCGGGGGACGAGCTTGAGCGGTTTATTCGGGATGGGGATGTTCCGGCGGAAGTTGCTGAAGAAGAGATTCCCGCAGAACCCACATCCCACACCCCACACCCCACAACCCCGGATTCAAGCGAGCCCGAGGGCGACACAGAAGACGTTGAAGAGCGCGGCTCGGCGCTTCGCGCAAGCGTGGAAGACACTCGCGGGCAAGCCGCCAGTGCCACAGGTGTTGAGCATCTTGGCGGGCGAGCCGTCGGCGCCACAGGGGCGGGCGGCAGTTCGGGCGATGGGGTGCTGGTCGAGGCGATGCTCCGCGGGGCGGATGTGCTCGATACGGCGTTGCTCATGATGCGCGAGCGGCTCGGGGTTTCGCGTGTCGAGCTCCGCCCGCTGGGCTACGGCGGCGTCGAGGTCCGCTGGCGCGAGCAGGTCTTCGGCGAGCTGCACGCGCCGGGCGCCGATCCGGTGCTGCTGTCAGAACAGGCGGGATGGCTCGCGGGGTGGCTGCGCCTGTCACGCCAGCAGCACGAGCTGCGCGAGGCGGCCTTTACCGATTCGCTGACGGGCGCGTACAACCGGCGTTACTTCGATCGGTTCCTCCCCGCGGCGATCGAGTCGGCCCGCAAGAACCGGCGTGCAGTCACGCTGCTGGTCTTCGATGTCGACGAGTTCAAGACCTACAACGACCGCTACGGCCACTCGGCGGGCGATGAGATCCTGATCGAGATGGTCCGCCTGATGCGGAGCGTGATCCGTCCGGAAGACAAGGTCTGCCGCATCGGCGGGGACGAGTTCGCGGTGATCTTCCACGAGCCCGAGGGCCCGCGTCAGCCGGGCAGCCGCCCGCCCGAGACGGTGTTCGATATCTCGCGCCGGTTCCAGCAGCAGATCGCGGCGCACCGGTTCCCCAAGCTGGCGGAGGAAGCGCCGGGACGGCTGACGATCTCGGGCGGCCTGGCGAGCTACCCGTGGGACGGGATGACGGCCGAGGCCCTGCTGCAGCAGGCCGACGCGCTGGCGCTCAAGTCCAAGCGTTCGGGCAAGAACGCGATCGCGCTCGGCCCCGGGGCTGAGCGTGTGTGCATGCCCGAGCAGCAATAGACGCTCGCTGCGCCCCGCGCTCCCCTCTGCCATACCATTTACCGGACGACAGAGACGCCCAAAGAGGAGCGCAACAATGGTCTGCAATATGAAAACGGTGCTCGGTTCGGCGGCGGGATTGCTGGTCATGGCGGCCCTCTCGGGTTGCGCGACGCAAAAGTCACCGACCCCTTGGGAGTCGGCGTTCAGCCCGATGTCCGAAGTTGGGACCGACGCGACCGATCAGGTCACCATCCGCCAGGTCGACTACGAGCGTGCGGAGAGCAACCCGCGTCTGCCGGGGCACGAAATCATCGGACGCTCGGCCTTCCGTGACGAGCGATCGGCCGCGGGCGATCTGTCGGCGGGCTCGCGCCTGGGCGACTTCGCTCGTTCGGTCGGCGCTTCGATGGTCGTCGTCGGCGAGCGTTCTGCGGGGCAGGAGGAGCGGGTGCGCTACATCCGGACCGCGGGCGTGGGCGTTGACACGGGCGACGCGATCTCGCGGGGCACACCCCCGGCCCGCCAGACGGGCTCTGAGCCCGTGCCGGTGCTCGTGGATGTCTACGACTACATCGCCGTGTTTTATCGGCGTGTGGACTGACCGGCCCTGCGCACAGTCTTCGCGCGAGGTTGACGCGTAGGCGTGCATCCCGCGTTTGCCTTGGCGGTAGAGTTGGAGCGGATCGAGATTCGGTCCGCGTGAGTCGAGACCCCCACCCTGCCGCGCGTCCTCGCTGGCGTGCGGCACTCCCTGAAGCCCCGGGGAAGCCGCATCCCCCGGGGCTCTTTTTCTGCGCGCAGTTTGGGCGATAGGTCTGTCGGAGGTTCGTTGATCTACTCGACGCGGCTGGGCGGGGGGACCTCGGCTGGGCGGCGCCCTCGCTTGGCCTGGTCGCCCATCTTGCGCGACATCACGGTGAAGCCGATCGCGCCTGCGAGGGTCAGCACGACCGTCGCGAGGAAGGCGATCACCGCGAGCCTCGGGTCGATGGCGATGGCGAGTTCGTAGATGCCCACGGCGAGGAAGGGCGCGATGATGCCGCGGACGCCGTTGAGCGTCCCGTGCACGCCCATGTACTGCGACTCCATGCCTCGGGGCGCAAAGTCGAGGTGACCGAGGTTCCATGCGAGGACGCCCCCCGCGTAGCCGACGCCCTTGAAGATCGAGGCGAGGACGAGCAGCGGCAGGCTGCCCATCGCGACCGCCAGCGCGCAGCAGGCGTGCGCCCCGACGAACGCCCACGAGTGGATCGCCCGGAAGCGGATCACATGCACGCGGTCGAGCAGGCGGGCCCAGATCGGGATCATGAAGGGCATCATCGCCAGCGGGATCGAAGCGACGATCGCGATGCCCCCGAGGTATTCGAGGTTGAAGCGGTCGCGGGCGGCGATGGTCAGGATCGGGGCGAGCATGAGGTTGCCCAGCCCCAGAAGGAACATCCAGGTCATGAAGCTCGCGTAGCGTCGGTCGGCGCGCAGCACATTGACGACGCTCATCGGGCTGAAGGTGGGGGCCTCGCGCCCGGAGAAGGCGAGCTCGGCGTTGCGGAGCGAGCGGTGCCCGCGCACGCGGATCTGCGACCACGCGTACACGCCGTAGAGCGAGATCACCGCCCCGACGAGGAAGAAGAGTCGGTCGGCCTCGGGGAAGATGTTCATGGCCTTGCCCAGCCCGAGTCCGAGGAGGCTGAGCATGGTGACCTGGACGGTGGCGAGCTTGCCGGTAACGCGGGCGCGCACTCTGGGCGCGTAGTTGGCGCCCCAGATCGTCGAGCGGATGGTGATGAAGCCCGCCCAGCAGAGTCGGCCGGCGATCACGGCGATCGTCAGCAGCAGCAGGCCCGAGGGCGTGCGCGGGGCCAGAGCGATCGCCGCGACGATCAGCACCATCGCGATCTGCACGCCGTTGATGAATCGGACCTTGTCCGCCCCGTTGCTGATGCGGACCCAGATGAAGCTGGCGATGTTCGCGGCGGCGGTCGAGGCGGCGAGGATGGCGACCGCCATGTTCAGGACGCGGTCGGAAACGACCCCCTCGTACGCGTTTTTGACCAGCACGCCGATGACGCCGCTGTCGACGACCACCAGCAGGAAGGGCAGGGCGAAGGCGGCCCGGAGCTCCATCGCGTAGTTGCGCCGGGAGAAGACCGGGATGCGGGAGGGGTGGAACGAGAGCAGGGCCTTGAGGGGCAGGCCGATCGCCCGGGTGTGGGCGGGGGCCCTCCCGGCGGGGGTGGGTTGCTCGGTCTCGGGCACGGTTGGAGCGTTGGCGGGCGCCGACACAGAAGCAAGCGTCGCGGCGGCGGGCGGGGCAAGTCGGCCCGGGAAGACCGGCCCTACCAGAAGCCCGTCCGTGCGCCCGTGACCGGGTCCCGGTGCGAATAGAATCTCATCGGAGCATTCTCTTCGGGCCGGGGCCCCCCGCGGGGTCCGCCCGCCTTCACACGAGACAGGACACCGTGCAGATCCGTAATTTTTCGATCATCGCCCACATCGACCACGGCAAGAGCACCCTCGCAGACAGGCTGCTCCAGGCGACCCACGCGCTGAGCGATCGCGAGGCCCGCGAGCAGTTCCTCGACGGAATGGACCTCGAGCGCGAGCGAGGGATCACCATCAAGGCCTCGGCGGTCACCGTCAAACACATCCACAACGGCGAGGAGTTCATGATGAACTTCATCGACACGCCGGGGCATGTGGACTTCGGCTACGAGGTCAGCCGCGCCCTCAAGGCGTGCGAGGGTGCGCTGCTCGTCGTCGACGCCAGCCAGGGCGTTGAGGCCCAGACGGTCGTCAACGCCTACCTCGCCATCGCGCAGGACCTGGAGATCATCCCCGTCCTGAACAAGATCGACCTGCCCGGCGCGAGGCCCGAGGAGGTCGCCGAGGAGCTCGAGCAGGTCCTCGGCTTCGCGGCCGAAGAGTGCCTGGCGGTGTCGGCCAAGACGGGCCAGGGGATCCCCGAACTGCTCTCGGCGATCTGCGACCGCCTGCCCCCGCCCCGAAAGCCGGTGACGACCAAGACGCGGGCGCTGATCTTCGACGCGGTGTACGACGACTACCGGGGCGTGGTGATCTACGCCCGTGTGTTCGACGGGCGCCTGAAGGTCGGCGACAAGATCCGCATGATGGGCCTGGACCGCATGCACACCATCACCGAGCTGGGCAAGTACACGCCCAAGCAAGTGAAGGTGAAAGAGGTCGGCCCGGGCGAGACCTGCTACATCGTCGCGGCGATGAAAACGCTGGGTGATGTGCGCGTCGGCGACACGATCACGCTGGAGCAAGACCCGGCGGAGGAGGCGCTCTCGGGGTACGAGCCGCCCCGCCAGATGGTCTTCTGCGACTTCTACCCCGCCACCAGCGACAAGAAGGGCAACGACTTCGAGCAGCTCCGCGAGGCGGTCGAGAAGCTGAGCCTCAACGATGCGAGCTTCACCTTCGCCCCGGTGCACTCTGAGGCCCTGGGCTTCGGCTTCCGCTGCGGGTTTCTGGGCCTGCTGCACATGGACATCGTGCAGGAGCGGCTGGAGCGAGAGGGCGATGTCGAGGTGGTGCAGACGGCGCCGACGGTCAGCTACAAGGTCGACATGCGCGGCAAGGGCGGCGGCATCGAGGAGATCGAGGTGCACAACCCCGCCGACCTGCCTGACGCCAGCACGATCGTCGCGATCAAGGAGCCGGTCTGCCGCGTCGAGATCATGGTGCCCAAGCAGTACATCGGCGATGTGATGAAGATCTGCATGGACCGGCGCGGGATCTACCGCAACCAGACCTATGTCTCTGAGACGCGCGAGATCCTCACCTTCGAGATCCCCCTCGCCGAGCTCATGTACGACTTCTACGACAAGCTCAAGGGCATGACCGCCGGCTACGGCACGATGGACTACGAGGTCATCGAGTTCCGCACCGACACACTCGTCAAGGTCGACATCCTCGTCAACGGCGAGCCGGTCGAGGCCCTCAGCCTCATCACCCACCGCGACAAGGCCGAGCTGCGGGGTCGACACCTCTTGGTGCGTCTGCGCCAGCAGATCCCCAGGCACCAGTTCGAGATCCCCCTCCAGGCCGCGATCGGCGGGAAGATCATCGCCCGCGAGACCATCAAGGGCTTCCGCAAGGATGTGACGGCCAAGTGCTACGGCGGCGATGTGACGCGCAAGCGGAAGCTGCTGGAGAAGCAGAAGAAGGGCAAGGACCGGATGAAGTCCGTCGGCTCTGTGAACATCCCGCAGGAGGCGTTTATGGCGGTGCTTGATACGGGGGAGTGACGGCCCGCAAACAGATCTTGGCCCCCGCCTCAGTGCTGCGCCCGTGAGGGCCTGCCGAACCAGCGCAGCCTGAAGTTGCCCTTCTCCATCGCGATGTCCATGGCGGTGAAGCGGAGCTCGGCGGTGCCCGGGCCGTCGACCTGGAGGCGGTAGATGCGCGTGCCGTCAACATCGCCGATGCGTGTCCAGTGGACGCCGGGCGTCTGCTCGCCCGCCGGCATGGCGTCGAAGAGGGCCCGGATGTCGCGCTCGTGGCGTTTGAGCATGCGGTATGCATCGCGGGGGTTGCGCCCGCGCTGGATAAACTCGTCGGCGGTCACCTTGCTGAGCACCTGGTCGGTGAAGAGCTCGATGTCGTTGTCGCGCATCATGGTGTTGTAGATGTGGATCATCAGGTGGCGGGCCGAGCGGGCGCGAAGCTCGATCACGCCGTCGCCCCGGTCCACGCGGAGCTGGTCGGGCGGGATGTTCGTCGGGTCGACTTCCATCCGACCTTCGCGGCCGGTGAACGCCGTCTGGCTCCGCGCCCCCGGCAGCCCCGCCAAGGGCGGGTTCCAGCGGACGATCCGCTCCTCGGGCTGGCACCCGCCCACAAGGAGCAACGCCGGCGCAAACAGCAGGGCCGCGATCCCAAACAACCGGACCGGGCGGGGGCGTGAGTCGTTGAGCGGGGTTGTGCTGCGCCGGGCCATGCGCGAGGATACGCTGCAAAGGGGCGCCCTGTTGCCCCAGACCCAAGGGGGCAGATCCTGATATGGCAGATTCCGATCAAAACCCGTCAAAGCCCGGAGGCAGTGCCGGACCCGGCTCGCAGCCGAAGGTCCCCCCGTCCACCACGCGGCCTCCGTCGAAGTCGTCGGGCGGCAAGGCTCCGAAGAAGAAGTCGGAGGCGGGCAAGTGGGCCGAGCGGTTCTTTGCATTCCAGCGTTGGGTCGTCAAGCGGTTTTGGAGCATCATCGTCCTGACGATCGCCTCGCAGTTCGGCGGGTACATCGGGCACACGCAGTTCGGCATCGACAGGGTCCACGGGCGGATCTTCACCATCGCGGTGCTGATCGCGTTGGGAGTGATCTTCTACTGGCTCGCCCCGCGACGGGCGAGGTTCATGCTCAACCTGTGCTTCCTGCTCTTGGTCGGGGCGGGGATCCTCGTCGGGTTGCCGCTCTTGGTGCAGTTCATCCGCCTGGGCAGCATCGGCGAGGCGTGGCGCTCGATCGAGGGGGCGATGCTCACCGGCCTCGGTCTGGACTGGCTCAAGGCGGGCGTGGTGCTGCTGATCCTGCTGATCGGCGGCAGGTTGGTTGGCACGCAGCTGCGCTCTCAGTCCAGAAGCCGCGGGGGCTTCAAGCCTCTGAAGGAATCGCAGCGTGCGTCGACGCCGCCGGGCCAGCGCCCGCCGTCGTCGACACCGGGGCCGGGCAGCCCGCCCAAGGGGCCGGGCGGCAACGCCTGACTCACTCGGCCGGGTGGCACCCGCACGACGGCCCGCACGCCTTGCCCTTGGGCCTGTCGTTGCACACCTCGGGCTCGCCGAGCATGTGCCGGATCTTCTTGTTGAGGAACCATGCGTGGCGTTCGAGGTGCCACGCCGAGTAGCGCACGATATCGAGGATCGAGCGTTCCCCGTGCTCGACATGCATGCCCGTCCGCAGCCACTGGGCGTCCTCGAGCGATGAGAGCAGCTCGCTGTGCCAGATGCGCAGCGTGTAGATCAGGGCGACATACCCGCCGATCGGGCTGGCGTGCTTGGCGTACAGCCCCGCGTCGATGAACGCGTTCTCGTCCCACGCCTGCAGCATCGGCCTGTCTTCGGCGAGGATCTTGCGGACGCGGTGGGCGTTGGAAAGTTCGTCGTCGGCGAGGTGCCCGACCAGCACGCGGCAGGGCCAGTTCCCCACGCCCGCATCGGGCAGGAAAGCCGTGTCGGCCAGCTCGTCGTCGAGGGTGAAGAGGCGCTGGTCGAAGTTGGCGACGCCGTAGCGGTAGCGGGCGACCAGCTCCTCGTTCGAGAGCGAGGCGATGGCGTCCTTCTCGGCCTGACCCGGGGGCTCGGGCATCCCGCGGACGGTCGGCACGGCGGAGGGTCGGCTATGGGTGTCGCTCATGTCTTGGCCTTCCGAATCTTAAGGACCTGTGGTGCCGGCGGCTCGCCCGCCAGTGTTTCGGCAGCACGCCTCGCCCCGCCCCGCTCCCATCGCCGCATACGCTGACGGTATGCCCACGCCACCGAGCCAGCGCCCCGCCGGCGCACCGGCCCCATCAAACTCCCCGCCCGACGCGTCCGGAAAAGAACGCACACTCGCCCTCCGCGTGGTCACCATGCCCCGCGAGACCAACCAGTACGGCACCATCTTCGGGGGCGTCGTCCTGAGCTATATCGACCAGGCCGGCTTCGTCGAAGCCCGGCGCCACGGCCTGCACCGCTGGGTCACCGCCTCGATCGACCGCGTCGACTTCCAGGCCCCCGTCATGCTCGGCGACATCGTGAGCTTCTGGACGACCGTCAGCCGCTTCGGCACCAAGAGCGTGACCGTCTGCGTCCAGGTCGAGGCCGAACGCTTCGGCTCGATGGAGAGCGTCCCCGTGACGACCGCGACCATCACCATGGTCGCCGTCGACGAGTCGGGCAAGCCCATCCCCTTCCGCTCTGAGCCCACGGGCTGATGCTGTGAGGTTTCCCCGGTGACAGCCAGCCAAGCACAACCGAAGCGCGACCCCGCCAACCTCTGCGTGATGATCTCCGGCGGCGGGCGCTCGCTCATGAACCTCGCCGACCGCATCGACGACGCCCGGCTCAACGCCCGCATCGCGCTGGTCATCGCCTCGCGCCCCTGCCCGGGCGCCGACAAGGCCCGCGAGCGGGGCCTGCCCGTGAGGATCGTCGAAGGGCGCATCCCCGCAAGCCGCCTCGAGTCGCTGTTGGACGACGCCGGCGCCGACCTCGTCGTGCTTGCCGGCTACCTGCAGCTCGTCGAGATCCCCGAGCGGTACAGGGGCAAGGTGCTGAACATCCATCCGGCGCTGCTGCCCAGCCACGGCGGGCCGGGCATGTACGGCCTCCGCGTGCACGAAGCCGTGCTCGCCTCGGGCGATCGCGAATCGGGCTGCACCGTGCACCTCTGCGACGCGGAGTACGACCGGGGCCCGATCCTCGTGCAGAAGCGTTGCCCCGTGCTGCCCGGCGACACGCCCGAGACTTTGGCCGCACGCGTCTTCGAGCTCGAGAAGGACGCCCTGCCCGAGGGCATCGAGCGGCTGCTCTCGGGCGAACGCCCGTAGGCCGCCGTTCGTAAGGTGTCAGATGCCTTCGATGCCCCAGAGGACCATGCCCGTGCACGCCAGACGCCTCATCAGATCGATGCTCGCCGCGGCTGTCGTTGCGGCGGGGCTGTTCGCGCTCCCGCCCGCGCTCGCGCAGCAGGACGGGCGTCCGGCGACCCCGCGCGAGCTGCACGAGCGCCGCCAGGAGGCCCAGGAGATCCAGCGCCGCGCGAAGGAGGCGTTCTCCGAACGCGACTTCGAGCGGGCCGAACGCCTCTTCCGTCGCCAGGCCGAGCTCGATACCGCCGGGTTCGTGCCCCGCTACAACCTCGCGGTCACCCTCGCCTCGCTCGGGCGGCCCGACGAGGGCGCCGAGATGCTCGCCGAGGCGATCGGGCGCGGGTTCCTCGACCGGCGCCAGCTCGAGGGCGACCCCTCACTCGGCGCGATCCGCGAGACCGAGCTCTACGCCGAGATCGTCGAGAATTGGGACCGCATCATCGAGGCCCACGCCGAGGGCGTCGAGCAGCACCTCCGCCGCAAGTACCGGCCCGGCTACACCGTCAAGCGCGACGACGACCTGCGCATCATCATCGCCAGCGCCTTCCACCCCATCGCGACAGAGCAGGCGGTCGAGGAGATGCGCCGCCTCGCCGACTGGGGCGTGCGCGAGATCTTCACCGACCTCGCAGAAGACGACAACGATCCGTTCGTCGCGGTGGTCCTCCCGACCGAGCGCGACTTTGCGATCTGGGCGATGGAGCGCTACGGGCCCCAGGCGGTGGCCGGCGAGTTCCAGCGTATCGGCGGGGCGTACAGCAACGACGAGAAGAAGCTCGTCTCGATGGACATCGGTTCGACCTTCCGCCACGAGTTTTTCCATGTGCTGCATTGGCGCAGCAACGACCGCCTCGGCCAGCGCCACCCCGTCTGGATCCAGGAGGGGCTCTGCTCGTTGGTTGAAGACATCGACGAGGGGCCCGGCGGGACGATCACGCCCACGCCGAGCTGGCGGACCAACATCCTCAAGCGTCGTTTGAGCGCCGCGGGACTTCCGACGATCGCGGAGCTGGCGAACATGCCTCGCCAGCACTTCACGGGTCGCGCTCCCCTGGCCAACTACGCCCACGCCCGCGCGATCTTCCTGTACCTGCACGAGCGTGGCGAGCTCGGCGCGTTCTACGCCGATTACATCGACAGATACGACGAAGACCGCAGCGGCGTCGCCTCGATCGAGCGCGTCCTGGACGCCGACATCGAACAGATCGACCGCGACTTCAAGAACTGGCTGCGCACGCTCCCGGATGTCGCGGAGGTGCGCGACGGGCGCATCCGGGGTCTGCAGGCCTCGATCGGCGTCGAGGTCGACCCCGGCGAGGGCGAGGGCCCGGTCGTGGGGCGCTCGGTCTCACGCCAGGCGCGGAACGCGGGCCTGCGCCCGCGCGATGTGATCGTCTCGATCGACGGCTCGCCGACGCGCGACCTCTCCGAGTTCGTCCGCCGCCTGGGCGACTACCACCCCGGCCGCCGCATCTCGCTGGGCGTCCGCCGGCGCGACGAGATGATGGAGCTCCCGGTCGTGCTGTCTCCAGCGCGCTGATCAAGCTTTCTGAAGCGTGCCACCCATATCCATCGAAGCTCGCGCCGTGCCACCGACCTCGGCTCGGCGAGGTCGGTGCTCTCCAGGCAACATCCACCCGAAGACATCCCCGATCCACTGCCTTCTCTACTCCCATCTACACCCGCTCTGGCTCACCTGATCGCCTGTTCACCTGCTCACCTCTCCAAGCTCTCCCGCTCCGAAGGAGCGGACGAACCTTGCCACGGGCGCGGCGAGGCGAAGCCGAGCAAGCCCGTGGAAATCGATCCAAAGCAACTCCGCCCTGAATGGGCGGAGGAAGGGTGCGATCCATCTGCGCTTGGAGGCTCGGGTCGAGCGTGAGATCGATTCCGTCGCCCCTTCAGGGCTCGTCTGTACGCGCGGCTGTCCACGGGTTCCGCTTCGCTCGATGCTGCGCATCGCGCGGGCGCTCCACCCGTGGCAACGATCCGGCGCTCCTTCGGAGCTCGCACTGTCAGCGAAGTCTCCGAACGCTGTCAACCATGTCCCCGAACCGAACACAAAGCAGAGGTCGGTGGCACGAAACCCAGAACCTCGCACTCCGAATTGACCGCAATAGTGCCGCTCACCCAACCGGATACAACCCCGCAAACTCGCGCCAATAAGTCGGAAAGGTCTTGTCCACGCAGACCGGGTCGGCGATCGAAACCCGCGGCCTGCGCAGCCCGACCAACGCGAGCGCCATCGCCATCCGGTGGTCCCGGTAAGTGTCAAACACAACGGGCGCAACCCCCGTCGAGCAATCGATCCCCCCCTCGGGCGGGGTGATGGTCATCGCGTCCGGATCGCCCGCAACATCCGCGTCGATCCGCACGCCGACCTTGCCGAGCTCGGTCTGCAACGCGGCGATGCGGTCGCACTCCTTGTCGCGCAGCGTTCGCACGCCCCGCAGCACGCTCGGACCCGACGCGAAGGCGCAGGCGACCGCAAGAGAGACCGCCGCGTCGGGCATGTCGGCCATGTCGGCCATGATCCCGCGGAGCGTCTCGGGCCCGCGGCAGTACAGCCCGCCCCCGGACCGCTCCACCTCCGCCCCCATCCGACGCAACACCAGCGGGTACTGCGCATCGCCCTGCATCGAGCCGTCAGTCAGCCCGACCACGCCGACCCGCGCACCGGGCAGGATCGCCCCGGCCGTCCACGCGTAGGTCGCCCCGCTCGCGTCCGGCTCGATCTGCAGAGAGAAGTGGGGCGGGGGCCCGGGCGCCACACGGATCACCCGCATGTCCGCCGAGGTCCGCGTCGTCACGCCCAAGCGGCAGAGCAGCTCCAGCGTCATTGTCAGGTACGACGCGCTCGTCGCCGGGGCGTCCAGCCGCATCGTCAACCCTTGGGCGAGCCAGGGCGAGACCAAGAGCAGCGCCGAGAGGTACTGGCTCGACTTGGTCTGCCCGAAACGCACCTCGCTCCCGCAAAGCCCAGGCCCCGGCGGCTCGATCCGGATCGGCGGATAGCCCTCCGCCAGTGGGTACGAAACATGAGCCCCCATCGCGGAGAGCGCCTCGCCGAGCTCACCGATCGGACGCTGGCGCATCCGCTCGTTGCCGTCGATGGTGACCGGCCCGTCGGCGAGCAACGCCGCGGCCGCCAGAAACCGCGTCGCCGTCCCCGCGTTGTTCAGGTTCAGCGTGACCCCGTCGGCCCCGATGCGAAAGCGGCCGCCGACGCCGTGCACGATCAGGTCCGCCTCGGCGTCGCGCGGGCCGTCGAACTCGATGCGGGCCCCGAGGGTTTCCAAGGCGGCGATCATCCGTTCGGTGTCGTCGGCGCCCAAGAGCGGGCGTTCGATCCGCGACGAGCCCTCGCAAAGGGCCGCCAGCAGCAGGGCACGGTTAGTCAGGCTTTTGGAGCCGGGCGGACGCATCACCGCGTCGACCCAGCCCGGTTCGGCGATCGGCTCGATCGGCAGCGGGTCGGCCAGCCCGGCGAGCGGACCCGATGGGCTTCCCGTTCGTCCCTCCTGCGGCGGACGCTCGTCGCTCACCCGCCGCCCCCCGCGCCGTCCCGCCTGAACACCGCGACCACATCCTCGACCGGGATCACATAGAGGCGGTTATCGCCCTCTAGGTCGACCGGGATCGCGTGCTTGGGGTTGAAGAGGATCCGGTCGTACTGGCGGATGGGGTAGTCCTCGTCGCGCTCGACCTGGGCGCTGATCGCCACGATCCGCCCCGTCAGCGTCGGGATCTCGATCTTGTCGGGCAGGTGGATGCCCGTCTTGGTCTGCTTCTTGTCCTCGTCCTTGCGGATGAGCACGCGCGAGCCAATCGGCTCGACCGTTTCGAGCGCGGGGAGGTCGTTCTTGGGCTTCTTTGCCGCCATAGCGCCACTGTAGCTGATCCGATTCACAGAAGAGGGCGGGCGATCGGCGGCGGAGCGGACGCCCGCCCCACACCCCCAACCCCTATATCCTCTTCCCGCCCCAGAGGAGCCTCGCCCCATGAACCTGAGCGACTTCATCCGCGATGTGCCGGACTTCCCCAAGCCCGGGATCCTGTTCAAGGACTTCACGCCGTTGCTGGCCGATCCGCGGGCGTTGGCGATGGCGGTCGAGCGGATGGCCAATCCGTTCCGGGGGCGGGGGATCGACCTGGTGATCGGGGCCGAGAGCCGCGGGTTCATCTTCGGCACCGCGATCGCCCAGTGTCTCTCGGCGGGGTTTGTGCCGATCCGCAAGCCGGGGAAGCTGCCGCGCTCGGTGCACGGGGTGGATTACGCGCTGGAGTACGGGTCCGACCGGCTGGAGATCCACTCCGACGCCCTGGGCCCGGGGCAGAAGGTGCTGCTTGTGGACGACCTGCTGGCGACGGGGGGGACGATGAGCGCCTGCTGCGAGCTGGTGGGCAAGTGCGGGGCCGATATTGCGGGGATCGTGGTGCTGATCGAGCTGCCCGCCCTGGGCGGCCGCGCGAGACTGGACCGCTACGCCCAAACCCACGCGGTGATTCAGGCCTAAGCGAGCCTTCGGCCCGCCAGAGGGTCGAACAGGAGAGCAGGCGATCAGGCGAGGGAAGCGGAGCAGGTGAAGCTGGCCGCAGGCGAGCACCCCACGCCCCACGCCCCACGCCCGACTCCCCACACCCCTCCACACAAAAACAACCACCCCCGGCCGAAGCCGGGGGTGGTGTTGACTTGCGTCAGATGTCGTCAGACCCGATTACGCACGGCGGCGACGGGCGGCGACCAGACCACCGAGACCCAGGAGGGCCATCGAGGCGGGCGCGGGGACGACGGTCAACATGTTGCCGAAGCCGTCACGATCTTGCTCGAAGGTGAAGTCATCGGCCTGAACGGCGTTCATGTCGGCGTAGGTGCGGGTGCGAGTGAACTCCGCATCGAAGCTCATCATGCCACCGGCATAGGTCGCATCGAAGGTGTAGATCATGAAGCCATCGTTCATGTTCAGACCAGCGAAGGCCTGGGGACGGAACTGCGACGGGACGAACGCGGTCGGCTGGGCGACGAAGTCAACAGCGAAGCCGACACGGCCGGGGCTGTTGCGGCCATCGACGACTTCGAGGCGCTCGGTGTCACCACTGGTGGCGACGGGGCCGAAGAAGCCGTTGACATCGCCGGAAGTGCCGACGGGGCCATCGGAGATGTCGTTCTGGAGCACCTCGTTGCGACCGCGACCATCGGTCGTCTCGGTCAGGTCCCAGGAGCCGACGTTGTCGCCGGAGATCCAGTTCCGCGACCAGGCGAACCCGGCGCTGGAGGGGGAGGTGGCGATCAACGACACGCGGATGACGTCGCCGACTTCGGCGTCGGTCAGGCCGCCAGCACCGGTCAGGTTCTCACCGACCATGCTGTAGGTGACCTGGGCATTCGCGACAGCGGCCATACCGGCCACACCAAGAATCAGAGCGATCTTCTTCATTTCTGCATCTCCTCACTGGAACGCAACTGTGGAACAATCACGGGCGTTGGCAGCCCGCTGGCTGCACTGACACAAGAGTAAGCCAAGATCTTGAGTCGTGCAACCCGTTTTGAAGCAACAAGCCCGGAAAATGCTGTGAAGCCCCCTTTGACCCGCCTCCAACCCCCTCCAGAGGCCCCCAAAGCGGCATTTGGAGAGTTATAGGACGATGTAGCCCCTAAGCGAAAATCCCCGGATTCAATGGGGTCGCCCCAAAACACTCCCCTAAAATGGTGTCCGTGGCGTTCCGTTGCCCGCCGGGAAGGCGGAAGAAGGGCGGCCGAGTCGCTCGCCAGGCTCTGTTTTCGGCGCCCCGCAAGCCCTGTCCGGCCGTCTCCGGATACTTGGCGGCGCGTCGCGACCTTCGCGGCCTGCGGCAGGCCAGCTCGCCAGGGCTCGCCGGCAGACTGGCTATACATGCCGACTGGCTATAGATAAGGTCAGGCGGTCCCGCCGTCCGACGCCACGCCGCGGTTGTGTGCTCGGGGCGATGCTGGGGGCCGATAGGCACAGCCCAGGATCGACGGGTGCTCCATGGAGGGGTGGTGGCCCCGGCTCTGCTGGCTGCGCGGGCTGATAACCCTACAAAGATAGGTGTTTTTGCCCTCGGGTCTTGTAGGGAGGGCGTGCAAGGGCTACCTTTGCCGCTGTCGGGAGCGGGCGATGAATGACCGCCTGACCGCACGAGAGAGAGAGAGAGAGCATGAACAAGCAGATTTGTATCGCAGCATTGGCGATCGCCGCCGCCGCGGGTTCGTCCTTGGGCTCCCAGATCCCCTTCCATGTGTATAACGCCCCCGGCCCGCTGCCTGGACTGTCGTTGTGGGTTGAGGTGCAGGAAGTTTCGGCGTCGACCGTCGCCTTCACCTTCGGCAACGCCTCGACCAACGGCGCGATCTCGACCAAGATCTACTTCGAGACGCCCCGCGATGGCTCGGTGCTGTTCGACGGCTCGGGCGGGATCTCCGCCCAGAGCGCTGGCGTCAGCTTCGAGAACGGCGGCAGCGGCCCCGAGAATCCTCCCGGCGGCAGCGGGGTCAACTGGAACGGCACCGACAGCCACTACTTCCGCACCAAGCAGGGTGGCGTCAGCAACGGCATCGGCGCCGGCCAGTGGCTCACCATCGAGCTCGGTCTGGCCCAGGGCGTCTCGTACGCCGACATTCTGGCCGATCTGACCTCGGGCAACTTCCGGATTGCCCAGCATGTGCAGAGCATTCAGCCCGACGGCATCAGCGTCGGTGTGATCACCGAAGGCGGCAACGGGTCGGAGATCACGCTCATCCCCCTCCCGACCGGCGCCGGCCTGGCCGGGCTCGGCCTCGGGCTGGTGGCCCTCCGCCGTCGTCGCTGAGGCGGCAAGTCGGTATCAGAGTGAGTTCATGCAGGGCGTCGGCGAAGGCTGACGCCCTGTTTGCGTTTTGAAAGGGCCATGGGGTCTTGGAGTGAGGGCCTGAATGTTCGTAAAAGATTACCCGGTGATTGCTGGAAATTACTCTTGTGCCGACGAGATTTGTGGTGTAGTCTTCTCGCAAGGTCCTATCAGGTGAGTCGCCGGCGTTCGGCGTCGCGACCTGGTCGGCCTCCTTGAACGGGAGGATTGAACATGAGGAAGAAGACAGCATGTGCCGGTGTGGCGTGTGCGGCAGGTGTCGTCGCGTTTCTTGGTGCCGCGCTTCCGGCGGTTGCTTCGACGGTGTATATCAACGATCCGAGTGTGACCGTCTCTGGAGCGTCCACGGTTTCGAACCAGATCTTCAGAAATTCTGAGGGCGGAGCCGCGCCATCCACATGGGACATGTCGATGAACGGCGGCTCAATGCTGCAAAACGGTCTTCAGCACAACCTTGGCAATGTGAGTAATCTAAACAACAATCTTCTGCACTTCTCTTTGCAGAACATCCCCGGTCAGGGCCTCGTCTACGGGATCACCACGCCGACACCTCCTCAGCCTGGGCCGGCGCTTTCCGGGGAGCTTGGCTGGGGACCCTTCGCTGCAATCGACACCACTGGCTTCGACGGAGCAGCGGCTGCCGTCAACAGTGTGTCCTATGTGAACGCTGCTTACAACAGCCTTCGGCTTGAGGCGTCTGTCCGCGAGTCCAGTGATTCGCTGGCGATCCAGGGGCTGACATTCTCAATTTTCGGCAACGACTACACAAGCGGCTTCATCGATCCGACGCTGGTCGGTGGCGCCAATCCGCTTGAGGTCATCCAGCGGATCGTTGTCGATGGGGTCATGGGCTTCAATCTGAACAACGAAGCTTGGACGCTCACCGCTTCGATCTTGGCCAACTCCGTCTCCCTCGAGTCTGACTCGGTCAGGTTCAGAGTCTTCCAGGAGCAGGTCGCGTTCGTCGTCATCCCGCTTCCCGGCGCAGCAGGTCTCGGGGCCCTCGGCCTCGGCCTCGTCGCGATCCGTCGCCGCCGCTGATGCGTCGGGCCTGAGCCCGATAGCTCCAAGCACGATCACCGCCGCGGGCCTTCCCGCGGCGGTTTTTCATTGCCCCCAGATCCCGTTAGACTCCGCTCATGGACAAACCGCCCAGCACCGCCGAGCAACCGCGTTCCGCCCGATCGCATGACGCACCGCCCGTCGGGCTCCCGGCCGAGGCCGAACGGCGCGCGATGCAGGCGATCTGGTGGTGGCGGGGCACTGGGCTCGGATTGCTGGTCCTCGTGGCGATCGACATCGTTGTCGAGTTCGGCCCCGGCCGCCTGCTCGCGGTTGACATCTTGAACGGGCTTGCAGTCTTTGCAGGGCTCGGCGGGATCTTTTACACACAGATCCGCTGGGCGCTGACCTTCCGGCGTGAGGGGCTGGTCCCCGGTTGGCTGGTGGGGCTCTGGATCTCTGCTGTGGTGGCCGTGCCGCTGCTGTGGGTCGGGGCGCGCATCGCGGGCGGGCAGGGCGATGAGGCCGCGATCGGCCCCGTGAGCTGGGTTGCGTTGATCTTCTCCGCGATCGGCGCCGGCCTGCTCGTCATGGCGGCGGTCGATTTCAGCGTCGCGGCCCGAACCGGCTCGCCCCTGCTCCGGCTCCGCCACCGCCCGTTGGTCATGGGCCTGCTGCTGATTTTGCTCTGGATGCTGGAGATCTACGGCGTCATCGGCTTCGACCGCGCCCAATCCTACAGCTTCATCGTGGTGATGGTCGCGCCCTGGCTCTTGCACCTGAACAACGCGGACGCGCAGCCGGCGCCAGCCGTCACGCCGCGATCCGCTGCGGTCTGACCGCCTCCGCCGGGTCGCGCCTTGCGATCAGCAGCGCCGTCAGGTCGTCGTGCTGGTGCAGCGAGCCGGCCTGGCAGTCCAGGAGAGAGGCGAGCGACTGCATCGCGTCGGCGAGGGCCTCGCCCCGCTTGGGGCGCAGCAGCTTTGTGAACGCATCGAAGTGCCGCTTGCCGGACTTGGCCCGTGAGCCCCCGGCGGGGTCGGGGAAGGCCGTCTCGAACCCGTCTGAGTACAGCAAAAGCGCCTCGTCGACGCCGAGCGTGAACTCGACCTGCTCGAACTCCGCCTCTTCGAACACGCCCAGCAATGGCCCGGGCGCCTCGATCTCGCGGGTGTCTTCACGCCCGACGATCCAGGGCGAGGGGTGCCCCGCGCCGCACATCCGCACCCGCCCGTTGGTCGGGTCGAGCAAGCCGTAGATCCCCGTCGCGAAGCGCGGCGTCTCGGTCGCCTGCTCGCACAACGCCTTGTTGATGCGGTGCATGACGCTCGCGGGCTCGACGGGGACGCTCCTGTCGCCCTGCTGTTCGGCGCGGTGGAGGTTCTGGAAGATGATCATGGTCAGCAGGGCCGCCGGCACGCCGTGCCCGACCGCGTCGGCGATGAAGAACGAGACGCACTTCTCGCCGATCTGGTGGATGTCGAAGATGTCGCCGCTGACGTAGCTCGCGGGGCGGAACAGGGCCGCGGCCTCGCACCCCGGGATACTCGGCAGCTCGCGGGGCAGCATCTCGCGCTGGATGGCGGCGGCCATGTCCATTTCCTGGTGCCAGCGGCTGATCTCGCCGAGCAGTCCGCCGCGCGCCTCCTTCGCCCGCTCCATCGTCTTGTGCAGACAGCCGAGGGCGGGCTGGCGCCGGACCAGCGCGTGCAGCAGCGAGGCGAGCTTCGCCGCCCCCGCGTCCCAGCGTTCTACTGGCAGCCCCCGCGACTCGAAGACGCGGTCGATCTCGCCATGCGTGGGCGTCAGCACGACCGCGGGGATGAGTCGCTCGCGGAGGCGGTCGGCGATGCGGGTCGCCCGCTCGAGGGGCACGCCGGCGTCGAGCACGATGAGCGTCGGGTCGCCGCAGGCCATCGGTTCGTCGTCTGGGGGGAAGAGCAGGTCGTCGAGGTCGACGGCGGTGGGGCGGGGCGCTTCTTTTGCGGGCCACGCGTCGAGCAGGGGGCCGATCCATCGCGCAAGAAGCCCGGCCTCGTTCAGGCCGGCGCTGTCGGTCGCGGCGTAGAGCAGTCGCTGCATCTTGCTGAGCCCCGTGCAGCCCGAGCGGCGGGCGGCTTTGGGCCAAGATCGGCCGCAGGGGCGCGGGGCTTTGTGCGGACAGGGCTTGCGGGTCCGGCATGCCGGTGAAGGTGTGCCGGTCCCGCGGGGTCGTCGGGTTGGCGGAGGCGGGCGAGGGGCTGCGGCCCGATAAAGCCGGCGGCTCGCCGTCCACTCAGCTCGCGTCGCGGATGAGCCGCTGGCGGTCGAGCTTGATCACATCGCGCATGCGTCGGAGCTCGGGCTCGAAGGTTTTCAGGGTGCCGCCGCGCAGCTCGATGACGAACTGGGCCGGGCCGCGGCTGTGGTACTTCTTCAGCCGCTCCTCGTAGTCCGCTTGCGTCTCGTCGGGCCGGCGAGGGTCCTCGACCTCCATCTCGTAGGTCGAAAGCACCTGGCCGAATGTGTCGAGGAAGATGATGTCGATGTCGACGAGGCAGTCGCGCATGACAAACGCGGCCTGCTGGGGGCGGGGGAAGACAAAGAGCATGCCGCCGTTCTCGGCGATCTCGGCGCGTCCGCTCAGGCCCTTGATCCGCTTCTCGTCGTCGTCAGCGATTTCCAGGCGGAAGCGGCGTCCGCGGATCTCGACGGTTTCTCGGCGTACGCCGTCGTCCTCGTCGGCCCTGGTCTCGCCGGATTGGGTTGTCGAGGCGTTGCTGTTGCCGCAGGAGACGAGGGTCGCCTGCGATGTCGCAAGGAGTGCGCAGAGCAGGACCCCGGTGATCGTCCAGGGTGTCTTGTTGTTCACGCGTCCAGCAGCCATCGTTCATCCTCCGGCGTGAAGGTGATATCGGCGATAGGGAGTTTACACCGCCCGTCCCCGCCCCAGATCGCGAGAAACCCGGCAGCCGTGATCGCTTCGCGACGCCCGAACCGCTCGGGGTCGGCCCAGGAGGCGAAGAGGCCGATGAGGCGTTCGGGCGGCACGCCCCGCCTGCGGTATTCGGCCAGGCGGGTGTCGCCGTGGCGCTTGGCCAGGCGCTTACCGTCGGGCCCGCGGACGAGGGCGGTGTGGGTGTAGCAGGGGATCGATGCTTCCAGGCCCAGGGCCCGGTAGAGCAGGATCTGTCGTGCGGCCGAGTCGAGCAGGTCGCTCCCCCGCATCACTTGCGTCACGCCGTGGCTCGCGTCGTCGACCACGACGGCGAGCTGGTAGCTCGGTTGGGCGCGTTTGGTCCAGACGACGAAGTCGCCGACGCTCTGCGAGGGGTCGATCGACTGCGGGCCCTGCGCGAGGTCGGTGAAGGCGACGGCGCCCTCGTGGACCGCCAGGCGCCAGTTGACATCTTCGCGCTCGAACGCGCTGGGGCGATCGGCGGGGCGGAGCGAGGCGGGGAAGCGGGTTTCGTGCACGCCTTCCTGCGGCGCCGAAGCCGCGGCTTCGATCTCGCCCCGCGAAAGCTCGCAGGGGTAGACCTGGCCGCGGTTTGCCAGCGTTCGCATCGCCTCGCGGTACGGCTCCAGGTCGTCTGACTGGACGATCGGCCCTTCGTCGTAGTCCAGGCCGAGCCAGCGGAGGATGTCGATGGTCTCGTCGATCGCGCCGGGCTTGACGCGGGGGGTGTCGAGGTCCTCGATGCGGAGGAGGATCGTCCAGCCCCCGGCGCGTGCCGCGGCCCAGTTGAGCAGGAAGGTCAGGGCGTTGCCCAGGTGCAGGGCGCCGGTGGGGGAGGGGGCCAGGCGGGTGCGCGGGGGCCGGGAATCGGCTGGAATTGGCTCGCTTGATCGCGTCACTCCCAGCGACGATACACTCTCGGACCCGAATCGGCGGCGGCCCGGCGGCGTAGAGCACGCCCGACCGGTCCCGCGGCCACGATCCGTTCGCCGCAGAAACGGCGCAGGAGGTCAGGCGTGACCCAGAAGCTCACCGAATCCGACATCGACCAGCGTCTGGGCGAACTGCCGGAGTGGACGAAAGTCAACGAAGAGATCCAGCGGACCTACCACTTCGACGACTTCGTCAACTCGATGGCGTTCGTGAACAAGGTGGCCGACGCCGCCGAGCGCGACCAGCACCACCCGGACATCCTCATCCGCTACAACAAGGTGACGCTGACGCTGTCGACCCACGACGCGGGCGGGATCACCGAGAAGGACTTCGCGCTCGCGAGCTATTGCGACAGTATTGCTTGACGGGGCGCGGGGAGTAGGGCGCGGGGCGCTGGGCGAGCGTTCAGAAAGCGACATAGACCTGTGGCACTGGCGGCTTGTCCGCCAGTGTCTCTTTTTGGCTGTAGATGAGCTGATGACAGAAAAAACACTGGCGGACAAGCCGCCAGTGCCACAGGTGCAAAGTGAGGTTGGGCCTCGCCGCCTACTTCAGCTCGACCGACCAGTACGCCTCGTCGAGGAAGGCCTTCCACGAGTGGTACTTGTGCTGGTTCATGCGGATCGAGATCAGCGGGTTCCGCTTGGGCTGCGAGGGGTTGCGGATGAGCTTCATGTGCGCCTGGTCGGGCGTGCGGCCGCCCTTGCGGGCGTTGCAGCGGACGCAGGCGCAGACGAGGTTCGTCCACGAGTCCTTGCCGCCTTGGGTGCGCGGGAGGATGTGGTCGATCGAGAGCTCGCTGGTGGGGAAGTAGTGCCCGCAGTACTGGCACTGGTTGCGGTCGCGGGCGAACAGATTGCGCCGGTTGAGCCTCACCTGCTGGCGGGGCAGCCGGTCGTAGCCGAGCAGGCGGATCACGCGGGGGACGGGGATCTCGAGCTGGACGGTGCGGATCCAGTCGTCGGTCTCGCTGCGCTGCTCGCCGTACTCGCGGCGAAGGGCAGCGATCTCCGCCCACGACTCGAAGTCGTAGTTGACATACTGCCCGTCCTCGACATCGATGATCTCGGCGATGTCGCGGCAGAGCAGGCCGAACGCCCTTTTGGCCGAGATCACGCGCACCGCCAGGTACAGCTTGTTGAGGACGAGGACCTTGGCGTCGAGGCCCTCGTTGCGGATCGCCGCGGCGGCTGGGCCGCCCTCCGATGCATCGACAGCCCCGCCGGGAGACCGGCGTTGGCCGCTGTTTCTGGATGGACCGCCGTTGGACATACACCTTCCCCTGCGGACAAAGCGTCCGCGGATGGCATATTGGTACCGAACAATCCACACGGTATCAACACCCAAGGCGCGGAATGTCGAGAACTCGCGCGGCTTTGACCGGCCCGAAAGGGAGCCTTGACACGACTCCCGCCGGTTGAAGGTCCGCATCCGAGGCGGGTCCGGATTCAGTGGCGGAAGCGTCGGACGCCCGTGGTGATGCAGGTCACCCCCGCCTCGTCGCAGACTCTGAAGGTCTCCTCGTCCCGCTTGGACCCCCCGGGGTGGACGATCATCAAGACGCCGGCGGCGATCAGGAGCTTCGGACCGTCCGGGAACGGGAAAAAGGCGTCGGAACAGGCGATCGCTCCCTGGGCCCGGCTCCCCGCCTTCTCGGACGCGAGGCGGCAGGAGGTCACCCGGTCCATCTGCCCCGCCCCGGCCCCAAAGAGCATCACGCCGTCCGATTCGCCCCGGCCCCCGATGCAGACCGCGTTGGAGGTCAGGGCCCGGACCACCTGGTCGAGCAGCGGGACCATCGCGAGCATCGCGGGGTCCGGCGCCGGGCCGGCGGCGTGGGTCAGGTCGGCCTTGGTCAGCACCTTCAGGTCACGCTCCTGCTCCAGCACGGCGCCGGGGATCGAGCGGAACTGCATCGCGCCTGAGGCGGGGTCGCGCAGGTCGCCCAGGGCGAGCAGGCGGACATTCTTCCAGCGGTTGGAGAGGCGTTCGATCGCCGCGGGCTCGAAGGCGAGGGCGCAGACGACCTCGAAAAAGTTGCCGTCGCGGGCGATGCGTGAGGCGGTCTCGCTGTCGACGGGCGCGGTGCAGGCGAGGATGCCGCCGTAGGCCGCAAGGGGATCGCCGCTCAGGGCGAGGTCGAAGGCGGCGGCTGGGGACGGGGCGCAGCCGACCCCGCAGGGGTTGGTGTGCTTGACGATCACCGCCGAGGCGAGCGAGGCGTCGGCCCGACGGAGGGCCATCGCCAGATCAAGGGCCGCGGCTGCGTCGTTGAGGTTGTTGTAGCTCAGGGGCTTGCCGTGCAGGAGCTCGGCGGAGGCGACGGAGGTTTCTTCGTCGGCGGTGAGGCGGGCGGAGGCGTGCTGGTGGGGGTTCTCGCCGTAGCGGAGTTCGAGCGTGCCGGCCTGGGTGTGTTCCTGCGCCGCGAGGTAGTCCGCGATGGCCCGGTCGTAGCGTGCGGTGTGGTCGAAGGCCTCGGCCGCGAGCGTGCGCCGGAGGGCCAGGGAGGTCGAGCCCTCGTGCTCGCGCATGTCTGCGAGGACGCTGTCGTAGCGGGCGGGGTCGGTGACGATGGTGACGCCGTCGTGGTTCTTGGCCGAGGCGCGGACCATCGCCGGCCCGCCGATGTCGATCTGTTCGACCGCTTCTGCGCGGGTGACGCCCGCTTTGGCGACCGTCTCGCGGAAGGGATAGAGGTTGACGCAGACGAGGTCGATCGGGGTGATCTCGTGCTTGCGGAGGGCGGCCTCGTGCTCTTGGTCGCCCCGCTTGGCGAGGATGCCCCCGTGCACCTTGGGGTGGAGCGTTTTCACGCGTCCGCCGAGCATCTCGGGCAGGCCCGTGACCTCGGACACATCGAGGACTTTGAGCCCGGCCTCGCGGAGGGCCTTGGCGGTGCCCCCGGTCGAGACGAGTTCGACGCCCATCGAGGCGAGAGCCTTGGCGAAGGCCTGCACGCCACGCTTATCGCTGACGGAAACGAGGGCCCGACGGATCTTCGGGCCCGTCACGCTGGTGTCGGGTTCGGTCATGCGCGATCGCTGGCGTTGAGGCCGGTCGGTGGATCAGCCCCGGGGGACGAAGCGGGCGACGCCGCCCCGCGAGCCGACCAGGTACAGGTTGCCATCGACGAATTCGTCGGTGAAGACGCGTCCAACGCCCTCGGCCCGGATGGAGCGTTCGACGGCGCCGGTGCGGGGGTAGAGGACATGGATATGGCTGCCATCGAAGGAGAGGAGCTTGTTGTTGCGCATGCCGACGACGGTGCCGCGGGCTTCGGCGTTGGCCCAGAGGCGTTGGCCGGTCTGCTGGTCGAAAGCGATGATCCCGTCTTCACGGGTCTCGACATAGAGCACGCCGTCATGGGCGGTGGGCTGCACGCGGAGGGGGTGGGGCGTGGGGACGCGCCAGACGCGGCTGCCGCCGACGGGGTTGAAGGCGTAGATGGCCTGGTCGAGCGAGGCGATGAAGAGCAGGCCGTTGTCGCTGACGGGCTCGGTCGAGACGCCCTGGAAGATCTTCGCCTGGCCGTAGAGGCGTCCGGTGGCGGGGTCGAGGAAGGCGATGCCGCCCTGGGCGCTGACCCCGGCGACGATGTCGTCACCGACGCGTGTGGGCCCGTACTCGATGGAGCCGGGGAGCTGGTGCCCCCAGAACTTGGCGCCGAAGCGGAAATTGTGGGCCAGCATCTCGCCCGAGAGCGTGCCGAAGACAGCCGTGCTGCCGAAGACCAGCGGGCCCGTGCTGACGACGCGTTCGAGGCGCTGGATGTCGAGGATATTGCCGGTGTTGGGGTCGACGAAGTAGATCTCGGCCTCGGAGGCGACGAGCACGGTGTCGCGCCCGTCGGGGAGGGTCGCCGGGGCCATGCCGGCGAACCGGGTCAGGCTTGTCGAGAGCGTCGAGGCCCATCGCATCCGGCCGGTGTCGGTGTCCAGGGCGCTGACGGTGCTGTCGGACGCTCGGACGAAGAGCTGGGCCCCGAACAGCTGCGCGTCGGCGACTCGGTGCTCGCCGGGCACGGACGGGAAGCCCGTCCAGTCGCGCCGGTAGCCGATTTCGAGGTACTTCGAGTCGTCGATCGGCAGGACCTGTGCGCCGCGCGGACGCTCATCGCCCCGACGGTCGGTTCGGCGCTCGGTCGAGCGGCCTTCCCCGGCCGAATCGGCCGGTCGGCTCTCGGCGGCGGAGGTCTCGACGGACCGCTCCTGGCCCCGGTTGCAGCCGCCCAATGCGGGCAGCAGCGTCACCATGAGGGCGAGCGTGGCGGCGGTAGGAACGACCCGGCCGGCGGCGAGGCGCCGACACACGGCATGGGGGGCGTGCATCTTCGGCTGCTCCGAGTGTGAAGGGCCCCTCGGGGCCCGGCTGGTGGAGTATGGAGACAGCATACAGGCAGGTCAAGCCGCCCGCACACCTCCCCCCAAATCCCGCCCCGGCCCGGTCTGTCGGTCGCTCCGGGGACCGTCCGGCGGCACCCGGCAATACGGACCAATGATCGCCCATGTTCACAGGTCTTGTGCAGGCGGTCGGTCGGGTCGAGCGGATCGAGCCCTCCTCCTCGGGGGGGCGGGGCCGGCGGGTGCTCATCCGCCCCGGAGGCTGGGACCACAGGCCCGACATCGGCGACTCGATCGCGATCAACGGCTGCTGCCTGACCGTCGCGGCGGTCTCCTCCGACGCCTCGGGCCCGCTCTGGGCGTTCGACGCGGTGCCCGAGACCCTCGCCAAGACCACGCTGGGGACGCTGGGGCCGGGGTCGGGGGTGAATCTGGAGCACGCCGTCACGGCCTCGACGCTCATGGGCGGGCACTTCGTCCAGGGCCATGTCGAGGGCGTGGGGGAGGTGCTGAAGGTCCAGACGGGGGAGGACTGGCGGGCGAGGATCCAGCCCCCGCCGGGCCTGATGGGGTTCATCACGCCCAAGGGGAGCATCACGGTCGAGGGGGTGTCGCTGACGGTCGCGGAGCTGGATCCGGGCGATGCTGCGGGTGTCGGCGGCTGGTTCGAGATCGCCCTGATCCCGACCACCCTCGACAAAACCACGCTGGGGGATCTGCAGCCCGGGGCGGGGGTGAACATCGAGACGGACATGGTCGCCCGGGCGGCGATCCACTGGGCCCGGCACTATTTCAGGCCGGGCGGGGCGGGCCCGGCCCGATAGCCTTACTCCATGCGTCTGCTCGGCATCGATCCAGGACTGAACATCACCGGCTACGGGTGCATCGAGGGTTCGCCCGAGCGTCCGAGCCTCGTCGAGGCGGGGGTCTTCCGCCTGGGCAAGAAGTCGCCGGGTCGCAAGGCGGCCTCGATCGCCGAGCGGCTGGACGAGCTCGACCGTGACTTCCGTCTGCTGCTGGAGCGTCTGCGTCCGGAGGCGGTGGGGGTCGAGGCGCTCTTCGCCCATTACAAGCACCCGACCACGGCGATCGTGATGGGGCACGCCCGGGGGGTCTTGCTTCTGGCGATCCGACAGGCGGGGCTCGATCTGGTCGAGCTCAAGCCCACGGAGGTCAAAAAGTCGCTGACCGGGCACGGGCACGCCTCGAAAGAGCAGATGCAAGAGTCGGTCCGTGGGGTCTTCGGCCTGGCCGAGCGGCCCGAGCCGGCGGATGTCGCTGATGCGATCGCGGTGGCGCTGTGCGCCCGACGCCGGCTGCTCTTGGGCGAGCGGCTGAGCCCCGCGCTGGAGGAGGCGGTCCGTCCGAAGCGGGTCAAGACCGCTTAGGATCGGCCTGTCATGACCGAACCCAAGGGCGAACGCGTTGCGGCGCAGGTGCTCATCGTCGAGGACGAGGAGGACCACGCGGAAGTCATGGCCGACGCTCTGCGTCGGCCGGGGCATATCTGCACGATCGTGCACAGCGTGCCGGAGGCTTTGGAGGAGCTCAGGGGCGGGGCGTTTGATGTCATCGTCACCGACCTGCGGATGCCCGAGTCGGGCGGGAAGGACGGGGTTGCGTCTGACGGGTCGGATGCGGGGCTGCGTGTGCTGGACGCCGCGCGGGAGCTGCAGACCGACGCCGAGACGATCATGGTGACGGCGCACGGGGATGTGTCGACGGCGCGGGCGGCGTTCAAGCACGGGGCGTTCGACTTCATCGAGAAGCCGCTGGACCTGAGTGTTTTTCGTGATCTTGTGAACCGCGCGGCCGAAGCGGCGACGCTGCGGGCCGACTCGGGCGAGTTGGCCGAACTCGTGCAGCACGACGGGTTCGAGGGGATCATCGCCGGGTCGGAGCCGATGCGCCGGATCCTCAAGACGGTGCGCACGGTCGCGGCGAGCACGATCCCGGTTTTGATCACCGGCGAGAGCGGGACGGGCAAGGAGCTGATCGCCAAGGCGGTGCACAACAACAGCCGCAGGGCGACGATGAAGTATGTCACCTTCAACTGCGCCGGCCAGAGCGAGAGCCTGCTGGAAGACCAGCTCTTCGGGCATGTGCGCGGGGCGTTCACGGGCGCCGATCGGGAGCGGGAGGGCGTGTTCGAGTATGCCGACGGGGGGACGCTGTTTCTCGACGAGATCGGGGACATGCCTGCCTCGATGCAGGCGAAGCTCTTGCGAGTTCTGGAGTCGGGCGAGGTGGTGCGTCTGGGGGCGAACGACCCGAAGAAGGTCGATGTGCGCTTCGTCAGCGCGACCAACCGCGACCTGTCGAAGATGGTCGACGAGGGCTCGTTCCGCCAGGACCTGTTCTACCGGATCAACGGCTCGACGATCCACCTGCCGCCGCTGCGCGAGCGTCGCGACGACATCCCGCGGATCGTGCGTCACGCTATCGCGCGGTTCGCTAACGAGGTCGCGGCCGGCGAGCCGGTGCCGGAGATCACCGATGCGGCGCTGATGCGCCTGACGCAGGCGCCGTGGCCGGGCAATGTGCGCCAACTGCTCAATGTCGTGCAGAACATGACGGTGACGGCGATCGGGCAGGAGGCCGAGGGCGGGCCGATCAAGCTCGATGTGCGCCACATCCCCGAGGATGTGCGAGCCGCAGACGACGACGAGCAGGGGACGACCTCGGGCGGCTCGCTCGCGGGGGCGAGCCTCGAACAGCTCGAAAAGCGGGCGATCCGCGAGACGCTGCAACTCACGGCCGGCAACCGCGAGAAGGCGGCCAAGCTCTTGGGCATCGGCGAGCGGACGCTGTACCGCAAGCTGAAAGAGTACGGGCTGCGCTAAGGATCGTTCTGGGCGTGGGAAGCGGGGCGTGGGGAGCGTTCAGGCGGGTTCGGAATCCGCTAGCTGCCCCGGTCATCATCATGGCGGCGATGCCGACTTCGCTCCCGGTCGACCGGCTCGGCTCTTGGGCGAAGAACAGAAAAAGATATCGGTAGATCCCAAGGAACAAAGCCGATCGGCGGCAGGTCTTTGGGATCTGAGATTGTCCGCCCCTGCGCCCTGAACGGCGCGGGGGTGTTTCGCAGGTGGCGGGAGTCCTGCCCGGGCGTTCGACCCGGGCGAAGCGGGCCCGCCGGGGTCGGATGTCCATGCGGACCAGAGACCGGGGTTTGATCGCGTTGGTGGGCGTGCTGGTGTCGGGCGGGTTTTCGGCCGTCGCGGCGTTTGCAAACGACGGGCCGGTGGACCTTGTCTCGACGGTAATCGCGGTGATGACCGGCGTTGCGACGCTGGTGCTCGGGTTTATCGCGCTGGCGCAGGCGATGGGGGGCGAAGAAGACGAGGCTTAAGCCCGACCATCGTGTTCAACATCCCGCGGCGAAGAGCGCGAGATATGCGAAGAAGTCGTCGGCGTCGATCACGCCGTCGGCGTTGATGTCCGCCCTCGGATCGCCCGAAGCGAATAGCGAAAGGAAGAGGAAGAAGTCGTCTGCGTCGACGACGCCGTCGGCATTGAGGTCTGCCGGACAGGCGGGGTCGGCGGTGTTTTCGTAGACGACGCCGGTGTCGGGGTTGCGGACGATGATGCCCGGCGGGAGCGGGCCGCCGCCGGCGCCGGTGAAGCGCCGGATGCGGATGGAGTTGGGGAGGTTGACGCCCGCGGTGGCTGCGCCTGAGAGGCTGCCAAAGATCCCGGCGCTGGTGGCGACGGCTTCGATTTCCGCCTCGCCAGAGACGGAGACATGGATCGTGTTCAAGCCGGGCTGCACGACGACCGGGATGGATTGGTTGAAGTTGATGCTGTCTTGCTCGGGGATGACGCTGACGGACTCGACCTCGACAGTCTCGTTGACGGAGACGCCGGCGACGGAGCCGCTGAGCGTGAGCTTGGCGTAGCCTCGGGTCTGGGCGGGATCGCCGAACGACTCTGCCGCGAAGACATCGCCGGAGATGCTGATGGGCAGTTCGATGGTCTGTTGTGTCTCTGAGAAGATCTCCAGCGGCATGTTCATCTCGACGGTGGTGGTGGCGCGCCGGATGTAAGTGAATCCGCCGGACATGCCGCCGCCGATCGCAAAGGAGTAGAGGGAAGCGCTGCCCGAGAGCCTGCCGTAGTCCTCGATGAGTGTCGGCGGGCAGGGCAGGATGGGGATGGGCGGCCCGCTGACGACGAAGCCGGCGAGCCAGTTCACGAGTTCTTCGGGCGTGTCGACGATGCTGAGCTCGAAGCTGACGCCCCAGTCGCCGTTGGGGTTCTCGGCGGTGACATCGATGGAGACGAGGCCCTCGGCGATGCTGAAAAGGTTGGCCTCGAAGCACTGGACGATCTGCACTTCGGTCTCTGTGCCGGGGTTGACGGGCTGGAGCGAGCCGGGCTGGCCTTCCTCGCCGCTCCATGAGCCGGAGAGTTGGGCGTCTGCTCCCGCTGTCGCGATGAGTGTCAGCGAGGTGGCGAGTACGGCTGTTGTGATGCGGCGCATGGGTGGTCCTCCGGGCGCATGCTCCCCGGAGCGTGCGCCGGATGCAAGCGCAATGCTTGTCGAAGTCGAGCTTCCGCTGTGATCAGTCGTGGCGGAGGGCGACGATGGGGTCTTGGGCGGCGGCCTTGATGGCGGGGTAGATCCCGAAGATCAGGCCGGTGGCGGTCGCGACGCCGAAGGAGAGGAAGATCGACCAGGTGGTGACCTGTGTGGGCAGGGTGACATCGGCGTTGAAGTAACGCCCGATGCCCGGGGCGGTGGGGAGCCAGTCGACGAGGGGGCCGACGCCGACGCTGACGCCGACGCCGAGGAAGATGCCGATGACGCCTCCGACGGCCGAGAGGACGCCGGTCTCGACGAGGAACTGCCAGACGATGTGCTTGCGCTTTGCGCCGATGGCGCGTCGGATCCCGATCTCGCGTGTGCGTTCGGTGACGGTGGCGAGCATGATGTGCATGATGCCGATGCCGCCGACGAGGAGGCTGATGCCCGCGATGAACGAGAGGACGAGCGTCCATGTGAGTGCGGCGCGTCTTGCGCTTTCGAGGAGCTCGTAGGGGACGATGATGCCGACATCGATGAGGCCGGGCCTTCGGACCTCCATGATGCGCCGGAGGCGTTCGGCGTCGTTGATGACCGTTTCGCGTGAGGGTGAGCCGATGTAGAGCTCGGAGACCTCGACCTGCCTGCCCTGGGTGCTGCCGCTCTCTCGGCGGATGACCAGATCGCCGAAGAGCGAGCGGGCGGTGGTCATGGGGATGTGCATGTCGAGGTTGAGGTCGCGTCCGACGAGGCCCGCGCCCGCGCCGCCGGCGAGGCCGATCGGCGAGAGGACGCCGACGACGATGAACGACTTGTCGTCGATGCGGAGCTCGCTGCCAATGGGGTCGTCGAAGGGGAAGAACTCCTTGGCGATCTCGGCGCCGATGACGGCGACGGTGGTCTCGTCCTCCATGTCGGCGCGTGTGAGGTAGCGTCCGCGGGCGACGCGGAGGTTGGCGAGGTTCATCAGGTCGGGGGTGGTGCCGAAGGCCTGGGAGGTCTTGCGACGCTCGCGCCGGAGGATTTCTGCGCCGACCTCTTTGACAGGGACGATGGCGGTGGCGTTTGGGAAGTTGGCGCGGATGACCTCGACATCGGCGCGGGTGAGGCCGTAGCGGGTGATGAAGCCGCGTTGCTGCCCGCCCTGCTGCGAGCCGCCTTCGGGGGGCGGCTGGGAGCGGATGATGAGGTTTCTGGCGCCGAGCTGTTCGAGCTGGGCGAGGGCGGATTGCTTGGCGCCTTCGCCGATGGCGACCATGGTGATGACGGCGGCGACGCCGAGGATGATGCCCAGTGCCGTCAGGAACGAGCGCAGGATGTGCAGGCGCAGGTTGGTCAGGCCGAGGCGGATGGTCTCCAGCAGGAACATTCTGAGGGCGCTCCGATCTGTCGAGTGGTCGCCTGATACGCTGTGGCGACGCCGGATCGTACCGGTGAGACGGGGATCGGTTGTCTGGTTTGTGGGTCCGGCTGCGGCGGGGCCCCGATGGGGGTGGAGCGATCGCGGGCGTCGAGATCATCACGGAAGAGGACACCACGGGGGGGTGGCTGTACCACGCTCGGATCTCGCGGGGCGGCGAGGCGAGGGAGGTGTTCGTCCAGCTCGCCTGGGTCGACCACGACCACTGGAGCGGGGGGCGGTGCGCGCCATCGCTCGTGATCGAGCGATTGCTCAAGACCCTCGTCGACCGGGCGCCCGACCTGGATCTGCCGGATCGGTTCAACGCGGCGTCGGCCCGCAGATGGGTCCCGGAGATCGATCAGGCGATGATCGATGAGCTCGGGGGACGGGCGTAGGCGGCGCCGGATCACATCCGAACGGCGATTGGGCTCGAATACAGGTGTAATGCCTTCAGACGTGCGCCCCGGGGCTTCGCCGATGGCGCATGCGCAAGGAATGCGTGGGAACACGCATCATGGGGAGGGAAGAGGCTTCCGTTGGGGCGTGTTTGTCCAAGGTGTCAGGGCAGAGCCGACAGAGGTTGCTGCGGACACGGATCGACCCGGAAGCCGGGAAGGATGGTTCGACATGCGAGAGCCGCACGAGAAGATTTCCGCTGAAAGGCTCATCGAGGCCGCTGAAGCGGTGATCGTGGCGGTGAGCGAACAGGTGCAGGCGCACGGGGTGAGCCCGTACCCGCCCGACATGCTCGGGTCGGCGGACCAGCCCGAGGCGCTCCTGCAGTTCACACGCGCGGAAGTGGAAGAGGCGACCGCGTTTCTGGTGCGTCTGGGCGTGCTCCAGGCGCGGACGGCCGAATTCTGAGCGCAATTCTCGAGCTGGGGGGCCGGGTGTCGGCCTCTGCGAACGACAAATCAGAGCGACGGGCGGCTTCGGCCGCCCGTTTTTTCTGACCCCGGCCGGTTTTGAACGGGCTTTGTGCGGATTTTGGAGCGAGACTCGGGGCCGTGTGCGGCGGGGTGCGCCTCGTGATGCGCATCGGGGTGGGGGCGGGCTTGTCCCGGGGCGTGGGCGTCCTAAACTTGCGGTCCCGCCCGGTTTGGTCGGGGTCCAAGATCGGAGCAGACGCGATGTACGCGATCATCGAAGAGTCCGGCGGCCAGCGGAAGGTTGCCGAGGGCGAGCAAATCCTGATCGACCTGCACGAGGGCGGTCAGGCGGCGGCTGGGGCGACAGTCACCTTTGACCGGGTGCTGATGGTCAAGCCCGAGGGGACCGACGCCGCGATCGGGCGTCCGTACATCGAGGGCGCCAGCGTGACGGCGGAGATCGTTGAGCCGATCGTCGCCGGCGACAAGCTGCACATCTACAAGTTCCGCCCCAAGAAGGGCTACAAGCGCAAGACCGGCCACCGCCAGCGGTACACCTCCGTGAAGGTCACCAAGATCAACCACTGAGCCTGTCGTCAGAAACGACGGCTCATCCGAACGAGTCACTGGAACCGACAGCCCGGCGGGCTTCCTGCCGGGCTGTTTTTCTGTCTCTGCGTGCGTTTGTGGGGTGTTGAGGGTCAACGGGGGCGGGTCTGCGCCGGTAGGATCGTGGCATGAAGACCAATGCGATGTCGCTGCTGTGTGTCGGGGCGCTCTGCGCCGGTTCGGCGTTCCTGGCCGGTTGTGGTGAGCGGACGGATCCCGCCCCCGCCGAGATTCCGGCTGAGACCGCCGCCGAGGGTGAGGGGCGTGCGCCCGCGACCGACACCTTGGCGACCAATGAGCGTCCGGCGGACGCGCAGCCGCGCGACCCGAGCGTGATCGACCGCCTGCGGATCGGTGAGTTCGAGGTCGCGGTGCGCCGGACCGACGACGGCGGGCAGCGGCTTACGGTGGCGCGGGGCACGCGCGAGATGCTCAGCCGCAGCGTCGAGGCGGGCGGCAGGCTGACCCTGGGCTCGGGCGCGCCCGAGAGCGCCCAGACGGTCTTCGGCCGCGGGCAGGATGTGACCGGCGACGGGACGGTCGACCTGATCGTGACGGAGTTCACGGGCGGGTCGAACTGCTGCACGAACTACTACATCTACCGCGTCGGCTCGGCCGGGCCGGAGCTCGTCGACGAGATCCGTGCGGAGTACGGCGGCAGGTTCGCCGACCTGAACCGCGACGGAAAGCCGGAGTTCGAGGGTCGCGACTGGTCGTTCGCGCACTGGCGTGCGTCGTTCGCCGAGTCGCCGGCGCCGCGGATCGTGCTGGCGTTCGATGGCCGCCGGTACAAGCTGTCGACGGAGTTGATGCGGACATCCGCTCCGAACCCCCGTCAGCTCGAAGAGAAGATCGAATCGGTACTGCTCGATCCGTCGTGGGAAGACGGGCGGCCGCCGGTGACGCTCTGGAGCGAGGCGCTCGACCTGATCTACTCGGGGCACCCCGAGCTGGGCATGCGGTTCATCCGCATGGCTTGGCCCTCGAACATCGAGGGAGCCGACGAGTTCATCGCCGAGTTCCGCGAGCGGCTGAACGAGAGCCCCCACGCGGGCGATCTGAACCTGCCCGAGCGCGGCTGAGGGATTACCAGAGCCAGGGTGCTTTGAGCCAAACGCCCGTGCTGGCGGCGGGGGATCCGTCTGCGCTCCCCGCGGCGAACCAGATGTCGCCCCTGGCGGGGTCGGCGACGGCCGAGTAGATCGTGCGGAGGTGGGTGGGGGTGCGCATCTCGACGCCGGGGTCTGCGAGCAGGTCGATCAGGTCGTCGGGCCCGTGCTCGGGCGGGGTCTCGGCGATGAGATCGCGCACGGCGCAGTAGCGGGCGAGGGTCGCGCCCGGGCGGCTCTTGGCGGCTCGCTCCGGTGTCGGGTGCTTGTGCTGGGGGTGGTTTGTGGCGATGAGCGGGAGGTCGCCCGCGTCGATGCGCCGGTGGCCAGAGCGTGCGCACTCAAAGAGCGCCCGCTCGTTGCTCTTGGCGTCGGCGGCAACGACGATGACGCCGCGGTCGCGCTCTGTCGATTCGATGAACCGGTCGAGCTCGTCGAGCGTGGCGCAGGTTTCGAGGGCTTCGCGCGCCCAGAAGAGCCACGAGATCTGCGTGCGGTCGCCCCGGGGTTCTTCGGGCGAGTAGAGCGTGTGCAGGTGCAGCCAGAGGCGTTCGGCGTTGACGCCGGTGTCGATGTCGATGTCGCCCTTGATGCCCAGCGCCATGACCGGGATGCGGCCGGGGACCTCGTGGACGACGGCGGCCGTGCCCCTGACGAGCGTGGCGGTCAACCAGTCGCAGTTTCTGGCGACCCACGGGCGACCGTTCATCTCAAGGGCGATCGCCGAGCACATCGGTCCGCCGAGGAGTGTGTGGTCGGCGGGATCCTCGGGCGAGGCCGCGGGGTTCTGGTGCGATGGATCCGGAGTCGCGGCGGCGTCGGTGGGGCGGGCGATGTCGGCGTAGAGGAAGGCGGCGACCCGGAGCGTGCGCGAGTGAGCGCCGGAAGCCATCGCGTCGATCTCGATTTGGAAGTGCTCTGGCAGGCGAGCGAGCCAGCGATCGGCCTGCTCGAACATGTCGTCGTGCTCGACGCGATTGATCGTGCAGAGGCTCGCGATGTAGGCGTCGAAGAAGGGGCTCTGGAAGAAGTGCGCCAGGGCTCGCCCGTGGGCGAAGCCGGCGTCGGCCGGCGGGCCGGGGAGGTGGAAGAGTTCGAGTTCGTGCACGGGCGTGAGGGTAGAGCGTCGGTCCGGGCTGAAACGGCCGCACGCCCGGCGGCGGGCCGGGCGTGCGGTTGAAACGGAAGGTCGTTGTGGTTTCGCCCGAACAGTCCGGTCAGTTGCAGCCTGCGGCAAAGAGCGCGAGGTAGGCGAAGAAGTCGTCGGCGTCGACCACGCCGTCCGGGACGAGGTAGTCGGGCGAGGCGGGGGTGGCCGAGCCGGTGATGTCGGCGAGGGCGTTGCCGGTGGCGAAGAGCTGGAGGAAGGTGAAGAAGTCGTCGGCGTCAATGACGCCATCGGGCACGAGGTAGCCGGGAGCGCCGGGCGAGGAGGTCGAGGTGAGGTCGGCGATGCAGAGTGCGAGCGCGGCGGCGCGGATGTCGGCACGGGTGACATGCTCGGCGTTTCCGGTCCCGTCGGCGTTGTCGAGCGTGTCCATGTTCATCATGGCCAGGACGGCCTGCAGATCGCGGCCTTCGAACTTCCAGCCCGTGTACATGAAGTCGTCGGAGGGGTCGTTGGGCGTGCCGTTGTCTGAGATCTTCAGGACGGTCTCGTCGAGGGTGACGCCGGGTGTCTGGTTGAGGCGCTCGCGGAAGTGGGCGTGGATGACGCGGTAGTCCAGGCCGTCTGCGACGCCGTCGAAGTTGAAGTCGCCCCGGACGAAGCGGAACTGCGTGATGCCCGCGGCGTCGTTGAAATCGCCCGGCGTGAGGCGATAGCCGGTCAGGTCGATGTCGTCGAAGAGGTAGGGCCCGCCGTCGGGGAGGCAGTTGGGGTCGCGGTCGGGGTCGCAATTGCCCGAGTAGCCGGGGCCGTTCTGGTCGGTGGGGCCCTTGACGCGTCCGGCCTCGTACTCGAAGGTGATGTTGTTGAGGATGTCGCCGTAGATCCACTCCTCATCGGCCATGAAGGTGGGGCGGAGGTTGCCGCCGTCGCTGAAGCGCCAGCCCCGGTTGGGGTTCTCGCCGAAGTAGAAGACGCGGCTGATGGCGTCGGGATTGAAGCCGGGGGTATCGGAGATCTTCTGCTCGCGCGAGCGGGTGTACTCCTTGCCCTGGCGGTGGCTCCAGGCGACATCGTCGGCCATCTGGAAAGGCTCGTGCACCGGGGTGTTGGGCTGGAAGGGGGCGCCGAAGGTGAACTGGCCGACGAAGAAGGGGTCCTGCTCGACGTCCTTGCGCCAGAACGTGCCGAAGGGGAAGTCGGGGCTGAGGGGGCGGTTGCGCAGGAGGATGTAGGTGCTCGACCCGTCGTTCTGCAGATTGCCGGGCGTGTCGATCGAGGGAATGTGCAGCTGTGTCCAGCCGACAGCGACGGAGTCGGGGTTGGCGGCGGCGACATCGCCGGGGATGAAGCTTGGGCCGCCGGTGTCGTTGTAGATCACGAGGATGCCGCTGGCGGGGATGACGAGCCCGTCGAGGCTGAAGGCCTCGTCGATCTCGCCGGGGATCGCGGGCGGGTTGGTGCCGAAGGGGTTCTGGCCGCCGTTGACGAGTGCGATGATGAACCCGTCGAGCTTGGTACCGGGGATGCCGTAGAACTCGATGTACTCAAATTGAGGGTCGACGCTGCCGGGGGGGTTCTGGAAGACCTCGTTGATGACGACCTGGGCGTGCCCGGCCGCTGCGACGAGTGCGGCGAGGGCGATCGCTGCGTTGCGCTTCATGGGTGATCTCTTTCCTTCTGTCTGGTTCTGTCTGGGCGAATGGGAGATCGGCTCGCCTTGCGGGGGCGATCGCCGATCGGTTCTGCTATTGGCGTGACGGGCTGGCGAGGCGGCCCGAGGAGAGGATGCCCCCGAAGACGAGGTTCTCGATCTCGGGGTATTCGTCGGTGTTCTCAGCGCCTGTCCAGCCGAAGTTGCCGTCGCGGTTGGTGTCGCGGGCCTCGGCGACATGGCCGTCGGCGAAGAGGAAGTTGCCGACGGTGCGGTTGTGGTTGCTCTTGAGCGGGTTGACGATCTGTCCCCGGCCGTGCGCGGGGCCGAAGTCGGCGTAGTCCTGGCGTCCCCAGGTTGTCGCTTTTCGGGCGGGGCCGTCGGTGAGGGCCTTGACGCCACGGAGCTGCTCGATCCCGTTGAAGACGAACTCGCCGACATCGTCGATGTCGGTGCGTCCGTCGGCAAAGAGGGGGACGCGGGTGATGTCGACATTGGAGAGGAACGACTCGCGGAGCGGGCCGACGACGAACTTGACGTCTTTGGGGTCGTCGGTGCGTCCGGGGGTGCGGGAGCGCATCTCGGTGAAGGCCATGAACCAGGACTGGGTGTAGTTGGTGTTGAAGCCGCGCCGGAAGAGGGCGATGCGGTCGTCCTCGGTGAAGACCTTGCTTGCGCGCTGGTTGATGCGGATCTGGGAGAGGTTCTGCTGCGAGCGTGCGGGGTTGCTCTGGCAGAGGAGGTTGCCCGGGACGAAGTACTGGCCGTTGACGGCGTCGGCCATCCATCCGACCTCGTCGATGGGCCCGTAGCCGGAGCGTTGGCGGTTGTCGGCGGGGCCGGAGTTGAAGTAGGTGCGGTTGCCCATGGCGTAGGCGGTGAAGCCGACACCCATCTGGCGGAGGTTCGAGCCGCACTGGAGGCGGCGTGCGCTCTCTCGCGCCCCGGCGAGCGAGGGCAGCATGATGCCGATCAGCACCGCGATGATCGCGATGACGATGAGCAGTTCGATCAGCGTGAACGCGTGTCGCGTCGCGGGCGATCGGTTTTGCATTGTGTTCTTCAGCTCCGCGTCCGTCCCTTGGTCGCCGACCGGCGAAGCAGGGCGAGCGAGGATGATGACACGCCGGACCGACTTATCCTTTCAATGGACAGCCGGTTGCGGAGAAGCTCACCGAATCTGTGCGCCGTCTTGACGCCCGGGCGAGATCTTCATCGTTTCTGAACACCAGGTCCGCCCGGCAGCAGCACGCCCTCGGCGATCATCCGCCGGGCCAGACGCAGAGCCCCGGCCCGGGCCTGGTCGGGGTCGGCGCCGAGATCTTCTGCGAGCTTCGAGGCCAGATCGTCGGCGAGCTCGCCGAGCGGGCGCGTGCCGTCGCACCGCATCAGCATGCGGCTTATATACGCGTCGGTCGGGCGCGGGGGCAGTGGGGAGCCGGCGGCGGAGATCTCCGTCGACAGCAGCGACCAGCCTTCGTCGGCGGGGCCGAACTCCTGATTGACACGCGCGTCGGGGGCGGCGGCGGGGCGGAGGGCGCTTAGGGCCTCGTCGGACGCAACCCCGGCGAGGGCTGCGCCGGATTCGAGCATGCGGAGGATGCAGTCGCCCAGGCGTCCTCTGGTCAGCACACGCTCGGGCACGCGGTAGACATCGACGAAGTTCGGCATTCCGCCGGATCGCTTGCGGACGCTGATCAGTCCGCCGACCATCGCGGTGATCTCGTGGCTGTCGTAGTAGGCGAGCCAGCGGTCGAGGCGTGCGCTGGCCTCGTCGGGCGGGTCGGTCTCGGTGTGGCTGATCCAGGTGCAGGCGTAGGCGCGGGGCGTGCTCTCGGTGGAGACCAGCACGACCGCGTCGCAGCCTGTCCCCTCGAACCACGAGCGGACGCGGTCGTCGAAGGGGTGGTCGCGCGTCGAGGCCCAGTTGCAGAGGATCTGCATGCAGCCCCCTTCTTCGAGAGCAGCGGCGCCGTCGCGGCAGACGGCGCGGACCGCATCGTCGGCGGGCAGCCCGCTGTCGCGGTAGATGTACCGGCGCTCGGGCGAGATCACAAAGGGCGGGTTGGTGACGATCGAGCCGAGCGGCCGGCCGCGAACGGGCTCGAAGTAACTGCCGAGGACAGGCTCGATGTTGGTGATGTTGTTGAGCGCCGCGTTGAGCGAGGTCATCGCGGCGGCCCGCGGGTTGATATCGCTGGCGACGACGGTCTCGGCGTCTTGTGCCATGGCCAGCGCGATGACGCCGCAGCCCGTGCCGAGGTCCATCGCGGTCTTTGACTTTCGGCTGATCCGTGAGGCGATGAGCGTTCGCGTGCTGGCGCCCACGCCCATGACATAGTCGTCTGCGAATCCTTCGCGGCCGTGTTCGTCCTCACGCCGGTCGAAGAAGACCAGCAGGCGGTCGACGGGCAAGAGCTCGAAGCGGGAGCGGAGGGCGTTTGAGGTCTGCGTCGCAAGGCCCGACTTGAGCAGGCGGTCTGCGCCGAAGCTCGGCATCGCTCCGTCGAGGGCCTCGGGCGTGACGGGCGAGCCGATGAGGAAAAACCGGATGAGTGTGTCGACGGGCCGTCCGCCGCAGGTGCGCAGGAGCAATTCGTCACGCCTGCGTCCGGATGCGCCGCTGAACGCGTCACGCCCGATCGCGTCGGCGACGCCTTCGCCCGAGAACCCGGCGTTGTCGAGAGCGGCGCGGAGCTCGGCGACGGCGCCGGAGTCGAGCTTCAGGCCGAGGCAGGTCCGCCAAGCGTCGGGGCCGTGGTCGGTCGTGGGTGCTGGATCGGTTGTCATGGCGTCACCGGAAATTGGGGTGTCTGCGGGGTTGACGGGCGGGAGCGCTTGCGCGATCTTGACAGTCGGGCCCGGGCGGAGGGATCCGGCGCGGGGTCGCGGGCGAAAGGTCGGACGGTCCCCGCCTTCGCGGGTGATTGTGTGGTCTCGGGGCATTGCAAAGCGTGGCGGCCTTGGTTCGGGCTGTGGCTGCGTGGCGCCGGGCTGGTGTGGTGGGTGCAGTGACCCGATGCGTCGGGGCCGGCGCGGCTGTCCGAGTCGCTTTGGCAGAGTCTGAAGGGGTTCAAAGCATGCATGCGCGAGTTGTTGCGGGCGGCGCTGTCGGCGCCTTTGTTTTGGGTTCGGCAGGTGCGATGGCCGCTGCGGCCGGCGCCGCTCCGGGCGGCAAGGTCAGTGTATCGGACCTTGGCTGCGAGACGGTCTGCCAGCTCGATCACACGCACGGCCCGATGCCCGCGCACCGTTGGGCCCAAGGTGAGCACCGGGTCGACGACCCCCGCGAGCTCGCCTCGAAGGTCATCGAGCTGGCGGTCTTCAACACGCTGCCCATCGAGATGCGGCTGGCGATCCCCGAGGAGCATCTGCCCGAGCTGGCGGACCTGAGCACGCTGCGCGACGCCGTGCGCGAGGGCGAGGCGGTCGAGTACGAGCGGGTCGCCGGGCACATCTCGCGCGAGGCGTTCGAGCGTATCAACCCCGTGCACCGGCTGATGCTGGCGAGGCTGGTCGAGGGCGCCGCGAGCGATGGCCCGCCGATCGCCCTCTGCTTCACCCCCGGGACCGACCCCGAGTTCGTGCACGCCGTCAGCGAGTTGCTCTACGGCGACCAGGGCGACTTCCAGCAGGTGCGGCGTTGGACGAGCACCGCGACCAACGGCAGCGTGCCCAACCAGTTCGGCGTCCCGGTGACGCTCACCTACAGCTTCGTGCCCGACGGGACGAATGTGCCCAACACCAGCGGCCTGCCCGGCGGGCCCAGCCAGCTCTTTGTCTGGCTTGACGGGATCTACGGCAACACCGCCAACTGGCAGCAGCTCTTCCACGAGGAGTTCGACCGCTGGGGGGATCTCTCCGGCGTCGAGTATGTCTTCGAGCCCAACGACAGCGGGACATCGATCGGCCAGAGCAACGGGCAGCTCGGCGTGCGCGGGGATGTGCGGATCGCCGCGGTCCCGCTCGACGGCAACGGCGGCGTGCTGGCGTACAACTTCTTCCCGAATGTCGGCGACATGGTTTTCGACGCGTTCGACAGCTTCTACAACAACACCGGCTCGAACAATGTGCGCATGCGCAATGTCATCAGCCATGAGCACGGGCACGGGCTCGGCCAGGCGCATGTCTGCCCCGCCAACGGCACCAAGCTCATGGAGCCGTTCATCAACACCGGCTTCCTCGGCCCGCAGCTCGACGACATCCAGAACGCGCAGCGGTACTACGGCGACCCGCTGACGCCCAACGGAACGCCCGCGAGCGCCACGCCGCTCGGCCAGCTCTCTGACGGGACGGTCGGCTTCGACCTTCTGAGCCTCGACCGTCCGGCCGACCGAGATTTCTTCTCGTTCTCGGTGAACGAGGTCAGGCAGGCGACGGTGCGCGTGATCCCCGTCGGCCAGAGCTACCTCGAAGGCCCGCAGACGCAGCAGTGCAACACCGGTTCGACGCGCGACTCGCTCCGCGTGCTCAACCCGTCGATCCGTCTGCTGGCGTCCAACGGCACGACGGTGCTCGCGACCGCCTCAAGCGCCGGTCTCGGCGAAACCGAGACGCTCTCGTTCACGCTGCCTGAGGCCGGGTCGTACTTTGTCGAGGTCTTCACGACGACGAGCACCAACGACATCCAGCTCTACAACTTCAGGCTGGAGATCGACGAGCCGCCCTTCCTCGGCCCCGTGATCACGCTGCCCGACGGGCCGCCCGCGTTCGTACAGCCCGGCGAGTTCACCGAGATCGCTGTCTCGATCGATCCTCGTGACGACCAACTCGTGCCGGGCAGCGCCGTGGCCCGCTACCGCGTCAACGGCGGCGCGTTCTCCACAGTCGCGCTCGACCCCCAGAGCGGGAACATGTACACCGCTGCCTTGCCCCCGATCACCTGTGACGATGAGCTTGAGTTCTTCTTCTCCGTCCGGGGCGACGAGGCCGGGCTGGTGCTTCTGCCCGAGGGAGCGCCGACGCAGGCGTACGCCTCGGCGCCGGGCAGCTTCGAGGTCCGCTTCGACGACAATTTCGAGACCGACAAGGGCTGGACCGTCTTCGACACGCCTTCGCTCACCGACGGCACATGGGAGCGGGGCGTGCCGATCCCCTGGACCGTCTGCAACCGTGGCAACCCGCCATCCGACTACGACGGCTCCGGGCAGTGCTACTTGACCGCCAACCGCGCGACGCCGAGCTGCAACAGCGATGTCGACGAGGGCGCGACGATCCTGACGAGCCCGGCCATCGACGCCTCGGGCGGCGAGGCGATCCTCAGCTACGCGCGTTGGTTCAGCAACACGCGGGGCAACAACCCGGGCGTCGATCCCTTCGATGTCGAGGTCTCCAACGACGACGGCGCGACCTGGACGCTTCTTGAGCGTGTCGGCCCCAACGACGGGCAGAACGACGGCGGCTGGTTCTTCGTCTCGTTCGTTATCAATGATGTCTTCCCCGAGCCGAGCGAGCAGTTCCGCGTGCGGTTCATCGCGTCGGACCTCGGTCCGCAGGCGATCGTTGAGGCGGCGGTCGACGCCGTCTCGCTGACGGTCACCTCCTGCGAAGACCCGGCCCCGGCCTGCCCGGCGGACCTGAACGGCGACGGCGTGGTCGATGCAGACGACTTCTTCCTCTTCCTCCAGCTCTTCGCCGCTGGAGATCCGGCCGCGGACATCAACGGTGACGGTGTGATCGACGCCGACGATTTCTTTGAGTATCTCGGCCTGTTCGCGCAGGGGTGCTGAGCGTCGATTCCGGATTGCGTTGTCCAGACGTGTAGAAAAGACGAACGGGCCGCGTAGGGCGGCCCGTTTGTCATTGTTTTGGAACATTTGAACGGCTCGTGGACGGACTGGGTTCGCGCGTTTGGTTTTCATACAGATATTTTTGTTCGGAAGGCGCAATAGGGGGTTGGGTATGTCTGGCTCGATGTAGTCTGGCGATCCGTGGGCGGCCGGTGGGGGGTGGCGACGAGATTGGTTTTCTATTTTTGGAGGAGGAATGGTCATGTTGCGTCGATTCCGCGGCCTTGCTTTGGCCGCTTCTGCAGCTCTGCCTATGACGGCGGCTGCGCAGGTGGACCCGACATCGAGCTTCCGCGCCCCTGCGGCGGTGGACTCGGGGACGGTCCAGAACGATGTCGGGGACGCCTTCCCCGTGTATTCGACCGAGGTCACCGTCCCCGGGGCGGGCTGGCTCCGGCTGTACTTCGACGAGGTGCTGCTCTCGGGCACGCCCGGCAACAACGGGTCGTACCTGATGATCCACTCGCTGGAGGACGGGTACTGGCAGCGGCTTGACGCCGTGCATGTGCAGAATTGGAACATGACCTCGGCCGTGTTCAACGGCGACGCGGTCTACCTCGAGCTTTGGGCGTACGCCGACACGGGCGAGAACCGTGTGGTGGTCTCCGAGGTCGAGGCGGGCGACACGGCCCTGCCCGAGTCGGTCTGCGACGGGATGGACAACCGCCAACTCTCGCATGACCAGCGGGTCGCAAGCATCTGGACCACCTGCACCGCCTGGCTGATCAATCACGGCAACAGCGCCAACCGGTTCCTGACAGCCGGCCATTGCATCGACGCGGGCAACACGACGGCGATCATCCACTTCAATGTGCCGCTGTCGACCGTGACCGGCGGCTACCGCGCCCCTTCGCCCGAGTATCAGTATCCGGTCGAGGCCGGTTCGATCCAATCGATCGGTGTCGCGGTGGGCAACGACATGGCGTTGTTCCAGACGCATGTGAACTCGAACACGGGCCTGGCCCCTCGCGACGCCCAGGGCGGCGCGTTCAACCTCGCCGATCCTCCCGGCTCGGCGAACAACCAGACCGTACGGGTGACCGGGTACGGGTGGCGAGATCCGTTCCTCCAGCAGATCCCGTACGAGTGGAACCATCCGCAAAAGACCCACGCCGGCCCGCTGACACAGCGGACCTCGACCACCCTGCGCTACCGCGCTGACACGATGACCGGCGACACCGGCTCGCCCGTCATCCTCGAGGCGACCGGCGATGCGATCGGTATTCACACCAGCTACGGCTGCACCAACACCGGCGGAAGCAACGCCGGCACCGCCATCGACCACCCCTCGCTGGTCGACATGCTCGATAGCCCGCTCGGCACCAACATCGAGCAGAATCCCCTCGGCACATCCTCGACGCTCTTCGCCCGCAACAACAGCGGGAGCTTTGGCGGCGCCGTTTACTTCGATGTCGATGTCAGCGGTATCCCGCTGCATGTCCGCGGCCTGGAGATGAACACCAGCGCCGAGTTGTCCACCCAGTTCAATGTCAGCGTGTACATCACGCCGGGCACCGCCGTGGGCAACGAGACCGACGCCTCGGCGTGGACGCTCGTCGGCGAGGGCTCGGGCATCGCCAAGGGCATCGACAACCCCTCGCGCATCATCCTGAGCGACTCGTTCACGCTGGACGCGTACACCTCCTACGGCATCGCGATCGTCACCGACAGTGTCCGCCACGACTACACCAACGGCACCGGCAGCAACGAGGTCTACACCACCCCCGAGATGACCATCACGGGCGGCGGCGCGACCAATGTCCCCTTCTCCGGCCCCGTCTTCTCGCCTCGGATCTTCAATGGCTCGCTGCTCTATCAGGCCGCCGATGGCGCCATTGTCAGCAACATGTTCGGCAACGACAGCGCCTCGACCTCCATAGGCGGCAACAACATCAAGGCGATGGGCTTCACCTTACCCCAGGGCCTTGTCGGCCACAGGATCGACCGGGTTTTGCTGCGGCTCGACAACGCGACCGCCGGTGCGATCGCCCGAGGCCGGCTCTTCACCGACGACAACGGCGGGCCCGGCACACTCGTTGCCATGCTCCGCTCGACCCCGCTTTCCCCTGAACGCGCGAACTACCTCTACACCCCCAGATTTTATTTCACCCTCGCCGGCGGTGAGACCTATTGGCTCGTCGTTGACAACTTCGGCACCGGCGAGTTCGAATGGTTGGCCGACGACCCCGGCATCACCCCGACCGGCACCGGCCAGCACGCGGGCGCTCTCTTCTCGACGAGCGCGCCGACCCCGCCTTCGTCCTCCGACACCAGCGGCTCCTTCAACACCTACGCCGTCTTCGCCACACCGGCTATGCCCTTCGGCTCGCTCGTCACGGCTCCGGAGAACGACGGCAGCGGCGGCGTCTTCATGTCCGTGACCGCCGGCGACCATCAGGTCGAGATCGACAGCTTCGAGACCTTCGTCACCGGAACCGGCGCCGACGCGCAGGTCGAGGTCCGTGTCCGCGAGGGCGGGTACGAAGGGTTCACCGGCAGTTCCTCCGACTGGTCGGCGGCCCAGACCGTCTCCGTCCAGCGTCAGGGCAACGAGGAGCTGTCGACGATCACGCTGAACAGCCCCATCATCGTCGAGCCCGGTCAGACACGCTCGATCTACCTGCACAGCACCACCACCGACGCCGGCATCCGCTACACGGGCAACAGCACCAACCCGCCGCAGACGGAGTGGTCCAACGAGCATCTGACCATGTTCAGCGACACCGCGCAGACCGGAACCACCCCCTTCGCCGGTAGTGAGTTCACGCCCCGCACCTTTGCCGGCGTGATCAACTACACCGTCACCGGCCTGTTCGGCACGGGAGTACCCAACAGCGGCAGCGGCGGCGTCTTCATGAACCTCCGCGGCAAGACCCAGACCATCACAATCAACCAATTCGATGTCGCCTTCGCCGGCGCCGTCGGCACGAGCTCCGATGTCGAGGTCTGGACGCGCGACGGCAGCTATGTCGGCAACGACGGCAGCGCTTCGGGCTGGACGCTCACCCAGACCGTTCAGGGCACGCGCCAGGGAGACTACACATTCTCGCCCCTGGTGCTGACCGACCCGATCGAGATCCCCGACGGTGAGGTCCGCGCCGTCTACCTGCAGTCCGTCACCTCGGTCGGCGGCGGCGGCATCCGCTACAACGGCGACGACTTCAACCCGGCCGTCACCGAGTGGAGCGACAACCAACTCGAGCTCTTCAGCGATGTGGCGCGGGTGGGCGCGACCCCTTTCGGGGGCGGCCCTGTCACGCCCAGATCCTTCTCCGGCGTGATCCACTACGAGCCCGGCGGCACCACCCCGACCTGCCCGCCCGACCTCAACGGCGACGGTGTGGTCGATGCCGATGACTTCTTCCTCTTCCTCCAGTTCTTCGCCGACGGCGATCCCCGCGCCGACTTCAACAACGACGGCGTGATCGACGCCGACGACTTCTTCGACTTCCTGTCTGCCTTCGCCGCGGGCTGCTGATTGCCGCCCCGGGATCCCGGGGAGCCCGTATCGATTCCGTTCACCGCCGCGCCCGGAGCTCCCGGACGCGGCGGTTTTTTTGCTTCAGAGGCTCTGCCTAACATCGGCCCTTGACCCCATCGCAGGACGATTCCGGCGGGCGTTGGATCGGCGTGGTGACCGTCGTGGTCACGCTGATCGGCTGGTGCAGCGTGCCGCTGTTCCTCCGCCATTTCGCGGGCCAGGTCGATGCGTGGACGAGCAACGGGTGGCGGTACGGCTTTGCGGCGTTGCTCTGGATGCCGGTGGTCCTGATGGGGCTGGCGAAGAAGAACCTGCCGGCGGGCATCTGGAAGGCGGCGCTGGTGCCTTCGGCGTTCAACATCGCCGGGCAGGTCTGCTTCACCGCCGCCCACTACCAGATCGACCCGGGCCTGCTGACCTTCGGCCTGCGCCTGCAGATCGTCTTCGTGACGATCGGGGCGGTGCTGCTCTTCCCCGCCGAGCGGGTGATCGCCTCGTCAAAGGTCTTTCTGGCGGGGATGGCCCTGGTCTTCGGCGGGACGATCGTGACCGTCGCCCTCGACGACGATTTCGGCGCCCAGAGCACGACCTTCGGCGTGCTGCTGGCGGTCGCGTCGGGGCTGCTGTTCGCCTGCTACGGGCTGAGCGTCCGAAAGTACATGCACAAGGCGCCGGCGGTGACCGCGTTCGCAGTCATCTGCCAGTACACGGCGGCGGCGATGATCGTCCTCATGCTGCTGTTCGGCCAGCGGATGGGGGCCGACGCGCTGGCGATGGAGACCGACCAGTTCCTCTGGCTGCTGGTCTCGGCGCTGATCGGGATCGCCTTCGGCCATGTGTTTTACTACATCAGCATCGCACGGCTCGGCGTGACGGTCAGCTCGGGCGTCATCCAGCTCCAGCCCTTCGGCGTCGCGATCGGCTCGCTGCTGATCTTCGGCGAGCGGCTGAGCTCGATGCAGTGGGCGGGCGGCGTGACGGCGGTTGTCGGGGCGGGCATCATCCTCTGGGTGCAGCACAAGATCTCAAAGCGCAGGCCCGGCGTCTCCGTTCCGGAAGAGCCCCCGATGGTCCCGTACTTCGAGCCGATGGGACGGCCCGATCAGGAAGACGAGCCGGGATCAGAGCCGCCCGAGAGTGACGGGCCCGAGTACGAGGACGAGCGGCACGAGGCGTTCTGAAGCGGACGCGACAGCCCGCAGACAAGGGGCGACCCTGAAGCTCGACAGCCCGCTTTTCCTCGCGGTCTGTCTGCGAATCGGTGAGTCCGTGACATGCAAAAAGAAACAGCCGCCCCGAAAGGCGGCTGGGTTTCGTGATTGCTTTCGGTCACGCCCCGGCGAGCGGCGCCGTGGCTGAGTCGATCACCCCAGGCCGATCGCCGCGGCGATGATCGGGCCGAACTTGACCGTCAGGCCGGCGAAGACGACCGAGACGACCGAGATGAGCTTGATGAGGATGTTGAGGCTGGGGCCGGAAGTGTCCTTGAAGGGGTCGCCGACGGTGTCGCCCACGACGGTCGCCTTATGGTCGTCGGAGCCCTTGCCGTAGACATAGGCGTCGCCCTTGCCGGTGCGGACCATTTCTTCCGCACGGGCGCGGATGGCGTCGCGGACGGTCTCGGGGACCTTGGCGGCCTTTTCGGCGTCGTTGATCATGTCGTTGGCGGTGATTCGCCCGTAGGACTCGATGAGCTTCTTGGCGTTATCCCAGGCGCCGCCGGCGTTGGCCATGAAGACCGCGACCGCGAAGCCCGAGGTCAGGCCGCCTGCGAGCAGGCCCATCACGCCCGGCACGCCCAGCACGATGCCGACACCGATGGGGATGAGGATCGCCAGCAGAGCCGGGACGATCATCTCCTTCTGAGCGCCGGCGGTCGAGATCGAGACGCAGGTGGCGTAGTCGGGGTACTGCTTGCCCTCGTGCTCGACCTGCTTGGGCCACTGCATCGGGTCGGCGATCTGCTCCTCGCTCATGCCCTGAGCGCGGAAGGCCTCACGCATCTTGGCGAACTGCCTGCGGCATTCGCCCATCATCGCGTAGGCGGCGCGTCCGACGGCGTTCATCGTCAGGGCGCAGAAGAGGAAGGCCAGCAGCACGCCGAGGAAGATGCCGCCCAGCAGGGCCGGGTTCGCCAGCGTGACGCCGTAGAATTGCAGCACATCGCGGATCTGACCGTTCCTGGAGGAAACGACCGCGAAGCGGTACTCGTGGCTGTGGTCGCCGTGGTCGAACTCACCGATCAGCATCACGAGGCGCGAACGCTGGATGCTCGCGATGCGGTCGGCGACGAGTTGGTTGCGATCCGCTTCGGGAATGTCGGCGGTGGCGATTTCGCTGAGGTCGCGCTGCTCGCGTGCGGAGCGCATGTCGCGCGGGAGGTCGACCTTGAAGGTCTGGCCGACCTGCATGTGGCTGTAGGCGTCGCGGTCGCGACGGAAGGTCTCCTGCTCGCGGTCGACGAGCATGGCCCCGTCGACATACACGGTGCGCCCGTTCATCTCCACCGCATCCTCGCGGAACTCGCCGCCCTCGCGGGGCGGGGCGACGATGACGAACTTGCCGTAGCCCTCGTACTGGGCGACGGGCAGGTTGTCGGTCGCCATGGCGACCTGGTTGGCGCGGGCGAAGCTGACGGACTGGCTGGTGATCTGGGTCTGAACGATCTGGATGTAGGCGGCAAAGAGTGCCAGGGCGGTGAGGGCGGCCGAGCCGATGGCGAAGCCCTTGCCGGTCGCGGCGGTGGTGTTGCCCAGCGAGTCGAGCATGTCCGTCCGCTCACGGACGTGGGGGGGCTGGCCGGTCATCTCGGCGTTGCCGCCGGCGTTGTCGGCGATGGGGCCGTACGCGTCGGTGGCGAGTGTGATGCCGAGGGTGCTGAGCATGCCGACGGCGGCGATGCCGACGCCGTAGAGGCCCATGAGGAAGTTCTCGCCGCCGCCGGAGAGGGTGAAGGCGGCGATGATGGCGACGACGACGGTGAGGAGGGAGGCCCAGGTGGACTTCATGCCCTCGGCGACGCCGGAGATGATGACGGTTGCGGGGCCGGTGAGGGCCTGCTCTGCGATGCGCTGGGTCGGCCGGTGCTCGTAGCTGGTGTAGTACTCGGTGGCGTAGGCGATGACGTTGCCCGCCATCAGGCCCACGATGATCGCCAGCCAGATGCGCCACCAGCTCGTGATGCCCGCGAGGTGTTCGGCCGCTCCGGTCATGCCCAGAACGGTGTAGAGCAGCACGCCGGCGCCGAGGATGATCAGCGCCGAGGCGGCGTACACGCCCATGTGCAGGCCCTTGAGGAGCTGCGCGAAGTTCGCGCCCTCCTTGGCCTTCACGGCGTAGACGCCCGCGATCGAGCAGAAGATGCCCAGGCCCGCAAGGCCGATCGGCACCGAGGCCAGCGCGATCGCCAAAGCCGGCTGGTTGATGCCGGCGATGGTGAAGGCCGCGGCAGCGCCCAGCGCGAGCGTCGCCAGGATCGAGCCGTAGTACGACTCGTAAAGGTCGGCGCCCATGCCGGCGACGTCGCCGACATTGTCGCCGACATTGTCAGCGATGGTGGCGGGGTTGCGTGCGTCGTCCTCGGGGATGCCGGCCTCGACCTTGCCGACGAGGTCGGCGCCGACATCGGCGGCCTTGGTGTAGATGCCGCCGCCCACGCGGGCGAAGAGGGCCTGCGTCGAGGCGCCCATGCCGAAGCTGAGCATGACGGTCGTCAGCACGCGGAGGTCGAAGTCGGTGAACGCGTTGAAGACGAGGAACCAGAAGGAGACGTCGAGCAGCGCCAGGCCGACGACGATCAGGCCCATGACGGCGCCGGAGCGGAAGGCGACGGTCAGGCCGTCGTTGAGCGATTCCTTCGCGGCAAAGGCCGTACGCGCCGAGGCGTTGGTGGCCATCTTCATGCCGAACCAGCCGCAGAGGCCCGAGAGCAGTCCTGCGACGGGTACGCCGAGCATCGTCCAGATCGACTGGAGGCCGAGGGCGTACATGATGCCGAGGAAGACGACGAGCACGACGAAGACCGCCGCGACGACCTTGTACTGCCGCACCAGATAGGCCATCGCGCCGTCGCGGACGGCCTGGGCGATGCGGACCATCTCGGAGTCGCCCTCAGAACGCTGCATGACGGACTTGCTGAACACGACGGCCATCACCAGCGCGAAGATGCCGCCGAGCGGCCCGAGCGCGTATGGCCACCAAGGAAAGTCTGTCATTGTCGCCAGAATCATCCCCGCCATGGTGCTGTGTCTCCGTGAGAGATGGGGACCGGCGGTCCCATCGGTTGTGGTGCGGGCAGCGGGGGCCCGGCCTGAATCCGGCCAGAGCGCCTGCCGATCGTTGCAAAACGCCGCCGCTGTGGGCGGCAAGCATAGCACCCGCAAACTTGCTGGGGGACTTGTGCGCAGCACGATCGGGACCGATCAGGATCGGGCCGGCTCGTGCGTCGATCGGCGCAGCAAAAAACCGGCTATGGATAGCCGGTTTTGGGGATTGCATTTGATGCCGCGCCGGGGGAAATCCCCCGGATCAGGCGGGGGTCAGCCCCGCTTGGTCTCGGCGCGGATGCGGCGGTTCTGCGCCTTGCGGGCGGCGCGGCGACGGCGCTCAGAAGGCTTCTCGAAGAACTCCTTCTTCTTGATGTCCTTGGTCAGACCCTCTTTTTCGCAGAGCTTCTTGAACCTGCGGAGCATCTGGTTGACATCTTCGCCGCCGCGAGACTTGATCCGGATCGCCATGAGCACTCCCGTTATCCACGCCCGTTGTTCGGGCGATCATTCGTCGTTGCAGGCCCCGGCACTCGGCGAGGGGCGGACTTACAGAACACCCTCGCAGAAGCGGGGTCCCGATTGAAGGCCCGCCGCCCGTCCGGATCAAGTCCGCCGGGGCGTGCCCCGACCCCGGCCCCGGCCAACGATCCGGAGTTCCGACCCCCGCACCCCGCACCGGCTTCGGCCAGCGAAATCCCAGAGCACCGGCGCAGGCCGGCGAAGACAGTCCATGCTTCTGATCGACGCGTTCAATGTCCTCCACGCCACCGGCGTCCTCCCCGAACATCTGGCCGGGTTGGAGCTGCCCGGGCTGGCGGCGCTGGTCGAGCAGTCGCGCTACGCCGGGCGGCCGGTGACCTTCGTCTGCGACGGGGTCCGCCCCGGCGCCGGGCACGCCGGACCCAGCGCGGCACGGATCGGGGCCGCCAGCGTCCTCTACGCCGGGGGCGGGCGCGAGGCGGACGCGGAGATCGAGAAAATCATCGGGAGCTCCAGTTTCGCCGCCCGCCTGCTGGTGGTCAGTTCGGACAACCGCATCCGCAAGGCGGCGAGGCGGCGGGGGGCCGCGTGGATGAAGAGCGAGGCCTTCCTGAAGCAGCTCGCCGAGGACGCCGAGCGAGGCCGCCCCGAGCCGCTCCCCTCGTTCGTCCACGAGATCCCGCTCTCGCCAGCGGAGGTGGGGCACTGGCTGGAGGTCTTTGGGATGGAAGCGGGGTCGGCGCCCGATGCCGTGCGCAACAGCGGGGGAACTCGGGGCGGCGACGCGTCCTCGCCCCTGCCGACGCTGAGAATCGGCGACGCCGAGCACGACTTCGATCGCGATGGCGACGCCGAACAGCGAGCGGCGGGCGAGGCGACGCCCGAGCCGCCCTCGTCGGAGGCCCGACGCCGCCCCCGCGGCATGCGCCCGAAACAGTCGGAGACGAGGCAACCGGCGGAGCAACCTGCCGAAGAGCCTCGGCAGGACACAGACGGCCCGGAGCGCCCCGCTCCGCCGCGCGATGCGCAGAAGCAGAAGGACATCGACGACGAGGCGCTGCGCAAACTCTTGCAGGACAAGGACCTGGGGATCGACCCCGACGATCTGGACATGCGTCGGTGGTTGAGCGGGGGCGGGTGAGGAAGGCCGAGTTTCTCGAAATTCTCCGGGACACTCTTGCGTGGCCGCCTTCGAGCGGTTATGTTCGTGCTTGGTGCGGCAGGACTGGGAGCAATCCCGGCGCTGCGCCCCCCGCCGAAACAGCCCAACGACGAGGAAGGGCATGCAGCGAAAAACCATCATCATGGCAGGCGCGGTCGCCTTTGCGATCGCTGTGGGTGCGGCGTGCGTCTACTACCTCTTGAGCACGCGTTCAACGGTCGTCTCGGAGACGGGCGAGACCGCGTATGAGTCGGCGCAGTTCACTGCGCAGCTCGATTCCGGCTTTGCGCTGCGAACGGGTCGTCATTCGCGTTCGGAGCTTGAGGGCATGCTCGTTGATGCGTTCGGCGGAGCGCTCGCGGACGCATCGGCGCGTCCGAACCAGCCCATTGCAGAAGCGATCGCCGACCTCGGAGGCGAGTACGCATCGGTTTTTTTTCACGCAGACTTCGAGGCTTGGTTTGAACTCGCCGCCGGGTTCGATCCCGAAGTGAGCGATCGCCTGGACGAGCAACGGCGGGGTACTTGGGCGAGTGCGATGGAGGCGTACAAAGACGCCCGCATCGATCTTGACAAGATCTCGGTGAGATTCGTTGAGGACATCGACGAGTTTCCCGAGGCCGAGCCGCTGACCTTTATCGTTTCGGGAGATCTTGGAAACAGCTACGGCGCGCAGTACCGGTCGGACGGTGACCGATCATCGTCGGGTTACGAGTTCCTGATCCCCATGCTGTACCACGATGTCGATGCGAACGAACTTGTGCCTGCAACGCTCGGCCTGCGGTTCTCGGCCGAGCCCGGCGGCGAAGTCCGCCCTGTGCGCAGCTACATCTACCTGACCGAGGCCGGCATGGGGCGCGGCATCCGACCGCCGGTTGGGTTCTGAAGAGTTGAGTTCTGAGCACGGAAACGGAGCACACATGCGACGCGGGCTCTCGCTGCTTGAAATCCTGGTCGTGATCGCGGCGATCGGCGTGCTGATGGCGATCCTCCTTCCCGCGCTCTCGGGCACCCGGCGCTCCGCCAACGAGATCAAATCGCTCGCCAACATCCGCACGATCGCCCAGACCTTCGACGCGTACATCGACGAGCACGGCGCCTACCCGGCCGCCAGCAGCGGCTGGGCGCTGCATCCAGACTGGGCCGAACCTCCCGCGGCGATCATTTGGCGTGATGTCTGGCTGACCGATCGCCTCTGGCCGATCGTGATGCACGACCTCGCGCCATGGCCTGAGAACTACCAGTCGTGGCTCAGCCCGGGCGCGGATTCCGAGCGATTCACCAGTCTCTGGTCGGGCCAGGGTTACACGGTCACATCGACGGGCCTGACTTCGTACCGATACTCCAACAGTTTTCTTGCCCGCCCCCGCGTCTGGTCCGGGTCGGGGGGTGATTACGACGAGTCGCTGATCCGGGCGGCGAGGCGCGCCGATGTCCGCCAGCCTTCGCAGAAGGTGTTGCTCTACGACACGGAGGTCGCCTACCTCACGCCCGAGCAGATGGAACGCAACCCTCGCCGCGCGGTCGGGCTCGCCGACGGCTCGGCCTCAATCCGGCGCGACGCCGAAGCGGTCGAGCCGGTCGCCAATCCGTTGCGGTCCGGGTACACGCCGCGGATGTACCACGACACGCCCAACGGCACGCACGGGGTGGATGTGCGATGAACGGTTTTCACTGCCGAGTTCGCGGGTTTACGCTGATCGAACTGCTGATCGTCATCGCGATCATCGGCGTGCTGATCGCGATTTTGCTGCCGGCGCTGGGCGCGGCGCGCCGCGCCGCCCGGCAGCTCCAATCGATTTCGAACATCCGCACGATCCACCAGACTTTCACGCACTACGCGGACGCGAATCGGGTGTACCCCTTCGGGTGGGAGGGCACGGTCCGTCATCTATCCTGGAGTCCGGTGTACACGCACCTCGGTTTTGAGTGGTTCGAGATCGAGGGCAACTGGCCGACACTCCTGCACGATGTCGCGCCCTGGCCGCAGCATTTCCAGGCTTGGCTGAGCCCGGGCGTCAATCACGATCGGTTCAGGCAGTTCTGGACGGTCGAGATCACGCCGGCGAACTGGGACAAGGTTTGGCCGTTCGTGCGGGAACCGGAGTACATCCCTTCGTACCGGTATTCGACGAGTTTCATCGCACGCCCCCGCGTCTGGTCGGGCGATCCGGGAACGGTCGATGAAGCGTTCATCCGCCCGACCGCCCCGGCGGGCGTGCGTTTTCCTGCGTCCAAGGTGATGTTGTTCGACGACGAGCTGGCGTACCTGCGGCATGAAGATCGGACGAGCGATGATCCGCCGCGAGGGGTCGGGCTGGCCGACGGCTCGGCCTCGGTGCGTCGAGATTCAGAGGGTGCAGAGCCGGTACAGAACCGACTGTGGCCCGAGCGAGAGCCCCATATCTACCACGACACGCCCGACGGCGTCGAGGGCGTAGATATCTCGCGATAACGCCTTCAATGCAAAGAAAAGGCGGTCCTGTCGGCCCGCCTCTTTGCAACACAGATTGAATTGCTTGCTTACCGCTTCTCGACCGGCGTGTACGGCTGGTCGTGCGGGCCCACATACTTCGCGCCGGGGCGGAAGAGGCGGTTGTCGGTCAACTGCTCGATGATGTGCCCGCTCCACCCGCCGAGGCGCGACAGGGCGAACATCGGGGTGAACAGGTCCAGCTCTAGCCCGATGCAGTGGTAAGTCGTGGCGGAGTAGAAGTCGACATTGGGGTAGATCCCCTTCGAGCCGACCTCGCGCTCCATGATCTCCTCGATCTTGCTGCTCTTTTCGTAGAGGTCGGTGTTGCCGGTGTCCTCGGCGAGCTTCTTGGCGAGCTTCTGCAGGTCGGTGGCGCGGGGGTCCTTGGCCTTGTAGACACGGTGGCCGAAGCCCATGATCCGGTCTTTGTTGGCCAGCTTCTCCATCACATACTTTTCCGCGTCGGCGACGGTCGGGATCTCGTTGAGCATCACCATCACGCCCTCGTTGGCGCCGCCGTGCAGCGGGCCTCGGAGCGAACCGACAGCGGCGGTCAGGGCCGAGTAGATGTCGCTGAGGGTCGAGATCACCACGCGTGCGGTGAAGGTCGAGTTGTTCAGCCCGTGGTCTGCGTGGAGGATCATGCAGATGTCAAAGGCGCGGGCCATGGTCTCGGTCGGCTTCTTGCCGTTGAGCATGTAGAGGAAGTTCTCGGCGAACGTGAGGGAGGGGTCGGGCGCGATGTAGTCGCGTCCCTTGCGGTGGCGGTCGAAGGCGGCGACGAGGGCCGGCGCCTGGGCCAGGATCGTCAGCGACTTCTGGCGGGCGGCCTCCAGGTCGTTGGCGTTGGCGTCGTCGTCGTGCATGCCCAAGGCGGAGATGACCGTCCGCAGCACATGCATCGTCCCCGCCTCCTTGGGCAGGGTGCGGATCATGTCCAGGATCTGCTCCGGCGGGGCGTAGCGGTCGCGGAGCTGGGCGGTGAACTCCGCCAGCTCGCCCTTCTTGGGCAGCTTCTTGTTCCAGAGGAGGAAGACGGTCTCCTCGAAGGTGGAGTTGGCGCTCAGCTCGCCGATCGGGATGCCGACATATTCCAGCACGCCCTTCTTCCCGTCGATGAAGGACATCTCGGTCTCGGCGGCGATCACGCCCTCCAGGCCTTTGGAGTACTCGGTCATGGTTGCTCCGGAGCAATGGTGTTGGGGCGGCGCTCGGCCGCCGGTGTACTGGATTCGGCCACCATCACAGGGCCGATGCGTCGAGTGCGACTATAGGGGAGGGTTCGGCGGCGCTCCACGCGCCCGTTCCCGCGTCAGATCGCCCCGGTGAGGGGTGTTTGTCCGGCCGGTTCGTTCCCCCCAGCGGCAGGGGCGCGGGGCGAGGGGTAGCATCCGCCCGTGCTCATCCCCCTCGGTACAGACAGGGCCCTGAACCGGCGCAGCGTCGTCACCCCGGCGCTGATCATCGCCAATATCAGCGTCTTCATTGTCATGGCGGCCCTGCCCGACAGCGCCCACGAGCGGGCCCTCGCATCGCTCTGGATCAACCCGCACGACTTCCGGGTCTGGGGGCTGCTGACCGCCGCCTTCCTCCACGCGGGCTTCCTGCACCTGTTGGGCAACATGGTCTTCCTCTGGGTCTTCGGGCCCGGGGTGGAGGACCGGCTGGGCAGGGGCGGCTTCCTGGCGTTCTACCTGCTCGGGGCGGCCGCATCCTCGGGGGCGCACGCGGCCTTCCAGGACGCGCCGGCGATCGGGGCGTCGGGCGCGGTCGCGGCGGTGGCGGGGGCGTTCCTGGTGCTGATGCCGCGCGTGACGGTGCGATGCCTGGTCTTCTTCATCATCATCGGGATCATCCGGATCCCGGCGTGGTGGTTTGTCGCGTTCAATATCTCCAAGGACTTCCTGATGCTGGGCTTCCAGGACTCGCACAACATCGCGGTCCTCGCCCACCTTGCGGGGTACGCCTTCGGCGGGGCGGCCTGCTGGGCCCTGCTTGCGACGCGCACGCTCAAGCCCGAGCCGCACGATCTTTTCTCGATGTCCCGCCAGGCCAACCGGCGACGTGCGTTCCAGGCCGCGTCGAGGCACGGCGAGACGCGGATTCAGAAGAAGGTCGGGCGCAAGCCCTCGCGCAGGGACGGCGACGCCGATCCCGTCCCCGCCTTCGACGAAGACCTCGCCCTGGCGAGGGCGAAGCTCACGGGCGCCATGAACGAGGGCGACCGCGACGGCGCGAGAGACGCCTACCGCGACCTCCTGGCCGAGCACGGGGCCGCCAAGTCGCTCATGCCGCGCCAGACCCAGCTCGATCTGGGCAACATCCTGTACGAGGAGTCCGAGCACCAGCTCGCCGCGACCGCGTACGAGGGCTTTTTGAAGCGGTACCCACGCGACCCCGACTCGCCGCGGGTGCGCCTGCTGCTTGGGCTGATCAACGCCCGCTACCTGAACGATCCGGTGCGGGCCAAGTCGCTGCTGAAGGCGGCCGAGGGCGACCTCGACGAAGACCACCGGCACCTCGCACGAGAGCTGCTGAACGAACTGGGCTGAACCGCCCGCAGGAGACCTACCGATGCCCGGACGCACACGCGTGAAGATCTGCGGGATCACGACGGTCGAGGCGCTCGACGCCGCGTGCGATGCGGGGGCCGACGCCGTCGGCTTCGTGTTCGTGCCCGGCTCGCCCCGCTACATCGAGCCGGAGAAGGCGTGGCCGCTGGTGAACATCTGTGCGCCGATGGTGACGACGGTGGGGCTCTACCAGAACCTCTCGATCGACGAATTCTCCGACATCTTCGAAGGCTGCCCAACCGACCTGACCCAGCTGCACGGGACCGAGCCAGTCAAGACCGTCCAGGCCTGCGGCCCGCAGCTCATCAAGAGCGTGAAGTTCAACGAGGCGACCATCGACGAAGAGCTGCAGCGCTGGGAAGAGGTCGACGAGGTCGACACGATCCTCGTCGACGGCTCGGCGGGGGGCGAGGGCGTCGCCTTCGACTGGTCGCTGCTCAACGCGGCGATCGAGCGGACGGGCGTGCGCAAGCCGATCGTGCTCGCCGGCGGGCTGAACCCGGGCAATGTCGGCGAGGCGATCAGAGCGGTGCGCCCGTGGGCGGTGGATGTTTCCAGCGGGGTCGAGAAAGAGCGGGGCTTGAAGGACACGGGGCTGATCGAAGCGTTCTGCCGCGCCGTGCGCGAGGCGGACGCGGGGTGAAGCGCGACAGAGAATCGGGTCAGACTTCATCAGCCGGGTCGGGCGCGCCCTCGATGGGCTCTGGCGGCGGGCCCGGTCGAGCATCTTCCAGCAGCAGTTCGAGCGCCTCTTCGACGCTGAGGTGGTCGACCTCGATGATGCGGTCGGCGAGCTCTTGGTACAGCGGGTCGCGGGTCGCGAGGATGTCGTCGATCTCGTCGAGCACGCCCTTGCCGGTCAGGCTGGGGCGGTCGGCGTTGTCCGCCTCTTCGAGGCGGCCGCGCAGGGCGTCTGCCGAGGCGCGGAGGTAGACCAGGCGAGCGATCCCGCGCTGTTTGGCGTCCTGGAGGAAGTCGCTCGCGCCCGGCGCAGTGGGGGTTCCCCCGCCCAGCGCGACCACCGGGCCGAGGCGCGACATCGGGAAGGCCTGGTTGACCAGCGCCCGGTACTCTGCCGCCCTGAATCGGGCCTCGCCGACCTTGGCGAAGAGTTCGGCGATCGTGCCGTGCCCGAGATAGTCGCGCGTGACATCGTCGAGATCGATGAAGGTCCGTCCGGTGCGCGAGGCGAGCTCGCGCCCGAGCGTGGACTTGCCCGAGCCGCGCAGGCCGAGCAAGAGCAGCGATGCGCCTTCTGGAAGCATGCGATCAGCGTATCACCGATCGCCCCCGGCCCGGCGAGAAAACGCCGCCGAACGGTGTCATTCATCGATGCCGAGCGGCGCAACCGAGACGCTCGGGTCGTTCACCGGCCCGCGGATGCGGTAGCGGACGAGCCGGTCCGTCAAGCCCCCGAAAAGATCGCCGACCGGGCCGAGCAGCTCCTGCGCCCGCTCCAGCGGCCCGGCGTTGGCCGTGAGGTCCATCTCCAGATCGACGATCGAGATGGTGCCGGTGGTGCGTGCGGCCAGGAAGTTGGTCACGACGGTCGAGCTGTCGATCCGGATCGCGCCGGGGATGACTGTGAACTCTGCGTCCATGCGGTGGTTGCCCGTGGTGTCGCCGGTGATGCGGTCGCTCGAGATGCCGGTCGCGTCGGCGAGCTGGGTGAGGCCCGGCAGCATGAGCAGGCGTCCGTCGCGGACTCGGATCTCGCCGTTCCCGCTCATCGACTCCTTCCAGCGGACGAGCTCTGCGCCCACTGCGCCCTCGCCGGAGACGATCCCGCCGAGCTTCGATCGGGTCTCGCTCCCCTCGCGGAGAAGACGCCCGATGCTCAACGCCTCGATCGTCCAGTCCGCGTGGACCGGGATGTTCGAATCTTCGAGCATGGCCCAGCCGGTCATTTTCAGCAGCCCGTCGGCTGACGAGAGCGAGAAAGTTTCCAGCTCGATCATCCGGTCCTGCATCTTCAGGTCGAGCTCGGCCGTGTCGATGAGCGCGCGAAGGTCGCCGACGAACAGGCTGAAGCCGTCGAGCTTGAGGTTCACCTGCGCCTCGCCCTGCGACCAGGCCATCGCCTCGATGTCGGCCGACGCCTTGATGTCCAGTCGTCCCCTCGCGTTGTACTCGTTGAGCACCGTCTGTAACTGCGGAGGCAGGGCGGAGATGGTGTCCTCTGTGACATCGACGCCTATCTCGGCGTTGTCGAGCTTGACGGCGAATGTATCGAGGTTGACAGCGCCCAGCGCCTTGATGTGTCCGGTCGGGCCGATCTCGCTGCTGGTGTCGAGCTTGTACCACCCCGCCTCGTCCCCGATCTCGACCGGCTCGATGTCCAACGCGAGCGAGAGGCCGGGCAGCAGCATCGTGGGTTGGCCGTCTCCCGGCTCGTAGGCGACATCGAGGCGCTCCAACCGCACCTCGCGGAGCTGAAGCACATTGGAGAGGCGGAACGCCTCGTCCACTTCTTCGAGTTCTTCCTCGGTGCCCGGCCGGGCCTTGACGATCGGCAGCAATCCTCTGAAGCCGGCCCGATTGCCCTCATCATCAAAATCCTGGATCAGCCGCAGCACCGAGTCGTCGGCGATCAGGCGCGCGATGCGGATCGGGCGGCCCACCCGCGGGACCTCCGCCAGCTCCAAACGCAGCGTCCCGAGACTCAGCACCTCGGTCGAGTCCGGGGCGGTGAGCGTGACGCCGGTCAGATCGACGGTGTACGGCGGGGCGTAGGAGATCGTTTGAAAACCGATCTCCGGAACGAGGTAGCTGTTTGCGATGCCGACGATCTGACGCCCGATGTAATCTTCCAGACGCTCGCGGTAGATCAGCGTCAGTGCGAGCGCGATCGCCCCGCCCAGCACAACGAGCACGCCGATCGCGAGCAGGACCTTTCGAGCAGGGCCGCGCCGGCGATCGGGTCCTTCGCCGTTTTCCCTCTCCGTCATCGCATCACTCTTCCTTGACGCGCGACTGGTACGAGCCGTCCTCCGTCGAGACGCGGATCTTCTCCCCCGCGGTGATGAACGGGGGGACGCGCGTCTTCAGCCCCGTCTCGCAGGTCGCTTCCTTGAGCTGGTTGGTCGCGGTCGCGCCCTTGATGCCCGGCGGCGTGTCGGAGATCGTCAGCTCGACTGAAGCGGGAAGCTCCAGCGTGATCGGCTTCTCGTCGTGGCAGATGATCGTGCAGCTCGAGTTGGGCGCGAGGTAGAGCAGGGCGTCGCCGAGCACATCCTCGGGCACGATCACCTGGTCGTAGTTCTCGAGGTCCATAAAGGTGGCGCCAGAGTTGTCGGAGTAGAGATACTCCATCTCGCGACGGTCGAAGATCACATCGTCGACATCGTCGGAGGAGCTGAACCGCTTTTCGGCGATGCCCCCGGAGATCCCGCGGAGCTTGGCCTGGACGTACGCCGGGCCCTTTCCGGGCTTGACATGGTCGGTCCGGACCACCACATAGAGCTTTCCGTCGAGCCGGACGCCGACACCGGCGCGGAGGTCGTTAGCCTTCATTTTGCAGATTCCTGTAAGCACAAACAGGCCCGAGGGGACGCCGGACGCACGCCGACGCCCGGCCTCCGGGCCGGAACCGCAGATCCTAGCGCCGCGACCCGCCGGCAGAGCACGGGCTCGTTCTCTCCGCCGCGGCGTACAGGAGCACTGCAGAGCCCCTCAGACGGACTTCTCAGCCCCGCCGATGGTCAGCCGGGCCGAGTGTTCCGCCTCGGGCTTGGTGGTCTGGATGTGCAATCTTCGGGTTCGGTGCTCCGACCAGTCGGTCACCTTCAGGTCCGGGCTGTCGGGGCCGTCGTGCACGCGGATCAGGTCGTACCCGTTGTTCCGCTGGGCGGGGACGAAGCCCGCGCCGCGGATCAGGCGGCAGAGCACCGCCTCGTCGAGGCAGTAGGTCGTGCCCGCCGAGGAGACGACATTCTCCTCCATCATCACGCTGCCCATGTCGTTGGCGCCGTACATCAACGCGACCTGACCGATGTGCGGGCCCATCGTCACCCACGACGCGCCGATCGAGTAGATGTTGTCGAGCATCAGGCGGCTGACCGCCTGCGTGCGCAGGTACATGCTCGCGCCGGACATCCGCACCCGCCGCCCGAACTCCGGGTGCGCCTTCGGGTCGCCCGTCCCCTCCAGGTCCGCCACCACATCGCCCGGGAACGGACCTGTGTCCTCGGGCTTGGCGCCCCAGTCCTTCACGCGTCCCAACGGCGTGTTCTCGCGCTGGAAGGGCCACGAGATGAACGCCTTGTAGTGCCCGAAGGCCTGCGCGTGGGCCGCCGATGGGCCGATCGCGTCTTCAACGGTCGCGCCCCCCTCGCGGAGCACCCGGTCCTGCCAGTCGCGCACGAGCTTCATGTGGTGCACGCGGTCGGCAAGCCCCTCGATGTGCCCGAACATCATCGTCGCACTGGTGAACAGCCCGAGTGTGTGGGCGACATACATCGTCGTCAGCCACGCCTCGGCGTCGCACTTGCCCAGCCCGATTTTGCGGCGCACCGGGTGCGAGAAGATCTCGCCCCCGCCCCCGGGCAGGCTGTCGAGCCCCGCCTCCTTCAGCCGCACCATCACCCAGCGGATCTTCGCCTCCAGGTCTTCGCCCGGAGGGTTGAAGAAGTGGACGAACTCGATGAACTCCGGCGGGCTGAACGCGTGCACATGCACGCCCGGGAACTTCTCCTTGATCGACGCCAGAAGATCGAGGTACCAGTCCAGCGGCAGGTCGGGGTTCATCCCGCCCTGCATCAGGATCTGCGTGCCCCCGATCTCGACGAGCTCGGCGATCTTGTCGTGGATCTCCGAAACCTCGAGCGTGTAGGCGTCGTGGTCGTCCGCGTCGCGCCGGAAGGCGCAGAAGGTGCACTTGGCGTTACAGACATTCGTGTAGTTGATGTTCCGATCGATCACATACGAGCGGAGCGTGTCGCCGTGGATCGCCCGGGCACGCGCGTCCGCCCAGCGCCCAAGCCCCGTCAGCGGCATCGAGGACAGCAGCTCCAACGCCTGTCGGGGTGTCAGCCTCGCCTCGCCAGAGACCACGGCGCCCAGAAGCCCGGGGTCGGTCGCGTCGAGGTGGGGGTGCTCCGCCGGCGGTCGGTAGATCGTGGCCATGCCCGATTGTTCGATGGGCCGGGGCGTCGGACAACAGTTTTCAAAAAATATTGAAAACACGCCTCCAGAGCGATCCAGCGGTCTGCCGCGGCCGGAAAGCCCCCGGCTAAACACCTTTGGCCATCCGGTTATCCCCGGGGATGGTACTTCTTGTGCAGCGCCTTCAGCCCCGACCGGTCCACA
>JAFIFZ010000061.1 GCA_020831775.1 Phycisphaerales bacterium
AGAGCGACGCGAGGCCGAGATCGCCGAAGCCGCCGGCGGCAAGATGGAGCACCGAGGCTGGGGCGCCCAGATCCGCAGCTATGTCTTCTACGACAACCGCGTCAAAGACCACCGCACCAACCACGAGGTCGGCAACCCCCAAGCGGTCATGGACGGCGACATCCAGGAGTTCATCGACGCCGAACTCCAACGCCGACGCAAAGCCAAAACCGGCAAGGGCTCGTAAATCTCCCGGCGGTCACGCCGCAAGAGCGTTCACGCGGCCGAACAGCCGATCAAACATCTGCATCGGATGGCGACCGGGGTTCCGTGTGCCGGGAACACGACCGAACACCCGCTGAAGGTCGTTGTCGGTCAGCATCGTCGCGGAGTACTCAAGGTCGTAGAAGAGCCTCGTGCAGACCGCCACGCGAGGATGGCGTCGCGATCGCTCGAGATATGCTTTGTCCCAGTCCGCGTGGACCGAGCATCCGCCGCCCCGAGACTCGCGCGCCTCGCGAGGGTTCACGCACTTGCCGCAACCGGGCCGCTTCGCTGACGGCTTTTCAGTACGGCGATTGCCTGAGCAACCGGCCTCGGGCTCGGTTCGCTGGTCGCCCCTGACACTGTGCGCCAGCGGCTTGGCCTTGTTGCCGGGAACCATGAGGTTGTTCGGAAGCGCGATGCCTTCGGCGTTGTACCACGCCGCGGCGGCTTCGTGAGAATCGAACAGCCCCTCGACCCGCAGCATCGCCACCAGGCGACGGTGGGCGGGATGGCCGTCGTATCGACCCTTGACAGTGGCGTAAGCGACATGGTCACCAACAAGGAGTCTCGGCGCGAAGTTGCCCCCGCGGCACAGACAGGAGATCGCGGGCATCTCGTGCTCAAAGTCGGGCTCTCGCCGGATCGAGCCGTCAACAAAGGGCGGGAGCGAGTACCGCTCGCTCGCTTCGCGCCCCGCTTTGGTGCTCACAAGCGGGCGGAATGTGACGAAGTAGAATCCGGGCTGCATTCAAACCTCCGATGCTCTGGTCGAGGTCTGTAGAATCGTGCGGTTTGTTGCCGGCCTTTGCGCGGATCGGAAAGCTCCGGCAAACACCGGACCCGGCGACCGAGCCTCGATAAGCGAGCGGAGATCTATCGGACCATGTCGGATCGGGTCCTGTCGGCTCGCCCGCCAGTGTTTCTTGTCATGGTCGATCCTTCGTCGTCGACACCACAACGCCACAGCCCGAGCCGCACGCTCCGAAAGCCCCTGAAAGGGGCGCAAGGTTGTAGCCACGGGTGGAGCGAGACCGACGCGAAGCGTCGAGCCGAGCGCAACCCGTGGAAAGCATCACAAACAAACTCGCCCTGAAGGGGCGAAGGACTCACCCGATCCCGGGCTCGACGCCCAAGATCCAACCTTCGCCTTCCTTCGCATCCAGCATCAACGGATCCCGCCCGAGCCGCTCGATCAACTCATCCCGCAGCGCAACGACCTGCCTCGCGTCCTTGATCTCGTGCTCGACACGAGCAAAGTCCGCAAGCGAGGGCCAGATCTCGGCGATCGTAATCTCGTCGGGCCTTTCGCCGCTCGGCTCGAACGGCCACAGTCTGGTTCTGGAGCCGAACGCTGGGTGGGTCAGCAGCCGGTGCACCGCGCCCAGCCCGAGCAGCGACTGCGAGCCGACCGCTCCGGCGCCCATCAGCTTCCACGCCGATTGGATGTTGCGCTTCTGATCCCGCAGCCGGCGCTCGATCGCTCGGTACTCTTCGACGCCGGTAAATCGAGTCTTTCTGAACGAGAGCCCGGTGTACTTCCGCTTGACAGGATGGCCCCAGAAAGGCCCTTCTTCGGCGCCGGTCAGCGTACGGATCCGCCCGTTCAGTTCAGCCGCGACTTCGAAACGATTGTTCCTGCCGTCTTCGTTATCTTCGATCAGTTCGTGAAGCAACGCGCAGAGCGGGCGTCCTTCCGGCAGCACCGGCACGCCTCCGACACTTCGCGGGTACCCGATCGGAAAGTCAAAGCCCACCAGCGACGGCCCCGAGTGCGCGCAGAGCAACGACGCGACGCGGGCCTCGCACTCCATCCGTGTTCTGAAGTACTCCGGCGGCGGGCGCGACGGAGCTTTCTCCGATGTAGACGCGAACGCCAGCCAGCACCGATCCGGCGACGGACGCTTCGGCCCCCTCGTCGAGGACGCCGACCAATCGACCATCACGACCAGAGTCTCGCCCCTCACCGCTCCCGATCCCGAAAACTCCGCAACGGCCGAGGACCGCAGCAGCCGATCGGCCGGCCATCATCCAACGGGCGCCTCGCCCGCGGCTTCTGCCCCTGCCCCGCCCCGAGGATCGCACCGCCTACAACCACGCCCACGATCAGCACCACAATCATCGGCGACATCTCGATCTTCGCCCACACCAGCAACAGCAGGATCCCCGGCGTCGCGATGATCGCCAGCAGCATCGCAAACAGCACCCGCTTGGCCGCCTGCGCCTGCTCGTCCTCGTCGATCGCGTGATCGGCCGGTTCCTCGTCGGCGACGCAAAGCCGCCGGGCTGCGAGGGCCTGCTGCGAACCAGCTTGAGGCCCCCGTTGCAGCTCGCGCTGACCCGACGCCAGCCCCGGCCCGACGATCATCGGGCCGGAAGGCTCCGGCGCAGGACGCCCCGAGTCGCCCCGAGGCCGGATGTCAGCATTCTCACCACGCATGCCCAATGGTAGGAAGCCCGCAGGCTACTCCCCTTCGCCTGCTCGCCTGCTCGCCTGCTCGCCTCTCGACCCTCTCGCGAGCCAAAGGCTCGAGCGCCCCACGCCCTACACCCTTTAAACCAGCAATGTCGCCGGCGCCTCCAGCAACTCCTTCACAGTCTGGAGGTACTGCGCCGCCATCGCCCCGTCGATCACGCGGTGGTCGCTGGACATCGTCATCGCCATGACATTGCCGACGACGATCTGCCCGTCGCGAACAACCGGCCGCTCGGCCGCACGCCCGACCGCAAGGATCGCCGTGTTCGGCGGGTTGATGATCGCCGTGAAGTGGTCGACGCCAAACATGCCCAGGTTCGAGATCGTGAAGGTCGAGCCGGACATCTCTTCGGGCGAGAGCCCCTTCTCGCGCGCCTTCTTGGCGAGGCGTCGGGTCTCGGTCGAGATCTGTCGCAGGCCGATCCGGTCCGCGTTGCGCAGCGTCGCGACGACCAGCCCGCCCCCGGTGAGGTCTTCCTTCACCGGCAGGGCGATCGCGACGGCGACATTGACCTCCGCGTTCACCTCGATTGTCTTGCCGTCCTTGCCCCACGAGGCGTTCACGAACGGGTGCTGGTGCATCGCCAGCCCGCACGCCCGCACCAGGAAGTCGTTCACGCTCAGCTTGACGCCCTGGGATTCCAGCTGCGTGTTCAGTTGCCCGCGCAGCTCCAGCAGCGCGTCCATGTCGACCTCGATGGTGACCTGGTAGTGGGGGATCGACTGCTTCGATTCGACAAGCCGCTTGGCGATCGTCGAACGCATGTTGCTCAAGGGGACCGACTTCGCCTCCAGCGTCGCGCCCAGCGGCGGCAGCGGCTCGGGCGCCCCGCGCCCCGCATCCCGTGACTTCGTCTCGGCCTTGCCACCCTCGGCCGCGGCTTCAACATCCTTCCGCACGATCCGCCCCGAAGGCCCGCTCCCCTCGATCGCCGACAGGTCGATGCCCTTCTCCTCGGCGATCTTGCGGGCCAGCGGCGACGCAAAGACCCGCCCGCCGGCGCTCCCGTTGGAAGAACCGGAGCCGCCCGTCGCCGAACCCGACGACGCCGAAGCGGAAGACGCAACCGCGCTCGTCCCCTTCTTCTCGCTCACCGCGGTCGCGGCCGAGCCCCCCTCGTCCTCGTCGTCGTCCGAGCCCTCGGCCTTCGCCTTGGGCTCCGACTTTGCCTCGGCTTTGGCGGGCGAAGCCTCGCCCCCGCCCTTGGCCGCCTCGGCCGGGTCCTCACCATCCTCGGCGATCACGAGGATGAGATCGCCCACCGAGACCTGCTCGCCCTCCTGCGCCGCGAGCTTCGCCACGACGCCGTCGTCGAAGGCCTCCAGCTCCATCGTCGCCTTGTCGGTCTCGATATCGGCGAGGACATCGCCCACCGAGACCTTGTCCCCCTCCTTGACATTCCACTTGACGACGGTGCCGGCCTCCATCGTGTCCGAAAGGCGGGGCATGGTGACGTTGATGGCCATGGTCTTGAATCTCCGTGCGGAGCGAAGCGTATGTCGAATGGACCGGTGTTGAGCCGGTTCGTTGGTCTTTCCGTCGTCGTTCGCGAGCAGCCTCTGCGGCGGCACACGAACAACTGTCAAAATCCTGCGCCCTCAAGCAGCCTGAAATCCTTCTCAAACCTCCGCCGCACACGCTCCCGAAGCTCGTCGTCGAGCATGTTCGACACCGTCGGACGCACGCCGCGCTCACGCAGCAATCCGCTCGGCTCGTCGGCGTAGCACGCCCCCCCCTCGCCCGCCTGCCCCGACCTCGCGGGTCTCGCCTTCGGCGGCGGCGTCCGCATCCCCGACCGCCTCGCCACCTCCGCCAGCGTCTCGCCCAAGGTCTCCAGCGTCCCGACGATGTCGAAGCCGAACCCCTTGGTAAACCACCGCTGCGGGCGCAGGTGCGGGTCGATCTCACGGTCGGGCGTCGCTTCGAGCATCGAAACCACCCGCCGCAGCGAAACCCCCGCCCCGTAATCGATGCGGCTGCTTGCCGGAACTTCCTTCGCCCGCCCGCCCGTCCAGAACGTCATCGCCGTGTCGTGCTCGACCTCGCCCCCCTCAGCACGCACGCACGCCTCGATGATCGCCTTGGCGTGGATCTCCATCATCCCCGGCTCGTGCTGGCACAGCTTGCTCGCAAACGCCGAGACCAGCCTCGCCATCGGATCCCGCAGCACCACAAACGAAAGCGACCGCTCCACGAGCGCCGAAGCCTCCTCCTCCGAAAAACGCTCCAGCGACAGGCGCTCGCGCGCATACGGATGGATCACGCCCCGCGCCAGATCCGGACGCGTCCCCTCCGCGCTCGTCACCAGCCAGTACTTGATCGTCGAGCACGCGCACTTGGGGATCGGGCAGTACACCACCCCGCGCCGCTCATCGGCGAGCCACAGCATGCGGAAAGGGCGTTCGCCCGGCGCACGCTCGACCGCCGCCGGCGTCTCCGCCTTCCCGCCCCGAACCAACTTCTTCAGCACGCCCCCGATCATCCCCGCGCCCCCTTCCCAAAGCACTCGTGCGGCAACGCCAGCACCCGCTCCCGATCCAGCGCCGAGTCAAACGGCCAGGGGTTCGGCAAAAGCCCGTACCAGCCCACCCGCATCGTCGTCTTCTCGATCCGCAACGCCTCGTCCACGCCGGCGATGTCCCATTGCATCCGCGCGATCGCCGCATACAGGGCCACAATCGCCAGCACCCAGCTGCCCATGATCAGCAGCGCGCCATGCCCGAGCCAGCGGATCGCAAAGAGCGTCGTTTCAATCCAGTCCGAGCGGGACGGTTCGGCCTGTTCATCCGCGCCAGGCTCGCGTTCGCCACCCGTCGCCTTCGACCGATCCGCAACAAACGGCCGCCCCGAGTACAGAAACACAATCCGCTCGGCGACCATCCGCCGCGTCTCGCGGTCCGGCCGATGCCCGCCGGTCATGCGATGCTCACGCACATCGCAGTACATCGGCCACACCTCGATAAAGATCTCCCAGACCGCATAGTCGAGCCCGTGCCGCCGCTCGATCTCGTCGATCGCTTTCTCGTACTCAAAGTTCGTCAGCCGCCCGCTCATGAATCGGCGCAGCGCAAGCCCGTACGCCCTGCGCCGCTCGATCGTCCGTGATGACGCCCGGACCCTCTCCATCGCGCTCCCGATTCTCAGGCCTCGACCGCCTTCTTCACCGCCGCCACGATCCGATCAGGGTTCGGCTGGTACGCCGCCTCAAGGTTCTTCGCGTACGGCGTCGGCACATCCTCGGTGTTCACACGCAGCGGCTGGTGGTCCAGCCAGTCGAACGCACGCTCGATCACCTGCGTGATCACCTCGCTCGCCACCGACGCGAAAGGCCAGCACTGGTCGACCACCACAATCCGGTTCGTCTTCTTCACGCTCTCGATCACGCTGTCGATGTCCAGGGGCCGGATCGTGCGCATGTCCAGCACATCGACCTCGATCCCTTCCTCGGCCAGGCGCCCGGCCGCCTGCACGCAGAAGTGCACCGGCCGCCCGAAGCTCACCAGCGTGCACGCGTCGCCCTCGCGCACCAGCCGCGCCTTGCCGAAGGGGATGTAGTACTCCTCCTCGGGCACATGCGCCTTGTCGCCCAGCATCCGCTCGCTCTCGAGGAAGAACACCGGGTCGTCGTCGCGGATCGCCGTCTTGAGCAGCCCCTTGGCGTCGTACGGGTTCGACGGGATCACGATCTTCACGCCCGGCACATTCGAGTACAGCCCCTCAACACACCAAGAGTGCGTCGAGCCGAGCTGCCCGCCCGCCCCGTCGTTGCCCCGAAACACGATCGGGCAGCCCCATTGGCCGCCCGACATGTACAGCATCTTCGGCACATTGTTCAGGATCTGGTCCGCCGCCACCAGCGAGAACGACCACGACATGAACTCGATGATCGGCCGCAGCCCGTACATCGCCGCCGCCGCCCCGAGCCCCGCAAACCCGTTCTCGCTGATCGGGGTGTCGATGATCCGCTCTGCCCCGAACTCGTCGAGCATCCCCTGGCTCACCTTGTACGCCCCGTTGTACTCAGCGACCTCCTCGCCCATGAGGAACACCCGCTTGTCGCGGCGCATCTCCTCGCTCATCGCCTCGCGAAGCGCCTCGCGGAACTGGATCTCCCGGTTCCCCTCGCGCGAAGGGGCGTGGTCGAAGTCGATCTCGGGAAGCTCAATCGGGTCGAGGGTTGTCGTCATGTTCGGCTCTTGAAAGGAGTGGGGCGGCCAACGCGTTCTGCACCGACGCCAAGTCTAGGTGCACGCCCCTCGCCCACGCCAACGCCCCCGACACCCCCTTGAGCGCGAGCGGTCTTTCCGATAATCTCTGACCGACGGACACCTCTGTCCGATGGGGGCCCGAAGCCGCTCGATCCGGGCGGCGCCCGGAGACCGAACCGTGGGAACAAAACGATCACGCCGCAGCGGCCAGGTCACCAGAGGCCGCGGGGCGTTCACGCTCATCGAGCTCCTCGTCGTCATCTCGATCATCGCGATGCTCATCGGCATCCTGCTCCCCGCCTTGGGCGAGGCACGCCGCACTGCGCGCAGGATGCTCGATGTCTCCAACCTCCGCCAGATGGGCACAGGCTTCCTCAACTACGCCAGCGAGTTCGACAACCGCATCGCCTCCTTCTCATGGGAGAAGCACCCGACGCAGTCCTCGCTCATCCGAGGCAACACCCGCTACCCCGACCTCCGCAACCCAACATCCCCGCAGATGGCCCATTACTTCCAGGCCGTCGACATCATCCGACGCCGCACCGGCATGGACACCCTCCCCCCCATCCGCACCCGCTTCGTCCACCGGCGCTACAGCCACCTCGTCATGCTCGACTACCTCGGCGCCTCCCTCCCGGTCAAGATCGCCGCCTCCCCCGGCGACCGCAACCTCCTCCAGTGGCAGAAGTACTGGTCGGACATCCTCGCCGGCGACGACATGAGCAGCCTCGTCGCCGCCTACCCCAACCCCGGCCCCGACGCAGGCTTCAACCGCATCTGGCCGCTCTCTTCCACATACCAGATCGTCCCCGCAAGCTACGCCCCCGACGCCCACGGCAACGACCACTGGCGGGGCGGCTTTCGCGGCGGACGCACCATCGAGCAGTTCACAAGCGACCACAACCTCTTCCTCATGCCAGGCGCCACCGTCGCCGCCGACTTCGGCAAACGCAAGATGGACGAGGTCAAGTTCCCCGCCATGAAGGTCCTCACCTTCGCCTTCTACGACTTCTTCGCCAAGCAACCGCTCTTCTACGCCTACCCGGAGGCCAGACCATCGGTCGCCATGTTCGACGGGTCGGTCTCGCACCGGCGCACCATGGACTCCAATCCGGGCTGGGCGCCCTCGCAAAGAAGGTCCGCCATCCCAGCACGAATGAACTACCAGCCCATGAACTTCGAGCCCCGCACGCTCAGCGGCAGGCCCACCGACTCCGTCTTCGTCTGGTACCGCTGGACCCGCGGCGGCCTCGAAGGCATCGACTTCGGCGGACGCGAGATCAACACCGGCCAGTACTAATACTCGCCCGCCGCGTGCTGCCGACCTCGGCTCGGCGAGGTCGGTGCCCTTCTTCCAGGATCTACGCACCGCTCCCAGCCCCACAAAAACAGCGCCGGCCCCAAGAGGCCGGCGCTTTTACTTTCATCAGATCCATCGCCCGCTTACCGCGGCGCCCGCTTCGCCTCGATCCGCTCGGGGCTCGGCACACGGATGTCCTTGGCCAGCCCCAGAAGACCCATCAGCCGGATCAGCGAATAGCTCAAGTCGATCTGCCACCAGCGCAGCCCGTGGCGGGCCGAAGTCGGAAACGCGTGGTGGTTGTTGTGCCAACCCTCGCCGAACGCCAGCACGCCGAACAGCAGGTTGTTGCGGCTGTGATCGTGGCTCGAGAACGGACGCGAGCCCCACAGGTGACACACCGAGTTCACGCTCCAGGTCACATGGTGCACCAGGAAGATCCGCACCAGCCCGCCCCAGATCAGCCCGAGCAGCGCGCCCGTCCAGGTCCCCGTCACCGCAAACGCGATCCCCGCGGGGATCAAGAGCCCCAGCGCGACCCACACCAGAAACAGCTTGCTCGTCCAGCGGACGGCCTTGTCGGCCATCAGGTCCGGCACATACCGCTCCATCCGCTCCTGCGTAGGGGCGGGAGTGAAAAACCACCCGAAGTGCGAGTGCAGAAAACCCTTCAGCACCGACAGCACACCCTCGCCATGCTCGTGCGGCGAGTGGGGGTCACCGGGCCGGTCGCTGTGCTGGTGGTGGCGCCGGTGCGTCGCGACCCACTGGATGATCGGCCCCTCAACCGCCATCGAACCAAGCACGCCCAGCGCGACCTTTACAGGCGCGTTGGTGCGGAACGATTTGTGGGTGAACAGGCGGTGGAAGCCCACCGTGATCCCGAACGCCGTGAGCACATACCCGCCCAACAGCAGCCCGAGATAGAGCCACGAAAACCCAACGCCCCAGAGGAGCACGATCGCCGCGATCAGACCCGCAAACGGGATCGTGATGACAAGAAAACTGGCGGTCCGAACACCGAGAGACGGGCGTTCGTGGAGTTCGTCCGCGACGGCAACGCGGTGTGCTTGATGAGATTGATGCAAGGGTCGGCTTCTCGACAAAGAGGTCGGGGAAGGGAACGAAAACGCGGTCGCCCCGCATCATATTCTACGCGGTCTCACGCCGGCGCGTTCGCGGTCCCGGCCACCGACTCAGCCGACGCCCGACCGGCTGTCGCTTTTACGCACTTTCCGCGGGCCACGCCCGTTCGCTGTCAACGCCAGCGCCATCAGGTCCAGCCCCGCAAACACCGCCAAACCCGCAAGAAGCACCGCGATCGCCTGCCCGCCAACACCCGCCTTCAGCAAGATCGCGCAAGCCAACGCCACAACCGCGAACAGCACAAAGACCACCACAACCCCCACATACGGGCGGGGGTCGCCATGCTCTATCGGGGTAAACCCCGGCTTGTAACGCTCCGGGCCGTAACGACGGTCGTCCATATTCGGCGGCGGCACCGTCACCCACGCCAGCACACGCCCCGCAAGCAGCGTCACCACAAGCCCGATCGTGACGCGCCACAGCACATCCTCGACACCCGCCAGCCACAGCACCGACAACGCAACAGGCAGCCCAAGCAGCACCGACACGCAGAACACCATCACCCGGTACCCCCCGGGCACACGCGCCGCTCTCCTTCGCGATGGTCGCTCGTTGGTCATGCAGATGTCGTTGGGGACCGCGAGCCCGCTATTTCGCCGGCTTGCGCGGCCCCACAAAGCTCAGCAGAAACAGCAGCACGATCGCCCCGACCGTCGCCGTGATCAGCGAACCGAGCAGATTCTCCGATGACAAACCGACAAGGCGGAAGAGAAACCCGCCCAGAATGGCCCCCAGCACCCCGACAATCAGGTTCCCGACGATCCCGAACCCGCTCCCCTTAGTCAAAACACCCGCGAGAAAGCCCGCAAACAACCCGATCAACAAAAACCAGACGATCCACATGCGTCACTCCCCAACTCGGGTTCCAAGAGGCCCCGCTCGCCAAGCCAGAACGCAGCCGCCATCACGCGACCGACCTGTGGCACTGGCAGCTAACCCGCCAGTGTCTACCCCTTCTACCCGACCTCCGGCTCGCCTGCTCGACTCTCTACCGCTTTCGCCCGCAAAGCGGGCGCAATGTGGCACTGGCGGCTAGCCCGCCAGTGTGTTTCTGTCATCCCATAGCCGGGGACTCACGCAGCCGCTCGCAACTCACAGCAGCGGATTCTTCGCGCCCTCGATGTACTTCCCGATCGGGCTCATGTTCTTCGACGGGTTCACCATCACATCGCTGTACAGCTCTTCCTCGACCCCCGGCGCGTCGGACTCCTCGGCGAACTTCACCGCTTCCTTCACGCGCTCGCGGATCTCCTTCTGCATCTCGGTCCACTCGTCCTCGCTCAGGCACTCCCGCTTGTTCATCAGGTGGTCGACAAGGTTCGCGATCGAGTCGCGGTTCTTGAACTCCTCAACCTCGTCCTTCGTCCGGTACTTCTGCGGGTCCGACATCGAGTGGCCCTGGTACCGGTAGGTCTTCAGGTCGACAAACCCCGGCCGCTGCTCATCGCGGCACGCGTCCGCGAACGGCTTGAACTTGTCGTACACATCAAGCACCGACATCCCGTCGATCTCCAGCCCCTCGATCCCGTACCCCTTCGCCTTCAGCGTCAATTGGTCGGGCATCGTCGTGCCGCGCGCGATCGAGGTCCCCATCGAGTACCCGTTGTTCTCAACGATGTAGATCACAGGCAGCGAGAACAGCCCCGCGAGATTCTGCGCCTCGTGGAACGCCCCTTGGTTCAGCGCGCCGTCCCCCAGATAGCACAGGCACACGCGCTTCTTGTCGGTCGTCTTGAGCACCTCGCGCTCGTACTTGGTCGCAAACGCCAGCCCCGCGCCGAGCGGCGTCTGCGCCCCGACAATCCCGTGCCCGCCATAAAGATGGTTCGGCTTGTCGAACATGTGCATCGACCCGCCCTTGCCCTTGGCGCACCCCGTGATCTTGCCGAACATCTCGGCCATGCACGCCTTGGGGTCCATCCCCCGCGCCAGCGCATGCCCGTGGTCCCGGTACGCCGTCACCACCGGGTCGTCGTGCTCGACAGACCCGATCGTCCCCACGGCGCACGCCTCCTGCCCGCTGTAGATGTGGCAGAACCCGCCGATCTTCGCCTGCTGGTACGCCTGCATCGTCCGCGTCTCAAACTCGCGGATCAGCTGCATGTCGTAGAGCCACTTCAGCAGCGTCTCATCGGAAAGCCCGTCGCTCGGCCTCTTGCCGGCGGCCGGCTCGCTCGTCGTCGCTTGGGACATGGAACCTCCATCGAGGGCGTGTGGGGAGTCGGGGGCATGGGGAGTGGGGGCCAAACCTCGGCCCGCGGACTTCCCGCGCCCATGGTAGCGCAGAACACCCGGCGGCTGCCGAAAACTGGCCCCGCCCCAAACGCCAGTCAATACTGAAAGGTGGCCGTCAGGGGCGCCCCTCCCCCCGCATCGGCCGCGGAGACGCCCCGTGCACGATGTCCGCAGCACATTCAAAGACCACGGCCTCCGCTGCACCCGCCAGCGAGAGCTCGTCTACCAGGCCCTCGCCTCCTCGACAGCCCACCCGACCGCCGACGAGCTCTTCCAGGCCCTCACCGCCGATCGCCCCGGCTGCGACGAGGCCGCCCTCAGCCTCGCAACCGTCTACAACACCCTCGAAGCCTTCTCCTGCGCCGGCCTGATCCGCAAGATCCCCGCCGCCGACGGCAAGGGACCCTGCCGCTACGACGCCGACCTCTCCGACCACGCCCACGCCGCCCTCCCCGACGGCCGCCTGGTCGATGTCCCCCCGGACCTCTCCCACAAGCTCGTCCCCCGGTTATCGGGCGAGCTCGCAAGAGAGCTCGCCGCACGCCTCGGCATCGAGCCCGGCCGCCTCAGCGTCCAGGTGATCGTCCACCCCAAGGACGAACGCGACTGCCGCTGCCTCGACGCTGGCCCCGACTGCTGCAAGGGCTGATCTTCCACCCACTTGCGGCGGGCGCAGCCGATTCCGGCCACAACAAGCGTCCCGAAACTCAACACCCCGGGTCCCCCGACCGATACATCCCGAACAGGCGCACCGGCGCCTCCACTGGGAGACCCGCGATGCAGCAGACCGGACCCGCGATCAACCGCCGACGCCACGAGCGCTTCATGCTCCCCCCGATGTACAGCCGCCTCCGCGTCCGGCGCCTCGACGACCCCGACTTCCGCTACGCGGGCCACATCTACGACGTCTCCGAGGGAGGCGTCCGCTTCGAGCTCGACGACCCCATCGAGGCCGGCACCCCCGTCGCCGTCGAGATCGCCCTCCCGGGCCTCGGCGACCCCGACACCGGCGACATCGGCCCCGGACGCAGCGTCTTCGCCATCGGCAATGTCATCTGGGTCAACGAGGAAGACCTCCCCGGCCCCGTCCGCATGGCCGTCGCCTTCACCCGCTACGCCCGCACCGGCGACCACGAACGCCTCATCGGCCACCTCGGCCGAGGCCACTACGCCAGAGCCGCCTGAAGACTTCCCCGCATCCCCAAACCCGCGACAGACCTGAGGCACTGGCGGCTCACCCGCCAGTGTTTTTCTGTCATCCCACCCCAGACGCGCAGCACCCCTCTCCCTTCTACCCCTCCTCCGGCTCACCTGCTCGCCTGCTCGACTCTCTCCCGCTCTCGGCCAGCAACGCCGGCCGCCCTGCTCGCCTGCTCGCCTCTCTTCTGCTCTCGCCCGCAACGCGGGCGTCCACCTACCATCCCCTCAATGTTCGTCGACGAAGTCTCCATCATCATCAGCGCCGGCGACGGCGGCGACGGATGCGTCTCCTTCTACAGAGGCAAGGGCATCCCCAAGGGCGGTCCCAACGGCGGCGATGGCGGCGACGGCGGCGACATCCTCTTCCACGCAGACACAGGCCTCAACACGCTCATGGAGTTCCGTGGCGTCCACGAGATCGTCGCAGACCGCGGCGAGCACGGCCGCGGCAAGCAGCAGTACGGCGCCAGAGGCGAAGACCGCGTCGTCAAAGTCCCACCCGGCACACTCGTCTACAACGCCGACACCGGCGAGCTCATGCACGACATGCAGCCCGACGAGACCGTCCTCATCGCCAAGGGCGGCCGAGGCGGCTTCGGCAACGAACGCTTCAAGTCCGCCACCAACCAGACCCCCCGCCAAGCCACCCCCGGCGACCCCGGCGAACGCTTCAACCTCCGCCTCGAACTCAAGCTCATCGCCGATGTCGGCATCGTCGGCACGCCCAACGCAGGCAAAAGCACACTCCTCCGCTCCCTCACCCGCGCCCCCCCCCGCCGGGCCCCCAACCCCCTGGACCCCCCCCCCCCCCCCCCCCGCCCACCCCCACCCGCCCCCCCCCCCCCCCACCCCCCCCGCCGC
>JAFIFZ010000065.1 GCA_020831775.1 Phycisphaerales bacterium
CTGGGTCTTTCCTTCGCCCTTTCTGGGCTCGGCGCAATGGGCTCCCAGCCCCGGGTTCGGCTTCGCACTATGCAGCGATGGGGGCGTGCGCTCCACCCGTGGCAAGAATCCGGCGCTCCTTCGGAGCTCCCGCGCGTCGCCTCTATCGCAACGGCCTTGCGGGGACGCCGGCGACTGTTTGGCCGTCGGGCACATCGGCGACGACGACCGCGCCGGCGCCGATGGTGCAGCCTTCGCCGATCTTCACGCCGGGCAGCACGCGCGAGCCGAGGCCGATGAGCGTGTCGCGACCGACTTTGACTGCGCCGCCGAGGACGCAGGCGGGGGCGAGGTGGCAGTTTTCGCCGATCTTGCAGTCGTGCTCGACGATGGCGCCGGTGTTGATGATCGCGTGGTCGTTGATCGTCGCGGCGGTGTGCACGATCGCGCCCGGGCCGATCCAGACGCCCCGGCCGATCGCTGCGCTGGGCGAGACAGTGGCCGTCGGGTGCAGCGGCGAGATCCAGCGTCCGGCGTCCGCGAACGCGTCGAGCACCTTTCTGCGGACCGCGACATCGCCGATCCCGAGGACAAAGCTGTCCGAGGCGTCCGGCGAGCCGAGCATCGAGACCGGGCCGAGCCTCGAAAGCCCCCGGCGAACCAAGAGCGGCTCTGACGCGTCGTCGAGCAGCCCCCGCACCTGAACGCCGAGCAGGGCGAGCGTCTCGAAAACGACCGAGGCGTGCCCCCCGCCCCCGACCAGGACGACGGGGCCGGAAGCGGGATCGGCGGGTTGAGGGGAGTGCTGGTCCATCGGGAGTGATCTTCGGCCGCCGGGGGGCGGCGGCGACAGACAAACCTACCCTCGATCGGGCGTTGTCGCCCCCCACTGCCCCCTTGCCCCCGCGAGGTTTGTCCCAGAGGTCCCGCATGGAACAGGTCCGCGTCGGATTCGTCCGTTATCTGAACACCGCCCCGCTGGTGGAGGGTCTGAAGGCGCTGCGGACGGTGGAGCTGTCGGCCGCGGTGCCCTCGCGGATCGTCGGGATGCTCGCCTCTGGCGAGGTGGACATCGGGCTGGCGTCGGTGATCGACGCGTTGCGTTCGCCGGTGCCTTTGGCGATCCTGCCTGTGGGGATGATCGGGTGCGAGGGGCCGACGCTGACGGTGCGTGTGTTTTCCAAGTCGCCGATCGAGCAGGCGACGCGGATCTACGCCGACACCGACAGCCATACCTCGGTCGCGCTCTGCCGCGTGGTGATGAAGCGGGTCTACGGCCTTGATGTCGAGATCGCGGACTTCGACGCGCGCGAGCGGATCGCCGCCGGCGACGACGCGGGGGAATGGCCCGAATCGATGCTGCTGATCGGCGACAAGGTCGTGGCCGACTCGCCCCCGGCGGTGCGGTATCCCTACCAGCTCGATCTGGGGCAGGCGTGGCTGGAGTGGACGGGGCTCCCCTTTGTGTACGCGGTCTGGATGTGCCGCGAGGCGCAGGCGAACGACCCATCGATCGCGGCCGCCGCGGCGGTGCTCGACCGGACGCGCCTGCACAACAAGACTCGGATCGACTGGATCATCCGGACGCACGCGCCGCGTCACCGCTGGCCGATCGACCTGGCGAGCCGCTACCTCGGCGAGCTCTTGCGGTACGACCTCGGCGAGCGCGAGCGGGAGGGGATGCTGCGATTCTTTGACGAGGCCCGGAGTCTGGGTCTCGCGCCCGAGCGGACGCCCCCGTGGGTGTCGTTCAGGGATGTGATCGGGTCGGTGCAGGGGCAAGGCTGAACGGCTCGCCTGAACCGTTGGGCCCGGAAGGCGAATGGTGCAGCGTGCCGGCTCTCACGAAAATCCGGGTGAGGACGCTCGCCGACCTGGCGGGACAGCTCCGCTACACGCCGAAAAAGACGCTGCGGACGCAGATCGAGCGGGCCGAGGCCCTCGCTTCGGAGATCGAGCCGAGCGAGCTGTACAGCGTCGCCTGGATCGTCGCCCGCGTGACCGGACGCGACACCAAAGACACCGGCGAGGATGTGAGCGTGCCGGGCGAGGCGTTGCTCTCTGACCTCTCGGCGCTGGTCGAGCGTCTGTGCGAGGCGGCGCATCTCGAACCCGACGAGGTCGAGGCGGAGGCGCTTGGCGTCGAGGAGCTCGCGTCGCGGTGGGGGGTGAGCCGTAGAACGATCGAGCGGTACCGGCGTCAGGGGCTGATCGCCAGGCGCGTCCGCGACGCCGACGGCAAGACGCGCCTGCTCTTCCGGACGGGCGCCGTCGAACGCTTCGAGTCGCGCAGCAAGGGCAGGATCAGCAAGGCGGCGTCGTTTACGCGCATCGACCCGAAGACGCGCAAGGCGATCGTGCGCCGCGCGCACCGATACAAACACTCGCTCGGCTGGTCGATGAACCAGGCGGCCGAGCGCCTGGCCGAGAAATACGGCAGGACGCGCGAGGGTGTGCGCCGCGTGCTGCTCGCCCACGACCGCGACGCGGACGAGCCGGTCTTTGCGCCCGTGCGTCCGGGCAGCCGCGAGGACGGGGCGAGGGCGCTGGAGATGGCCCGCCTCGGCGTCGAGCCTTCGGAGATCGCCGAGACGATCGGGCGGACCACCCGGGCGATGCGCCGCGCGATGCTCGTCGATCGCCTGCACCGGCTGCTGGAACTGGAAGGCGCAGCGCCCGAGCACAGCCGGCGGCAGGCGTCCGACCCCGGGCTTGCGCTCGAGCATCCGCTGCTCACCCACGGGCTGGGGGATACGGGCGAGACCCGCTTGCCCGAGTTTGTCCGCCGGGCTCGCGAATCGCCCCCGATGCCGCCCCAAATCGAGCGGCTCTTCGCGTCGGGCGCGGGGTTGCTGGTGCGGCGGGCGCTACAAGCGCGGGCCGAGATCGACCGACACCAGCCCGAGGCGACGGCGCTGGACAGCGTCGAGACGGATCTGCTGTGGGCCGCACGCCTGCGCGTCGAGCTGCTGCGTCCGCAGTGGGTCGTGATGCTCCGCGTGCTGGACGACAGGCTCGGCAGGCCGGCCGAGCAGGTGCGGGCCGAGGAGCTGTCGAGGCTGCTTGAGGCGGTGTTCGCCGCGGCGTGCCACGCGGCCGGGGCGTTCGACCCCGAGCGGGGCGGCAGGCTTGCCGCGAGGGTGGCGCTCGAAGCCGACCGTGCGGCAAGGGCGGTCCTCTCCGACCACCCCGTCGGCCCGCAGGCCGAGGGCAGGGCGACGCCCAGGCTCTCGCAGGGCGGGTCCATCACCGACTGGACTCGCCGTGTCGCCCCTTGGCAGGCGTGGCTGGAGCCCGACCCCCGGGTGCCCGGCGTGCTCGACAGGCTTGACGAGGGCCAGCGGGAGATCCTGCGCCTGCGATACGGGCTCGGGCCGAAGCCCCGGACGATCGCGGCCCTCGCAGAAGAACTGGGCGTGGCGGCCTCGACGGTGTCAAGACGCGTGCGCGGGGCGGTCCGGGCCGCGATCGAGGTGGCCGGGGCCGATAGCATCCGTCCATGACTACCAAGCCCCGCACGCTGGACGACATCGAGCAGGTCGATCTGATCGTCGGCATGGAGATCCATGTCGAGCTCGCGACGAAGCGCAAGATGTTCAGCGGCGCGCCAAACCCAGCGGCGCCCTCGGACGGCACCAGCCGCGAAGAGCCCGAGCCAAACACGCTGATCGATCCGACGGTGCTGGGCCTGCCCGGGGCGTTGCCGGTGATGAACAAGCGGGCGGTCGAGCTCTCGATGATGGTGGGCGCGGCGCTGGGTTGCCGCATCTCCGAGTTCACCAAGTGGGACCGCAAGAGCTACTTCTACCCCGACCTGCCCAAGGCGTACCAGATCAGCCAGTACGACCTGCCCCTGTGCTACGACGGGGCGTTCGACCTGCCCTCGCTGGATGCGGAGGGTCGCATCGACCCACAGGGCCCCGAGCGGCGCATCGGCATCATCCGGGCGCACCTGGAAGAGGACGCGGGCAAGCTGCTGCACGAAGCGCCGGGGGGCAGGGCGATCGAGGGCTCGATCGTCGACCTGAACCGTGCGGGCACGCCGCTGCTCGAAATCGTCACGCAGCCCGACCTCCGCTCCGCCGACGAGTGCGTCGCGTTCGCCCGGATCCTGCGCGACATTTGCCGCAGCCTCGGGGCGAGCGAGGGCGTGCTGCAGCAGGGGCACATCCGCTTCGAGCCGAACATCAACACGAAGATCACCTTCTTCGACAGGAGCACCGCGACGACGCCAATCGTCGAGGTGAAGAACCTCAATTCGTACCGCTCGCTCAGGCTCGCGATCGAGCACGAGCTCGCCGAGCAGCCCAGGCGGTACCTGCAGGACGGGCGCGAGATGGGCCCGGGCATGAAGACCACGCGCGGGTGGGACGACAAACGCGAGGTCACCTTCTCCCAGCGCGAGAAGGAAGACGCCCACGACTACCGCTACTTCCCCGACCCCGACCTGCCGCCGGTGGTGATCGACGACGCGTGGCGCGAGCGCATCTGCTCGCAGGTCGGCGAGCTGCCCCACCGCAAGCAGATCCGATACATGGACGAGGCCGCCCTCTCACCAGCGGAGGCCCAGGCGCTCACGGCCGAGCCGGGCGTCGCGGCGTACTACGAAGCCATCGTCGAGCTCCTGATCGACAAGGACGACAAGTACCGCACGGACCGCGAGCACGCGGGCAGAGCCGCGGCGAACCTCCTGCTCCAATCCGGCGCCAAGCACGCCAACGAGCGGGGCGTGAGCGTCGACCGCCTCGGCGTCTCGCCCCAGCACGCCGCGGAGATCATCTTCCTGCGCGAGGACGGACGCATCAGCGCCCAAGGGCTCGACGAGCTCTTCGGGCTCTACGCCTCGGGCGAGGCGGGCGACGAAACCGCCGAGTCTCTCGCCGAAAGCCGCGGCATGATCGTCGTCCGCGACGAGGGCGCCCTCGAAGCCTGGTGCGACGAGGTCATCGCCGAACACCCCGCCATCGCCGAACAGATCAAGGGCGGCAAAGACCAGGCGATCGGACGACTCATCGGCGAGGTCATGAAAAAGTCCAAGGGCCAGGCCGACGCCAAAACCGTCCGCGAAATGCTGATGGACAAGCTCAAGGCGTGACCGCCCGCTCCCGTTCGCCAAAGGCGAACGCCCCCACACCCCACGCCCTACGCCCCACACCCTTCCACCGGCACCGTCTCGCAGATCTTCAGGCCGAAGGCCTCGATGCCCGGGAAGTCCTTGGCGCGGTTGCTGATCAGGCGGAGGTTCGTCAGGCCCAGGTCGCGGAGGATCTGGCCCCCGATGCCGAACTCGCGCAGGTGCATCGGCAGTGCCGCGGCCCCCAGCCCGCCGGGGTCGGTCAGGTCGGGCGCGTCCGCCCCGCGCCGGTCGGGGCGACGGATCGCCTGGAGCCGATCGCGCAGGCTCGTGCCCTCGCCCTCGGGGCGGAGGTAGACGATCGCGCCCGAGCCGTCGCGCTGGATCATCCGCATCGCGGCCCTGAGCACCTCGCCCGTCGGCCCGTCTGGCGACGAGTCCAGATCGCCGAAGATATCGCCCAGGAGGTTCCGCCGGTGCATGCGCACGAGCGTCGGCCGCTCGATCACCACCGGGCGTCGCGAGGCGTCCTGTCGCCCGACCTCGCCAGCCACCAGCGCGATGTGCGGCAACGGATCCACCACGCTCTCGTACCCGATCAGCCTGAACTCGCCCTCCCTGGTCCGAAGCGGCGCGCCCTCGACGGGGTCGATCCGGCGCACCATCGACTCGCGGGCCAAACGGTGCTCGATGATCTGCGCCACCGAGCACATCTTGATCTTGTGCCTGGCGCAGAACTTCTCGAGGTCCGGCACGCGGGCCATCTCCCCGTCGTCGTTCATGATCTCGATGATGATCGCCGCCTGCGTCAGCCCCGCCAGGCGGCACAAATCAACCGAGCCCTCGGTCTGCCCCGTCCGCACCAGCACGCCCCCGTCGCGCGAGCGCAGCGGGTTGATGTGCCCGGGGCGGACAAAGTCGGCGGGCGTCGTCGACGGGTCGATCGCCATCCGGATGCAGCGGGCCCGCTCCTTGGCGCTCACCCCGGTGGTGAACCCGTGCTTGGGGTGCCCGTCGATCGAGACGGTGAAGGGCGTGCCGCGGACAGAGGTGTTCACCGCCGACTGCGGCTCAAGGTCCAGCCGCTCGCAGTCCGCCTCCGTCAGGCTCAGGCAGAGATACCCCCGAGCCTCTGAGAGCATGAAGGTGATCGCCTCCGGCGTGACGAACTGGGCTGGGAGGACGAGGTCGCCCTCATTCTCGCGGTCCTCGTCGTCGGTCAGAACGATCATCCGCCCGGCGCGGAGCTCGTCGAGCACCTCCTCGACGGGGCTGAACGGGGGGGCGGGCTGGCTCTGGCTGGGGGTCATCGGGCGATCGTACACCAGGGGAGGCGCGAAAAAACCGCCCGGGAAGGGCCCCGGGCGGTCGGTGGTGCGGCAGTTTCAGGCGGGGCTTCAGCAGCCCTGGGCGAAGAGGTCCAGAAACTCCAAGAAGTCGTCGGCGTCGATGTTGTTGTCAAAGTTGATGTCGGCCCGCAGGTCGCCGTCGGCGAACCACTGAAGGAAGAGGAAGAAGTCGTCGGCGTCGAGGACGCCGGCGCCGGTGAGGTCGGGGCGGGTGGAGCACGTCAGGCAAAGCCACTTGGGGATGTGGTCGGCGGGCTGACCCCCAGCGATGCTGAAGCGACCGCCGGCGTAGAGGGCCGAGCCCGTGCCGTCGTTGAACGCGTGCAACACATATCCGTCCGAGCTCAAGCCCGGAAACCCCTGCCCGGGCAGAGGCGACCAGGCCTCCCCGTTCCATTTGGCGATGTTGCTGACGGTCTGTCCGCCGGCGCCTGTGAATAGGCCGACGACGAAAAGAGCAGGCCCCGTGCCGCTGTCGAAAACCGCCATGTCGTGGACCACCGCGACAGGTTCACCGGTGACCCCGACGCCCGCTGGTCCTTCCAGCGGCGACCAAGTCGTCCCGTCCCACTTGGCGATGCCGTTGACAAGCCGCCCGCCGGCGTGCGTGAAGTTGCCTCCGGCGTAGAGCGCCGGCCCCGAGCCGTCGTCGAGGACTCTCAAAGCGAAGACATTCCCACCATCCACCTCAGAGGGCAGGGGCGACCAGGCCGTGCCGTCCCACTTGGCGATGCGGTTCATCGGTTGCGAGCCGACCTGCGTGAAGAAGCCTCCCACATACAGCGCCGGACCGGATCCGTCATCGAAGACCACCATGTCCCTGATGTCGTGGTACGCTCCGCCGAATGAACCGAAATCGGCGGTCCAAGTCGTTCCGTCCCACTTGACAATCGATGCCGGGCGTGCGCCGATCGAGAACCTGCCGCCCGCATAGAGGGCCTCGCCGTTGCCGTCATCAAAGACCGCGAGGGCATGGATGGTCCCGCTATCCAACGGTGGCTGCACGGTCAAAGCCGACCATGCCGTGCCGTCCCACCTTGCGATGTTTTTGACCGTCAACCCGCCGGCGCGATTGAAATCACCGGCCACATAGAGAGCCTCGCCCTCGCCGTCATCAAAGACGGTCATTGCTCGAACATGGTGGTTCACACCCGTCCCCGATGGCCCGACCAGCGGCGACCAGAAAAGCCCGTCCCATCGCGCGATCCGGTTGACCACCCGCCCGCTGGCGTTTACGAACTCTCCGCCGGCGTAGAGCGACGGTCCGCCGCCGTCATCGAAGACGCCCAAACTGAACACCGATCGGTCCACGCGCAGGGGAGAGAGCGGTGGTCCCACAGATGACCAGCAGCACTCCTGCGCTTGCGACACCGGCGCCGCACACACTCCCGCGATCAACACCGCGATCAGACTCAACTTCAAACGCATGAGCTCTTCCTTTCCCCGCCGAGAGCCGAGGCCTGAACCGGCTCGCCCCACGACGGGCGTCCTCAAGCCCGGACTCTGCAAGACGCGCCCGGGCCTCCAAGCCGCCCCGCCAAGGCGACTGAGAAACCGCCCCGGCCGCCTCGGGCACACGCCCGCAAACGGCGCCGAGACCGGCCCCTGCTGTTTAGATGCTCGCGGCCGCGGGAAGTTCCCGGCGTCTTCGCGCCGGATCGAAATTTTTCTGAGATCCTGCGTCGAACAGGCCGCCACCCTGAACCCCACGAAAAAAACCGCCCGGGCGCGGGCCCGGGCGGTCGTTACTGCGGCAGTTTCAGCCGGGGCTTTAGCAGCCCTGGGCGAAGAGGTTCAGGTACTCGAAGAAGTCGTCGGCGTCGATGACGCCGTCCTGGTTGATGTCGGCCCGAGCGTCGCCGTCGGCGAAGAGCTGGAGGAAGAGGAAGAAGTCGTCGGCGTCGACGACGCCGTCGCCGTTGAGGTCGGCGGGGCAGCCCGCGTCGACCGCTTCGATAAAGAGCTCGTCGAAGTAGCCGATGCCGTTGCGGTCGACCTGCTGGTTGCGGTCGGTGCCGAGGTTGAGGCCCTGGGGGGCGTTGGCGAGCGTGAACGAGCCGCTGATCGGCTCCTGCGGCGCCGCAAAGCCGGAGACCTCGACCTGCCCGCCGCCGGTCGGCGTCCATGTGAGCGTGAAGGTGAGCCAGCGGTCCTTGAAAGTACCGGGATCGGCGGTGCCAATAACGCCGAACGACTCCCATGTGGTGTCGAAGTCGGTGCCTGCGCGGACGCGGCCGCCGCCGTCGATGGTCAGGCCGAGCGTGGTGTTGACGAGCACGCCTGTGGGCGAATCGACGAGGTATACGCCGTAGAGGCGGTTCTCGCCCGTGGTGCCATCGAGGTAGACCTGTGCGGTGACCTCAAAGCCGTCCTCGCTGCCGGGCGGCATCTCACGCTTGACCGAGTAGCGGGTGTTGAGCGAAGCGCTGTTGTCGAAGCGAAGGCTCTGGCTGCCGATCGCGACGGTCTGGGAGATGCCGTTGCTGATGCCGAAAGCGGTGCCGGTGGTCCAGCCGTCGCTGTTGTTGATCGAGCCGCTGGTACCGTAGAGCGGCGGCTCAAAGCCGGTGTAGTAGAGCTGCTGGGCGTCGGCGAGCCCGGCGACGGCGACAATAAGTCCTGCACTCGCCAGTGATGCGAAGCGATTCATTCCATACTCCTCTCGATACATTCAATTCTGCCCCGCCCCGTTCACAGTTGTAAGCTACCCGCAATAGGTGGGGAATTCAAGGCCCGAAGTCGGATTGTCCCTGACGGCCTGCAAACACCGCGCGACGCTCGGGGCCAGCGCAAAAAGCCGCCCGCGCGCAGAGACGCACGGGCGGCGTTGCTTGTCTTCTCGGCCCTCGCTCGCGGTTCAGCAGCCTGCGGCGAACGCGCTCAGGAAGGCGAAGAAGTCGTCGGCGTCGATCACGCCGTCGTTGTTGAAGTCGGCCCGCAGGTCGCCGGCTGCGAACAGGTTGAGGAAGAGGAAGAAGTCGTCGGCATCAACGACGCCATCGCCGTTAAGGTCGGGCGGGCAGGCCGGACCGGCGCCGGTGGTGATTTCGAGATCGTCGAAGTAGCCGATGCCGGAGCGGATCGACGAGGTGAACCAGTCGGTGCCGAGGTTCAGGCCGAGCGGCTGGTTCTCCTGAAAGAGATTGACGCTGATGGTGTCGTTGGGACCGTCGAAGCCGGAGATGGAGGCGACGGCGTTGCCATCGGGCTGCCAGATCAGTGTGATGGTCAGCCAGCGGTCCTTGTAGGTGCCGATGTCGGCGAAGCCGATCAGGCCGGAATTGGTGTAAGTGTTGGCCCAAGTGGTGCCGGCGCGGACGGCGCCGTCGCCCCCGATCGACAGGCCGAGGGTGTTGCCGCCGAGGGTGCTCGTGGCCGTACTGACCAGATAAAGGCCGTAGAGCCGGTTCTCCTCGGTCATGCCGTCCATGTAGAAGCGGACGCTGACGGCAAAGCCGTCTTCGATGCCCAAGGGCAACTCGCGCCGGACAGAGTAGAAGCTGTTGAAGGTGCCGGTGTTGTCGAACTGCAGGCTCTGGGTGTCGATGGCCTGCGTGGTCGAGATGATGTGGCTGTTGCCGCTTTGCGAACCGTTGGACCAACCGTCGATCCCGTCGACGATGCCGCCGGCGAGGTACTCCGGGGGCTCGAAGCCGGTTTCGAAGATCGGGGTGGCCGAAGCAGCGCCGGCGAACGCGATCGAGCCCGCGAGTGCGATTCCAAGATTGAATTTTCTCATGATGACCTCCGTCAACTCCACGTGGCGTATGGGCGACGGAGACCCACGCTGGCTCCATCCCCACAAGTACCGAAGAAGATATCAGACCGCCGCAACCAGTGTCAAGGGTTTGCGGCGTGCCGGTCGTCGGTCGCGTCGGTGAGAACAGACTCTCAGCGCCCGCGAGAGGCGCACGAAAGACCGCTGCGCCCCTCTCGGGGCGCAGCGGTGATGAGACACGGTTCGTTGTGCGGCGAGTCGGATCAGCCGCGACGACGGCGGGCCGCCGCCAGACCGCCCAGACCGAGCAGCGCAAGAGCGCCCGGGGCGGGGACGATCTCGAGGTTGTCGAAGTAGCCGACACCGGCGCGGTCGGTGGAGGTGAACCAGTCGGTGCCGAGGTTCAAGCCGAGAGGCCCGTCCGACATGGTGTAGTTGGAGCTGAACGAGGAGTTCGGCCCGTCGAGGCCGGAGATCATCACCGAAGCGTCGCCGTTGTTGTACGACAGGGTGATGGTCAACCAACGATCGGTGAACGAGCCGGCGTCGGCGGTGCCGATCAGGCCGGTGTTCTGGTAGGTCGCAGCCCAGCTGGTGCCGGCGCGGATCGAGCCGTCGCCGCCGATCGACAGGCCGAGGCTGGCGCCGCCGAGGGTGCCGGTGGCGCTGCCGGTGAAGTACATGCCGTACAGGCGGTTGGCCTGGACATTGCCCTCGATGTAGAGCTGAACCGACGCTTCGACCACGCCGTTGTAGGTCGGCAGCTCGCGCCGGACCGAGTAGAAGCTGTTGAAGGAACCGCTGTTGTCGAACTGGAGGCTCTGGGTACCCAAGGCCTGCACATCCGAGACGGTGACGCCGGCGCCGGAGCCGGAGGCGTTGGCCCAGCCGTCAACACCATTGACGCTGTCGCCGAGGGTGTAGACCGGGGGCTCGAAGCCGGTCGCGTACAGGGGGGCGGCCAGCGCCTGGCCGGACAGGGCCGCAACCACGGCGCAGCCCACGATCTTCGTTGCAACTTTCATCTTGATCTCTCCTCAAGAAAACCCACAATGTCGGAACGAGACGCAAACCCACACGATCGAGCGGCGTCCGACAGCATCAACCTACCCCACGCATGCGTGGGGTTCAATACGAAAGCCGTTCGTTGACACGAAATCCGCAACGACGCGGCCGATAACGAAGGCCCGAAGTTACGCATAACAAAGAAGCCGCGGACCCGAAGGTCCGCGGCGTTGTTCAGTGGAGGCGACCGGACTCGCACCGACGACCTCTTACATGCCAAGGAAGCGCTCTACCAAAACATAGCTACGCCCCCAGCAGGCTT
>JAFIFZ010000066.1 GCA_020831775.1 Phycisphaerales bacterium
CTGAGATCCTGCGAGTACGGCGACGCCATCCGTGGCTCCTTCCCGACCCCGAGGGTCGAGGCTCGAAGCTACAACAAACATCACCAAGGCGCAACCGGACACGCGCCGAACGGCGCTACGAAATCGGTGAGGACGCTCTAGATCCCCACTAGATGTTCGGGCCATGGAATCGACGCCCGATACGGGGGAGCCCGCCTGTGGTGTCCTTGCTCTTGCGAAGGAAGAGCAAGAAGCCACAAAGTTCTTCAGCGGTCAAGTCCGATCCTGTCACGAGGTTGAAGTGATCAGCGAAGCGAGTCTTGGCCTCAGGATCGTTGACTAAGCGATCCAGGGGATAGTCGTTGTGGATATAGAGCCGCCGAAGGTCGTCGACATGCTTGCGAGAGAACGGAATCATGAATATTCCTTTCAATGATTGTCCCGAATTTGCCATTTTCGAGACGGACCTCCGCCCGGATGTTGCACGATCTGCTGTGCGTGGATGATGCTTTTTGCTTGGTTAGCCTCCCTTCAATCTTTGTGTCGGCCTTGCACTGAAGTCCGGCGTACTTGCAGTGTGTGTGATGTTGTTCCATTGAGTCAGAGTGAATCGCCTGGCGTTATGTCCCATTTCAAGAAGGGTGTCGAGAAGCGGTGGGATTGACTGCGGGCGTGTAGAGAGATGACTTGGTTTGAGCATCCTCACACACTCTTGCCGCGATCACTGCTGGGTCAAGAGGCGTCGAGCGCAAAATGCCGTAAAAATGATTGGCGTGGAGTTGATTGGATCGAATGGCCTGTCGATAAGCCGGAACGAATGATTTTGCATAAGGATGGACAAAGTTGGCCAAACTGGACAAAGTTTGCCAAAAACACGCCAAATTGGTTGAGCAATTGGCCAAAAAGTGTTGGTTTGAGCCAAAACTTTTGCCATCGTGATACGACAGCGACGACCCGGACGATGTGCGAGATTAGCAGCGTGTTAGCAATGCCGTGTCGGCCGAGCAGAACTCCTCCGCTCCTTCAGAGCGGTTGCCTTGGGTGGCTTTCCACCGGGTTGCGCTTCGCCCGATGCTTCGCATCGTGCGGCGCTCCACCCGTGGCAATGATCCGCCGCTCCTTCGGAGCTGCCAAATAGCTGTTGACCTGTACTGCGATCGTCGTTCGCGCCGCCCTCAGCTCTTGGCCTGGGCTTCTCTGCGTCTGGCTTTGGGGAGGGGCTCGTCAAATTCGTCGCCTCGGAAGAGTGAGCCGAGGTAGACGCGTTTGACCATGTCGTTGTTGATCAGTTCGCGGGGCGAGCCTTCGGCGAACTTCTTGCCGCTGTCGATGATGTAGGCGCGGTCGCAGACGCGGAGGGTCTGCTGGACATTGTGGTCGGTGATGAGGAAGGCGATGCCTTCGTCTGCGAGCTGGCGGATTTCGGTCTGGAGGTCTTCGACGGCGATGGGGTCGACGCCGCTGAAGGGTTCGTCCATGAGGATGAGGCGCGGGCGGGTGACCAAAGCGCGGGCGATTTCGAGCTTGCGTCGTTCGCCGCCGGAGCAGGTGCGGGCGGCGTGGGTGGCCTTGTGGGTCAGGCCGAAGCGTTCGAGGAGTTCGTCGGCCCTTTTGCGTCGCTCGGCCCGGCCCATCGGCAGGGTTTCGAGGATGGCCATCAGGTTGTGGCGGCAGTTGAGGCGTCCGAAGACGGAGGGCTCCTGGCTGAGGTAGCCCATGCCGAGGCGGGCGCGCTTGTACATCGGCAGGCGGGAGATGTCCTTGGTGTCGAAGGTGACACGTCCGGCGTCGGCGTCGATCATGCCGATGGTCATGCGGAAGCTGGTGGTCTTGCCGGCGCCGTTGCGTCCGAGGAGGCCGACGATCTCGGCCGCTTCGACATGGAAGGAGACGGAATCGACGACGGTGCGTCCGGCGTAGGCCTTGCGGAGGTTGTCGGCCTCGAGGAGGGGCATGGGCGGAGTGTAGGTCCGGGGCGGGATCGTGCTATGCTGCGGGCGATGGCGACCATCCGGACAATCTGCGGCGGAGCGGCCCTCGGCGTCGTGCTCGCGGGGCTTGCCGGGTGCTCGAGCGACCGTCGCATCGTGGTGACGAGCGACCCGCCCGGGGCGCGGGTGTGGGTGAACGACATCGAGATCGGGACGACGCCGGCGGAGACGAGCTTCAAGTTCTACGGGCGGTACGACATCCGTCTGGAGAAGCCGGGGTACGAGCCGTTGAGCGAGGGGCGGACGGCGCGGGCGCCGGTGCACGAGTGGCCGGTGATTGATCTGGTGGCGCTGGCGGCGCCCTACCGGTTCAAGGACCGGGTGGCGTGGCACTTCGAACTCGAGCCCTCGCTGGAGGTGACCCAGGGCGAGGAGGAGTTCCGCGAGGGGGTGCTCGAGCGGGCGCGGGAGACGCGGACGGAGCTTGGGCCGCGGCCGGGGCGCTGAGGCAGGCCCGAGAAAAACTCGGGATCCGTGTGCTTGAGCAGGGATCTTGAGGTAGACTTTTGCTGAGGTTTTGGTTTTGATCGGATCAGCCGTGCCGGTGTCGGCGTGGCTGGTTCGCGTGAACCCCCGAACTTGGCGAGAGGAGCAACCCATGCAGCGCAGAGGCAGAGCTTTGGTGTCGGCGGTCGGCGCCGCCGGAGTGTTGGCGGCGGCATTCGTGGCGGGTGTGGTGGTGGCGGGCAGCCCCGAGGGCGAGCGGATGGCGCCGCCGGAGGAGATGTCGCCCGAGCAGATGATGGCGGCGTGGCAGCAGGCAAACGCCAAGGGCGAGCATCACGAGCACCTGAAGGCGTTCATCGGGTCTTTCGACGTGAAGGTGTCGTTCCAGATGCTGCCCGACACGGAGGTTTACGAGTCTGAGGGGGAGTCTGAGGGGGAGTGGATTCTTGACGGGCGTTTTGTGCGTTCGACGTTCAAGGGCGAGAGTTTCGGTGTGCCGTTCACGGGGATCTCGATGACGGGGTACGCCAACGCGACGGGGAAGTACCAGACGGTGTGGATGGACTCGATGGGCAACTCGATGCAGTACATGGAGGGGACATGCCGCGGGGGTCGTGTGTTCACGTACACGGGGACGGAGACGGACCCGATGACGCGTCAGACGCACCAGTACCGCGATGTGTTGACGGTGCACGGGCACGACCGGCACACCTTCGAGCGGTTCTATGTCGACGGTGAGATGGAGCACCGGGGTCTTTGGATCGAGTACACGCGGAAATAGCGCCGCGAGAGGCTGAACTTGGCGGATGTCGCCGCCCGCACGTCTTCTGGACGCGTGGGCGGCGTTTGTGTTAAGATCGTGTCAAGAACCCGTGAGCAAGGAGCGTTCACGATGAGCGACGACAGCTACTCACCCGCACGCACAGAGCATCACGAACGCCTCTCTCCCCTTATCGGGGTGTTCAGGTCGGCCGGGCGGTCTTGGCGAGGGCCCGGGGCGGAGGCGATGACCAGCAGCGGGACGATGATCAACCGCTGGATCCTCGGCGGGCTGTTCATGGAGCAGGACTACAAGGGGACCTTCAACGGCGCGGCGTTTGTCGGGCGGGGGTACTGGGGGTTCAACGAGGCGTCGGGGCTGTACGAGAGCGTGTGGATGGACTCGACGGGGGGGCAGATCGCCCACGACTCGGGCTCATTCCGTGACGGGGCGTGGGAGTTGCGGGGCGAGTCGTTCATGGCCGACGGGACGGCACGGCAGCAGCGTGCGGTGGTGAAGGTGGTGGACGAGGACCGGCACACGATGGAGCTGTACTTCACGCCGCGGGGGGGCGAGGAGTTTCTGGCGTTGCAGGTGGAGTACCGGCGAGAGGGCTGAGGGCGAGGCGGCCGGGTATGATTGAGACCCGGTCTCAATACCGCGTTGAGCTTTGAACCGTTGCGCGGCGGCCTCCGAAGGCCGGGGAAGGAAGCGACCCCGATATGCCTTCGAGATGTCTGTTTGTGCTGCTGTTTGCGCTCGTGCTGGCCGGTTGCGGCGAGGACACGGGCGATCGCCCCGCCGACCGCAGCATGATGGTGACCGACCGGACCGGACGCGAGGTCGAGGTGCCGGGCAAGCCCGAGCGCATCGCGGCGCTCGCGCCGTTTGCGGTGGAGATGCTGCAGGCGCTCGGTATCGAGCCCGTGATGCGTGCGTCGGTGCGCGGGGAGACGCCCGAGGCGTGGTCGTCGATCCCCGAGCTTCCGATCAGCCACGGGGCGGGGCCGGAGATGGAGCGGCTGGTGGCGGCGAGGCCGGACCTTGTGATCCTGCCCGAGCCGTTTGCGCACTTTGCGTCTTCGGTGCGCAGCGCGACGGGGGCGCCGGTGCTGGTGCTGGATGTGCGGACGCTGGACGAGGCGCGAGGGATGATGGAGTTGCTGGGGGTGATGACCGGCCGGATGGACCGGGCTGTCGAGCTCGGGCGTGAGCTTGACCGGCGCGTGGCGGAGGTCGTGGCGGATGTGCCCGGGGACGGATCGGGGGAGGGGCCGGGCGTGTTTGCGCTCTTCGGCACGCCCGATGCGTTTTACGCCTTCCTGCCCGACAGCTACCTGGGGGATCTCGCCTCGCTGCTGGGGGCGACGCTGGTGACCGAGGGGCTGCCCGAGGACCGGAGTTTCGGCGGCTTTGCGCAGTTCAGCCTGGAGACCGTGGTCTCGCGCGACCCGGATGCGCTGTTGATCGTGACGCATGGGGGCGTGGCGGAGGGAGTCATCGAGCGTTTGCAGCGCGACCCGGCGTGGAAAGGTTTGCGTGCGGTGCGCGAGGGGCGCGTCGGCGTGCTGTCTGACGACCTGTTCGTGCTGCGCCCGGGGGCGAGCCCCGCGGAGGCGATGGGACGGCTGCGCGACGCGTTGTACGCGACGCCGAGCAACGGCGGGTAACGGCGGGTAACTGGGGCGGTGGCGCGTCGGCGGAAGCCGCGCGGAGGGTGCTTCTCTTGACGGTCGTCGCGGCGTCGAACAGTGTTGAGGATGGCGCCGGGCCTCGCGTGCGGCGATCGGTGGTGGTGATTTCCGCCTGCGCCGTGCTGGTCGTTGTCGGTCTTCTGCTCTCGCTGATTTTCGGTTCGGTGACGCTGCCTTTCGTTGATGTCTGGCGGGCGGTGATTGCGCCGTCTTCGGCTGACGATACGGCTTCGCAGATCGTGCGGAACCTGCGTCTGCCTCGGGCGCTGGTGGCGGTGTTTGTGGGATTGAACCTTGCGGTGGCGGGGGTGCTGCTGCAGGGGGTGATGCGGAACCCGCTGGCTGCGCCGAATGTGGTGGGGATTACGGCGGGGGGCGGGCTCGCGGCGACGATCGTGCTGGTGATGGCGCCGGGGATGCCGCAGGCGCTGGCGCCGGCGGCGTTTGTGGGCGCGACGATCGCGGGGCTGATCGTGTACGGGATCAGCTACACGCCGGGTGTGGGGACGAGCCCGATCCGGATGGTGCTCGGCGGCGTGGCGGTGACGGCGGTGCTCGGGGCGGTCACGACCTTTCTGATGGTGACCTACAGCGATCGCGTGCAGAGCGTGGTGGCGTGGATGAGCGGCTCGCTGGCGGGGCGGTCGTGGGGGCATCTGTACACGGTGCTGCCATACTCGGTGGCGGGGCTGATCGGGGCGGCGCTGCTCGCGCGCCGGATGGACATCCTGCAATTGGGCGACGACAGCGCGGCCTCCCTGGGCGTGCCTGTCGAGCGGACGCGGTTTTTCGGCCTGATCGTCGCGTGTCTGCTTGCGGGCAGCGCGATCAGTGTTGCGGGGCTGATCGCGTTCATCGGGCTGGTGGTGCCGCACATTCTCAGGATGCTTGTGGGGGTGCGTCACGCGATGCTGATCCCCGCGGCGGCGCTGGGCGGGGCGGCGCTCTGTGTGTTCGCGGATCTGGTTGCCCGCACGGCGATGGCGCCGCGCGAGATCCCCGCGGGCGTGCTGACGGCGCTGATCGGCGGGCCGTACTTCGTGTTCCTTCTTTACAAGACGCGGATGCTCAGGTGACGCTCGAAGCGCGCGACATCACGGCGGGGTACCGCGACACGCCCGTCTTGCACGGGGCGGGCGTGAAGATCGCGCCGGGCGAGCTGGTGGGCATCGTCGGGCCCAACGGGTCTGGCAAGTCGACGCTGCTGCGCGTGATGGCGAGGCTGCACAAGCCCGAGGGGGGCGCGGTGCTGCTCGACGGCGAGCCGATCTCGAAGCTGGCGAGGCGGGCGATTGCGCGGAAGCTGGCGGTGATGCCGCAGCACCAGCCGACGCCCGAGGGGCTGACGGTGCGCGAGCTTGTCGCGTTCGGCCGAGCCCCGCACGGTCGCGACCCCGTCGCCGACAAACAAGCGATCGAGCACGCGCTGCAGCTGGCGGACATGACGCACCTGAGCCACCGACGCCTGACGGCGCTCTCTGGAGGCGAGCGCCAGCGGGCGCGCCTGGCGATGGCGCTGGCGCAGTCGCCCTCGCTGCTCTTGCTCGACGAGCCGATCGCGGCGCTGGACATCCGCCACCAGCTCGATGTGCTGGCGATGCTGGCGTCGGTGCGCGAGGGGCGCGGGATCGGCGTGGGCGTGGTCATCCACGATCTGATGCTGGCGGACCGGTACTGCCCGCGGATCGTGGTGCTGGAGGAGGGGCGAGTGGCCGCCGACGGCCCGGCGGATGAGGCGTTGAGCCCGGGGCTGGTGCGGCGGGTCTTTGGGGTGGAGAGCCGCAGGCTGAGGGATCCGGAGACGGGGCGGGGTGTGTTGGTGTGCGGGTAGGCGAGAATCGACAAAATTTTTTCCGAAAGTGCTTGCGTCCGGAAACCGAAGCCGGTAGGTTGAGATCTGGCCTTGGACAGGCCGTTCCGAATATGGATTTGTGCCCCGCTAGGTATGCGGGCAGAGGATTGAGCTCGTGTCATGGCCGTCTGGAATGGTTCTTGGCGGTCTCAGGAGCCAGAAAGGAACGCAATGCAGTACATCAAGCGGAGTGGTCAGAAGATGCTCGATGGGTCCATCGTAGTCGCGGCGATCGTCGTAATGGCGCTCGGAGCTGCGGCGTTGGCCTCGGGAGGCATCCACAGTCCCGGTTGGCAGTGGGGGCAGCAGAACTGCAATCCAAATGTTCCGGAGCACGGTGTCAACACTTTTGCTCAATGCCTGAGTTGCTGCAACAACATGACCTATGACCCCGATCCGAAAATCAACGAGGATGTGGAAATACCCCAGTGCTATGGGTATTGCTGCGTAGCGTTCGCATCGACCGGCCCTCATCCTGAGTGTGAAACGGAGGATTAGTAGAACGAAGGCGAGGAGTGACCAAGTGCGAGTTGCTGCGACGAGTCAGCTCGTCGCAGCGGCATTTCTCGATACTTCAAAAATAATTAGAGACAACTATGGGAAAAAAAGTGCTTATCGCGGGCCTAGGGGTGGCGGCAGTCTTGGTGTGTCTTCTGATTGCGAATGTCGCGGGCTCAAAAGCGGATCGCCTTCAGGTCCCCTATGTTCCGCCGGAATTACCTGAAGATGCCCACCCTAGGTTTGTTTCGTACATTGCGGAGTTCAGGCCGGTGGTTGTCGATCCGGCGTCGATAATGCCCGTCGAGGCTCAGCAGCAGATGGCTTACATCAACAACGTCATTGCTGTCAGACCCAGGTGGGAGGAAGATGACATCGAAGAATTGCTGGACATCATCGCCGCGCACGAATCATTCAGGGAAGGGCGGGTTGATGGCGAGCCGATGGATATCGAAACCCGGTCGAGTTGGGGCGTGCTGACAAAGGCGTTTTTTGCATTTAGAACACGGATTCTATTCAGCGGCCCTATGTCCGATGCCGCAGAAGCCCGTCTGATCGAGGCGTTGGTGGGGTACGCGACGCATGATGATGTGTATTTCAGATCAAACAGCATATCAATTATTATGGTGTCGCCGAGAATGATGCGCAAGCCGGAAGTGCGTCGCGTTCTCCGTGATGCATATCACAATGACCCGTCGCCGAGGATTACAGGCTACATCGATCAGCGTATGAGATCGCTCCGCAGCCGGGGGCGTTGGGAGGGCGAATTGTGAAGACTTCGCTAGTGTGCGTCAAGGCCTGTTTGCTTGCGTCGCTTCTTGGCGTGGCGGTCGTGTTGTCTGTCAAGCTTGTCAGCGGCGGAGTTTCGGAGGCTCCGGACCTTGAGCATCGAGCATACACAGAAGCGGGCAGCGGTGGTTCACCGAAGACCGACGAGAAGTCGTGCTCCTCTTGCCCACAGGATGCTGCTGGTAGGTATCGGCCGAATGAGCTCTTGCCCGCATCCGGGCAAGCACTTGAGCAGCGTCTTTTCGCGCTTGTCGGTACCGAATCTTGGTCTGACGAGGATGCTGTTTTCGCGTCTGATTTGCTTCTGAATGGTCCTCCCCCGGGTTGCGTCGAGAGGCCAGTTGATGCGGTGATGCTTCGGGTTCGAGCGGCGCTCGCGTGCGGGTTTCGGCTGTGGACGATCCGACATGGAACCGCAGATGATTCGGAATATGCCGAGTTCGTCGGTCAGATGCAGATCCTTGAAACGGCGCTCGCAGTCGGGGTCGCCGATGGCGACCCTCGCATCCGTTTCACTTCGCTGCGTGCCGCTTTCTATGCCGGAGCTCACTTGGATGATCGCACCTGCGGCGAACTTCTTGAGGTGATCTTCGCCGCGACAGAGGATCCAGATATCCGGATCGCTCGGGACACACTGAAGCATCTAAACATCGCGAGCTCCACATCTGCGCGAGACTGGTGGAGGCTTCCGTGATGCGATGAGGAACCACTTCAGAATTATTCAACTGCGTAATCGGCTGCGCTTATGGCTTATGCTCTGCAAAAAAATCAAGAACGCGGTTTCACCATCATCGAGCTGGTTGTAGTGATCTCGATCGTTGTGGTGCTGCTGGCGCTCCTCATTCCGGGGTTGGGTGCGGTGCGCAAGTCGGCCCGGGCTGCGGCATGCCAGAGCAATCTACGGACCACTTACACCGGGTTTCGGACATATCAGGACGCGAACAACAACGCCTTGCCGATCGTGTTCGGCGGGTACAGGCCGGGTGACGGGCAGATGGAGCCGGTCCGCACGCTGGCCGAAATGCTCGGTGTGCCGGCGCCCGAGCGGTCGGGGGACGAGTTCACCAGACGACAGCCATGGGCCTGCCCGGAAGACACGACGGTGTTCAGAGAGAAGGGGTGGAGCTATTATGAAGATGCGTATCTAATATATGGCTATTATCGTACAATGGGCGGCAATCCGATGGGCAGGACGATCGCCCATTACGAGAACGATCCTGAATCGATCTTTGTCGTCGAAGCATCGCAGCCCGCCCACGGGCTCCGCGACACCCGTGACCCTTTGGGCCGTCCTCAGTATCGCCGTCACGAACTGCTCTACGACGGGACGGTGCGGCTCCAGGAAACTCGTCGGTAAGCGCGAGACCGGGCCCCGCGTCCTACGCTCCGCCCGTGCGCATCCTCCTGACCAACGACGACGGCATCCGGGCTCCCGGGATTGTTTCGCTCTTTCACGCTCTGGCCGATCCTTCCGGCGAGCTCGGCGGGCCGATCTTCGGCGATGAGACCGAGATCATGGTAGTCGCGCCCGAGACGGTGCAGTCGGCCACGAGCCACGGCGTGACCTTCCACGAGCCGCTGATGGCGCGCCGGGTCCGCATGAGCGAGCACATGGAGGGGATCGCCGTCGACGGGCGCCCGGCGGACTGTGTGAAGCTGGCGCTGAGCGCCCTGTGGCCCGAGCAATTCGGCGAGGGGTCCAGGCCGGACATCGTGCTGTCTGGGATCAACTCCGGGGCGAACTGCGGCGTGAATGTGATCTATTCGGGGACGGTGGCCGCGGCGATCGAGGCGGCGTTTCTCGGCGTGCCCTCGATCGCCCTGAGCCTGCACATGGGGCGCGGGGTGGCGTTGTTTGATCTAGCGGCGCGGCATGCGCGTCGCGCGGTCGAGCGGCTGCTGGAGGGCGGGCCGCTGGAGGCGCACGAGTGTCTGAATGTGAACATCCCGCTGACCGAGCGTGCGCCGGGCGAGGAGGAGGACGCGCGGGGGCTGGCGGTCTCGGCGGGGCTGGCGTCGCAGGGGCCGCAGCCGTACGAGAAGATGACGACGCGTGATCCCGAGGCGATGCCGCCGATCCGTGTGTGCCGCATGAACACGCACGGGCTGGTTGATGAGTACGAACGCCGTACGAGCCCGACGGGGGGGACTTATTTTTGGGCTGCGGGGGGCGGGCTCAATTTCCACGCGACGGAGCCGCAGTCGGATGTTGATTTGTTGTTTGCGGGGTGTATTACGGTGACGCCGCTGACTTATGACATGACGCGGGGTGCTGGGTTGCGGCGTTGGGCGGATCGGTTGGTGTAAGGGTCGGAGTGATTCACCATTCCCTTGCGCAGAGCGATCTGATCTGCATGCGTTCGGTCCTCGATCCAAAAAATCGACTAAATCCGTGCGGTATGTGGGAGACGGTGGTTCGCTGTCCGTAGAGCGTAGTGGCGTTGGCTGTGTGGTCTCGCCTTGCGTTCTAGAGTGTTCGTTTGGACAGACATCGGCACGGTGCAGCGCGGCTTGCGGGAGTGGAGCGATGCTGGTAGAAGGCGGAGTATCCAGTCCTCTATAGATCGTTCGTGTGGCCTATGCACCCGGCGGTGGCCGCAAGCTGCGGTTCTTCAATGGGGTGGAAAATGTTCAGGATCTCAGGCATGGCAGTGTTGCTCGCGGCGGTGCTGGCGTTGCTCTGGATGCCGTCGATCGCGGTGGGCCAGGCAGATACAAAACAAGCTATCCGAGAGAAGCTGCAACTTGACAGCTTCGATCTCGTTGCTTTGGATCTTCCATCGGATGTTGGCGAGGGCTTCATACTTGAGATCGAGCTGGAAGGGCAGGCTTTCGAGATCCAAATGTTTCCGCATTCTGTGCGAGCGCCTGACTTCGAAGTGTGGCTCCACGATGGCACTGGCGAAGCGAAGGTCATTGATGTGCCCGAGCCGCGGACAGTGCGGGGCACTGGCTTGGGTGAACAAGAGGTGGCAGTCGTAGGTTCGCTAAGAGAGGTCGGACTTTCAGCCCTGGCGATCCAGCAAGATCTTATTGGGCGGAAGCAGCAAGTGTGGGTGATTCAACCGCTGTTGGAAATCATGGAGGAGGTAACAATACCAGGGCAGCATGTAGTCTATCGGTTGAGTTCTACTTCAAGGGATCTAGGCGTTTGTGGCGTGTGTGGAGATGGGCAGAACCACTCAGCACACACAGCGCAGCATCATAGCATTCCGGCCAGCACCGGATTGAACAACGGCGATTTCCAAGATTCGCCGCAACCTGAGACCAGCCTGTACATCGCAGACATCGCTTATGACACCGACGCTGACTATTATTTGCACCACCAATCTGATCCAAATGCCGTGGTGGACGCAGTTGAGTCGATCCAGAACAATGTATCATTCCTATACGAGCACTCGCTTGATATCACATACTTCATTCGCGTAATTCATGTGCGGAGTGACCCGGCTACCGATCCCTATACGCACCAGCAGCCCCAGTTATTGCTTGATCAATTCGCATATCTGTGGTCGTCCGATCCTCAGTATGCCGGCGTTGATCGTAGTGTTGCGCACTTGATTACAGGAAAGTGGGCGGTTCCGAGTAGTGTTGGCGGGATAGCCATGTTGAGTGGTGTCTGTGTGCCGAATCGCGGGTACGGATTGACCTATGTCGCACAAGACTCATTTGATACGATGTTGATAGTCGCGCACGAATTGGGACACAATTGGAGTGCCGTTCATTGCGATGAGCCTCCCCATTCCGATCCTGATTGCGGGTTGATGACCCGCGTACTGCAGCGCCATTTGCACTTTGGTACTCGTTCTACGAACGATATTGCTATGTTTAGAGACTCCCGAGAGTGCCTGTCGGGCGCTGGCTGCATATACACTGTTGTTCCGCTGGAGCGAACCGTGCCGTCGGATGCGGGGAGTCACCTCATCGGAGTCGGCGCGAACCGGCTTATATGTCAGTGGGATGTTGCAAGCAATGATGACTGGATCACAATTATGACTGGAACGGGAGGTTCTGGTGGTGGAAGTGTTATCTACGAAGTCAGCGAGCATACTGGCGCTAGCCCCCGGGTCGGCACCATTACGGTAGCCGGTCAGGTCCACGAAGTTACACAGGAAGGTGGCGGCTGTGGCTATGCGATCTCCCCGACTGAGATGCAGGTGGCGAGTGGAGCAGTGTCCGGATTGGTCAATGTGCTTAGCCCATCAGGATGTGAGTGGACCGCTGTTAGTAGTGCGCCATGGATCACGATTGAGCCCGGTTCGCAACAAGGAAGTGGGAGTGAACCTGTACTATTCAGCGTTTCTGCCAATGCAAGCCAGAGTCCACGAGTGGGTACGGTCACGATACAAGATAACATATTCGTTGTAACTCAAGATGGAGTAGTTTGCAGTTATGAGTTAGATTCGAGCATTCGCGATGTTCCGGCGGATGAGATGTCGTACATCCTTGGTGTGACCGCTTCGCTGCCGGACTGTGAGTGGACAGCGCAGAGCAATGACCCGTGGATAGTGGTTACACATAACCATCAGGGGACTGGCAATCAGACGGTTGTTTTCAAAGTGCTGGCCAATCAGAGTAGCTCAATGCGAACAGGCACGCTGACGGTTGCGGGTTACACGCACACCGTGAGACAGTCGGGCGCCGATTGCAATTACGAACTCGGTTCACCTGGCCGCACGGTGTCTGCCGCCCAGGCGACCTATTCGCTGGATGTCACCGCAACGCACTCGTTCTGTCCGTGGTCGGCTCAGAGCAACGCCCCGTGGATATCGATCGTCGGCGGCGCTATGGGGCAGGGCAATGATGTGGTGCAGTATCGCGTGGATGCGAATCAAGACACTATGTCGCGAGAGGGTACCATCACGGTCGCCGGAAACACGTTTGTCGTGTCGCAGCAGGGCGTGGCCTGCACGATTGCGATCGAGCCGTCGACCCGAACGGTATCGGCCGATGAGCATACCGGTCTGGAACTCAATGTGTCCGCATCGCCTTCGACCTGCTCCTGGGCGGCCGAGAGCAATGTCCCGTGGATCGTGATCACGGACAATCCGACCGGGACCGGTGACGATACTGTCGTCTACACCGTCGTGGCGAACGACACGATCGATCAGCGCGAAGGCGAGATCGTTGTAGGCAGTGAGACGCACACGGTTGTCCAAGCCCCGGTGGAGTGTTTCTATGATCTCGGGCCGCCCTCCCACACGGTGCCCCCTTCGGGCGGCGAGTACTGGTTTGGAGTGGACGCGCAACCCTCCACCTGCGAAATTGCGGTCGTTTCGACTGTTGACTGGGTGGAGATTATCGATGTCGATCCGTTCGGCAATGTGGATTACCGCGTGTTTCCGAACAACACTCCGGATCCCCGTCAGACGGAGTTCGTCATCGGGAACGCGACACACAGTGTGTGGCAGAGTTCCGCGGCGATCTGCGACTCCTTTGTTGATCCCCCTTCGAGGGTTGTGGACGGCTACGGCGGTCAGTTCGATTTCATGATGTTCATCAGCTTGTGGGATCCGATGTGTGTTCCGGAACCCTCAACCAACGAGTCATGGATCGAGATCGTCAGTGTCACAATCACGGGGACGGGGCTCGAAGTAGTCTACAACGTCGATGAGAACGATTCATGGAACGGCCGTGGCGGCTGGATCGATCTCGGCGATGAAGCGCATGAAGTGATCCAAGAGCCGCTTCCGTGCGAGTACTCGTTTAACAACGCGACGGTGACTGTGCCCGCGTCCGGCGGCCAGTTTGTCGAAGGGTACACAGTGTATCCGTGGGACTGCGAGCCGGACATCTGGATGATCTGGTCGAGCCCGCCGATCGATGTCCTGTCGATCGATGTGTCAGCGCAAACCATTGAGTATCAGGTGGAAGCGAATGCATCCACCGAGCCCCGGGACCTTGAGATAATCCTCGAAGCGGAGGTTCTCAACATCCACCAACTGGGCGCACAATGCCCGGCAGACCTCAATGGCGACGGTGTGGTCGATGCCGACGACTTCTTCCTCTTTCTGCAGCTCTTCGCCCAGGGCGATCCGAGGGCGGACTTCAACAACGATGGCGTGATCGATGCCGACGACTTCTTCGAGTATCTCGGGGCATTCGCCGCAGGATGTTGATGCTGTATTGGATCATGTGCCACCGACCTCCGTTGGAGGTCGGTGGCACGGGTCGAAGAAGTTTTACACGCTCCGCAGCGCGTCGTTGATGATGGCGCGTTCTTCTTCGCTCAGCTCGATGCCGAGGCGGAGGATGTTCATGATTTCGTCGGCGCGTTGTGCGGCGGCGGGGTGGGGGGCGCCTCGGAGGATTTGGGCCGCGGTGATGGCGCGCCGGAGTTCTTCGTCGGGGCTGGTCGGGCGCGAGGGCGTGCGCACGCTCGGTTGGGGGCGGCGTGTGAGGGCGGCGGGGGTGCGTGCCGGCCGGGCTGTTCGGATCTGGGTGCTGGGTGCGAGGGCCACCATGACGACCTCCTGCCGCGATCGGCGCGCACTGGGAGCCCACGAGACTCTCTCGGTGCGTCTGCCGTAGTGACGGCGGGTGCTAGAGGGCTGAGCGTCGGTTGGGGTTCGTGTCGCGACGCTCGTTGACGCCATGGTCTATGGGAATCGGGGCCCGGGGTTTCACGCAGCGCGGGTGAAAGGTGTTGCAGGGGCGGCGGGCGCGGGGCGGGTGGCCCGGCTCCGCTCGCCTGTTCGCCTGTTCGACCCTCTCGCCCGTGAAGCGGGCGCCGGGGTTGCATCGCGGACGGGATTCGTTATCCTGTGTCCATGCGCCGGGGACGACGCATTTTCGCGGCCTTGCTTCTCTTTCCCGGGACGATGGGGACGGGTGTCTGTGTGCACTCGATCGGGGGGGAGGTGCTGCACCCGGTGGTAACGGAGATTCTGTACGCCGTGCCGACGCAGGGGGGCGATGCGAACCTCGACGGCAAGCGGTGCCCGACGGGCGATGAGTTTGTGGAGCTGTACAACCCCCACGACCGGGCTCTCCAGCTCCGTGGGTACGCGCTGACGGACCGGCACCCGCCGGGGGATCGGCAGTGGCGGTTTGTGTTTCCGGACTTTGAGCTGGGGCCCCGCGAGGTGGTGGTGGTGTTCAACGGGTACGACACCGAGTGGACGGGGCCGGTGGGGGACCATCGGCGGGCGCCGGCGGGGCGTCACGAGCTGTTTTCCGAGGCGTGGGTCTTTACCTCGGGCAACACCTCCAGGTACCGGGCGCTGGCGAACGCGGCGGACCGGCTGACCTTGTGGGATCCCTCGGGGCGGGCGATCCGGTCGGTGCGTTGGGGGGCGCTGGAGGGGGAGGACCCGGCGCCGCCGGAGGCGGTGGAGGAGGTGCAGACGCCTCGGCGGGGGTCGGTGGAGCGCGACCCGGCGACGGGTCGTTTCGTGAGCCACACGGACCTCCCGGGCAACGAGGAGGGCGTACTGTTCAGCCCCGGCCGGTTCCCGTTTGCGTGGTGAGCCTTGGGCCGTGGCGACGCACGCTCATCGGAGGACGGCTCGGACATGGCCTGGATCACGAAGCCCTCGGCGACCACGAAGATCTCCAAGCGCGACGAGCCTTACCTAACCGAGGCGATGCGGGAGGAGCTGACGGGGAAGATCCTGCCCCGGTACGAGACCAAGCACGGGGCGTTGCTGCCGGCGTTGCACATGATCCAGCACGCGTACGGATGGGTGCCGCACCAGGCGATGCTGGAGATCGCGGGGGTGCTGGAGCTGCCGCCGGCGGAGGTGCTGGATACCGCGAGCTTTTACGAGGAGTACTGGCTGCGGCCGAAGGGCAAGCACACGGTGGCGGTCTGCCGCTCGATCGCGTGTGAGTTCTGCGGGCAGCCGGAGATCACGCAAGCGGTGATGAAGCACCTTGGGATCGAGGTGGGCGAGACGACCGACGACGACGAGTTCACGCTGGTCGAGCTCGAATGCCTCGGGGCGTGCGGCGGGGCGCCGGCGGTGCTGATCGACGAGACTTTGCACGAGTTTGTCAAGCCGGGGGATATCGCGGGGTTGCTGGACGAGGCGAAGAAGGCTGGCGGGCATCACTGAGAGAGTGTGGGAGGGCACGATGGCGCGGGCTTCGGGGTTGAAGCTGCTCTCGTTTGTGCTCTGCTGCGTCGTGATGTCCGGCTGCGCGGGGCAGCGGTTTGTCAACGCGACGGACCGGACGCTCGTGGTCGAGACGGGGAGCCGTCACGGCTTTCTGAAGCCGTCGGGCCTGCGGACGCGAGAGGTTGTCGTCGGGTCGGGTGAGGAGGCGGTGATCCGCTGGCCTCGGGGGAGCCGGTCGTGGCTGCGGGTCGGCTCCCCGGACGGGCCGACCGAGTGGATCGACGGGGTGATCGAGGCCGAGGTGCTCAGGGCGGAAGTGCGCGATGGCCGCGTGCGGCTGTTCAAGGCGGACCGCAAGGGTGAACCGGTGACGATCTACCCCTTGCGTTCGCGGGAAGTTCCGGCCGAAGAGATGCGAGAGCAGCGGCTGAGGGAAGCCGATCGGGTTGCACGATGCCACACTGGCGGGCAAGCCGCCAGTGCCACAGATCTTGCGGGATTTGGTGTCTGATGGCCGGGCTGATGCGATCGCTGGGGCAGTTTGTGGGTCACATCGCCAAGGCGGTGAAGACGGATGTCTCGTCGACGGAGCGTCGGGAGGTCTCGCGGACGGTTGAGGAGGAGGAGCGGGAGACGGAGGGGGGGAAGGTGACGCTCCGTCGGACGGTGATCGAGGAGATCGAGGTGGAGAAGCCGCGGGAGGAGTGAGGGGCCGCTCTCGGCGGGGCGTTTGTCCCCTAGAATCCGGTTCCCGCGTGCGCCGAAGGCGGAGCGGGGTGGTGGATTCATTCGTCCGGCGCCGGCGGCCGGGCGTCGGCCTTGAGAAACGGACCCAGAGCATGGCTGATCGGCGGCTGTTTACCGAGAACATGGGCGGACGCGGGATCCTGACCCAGCGGATCCCCACCAAGCCCTTCGGCGACCTCAAGGACCGGCACATCGTCGGGTACGACGAGTATGTCAAGACCGGGGGGTACGAGGGGCTGCGCAAGGCGCTGACGATCGCGCCCGACGACATCACCGAGTCGGTGAAGAAGTCGGTGCTGCGCGGGCGCGGGGGCGCGGGCTTCCCCACGGGGGTGAAGTGGACCTTCCTGCCCAAGGTCGAGGAGGGGCAGGTCCCGGGCGTGGACGGGTTCCACCGGTACCTGGCGATCAACGCCGACGAATCGGAGCCGGGGACCTTCAAGGACCGGCTGCTGATGGATTTCGATCCGCACCTGATGCTGGAGGGGATCGCGATCTGCTGCTATGCGTGCCGCCTTGACCGGGCGTACATCTACATCCGGGGCGAGTACCACCACCAGGCGCATGTGCTCGAGCAGGCGATCGCCGAGGCGTATGAGCACGGGATCTTCGGCGAGAAGGGCCTGATCAATTCAGACGCGAACACGGCGGGCCAGCGGTTTCAAGTGGACTGCTATGTGCACCGTGGCGCCGGGGCGTACATCTGCGGCGAGGAGACGGGTCTGCTCGAATCGCTGGAGGGCAAGCGGGGGTGGCCCCGGATCAAGCCGCCCTTCCCGGCGGTGAAGGGCCTCTTCGGCAAGCCGACGGTGATCAACAATGTCGAGACGCTTTGCCACCTGCCGAGCATCATCGAGAACGGGCACGAGTGGTTCTGCAAGCAGGGTGTCGAGAGCACGGTGGGCGGCCCGCCGAGCTTTGGGACCAAGCTGATCGGCGTCTCGGGGCATGTGAACGACCCGGGCGTGTTCGAGCTGGAGCTGGGCATCCCGCTGCGGACGCTGGTGGAGGAGTACTGCGGGGGCATGCGGGGCGGGAAGAAGTACAAGGCCGCGATCGCCGGGGGCGTCTCGATGGGCGTGCTCGGCACGGACCAGTACGAGGCGGAGCTCGATTTCGACATCGGGCGGAAGTACAACGTGCTGGGGCTGGGGACGGCCTGCCCGACGGTGTTCGACGAGGACACGGACATGGTCGCGGTGGCGAGGAATGTGGCGCGGTTCTTCAAGCACGAGTCGTGCGGGCAGTGCACGCCCTGCCGCGAGGGCTCGGGGTGGCTGTACCAGCTTCTGTGCCGTATCGAGGAGGGTGACGGGAAGACCAAGGACCTTGATCTGGCGCTGGAGGTCGCGACGAGCATGGGCTCGATGCCTGGGACGACGATCTGCGGGCTGGCGGACGGGAACAACTGGTCGCTGCGGACGATCATGAACAAGTTCCGCGACGAGTTCGAGGACCGGGTGGAGCGATCGTTCGTGCCCGTGAAGATGACGGTCGGGGCCGCGGCGAAGGACTGATCGTTCAGGATTTGTCGATATGGAATTCGTGAACGCGACGACGCACGGGTTGTGCGGGCGTCGCGTTCTTTTTTACGAGTTTGAGGGGATGGGGCGCGATGGCTGTTGCTGCGGACACCCGATCAATTCCACAGATCTGTGGATCGTGATCCCCCGGCTGAGCGTCGCCTTGCCGGTGGATGCCCCGGGATTTCGGCAGCCCCCTGCGCAACCCGATCCGTATTTGGCGCACTCGGGCCCGTATGCGGCCCGTACGCTGTTTATGCGTTCACGACCGGCCGATCCCTTGTGCACGGGAGCGCGGTGGTCGCGCCCCGTTTAGCAGGGGCGCCATGGGCCGCAGGCAGATCAGACCGGACGAGGCTTCCCCGGCGGGCGCGCCGGACTGGGGATCGTGCGTCCCCGCGGCTGAGGGATCGCCGGCGGCGACCGCCAACCTGGGCGGGTCGTACGACTTCTTCACCAATTTCGGGGCGTATCAGCCTCGGACGCACTGCCTGCAGACGGCTTCGGGCGGGGTGGACTGGTTCTGGGTGCTGTTGCTGGTGACCCTGACGATCGGGGTGACGGCGGGGTACAGCCGCATCTTCATGTTCCTGCGCCGGGCGTACCTGGCCGAGGCGCCCGATGACCGCAACCACAAGCTGATGCAGCTCTCGTGGATCTTTCTGTGGTGCTCGATCTGCGGGTATGTGCTCTCGGCGGTAATGTTTGTCTGGCCGGCGTACCGGCTGCTTGCGTTGGCTCTTGTGGGGTTGAATTTCTGGACCTGGCGGTTTGTCTGGAACCTTGGCGACTTCGGCATCTCGATGAAGGCCAAGCGGCTTGAGCGCGAGCTGCGCGAATCGCTCGAGTCGCGCACGAGGGAGCTCGAACGGCTCGTTGCGCAGCGGACCGAGGAGCTGGTGGCGGCCAAGGCGAAGGCGGAGGAAGCGAACCGCACCAAGTCGTTGTTCCTGGCGAACATCAGCCACGAGATCCGCACGCCGCTGACTGCGGTGCTGGGCTACGCCGAGTTGATGAGCGAGCCGGGCTGCGAGGGTCGCGAAGCGCACGCGTCGACTGTGCGTCGCAACGCGTCGCACCTCTTGGGCCTGATCAACGACATTCTGGACATGAGCAAGATCGAGGCGGGCGAGCTCGCGTTCGAGCTGGCGGACTGTTCGCCAGCGGAGATCGCCGACGACGCGCTGAGCACGGTTCGCCTTGCGGCGAAGGCCAAGGGCCTGCAGACCGAGCTCGTCGTGAGCGAGGGCGTGCCCGATCGGGTGCGGACCGACGCGGTGCGCCTGCGCCAGATCCTCGTCAACCTCGTGAGCAACAGCGTGAAGTTCACGCCCTCGGGCTCGATCGAGGTGCGGCTCTCGTGGGACGAGGGGGCGGGCGTGCTGGAGTGCCGCGTGAAGGACACGGGGATCGGGATCGCGCCGGATCAGGTGGAGCGTGTGTTCGACCCGTTTACGCAGGTCGACGGCTCGCTGACGCGGACGCAGCCGGGCTCGGGCCTCGGGCTGTACATCTCTCGGAGTTTGGCGCGGAGCCTCGGCGGCGATCTGGCCGTCTGCAGCACGCCGGGCGTCGGGACGGAGATGGTCGCGACGATCATGCCGGGTCGGGCCGAGAGCGCAGCAGAAGAGCGCGTCGGTCGAGCCGTGGCGTGGACCGGTGGCGAGCTGCGCGGGCGCGTGCTGCTGGTCGACGACAGCATCGATAACCGGCGGCTGCTCCGCATGCACATGGAGCGGGCGGGCGCCCGCGTGATAGAGGCGGAGAACGGCAGGCGGGCGCTCGAACGCGTCGACCAGGCCGGGCGGGAAAAGCTCGCGTTCGACCTGATCCTGATGGACATGCAGATGCCGGTGATGGACGGGCGCGAAGCGGTCAGGAAGCTGCGCGAGGGCGGTTACACCGGGCCGATCGTCGCGCTGACGGCGCACTCGCTCGCCGAGGACAGGGCCCGCGCCATCGAGGCCGGCTGCGACGCCTACGCCAGCAAGCCGATCCCCGCGCCGGACCTCATCAGGCTCTGCGGCCTGTGGATGGACCGGTCGGTGCATTCGCGGGCCGCCTGAGCGGTCCTGATCTGTACAAAAGAGCGCGGGGCGAAGGGGCGGGTTCAGGCGGTGCGTTCGTCGAGCACGCCCGAGCGTTCGCCCCAGAGCGTGTCGAGTCGGTCGGCGAGGCCTCCGGCGGCGGGGAGGTCCTCGCCGCAGGCGATGAGCAGGTCGACCATGTTGTCGAAGTCGTTGAGGGAGATGTACTCGCGACCGACGCGGGGTCGTTGCGTGTTGTTCCCGGCTTGCACGGCGTCGAGGTCGGCCATGTTGTGGTAGTTGCCCAGGGGGAGGCAGACGCAGGTGGCCTCGTAGCCGTAGGCGCAGAAGACGCTTGCTTCGCATGCGCCGCCGGCCATGAGCTTGCGTTGCCACTTCCACTTGGGGGCTTCTGAGAGTTTCTGCGCCGCGGTCGGCATGGGCGCGCCCGCGACGGCCTCGGCCCTTTTGCTGACGGCGGCGGTGAGGGCGGGGCTGAAGGTGCTCAGGCGGTCGCCGACACGGACGATCGGCCCGCCCCCGATCGGCGAATCGATGAACGAGCGGCTGTTTTCCAGGGCGATGACGCGCGAGCCCTCGGGCATGGTCTTGTTGCGGCAAGCGCCGATCGCGCCGATGAAGCCGATCTCTTCGGCGCGGGTCAGCAGCACGCGCGTGTCGCGGACCTGTGCGCCTTCCTTGCGGGCGCGGTAGAGCTCGTCGAGTGCGGCGAGCGCGCCGACGAGTGCCGCGAGGTCGTCGCAGGCGTTGGTGTGGAGGATCCCTTCGGCGTCGATCTCGGCTTCGGGGAGCTCCCACACGCCGACATCGCCGAGCGCGATCTGGTCGTCGGGCGCTTCGAGTTCGGCGAGGAAGCGGTTGAAGGGGGTTTGCTCGCCGGTGCGTTCGCTGATGGTCGCGTTCGCGGCGTGCTCGCCCTTGGCGCCGGCGGCGAAGATGTTGATCTTCGCCTCGTCGAAGTAGTCGTCCATGACGCCGCCTCTGAAGGCGAGCTCGACGGTGGTCGGCGAGACGATCCGCTCGACGACGAAGGCGGGGTGGTCCATGTGGGCGGTGAGGAAGACGGGCGGGCCTTCGCTGAAGCCCTTGGCGGCGTCTTTGCCCGGCTCAACTTTGCCCGGCTCCATGGCGATGACGAGGTTGCCGCCGGGGTCGGCCTCGACGGTCAGGCCCGGTCGGGCCTCTGCCCAGAGGCGGACCCAGCGTTCGATGCGCCATTCTCTGCCGGCGGCTGTTGGGAGTGTGGTCAGTTCCAGAAGCCAGCGTCGGTGCTCGTTGCGAGCTTCGGGTCGGGGCGTGATCATGCGCTCATGGTAGGGGCCGGGGTTCAGTCTTCGATGATGCCGAGCTGGCGGTACTTTTCGCGGTACTTATCGCGGAGCTCACGCTGCTTGTTGTGCAGGTCAATGGTGCGTCCGTCGATGAAGGCGAGCTCGACATTGGTCATCATCTCCAGCGGGTTGCCGTCGGTGATGATGAGCGTGGCGGACTTGCCGGGTTCGATGGTGCCGTAGCGGTCGGCGATGCCCATGATCTCGGCCGCGTAAATCGTGACGCCCTTCATGGCGATCTCGGGGTCGAGGCCGTGGGCGGCGGCGAGTGCGGCCTCGTAGGGGAGGTTTCGGACATCGGAGGCTTCGTTGCCGCCCTTTGGCGCCAGGCACCAGCGGACGCCGGCTTCTTCGAGGCGGAGGGGGAGCGTGAATGCGTCGTCGTAGGGAGAGTCGTCGCGTTTGGGGAAGGCGTAGGTCCCGGTGATGATGACCGGGACATCGTGCTCCTTGAGCAGGTCGGCCGCGAGGGGCGCGTCGCGACCGCCGAGGATGATCAGGCGGAGGTCGCGCTCTGCGGCCCACGCGACGGCGGCGTTGATCTGGTCGACATCGGCGCAGCGGACGATGACGGGGAGCTGGTCGTCTGCGGTCGGCAGGAAGCGGCGCATCGCTTCGAGGCTGACGTCGACGGGGTGGCCGGAGTCTTCGCGGCGCAGGGCGTCGTAGGCGGCGGCTTCGTCGAAGAAGTTGTTGAGGGTGCGGAGGCGTTCGTCGCGGCGGCGGCGCTGTTCGTCTGCGCGCTGGTCCATCCACCACGCGTCGACGGGGCGCATCTGGGGCCAGGAGATGACCAGGCCCATGCTCGGCTCGATGGTCATGTCTTCGGTGGTCCAGCCGTCCATGCGGAGGATCGAGGCCTGGCCCTGGATAAGCCCGCCGGCGGGGAACGAGCCGGCGATGAGCACGCCGTTGCTTCGCGTGACGGGGAACATGACCGAGTCGGGGTTGACGCTGACCCAGGCGCGGACCTCGGGGGCGATGTCGCCGGTTTCTGCGAAGTCGCGCGTGGCTCTGACGGCGGAGATCTCGATGAGGCCGAGGCGTGTGGAGGCGGCGATCATGCCCGGGTAGATGTGCGAGCCCTGCGCATCGATGCGGACGCCGGCGTAGCGAGAGGGCGGGTCGCCGGCTTCGACGGCGGTGATGACGCCGTCCTGGAACATGACATGCCCGCGTTCGATGACCCGCCCCGCCATGGTGTGGATGCGGGCGTTGGTGATGGCGATGCCCGTCTGCTGGGGCGGGGCGGAGCGGGTGAGGTCCTGGGCGGCGGCGCCCTGCCACAGCGCGACGGCGCAGAGGGCGGCGGCGAGGCGGGCTCTGAGATTCATTTCGGCCATGGCTGGTCTTTCTTCGATATCTGCGTTGAACGGGCGAGGCCCGGTTGTGTTCGCTGGTGTCCGGTCTTGCCGGGGTCAGTTGCCGAATGTCTGCTTGATGAAGTGGAACTCCGAGCAGCCGCAGACGCCGCAGGAGTCGAGCGTGGGGTCGCGGTTTGCGTTGAGTGCTTCGAGCATGCGTTCGCGGACGAGGGCTCGCTCCTGGGCGAGCATGCGGGCCCTGAGGGAGCGGTCGGGGTCGGGCGTTTCGGCCTCTTCCTTCTTCTCTTGCTCTTCGTCCTTCTTTTCTTCGCGCTCTGAGGGCGGGCCGGCGAGGATCTTCTGGATCAGGCGCCGGCGCTCTGAGGCGATGCGCTTGCGGTGCTCGCGGTCCATCTCGAGGGAGAAGTACTCGGCGCCGTCGATCCAGGTCGACTCGGCGCGAGAGAGCGTGCTGAGGGGCGAGCCGGACCAGATGACGAAGTCCGCGTCCTTGCCGGCTTCGAGCGAGCCGACGCGGTCGCCGATGCCGAGCTGGACCGCCGCGTTGATGGTGACGAACTTGATGGCCTCTTCGGGGCTGACGCGTCCGCCGGAGTACTTGACGGCCTTGGCGCCCTCGGCGTGCATGCGCCTGGCGAGCTCGTCGGAGTCGGAGTTGAAGCTGGTGTTGACGCCGACCTCGTGCTGGAGCGGCCCGGCGTAGGGGATCGCGTCCCAGACCTCGACCTTGAAGTTCCACCAGTCGCTGAAGATGCTGGCGCCGATGGCGGCTTCGCGGACGGCCTCGGCGACCTTGTAGACCTCCAGCCCGTGCTGGAAGGTGCCGATGGTGATGCCGAACTCCTTGGCCAGCAGGCAGAGCATCAGGATCTCGTCCTGGCGGTAGGAGTGGCAGTGGATGAGGCGATCGCCTCTGAGCACCTCGGCGAGGGCTTCGAGCTCGAGATTGCGACGCCCGCCCCGCCTGCGTTCCTCTTCGTAGCGCTGCGCGGCGTGGAAGCGGTCACGCATGATCGTCTCGACGCCCATGCGCGTCTGGGGGTAGCGGGTGGTGGCGGTGTCGCCCCAGTTGGACTGCTTGACATTCTCGCCCAGGGCGAACTTGATGCCTGGGGTTGCGCCGTCCATGTGCATGTCGCGCGGGTGGCGCGAGCCCCAGCGAACTTTCTGCGTGAGCGATTGCCCGCCGATGGGGTTTGCAGAGCCGTGCAGCGTGTTGACGGTCGTCACGCCCCCGGCGAGCTGGCGGTACCAGTTGATGTGCGAGGAATCGACGGCGTCTGCGATGCGGACCTCGCTGGTGACGGCCTGGGTGCCCTCGTTGACGCCGAGTGCGAAGGTGCCGGTGTGGCTGTGGGCGTCGACGAAGCCGGGGGCGATGTGCCTGCCTTCGAGATCGAAGCGTTCGGCGTTGTTCCATCTGGAGGCCGCCGAGCGGTTGAAGGCCGAGCGCGTGCCGACGAAGGCGATCTTGCCGCCGTCGATGGCGAGCACGCCGTTCTCGATGGTGCCGGCTTCCGAGGCGGTCCAGATCGTGGCGTTGGTGAAGATCGCGCGGCGTTGCTGGGGCTTTTCCTCCACGGCGTAGGGGCCGAAGGGGTAACCCTTGAGGTCGGGGATCTCGCCGGGCCCGCGTTCTTCGCGGTCGCGTTCGTCGTCGGGCGCGTCGCCGACGCGGACGGCGGTCCACGAGAAGGTGCGTCCGTCGGGGATCATGAGCGTGCCGTGGAGGGTCGTGCCGCGGCGCTGGGCGGTGGCGATGGCGACGGAGCCGTCGTGCTCCTTGACGGTGTAGCTGAGGCGGTCGCCATCGATGGAGACCTTTTCGGCGCGTGTTTTCACATCGCCGTCTTCGAGGGTGACGCGGGGCCTGCGTGTGATGGTCAGTGTGCCGCGGGGCTCGCCCCGGAAGTTGACCTCGTAGACGCCGGCCATGGCGCCGACATCGTCGGTCGCGATGACATGGCGCTCGCCCTCGGTCCAGACATCGAGGATGCGGGACGGGCCGACAAAGAGCGGGCGGTCGGTGACGACGAGGTTGGCGCGCCTGCCGCGTTCGACCGAGCCGAGCCTGTCAGCGGCGCCGAGGATCTCCGCGGGGTTGGTCGTGAGCATCGCCAGGGCGTCGTCGGCGGAGAGCCCGTGGCGGACGGCCGAGCGCAGGTCGTTGTGGAGGTTGCCGGCGCCCCGGATGCGCTTGGCGCTGGTGATGGCGGTCTTGACACCCGCCTCGGCGAGGCGGCGGGGGTTCGTCGGCGCCTGCTCCCACTCCATCAGGCGTTCCAGGTCGGTCGAGTCCGCCTCGCCGAAGCCCGAGACATCGGGGGCGCGGGGGAAGCGGAGGGGGACGATCACCGGCAGGTTCTCCGCCGCGATCGCTTCGAGCCACTTGAACTCCATGCCGTTGCCGACGATGATCGCGTTGCGCTTGAACTCGCTGGCGATGTCGGCGGCGTGGAGCGTGGTCATCTCGCGTTCGATGTCGAAGAAGAGGGGGCGGTTGGCGTCGGCGAGCTCGTCGATCGCGTCGGGCCCGCCCGTAAAGTCGCCGGTCTGGCGGGTGCGGCGCTGCCAGTCGGCGTCGGCGAGCACCTGGCGGATGAGCGCCACAGCGCCCATGTGGCTGCTGGGGTAGCCCCCGCGCCGGGTGTTTCGCTCAAACGCCACGGCGTCGGCGAAGCCATCGCGGTAGACCGCCGGTGGTTCGTGGCTGCTGTCGCTCCGCGGGTCGGCGAGGCTGATCAGCGCCGTGCGTCCGCGGAAGACCCCCTGGTCGGGCACGAGGTGGGCGGCGGTGAAGCCCATCTTGCGGAGGTTGTCGCGGTCGCGGGCATTGGGGGCCGAGCCGTCCAGGGCGCGACGGTGGGGCGTGACACCCTCGTTCCAGTGCGCCCCGACCGCCGAGCTGTCCACGCCAGGCGCCCGCACGGGCAGGTACGCCTCGATGAACCCGGCGTAGATGTGGCGCCCGGTGTAGTCGACCTCGATGGTCCCGCCCGGGCGGGCCATGCGGTCGTACTCGGCCCGAGGCACCACACGCCGGATCTCCCCGTGCTCGATGAGGACGACCGCGTCCTCCATCTGCTCGCCGGGGCGGACATGGACGGTCGCGCCGACCAGGGCGGCTCGGGGGGCGACCTGGCGGGTCATGCCGTCGGGAGGCGAGGCGAGGGGGGAGTTGGCGGTCGGGCGGGCCTGGGCGCCCATGGCCAGCGACGCGAGCGCACAGGCCAAGAGCGCCGTACCGGAACGGATCGTTCGTGCAAGCTTCATGGTGGGAGAGAGTAACGAAAAACCCGGCCGAACCAAAGCGGGCGGCACGGGTCATTTGAGTCCGAAAGAGCCGCGCCGGGGCCGGAGGGGGCTCTCTCCCCGCTCTCCCCTCCGGCCCGTTGGATCGGCGGCGGCTCGGCTCCCCGCACTTCTCACCATGCCTAACGACAGGTGTTGGGCCAACAAGAGTGCCGATCCCCCCTCCAGATCGCGCAAACGGCGTCCGCGCCGGCCTCAGCCCTTGCCGGGCTTATCATCGCCGGACACCCGAGTCCCTTGGCCATAAGAGAGAGCGGAGCGAGCGAGCCATGCCAGAACTGATCGAAGGAAATGCGGTTATCGGCCAGTCCGGCGGGCCCACCGCCGTCATCAACCAGTCGCTTGTCGGCGTGGTCGAGAAGCTGCGCGAGTTCGGGGCGGGGCGGGGCTCGCCGATCAAGAAGATCCTGGGCATGCGCCACGCCGTGCGGGGCCTGACCCAGGACGACCTCTTCGACTTCACCGAGACGCCCCGCCAGACGCTGGACCTGCTCGCCCAGACCCCCTCGGCGTGTCTGGGCTCGACGCGTGACAAGCCCGACGCGGCGTACTGCCAGCGGATCTTCGAGGCCTGCCGCAAGCACGACATCCGCTACTTCTTCTACATCGGCGGCAACGACAGCTCCGACACCTGCCGCATCGTCAACGAGCTGTCGAACGAGGCGGGGCACGAGCTGCGTTGCTTCCACATCCCAAAGACGGTGGACAACGACCTTGTGATCAGCGACCACACGCCGGGGTTCGGCTCGGCGGCGCGGTTCGTCGCCAAGGCGTCGATGGCCGACTTCATGGACAACATCTCGCTGCCCGGGATCAAGATCAATGTGATCATGGGGCGGCACGCGGGGTTTCTGACCGCCGCGAGCGCCCTGGCCCGTCGCTCCGACCGCGCAAGCTCGACCGACGGCCCGCAGCTGATCTACCTGCCCGAGGTCGCGTTCGACACCGAGCGGTTCGCCCACGAGGTCGCCGAGATCTACGACCGCAAGGGCCGCTGCCACATCGCCGTCAGCGAGGGCATCCAGGACAAGGACGGCACGCCCATCGGCGCCAAGCTGATCAAGAACGCCCAGACCGACGCGCACGGCAATGTGCAGCTCTCCGGCTCGGGGGCGCTGGGTGATCAGCTCGCCGAACTGCTGAAAGAAAAGCTCACGCCCAAGGGGGGCAAGCCGGTGCGCGTGCGGGCCGACACGCTGGGCTACATGCAGCGCTGCTTCCCCGACGCGAGCCCGGTCGACCAGCTCGAAGCCCGCGGCGCCGGCCACCACGCCGCCCAACTCGCGGCCGAGGGCGAGCTCGACGGCTCGGTCGCCATCCTGCGCACGGGCAAGCCCGGCCCTGACGAGGTCTACGGCGTGCGCTATGAGCGCATCGAGCTCTCCGATGTCGCGGCCAAGACCAAGCACATGCCCCCCGAGTTCATCAAGGGGACGAGCGATGTGAGCGAAGCGTTCATGCACTACGCCCGCCCGCTGGTGGGCCCGCTGCCGGAGTTTGAGCGGTTGCCGTAGCGTGCAGGTCTTCGACCGATGCGTTCGGCCCTCACCCCGAAGGGGTGAAAGGTTGTAGCCACGGGTGGAGCGCAGGCCGACGCACAGCGTCGGACAAGCGCAACCCGTGGAAAACGACGCAAAGGAACAGATCGCCCTGAAGGGGCGAAGGAATGCGAGGACTCGATCGCGCGCTTCCTCCGCTCCTTCAGAGCGGTGTTGTTGATGAGACGCTCTCCACGGGTTCCGGCATGCTGCGCACGCCTCCACCCGCGGCTACAACCCATCGCCCCCCTGGGGCGAGCCGGAACCGAGAGCGTGGCCCTCCGCCCCGGCACACCCGAACCCGAGGCCCTCGCATAGAATCGCCCATGCCGACCTATGTGTACGAAGAGCTGGATGAGAAGGGGGAGGGAACGGGGTCGTACTTCGAGGTGGTGCAGTCCATGAAGGACGAGCCGCTGAAGGAGCACCCCGAGTCGGGTCGTCCCGTGCGCCGCGTGCCGCAGATGCCCGCGATCGCGGGCGAGATGTCCGACCTGAAGGCGGGCAAGAAGCTGAGCAACGAGCGTCTGGACAAGCTGGGGTTCACGAAGTTCCAGCGCCAGAGCGACGGCAGCTACGAACGCGTGGCGGGCAAAGAAGGGCCGAGGTACATCAAGAAGCAGGATTAAGGGGCAATGGGGTGGTCCGAAGGAATTGTGAACAAGGCCAGTCGTGCACGCTTTTCTCTTGCTGAGGTCACTCGGTGGTTACATTTACAAAGCAGATAAACATTCCACCGTGCAGGGTTACAAAAGCCTTCCTGCTTCAGCTCGAAGAGCTGGTGAACATCCATGTTCCAAGGCAGGCTGGGTGGAAGGATGAGTCTTGGAGTTTTAGAGTACAAAGAGTCGAACTCGCATTTACAACAAATGAGACGCAGCAAGCCGAGCGTATACAAGATCTTGTAAACGCTGACCGGCTTCCTGACAATATTGTTTCAATATCACTCACGGCTTGGTTGGATTCGGACGACAATTCAAACCTAGTCATGTTCAGGATGACTTGTCGGTTGCAGAAGGCTTATTACCACAGGGGTTATGTGGAAGTTTCTGCAGACGGGAACGCATCTCGCGCTGTTGTGCTTGATGTTTCAAGCAGAATTGAGCAACTGATAGAGCAGATTTCCAGGAATGCAATTGCGGTTCGAATCCCAGAAGGGGTTATCACCATTTCGATGACGATTCTCCTGGGTTTTCCGCTTGCAGTATTGCCGATCATTTTAGCTTTGTGGTCTCGTGCTGAGGCTGGCAGTCGCCTTCCGGCCATTGGTTTGTTGGTTGCATCGGCTTGTGTCTACTTTGCTTCAATCGTTTTGGTGGTGCTTAAGCATGCGGCGATCAAGTTGGAGCCTTGGACAGTTTTTGATTCGAAGCAAGCTGATAGAAATAGCTTGAGGTATGCCAGGGTTAAGTCAATGGTTTTGTGGCCTATCGGGTTTTTGTGGGCTGTTGCCGTCGGTCTCGCTGTTGATTACATGGCAAGATTCTTGCCGTGATCAACTGGGGTATTTATTTCTCTCTGTCCTTGGCGATGGTTGAACGGTGCCGTGGTGAGGGGTGTTCAGCCTCTTCGCCGCATCCGGCAGCCTTGTCCGCATAGATGATCGCCAGTGCCCGCTCCGAAGGAGCGCAGGATCTTGGCCACGGGTGAGTCGAGCGAGACGCGCACGCGTCGATGTACACTCTCCGCCATGCCCACCCTCCGCCAGATCGTCGAGGACCACGACACGCCGCACGGGCGCGCGTTCGATATCGCGATCCAGGTTCTCATCGTCCTGTCCCTGATCTCGTTCACCGTCGAGACTGTCGAGGGGCTGCCCGAGGCGGTCCGTCGCTGGCTCCGGTGGATCGAGGTCGTCACGGTGCTGATCTTCACCGTGGAGTACATCCTCCGGGTGTATGTGGCGCGGCCTCGGAGGTCGTACATCCTGAGTTTCTACGGCGTTATCGACCTCGTCGCCATTCTTCCGTTTTACCTCGCCAGCGGCGTTGACCTGCGATCGGTTCGGGCGCTGCGGCTGCTGCGGCTCTTCCGGCTCTTCAAGCTCGTTCGGTACAGCGCGGCGATGCGACGCTTCCATGTCGCGCTGAGCATCGTCAAGGAAGAGGTCGTGATGTTCCTCGCCGCGACCGCGATCCTGCTGTACCTCGCGTCGGTCGGCATCTACTTCTTTGAGAGCAAGGCCCAGCCCGAGCTGTTCGGCTCCATCTTCGACAGCATGTGGTGGGCGGTGGTCACGCTCACGACAGTCGGCTACGGCGATGTCTACCCGATCACGATCGGGGGGCGGCTGTTTACCTTTGTCGTGCTGCTTGTCGGGCTCGGCGTGATCTCCGTGCCCGCGGGGCTTGTCGCGTCGGCGCTATCGAAAGCGCGCGAGCTCGAAAAGCAGGAGCAGGAAGCCGTGGATGCGGCGCCGTCGGAGCAAGACAGCGGGGTGTAGGACGCCGGCGCCCGCTCCGATGGAGCGGACGAACTTTGCCACGGGTGAGTCGATCGAGACGCGGATGCGTCGAAGGTCGGCGAACCCGCGGATTGTGGTCTTTATCCAAGCCGCCCTGAAAGGGTGGAGGAATGTTGGGCTTTGCCTGCCGCAGAGACGATGGGGTTGAAGACGGGTTCTGTTCCTTCGCCCTTTCAGGGCTCGGCCAGAAGTATGGGCTGTCCACGGGTTGCGCTTCGCTCGATGCTGCGCATCGTGCTTCGCTCCACCCGTGGCAAGGATCCGGCGCTCCTTCGGAGCTCGCATCAGTGTTGTTGCTCGACCCTCAGCCCTCGACCCTTGCCGCGCCCGCGTCGCGTTCGAGCCGTTCGCGTTCGGCGTTCTCCAGCTTGTCGAGCAGGCCGAGTTGTTCGTAGGTCTCCAGCCTCGATCTCGCGTCTGTCGCGGCATACACGCGGTCGGCGTCCACGATCGGGCGGGCCATGATCGATTCGAGTTGGGCGGCGCTGTACTCGGGGCGTTTGGCGGCGGTCGAGGCGGTGCCGTACTGGTTGAGGTTGGAGGCGAAGATGCCCGCGGCGCTGACGGGCAAAAAATCCTCGTAGCGTTGGCCCTCGCGCCGGGCGAAGCCGCGCCGGACGAGCTCTTGCATGTCCGTGGTGTCGATCGGGCCCGACGAGAGTCCCTTCTCGGTCGGCTCGTAGATCGCGTAGACGAGCCCGCGTTCGAGCAGGGCGTCGAGCGTCTTGGGGAAGGGGGCGAAGGCCTCGGCCTGTTTGCTCAGGAAGGCTTCCTCGTCGCGCTTGCTCGGGTCGGGCTGTGCGGCTCGGACTTCTTCGAAGGCCGCGAGGCACTGGTCGTAGAGGGCGCGCCCGGCGGGTGTGGTCGCGTAGAAGCGTTGCTCGATCTCGCCGAAGCGGGCGGTGTGCTCGGTTTTGATCTCGGTCCCGTCGTCTTCGGTGAAGGTGACCGGCTCGGTCAGGGCCTTGTAGGCGTCCTGGCGGAGGAGGACGGGCGTGTCGGACGCGGGACCCTCGGTGAAGTCCTTGAACCCCGCGTGCGGGAGTTTGGAGAGGTCGAGGTCTGGCCGCGAGAGCCGGTCGGCGAGGGTCTTTGCACTTTGGTCAAGCTCGGCGTCGGTGATGGACGCCTCGCCGAAGCGTTCGATCTCGTCGCGCGAGAGGTGTTTGAAGTGGAGCTGCAGCCAGTCCGGTCCGCTGATGGCCATCATGCCCCGCAGGGCGCGCCCGGCGCGGCGGAGAAATGTCTCGCGGTCTGATGCGCCCATGCAGAACTTCATCGCCGCGGTGTAGAGGTCCATGCAGAGCGTGTTGGGCGTGAGGTGGTTGAGGTGGTGGGCCTTGAAGCACGCGATATCCGCGGCGATCTTGAAGCCCGCGTCGCAGAGCTCGGTGTAGAGCGCGTGCCCCGCCGCTTGCCCGGTCCATTTGAAGATGCGTCCGGTCGCCTCGCGGATCAGGGCCTCGGCGTCGGCCTCGGAAAGGCCGCCCTCGCGCTCGTTCTTGTCGAGCAGGGCGATCGCTTCATCAGAAAAGACCTTGCGCGTCGCGAGCAGCGCCTCGATGCGCTCCTTTGTTGTGTCGTCGAAGTAGTCGGTGACGAGGAGCGAGGTGAAGACGCGGTGCTCGGGGCGGCAGGTCGAGCGGAAGGCGGTGGCGATCACCGGCTGGCTCTTGGCGCCGATGGCGGTCATGTCGTAAAAGTTGTGCGGCAGCATCCCGAAGCAGGCGAAAAAGCGGGCGATCAGACGGTACTCGTCGGCGCGGCCGATGCGGATGGCGCCGTGGCGCTCGCCGCTGGTCTTCTCGATCTGCTCGTCGGTGATCGTGAGGCCGGGGTGGCGCCCTGAGAGAATGTCGCAGACGGCGCGGTTGCAGGCCGCGTTGACGGCCAGGGCCTTGTCGTACAGCGGCACCTCACGCCCGAACATCGCCGAGAGCTCGGCGAAAAGCCTGTGCTGCATTTTGATTGGGTCGGCGTGTTGCGGCATGGGGTTCTTCCGGGGCTCTGTGGCACTGGCGGCTCGCCCGCCAGTGGGCTTGTTCTGGCACCCCAAAGACCCGACCCTTCGCTGCGCTCAGGGATCGGCGTCGGGGGCTTGGGAATGGTACCGCCGGGCGGGCGCACGCCAAAGCGGACCGGTACGCCCGGCGAGGGGTACTTCGGCAGAACCGGGATCGTGCTTGAGGGGCCGGCTTGAGGGGGTGGGGCTCAGCTCGCGGCGACCACGGAACTCCCCGCCCGCGTCTTCAGGTTGTCGAGCACATTCATGAAGTTGATGTACGCGTCGTACGGCGAGTCGTAGGGCGAGAAGTACTTGTGCACATCGCCGTCGGCCCAGTACTTCGTGCACATGTAGTAGAAGTGGTCGCTCGTCGAGAGCTTGCGCCAGTCGTTGAGCAGGTGGAAGGCGACTTCCTGCTCGGTCTTGTCTTGGGCCTTGTGTTTCCCGGTCATCGCCTCGGCGTAGCGGGTCTTGACGAGCGTGCCCACGCGGTAGAACTCGTCGAGCGCGTTGTGCTGCATCGCGTTCTCGCGCCAGGCGCTCAGGTCGCGCTCGGTGTCGGCCCACGAGGTGTACTCGTGCGCGTCGTACACGCCCACCGGGTCGAACCTGGTGAGCACCTCCGTCGGCGTGTTGAAGTGGTTCTGCCCCGGGTTGACATCGAAGATCGCCTCGGGCAGCTTGTCGAGGAAGCCGAAGATCCCCGTGTCCTCCCACTGGTGCTCGCCGAAGGTCTCGTAGTCCATGAACAGGTTGCAGAGGTAGCCGTTGCCGTTGATGTGGTTCACCCAGCGGGCGAACTTCTCGGTGTTGAGCGGCCACTCGGCCCACGACTTGTTGCTGAAGCGGAAGGCGATGTCGTCGCTGAGGCGGTAGTTCTTCAGCAGGAGGCCGAAGGGCCGCCCGTCGCGTCCGGTGAGGGGCTTGCCGTCGGGCCCGGGCGGGGGCGAGTAGACGAAGTTGGGCGAGCGGAAGCCGAGGATGCGGTCGACGCCCTCGCAGATGGTGCCGTAGAAACGCTTGTTCCCCTCGGCGTCGGTCATCTTCGAGAGCTCGATCGCCAGCTCGTTGGCGTAGATGAGCTCAGTGTTCCTGAAGACGGTGGGGGTCTGGCCGAACAGCTTCTCGATGCGTGCGGTGTGGGCGTCGACCTGCTGGCGGAACTCCTCCTTGTTGTAGAGGAAGCTCAGCGAGTGGAAGTAGGTCTCGCCGACGAACTCGCAGCAGCCGGTCTCGGCCAGGGCCTGGAAGAGCTCGATCACATCGGGGCAGAACTTCTCGAGCTGGTCGAGCACCGTGCCGGTGATCGCGTACGAGAGCTTGAAGTTGCCCTTGTGCCGCTTGACGAGGTCGAGCATCAGCTTCGTCGCCGGGCGGTAGCACTTGTCGGCGACCTTGCGGCAGATCGCCCCGTTCTTGTCGTCGTCGAAGTACCACGGGTGGTCGTCGAAAACGGAGTAGCGGGAGAGCCTGTGGGGCTGATGGACCTCGAAGTAGAAGACGACCGACGCCATCGTGCACCCCTTCCGTGGAGACCTTGCGGCACCGTCCGATCGCGGAGGGCGCCCGTCTACAGCGTATTGTGCCCAAATCCGCCCGGCCCACAACCCCCGGACAAAGACTGTAAAACCATCGTAAATTCGGCCCCGAACCTCAGCTTTTGATCGAGGCGAAGGCCCAGAAGGTCATCGGCACCAGCGCCAAGAGGGGCAGGAAGACCCCGATCGCCGCCGGAACCCCCGGCACCGGCGCAGCAGACCCGATGATCCCGCCCATGATCACCCCCAGGGCGATGGGGGCGGCCTTGAGCGACTGCACGGCCATGTTCCTCGGTTCTCGCGTCAGGAAGAAGGGCAGGGCGATCACCAGCCCGAGCAGGTTGGCCGCCAGAACCGCGAACCTGCCCCAGCGGATACGTTCGAGCCGGTCGACGCGGACGCCGGCGGAGCGTTCGTCGCCGGTGCGTCGGACGATCCGCATCATCTCGGTCACCTGGCCGAAGCTCAGGCTCTGCATGTACTCGGCGTGCTGGGCGATGGTCAGGGCCGTCGGGTCCAGGTCCGTCTCGATGCGCTCGACGGGCCGGGGCGTGGGCGCCACGGCGGCGTCGGCCGAGGCGGGCTCGACCCCGACTCCGTCCTCCAGCGTCCAGCCCCCGTGCTCCCAGACCGCCGAGCGGGCCTCGATCCGCCGGGTCATCAGGCCTGCGGCATCGCGCTCCCAGATGAACACCCCGCGCATCGTCCCCGCCTTGGCGTCGAAGCTCTCGGCGGCGATCAGGCGGCGCGAGCCGTCGGGCACGAGCATCACGCTGGTGACGGCCAGGTCCCGCGTGCCCGCGTCGCCGTAGCCCCGCGTCAGCAGCGGGGCGAAGCGGGGCAAAAGCACCTCGGCGTTGACGATCTGCAAGCCCCCGAGGCAGGCCGCCACGACCAGGATCGGGCGGGCGACGCGGACGAGGCTCTGCCCGCTGGCGAGGATCGCCACCAGCTCGCGGTGGCGGACCATCTGGGCGCAGGTGAAGCCCATCGCCCCGACCATCACGATGCCGAGCATCACATTGAAGAGCTGCAACAGCCTGGGCCACCACAGATCGATCACCACGAGCGGCAGCGCCAGCCAGCGCCGGATCGCCGAGGCGTCCTCGCCCACGAGGCTCTCTGCCGCGCGTGCGAAGCGCCCGATGTTGAGGGTCGCGTCGACCACGACGATGAAGCTGCAGAGGATCGCCAGCAGGATCAGGAAGTTCAGGGCGAACTGGCGCGCGATGTAACGGTCGAGGATGGTCATGCCCCGTTCCCCTCGCTGTGGATCAAGGCCGAGCGCCGGGTCTCCCACTCCGGCTCGGGGCGGAAGAAAAGCCCGACACCGATCCCGATCATCGCGCCGAGGGCAACGTCGCTCAGCCAGTGAGCACCGGTCATCATGCGGCTGATGCCGCAGCCGGCAGCCCAGACCCAGAAGACCGGCGCGGCTCTTGGGAGCATCGCCGCGAGGACCGTCGCGCCGGCGAAGGCAACCGCGGCATGACTGCTGGGCAGACCCAGGTTCTTCCCGTGGATCACCCCTTCAAGCCAGGGCTGGAACGAGTACCAGTCGCCGACCTCGCCCGGACGCTCGCGGACGAAGATCCGCTTGAAGATCTCCGCCAGCAGCCCCGCGGCCGCCGTCGCGACGACGATGCGGAAGGCGAACTCGACGCCGTGACGGCGCTCGCCCGGCCCCGGGCTCGCGGTCCTTGGGGGGCAGAGGGCGACGACGATCGCGATGCCCATCCACGCCCACAGCCCGCCCCCCTGGCGGAGGACGTGGTACCACTCGGTGCGTTCGACCTTCCGCTTGGCCGCTTCCTGGTCCTCCCCCGCCAGGACGAGTGCGTGCGCCGGCATGTCCAGCAGGTGCGCCAGCAGGAGCACCAGCGCGAAGATCGCGCCGAGGTGGAAGGCGCGCACCCTGCGCCGGTGTCGTGTGTAGGCGTCGATCGGGACCATGGGTCGCAAAGACTACTCCCGTTCCCCGCCCGACGCGTCCCGCGGCAGTTCCCGCCCGAACCCCCTGAACCCGTAGCCGATGAAGGTCGGCCGGTCGCGACGGTCGTTGTCGGGCAGGCCCTCGACGCGGTCGAAGGCGGGCTTCCACTGCTCGTAGCCGCCGCCGACGATCACCGCGTCCCGCCCGAGTAACGCCGGCGTCTGCTCGTCAACCGACCACTCGGGCCAAAAGTCGAGCTGGCTCTTGCGTCCGGTGAACAGCCCCTCCTCGGGCACGCTGGGGAGCTGGGCGCTGGCGGCGTACACCACCGGACGCCCGGGCAGCAGCCACGAGAGCAGGCTCGAAGTCCCGTAGTGCCCCGTCATCACCACAGGGGGCCCCGCGGGGTTGTCTTGCGTTCTGAGCACTTCGAGGCGTTCCTGCACGCCCTCGGCGAGCACCGGGCCTCGTTCCAGCCTGCCCAGAGGCAACCTGTCGCCCGCGAACGGCAGCAGCCGGTACGCCGGCAGGTACTGCAGCGAGAGCCCCACGAAGATCCCGACCCCGATCGTCCAGTGCCAGAGCGCCTGCGAGTGCGTCTCGGGCGAGCGGCGGAGGAACCCAGCCCTGGGGCGGGGCTCGGGCAGCGCCTTCCACATCCGCACTCGCCAGCGGTACCGGCGCATCGCGACGGGCAGCCACATCCCCGCCGAGGCGCTGAGCGTGACATACGCCGCCAGCGTCCAGTTGCCCTGCGTGGGCGTGAAGAAGCTGACGACGAAGTAAAAGAGGATCTGCGAGAGCCCGATCGACCAGCAGTAGAGCTGCGCCCGCCAGAGCACGGGCTTCGAGCGTCGTTTCGTCAGGGCGTAGCCGAAGCCGATCGCCGCCAGCGCCAGCGCCGGCCCTGCGACGAGGATCTGCAGGCCGAGGTATTCCAGCGTCCAGAGTGGGCTGTAGGGGTCGGCGCGTTCGAGGCGTTCTGCCGAGATGTCCCCGCCCTCAAGACGCAGGTGCCCCATGAGGTGGAGCACCGTCGCCCAGCCGTTCTGGCTGTTCCAGATCAGGACGGGGACCAGCCCGAGCGCGCCGCACGCGACACCGATCAGCACCGGCCCGACCCGCAGCGAGGCACGCGCCCGCCGGTCCAGCAGCAGGAAGACCAGCAGCCCGGGGATGAACAGGAGCATGGTGTACTTGAAAAGGAACCCCGCGGCGATCGCCAGGCCCAAGGCGGCCCACGCCGGCGCCGAGCCGGTGCGCAGCGCCCGCCACGCACACAGCGACGCCAGCGCCCAGCAGGCGATGTAGGGCCCGTCGATGGTCATAAAGAGCGTGGTCGCCTGCGTTGCGGGCAGGAGCATGAAGATGCCGGCGCCGTACACCGCCGCACGCCGATCGCCCGACGCCCACTTGGCCAGCAGCCCGACACAGATCGCGCCGATCGCGGCCGCGACGGGGGCGAGCCAGCGCACGCCAAAGACCGTGTCGCCAAAGGCGGCGGTGCCGAGCCAGATCGCCCACGCGATGCCCGGGCCCTTGGAGTAGTACGACCAGCCTGGGTGCTGGCTCCAGAGCCAGTAGTGCGCCTCGTCCTGCACGAGGTCGTACGGGACGATGAGCCAGAGCGAGAGCAGGCGCAGGGCCGTGATGATGGCGACGAGCAGCAGCATCGGCCCGAGGCCCGCGAGGGCCCGGCCATTGCCGAGGAGGGGTTGTTCCCGCTTGGCCTCCACGCGTCAGTGCCGGACCAGCCCGCGGTAGCCGACGATCGTGAGCGCGCCCATGACGACGATGCCGCCCCAGAGCACGATGAGGCCCTCGATCCCCTGGCGGTAGAGCATGTTCTGCCCGCCCGAGACGCTCGCGAGGATCGCCAGCGCCGGGATGAAGCTCAGGAGGTAGACAGAGAGCGGGTCGCTGTGGCGGAGGCGCATCGCCGCGATCGTGCCGGCCATCATCACCACGATCACGCTGACCGAAAGCCCCGCCCGCTCGTGGATCTTGCTGAAGACCTCGTCTTCGAGCTGGATCACGCGCCCTTCCAGGTCGTTGCGAGGGCCGACCAGCGTGCCGGCGCCCCACGACTCGGCCTCGATCCGCCGGTCGGCCTCGGCCAGCAGCTCGGGGATCGGCCGCTCCATGAACTCGGCGGTCGGGTCGAACCAGAGGGTGAGCGCGGGGAAGTCGAGCTGGTCGCGCTTGCCCGCGGCGCCGAGCTGGTCGCCCGTCACCGCCGAAGCGCCCATGAGCGAGAGCGTGAGTTCCAGGCTGCGGAACTCGCGCTCGCCCTCGACGGCGGCGTCGAAAAACGCGCGGTCCGACTCCCACCTGATCGTCCGGCCCTCGGGGTCGAAGCGTTCGATCCGCACCGGCCCGTCCGCGGCCTGCTCGATCAGGTGCCCGCGCGGGCGGGGGGTGAGCCCTGTGCCGCTGACGAGCACCGTCCGCCCGAGCTGGTCGCGCAGTCGCACGCCCCCCTCGGAGCGGAGCTGATCGTCGATCGCCTCGAGCGCTTCGAGGCGGGCGAGGTGGAAGGCGAGCTCGCGCTTGCGCGACTGGATGTAGTCCATCCGCTCGGGACTTTCGGGCAGGTTGCGCAGGTCCCGGTAGGTCATGTACTTCGCGTTGGTCTCGAAGGTCCCGCCGATCGCGTAGGGCCCGGTGCGGAAGCGCTGCGCCCGCGCGATCGGCACATCGCGCCCGCGACGCCCGACCGTCTCGGCGAGGTCGATGAACGCGAGCGTCCCGCTCTGGGCCGCCGGATCGTCATCGTCGGCGATCGACTCGGCGCGGAAGAGCCAGACGATCGCCTCGGTCGCGGTGAGCTCCGAATCGATCTTCATCGTCGGCGCGTCGGGGTCGTCCTCGGGCGGCGCGACGCGTTCTGTCCGAACCAGCGCCACCTCGCGCAGGCGGATCCGCTCGTACGCCCCCACGCTCCGGTCAGGCCCGAGCGAGGTCGCGCTGGCGGCGTGCAGCGCCACATTCCCGAACCGGATCGGCTCGCCGGTGTCGACCGACCGCGTGATGATCCGCTGCACATCGCGGGCGACGAGCGTCTCCATCGAGTTGAGGAAGCGGGGGATCACCTGCTCGTTCATCACCCCCATCACGCCGGCGAGCATGATCGCTGTCGCCAGCGCGGGCGCCACGATCGCGTGGTGGGAGACCCCGCCCGCGTGGGCGGCCAGCACCGCGTTCTCCTGCGTGTGCCGGTGGTAGACCATCGTCGCGGCGAACCCCGCCGCGAACGGCAGCGCGTACGCCAGCATCGGCGGCATCGCCAGCAGCATGAACAGCGGGGTGTCGAGGGGCTGCAGCAGCCCGTCAGACAGCGGCTTCACGGAGATCGCAAAGCAGATCACCACCAGCACCACCGCGGTCGACAGCAGGAGCAGACGCCACAGTTCGAGCGTCAGGTGCGTCCACAAAGTCCAGGGCAGTCGGGGCATCGGGAAGGATGATACGGACCGCCCGGCCCCGGGCGGCTCGGCTCAGGAACTCTGCGGCACCATGACGAGCTGGCTCGGCTGGAGCCGGAAGTTCCGCTCGGCGTTGCCTCGCGTGCCCGGGATCCGCTCGCGGATGCCCTGGCCGTTGAGCAGATTGTTGGGGTGCTCGCGCCGGACCTCGCGGAGCCTCATGCTCTCGCTGCGCCGCACGCCGTCGGCCCCCCGCCCGCCGACCTCATCCTCTGTAAAGAGCCCGACGGTCACCGTGCTGCGGGTCGAACCGTGGAAGTAGAAGGCCTCCTGACCCTCGCGCCGGAGCTCGGCGACGGCGGTCTCGGCGGTCCTCCTGATCTCGGTGAGCTCCCGGTCGGAGGGGCGGTCCCCGTCCTGGCGCCCGTAGATGGCGATTTGGAGGGTGAAGTCCTTGTCCTGGCCGTGGTGCTGGCGGGCGTTGCGCAGGTCGAACTCGGGGATCTCGCCGTAGACCTCGCGGACCGCGGGCGGCCCGATGATGGCCCTGGAGTAGGGGCGTTCGTCGTCGATGGTGAGGCCGCGGATGCGCTGGAGGTCCTCGCGTGCGCGCCGGTCGTTCAGATCGGTGTAGCTGCCGTAAATAATGACGATGCGGTCGCCCCGGTCTTCCATGCGGGCCTCGGGCAGGCGACCGGCGGTTCGGACGCGCTGGAGCGCGTAATTTGCGCGTTGAGCGCCGTCTTCATCGGCTGGGAAGTGGGCGATCACGATTGACCAGCCCGAGTCGCTCTGGGATGCCGAGCCCCCGCGCCCACCCCGCGCCCCGCCCGAGTTGGAGCCGAAGAGTTCCGAGCCGACCTGGCTCTGGCCGGCGCCGGATTGGGCCTGAGTGGAGCCGCTGCCCCCTGCGCAGCCGGCCAGTACCAGATGGCCCACCAACAGACCCCCGGCGAGGATCCACCGGAGCCGGGGATAGCGAACACGCCACGAACGACAGCATGCTGTCAGTGGCTGAAGCGCGAGCCGGGATTCGGCGCGAGATCGCGAAAAAAAGTCCCGCGTCCGTTGGGTCGTTATTCTCATAAGTCGTTGTGAATACTGGACTTGCATCATTGAGCACCTGAACATCTGTTTTGGAGCCTTTTCGTTCCCGGGGACGATAAGCCTTGCCAGAGCAAATGAGTACGCGGCCCGCGGAGCGGGCGACCGACCGCCGGAGGGCACAGATCAAAAATTCGACCCCTACACGAGGGTCGGGCCGGCAGACCGCCGGCCGAGGAGGTGGACTCCAGATGACCGACATCACTCCGATCAACTCCCAACACGCCGCCCGAATCGAGAGCCCGGGACGCACCGCGGCGAGCCGGACCGAGCCCGAAGCCTCGGCGTCGTCGCGCGTCGAGCGGGGCGCAGACCGTGCCGACACCGACCCGCTGAACGCCTTCCTGCAACGATTGCGCGAAACGGGCGTGCTCCGCGTTGACCTGATCAACGACATCCGTTCCCAGATCGAGGCCGGCACCTACGACACGCCCGAGAAACTCGACAGCGCCCTCAACGAGATGATCGACGACGAGATCGTCTTCGGCTGATCTTGCGCCCCGACGGGGGCCTGAACTCGCTGAACACAATTCGGCCATGCCTGCAGCTCCGAGGCGGGGGGGCACATTAACGGCCCCGCGCCCTTTTGGTGGCCAACCCCGAACCGGTAGCCCCCCCGGGGGGCGCCCCCGGCCCGTTGTAGGGGGGTTTGGGGGCCGGCCGCCC
>JAFIFZ010000069.1 GCA_020831775.1 Phycisphaerales bacterium
CCCCCCCCCCCCCCCCCCCCCCCCCCCCCCCCCCCCCCCCCCCCCCCCCCCCCCCCCCCCCCCCCCCCCCCCCCCCCAACCCTTCAACGCCCTCAATCGCAAAAATTATTGGCTCCGCTGCCGTAAATCGTTGCCCCACAACGACTTACAGCAATAAAAAGCCGACGCGAGTGGCCGGGGTCAACGACAGATCACGCCTCACCTTGGGGTCCGGAATCCCGAGAGAATGTGGCATCGGGGTCCAGCCCGCCGAAACGCCGGTTGCGCGACGCGAACGAGCGCACGGCCTTGTGCAGCTCCTTCTCGGCGAACTCGGGCCAGTAGGTCTGGGTCACATATAGCTCGGCGTAGCTGAGCTGCCAGAGCAGGAAGTTGCTCAGGCGCATCTCGCCGGCGGTGCGGATCATCAGGTCAGGCTCGGGCAGGTCAGGGGCGTAGAGGCGCTCGGCGAGCGTCGCCTCATCGATCTGCTGCGGCGACAGTTCGCCGGAGGCGACCTGCTCGGCGATCTTCCTCGCCGCGTCGGCGATCTCGGCACGACCCGAGTAGTTGATCGCCAGGCAGAGCGTCGGACCGACGATGTCCCTGGTCGCTTCCTGAACGGCGTCGAGCGCCGCCAGCACCGGCTCGGGCAGGCCCTCGCGCCGGCCGATCACGCGGAAGCGGATCTTCTCGCGGACCAGGGCGTCCAGCTCGCCCTCGCAGTAGGCGACGCAGAGGTCCATCAGGGCCTGCACCTCGTCGGCGGGGCGCTTCCAGTTCTCGGTGCTGAAGGAGTAGAGCGTGAGGGCCTCGACGCCGAGGCGTCCGGCCTCCTCGACCACCTTGCGGACGGACATCGCCCCGCCCCGGTGGCCGAAGATGCGGGGGAAGCCCTGCTCCTGGGCCCAGCGCCCGTTGCCGTCCATGATGATCGCGATATGACGCGGGATCGCGCAGGGGTGCACATCCGGCAGACGCCCGAGCGGATCGGCCTTGGGGCAGAGCTTCCGCATCTGCGCGACCCGGGCGAGGGCGTCGGGGGCGGCGGCGAACGGGCTTGACGCGGAGGCCGCCCCGGGTTGCTGGCTGATCTGCGTCAAAGACTCCTCCTCGGCTCGCCCATCGCCTTCATCCTCATCGGCGAGCCCGCCTGTGACGGCATGCCTTTTTCCCGAACCTCTTGCCACATCTCCACAGCCCTACCCCCGGATCGTCTGCTCGCGGTCCGGGCCGACGCTGATCACCTCGGCGGGCAGGCCCACCCGCTCCTCGATGTACGCCACCAGCTTCGCGGCGTTCGCGGGCAGCTCCGCCCTCGTGCGCACGCCCGTGATGTCTTCATCGAACCCTGGCAGCGATTCGTACACCGGCGTCGCCCCCGCCAGGGCGTGCCCGTCGGGGATGAAGCGGTCGGTCTCGCTCCCGTCGGCCAGACGGTAGCCCACGCAGAGCTTGATCTCGTCGAACCCCGAGAGCACATCGAGCATGGTCAGCACCAACCCCGTCGCCCCGTTAATCATCGCGGCGTAGCGCAGGGCGACGAGGTCCAGCCAGCCGCAGCGCCGGGGGCGGCCCGTGGTGGTGCCGTACTCGCGTCCGCGTTCGCGGATCCGCTCGCCGATCGCGTCGTCGAGCTCGGTCGGCATAGGCCCCGCTCCAACGCGGGTGCAGTAGACCTTGCTGACGCCCAGGATCCTGCCGATCCGCTGCGGCGGCACACCCGTGCCCGGCCCGATCCCGAGTGCCGAGCAGACCGACGAGGTGACGAACGGGTAGGTCCCGTGGTCGACATCGAGCAGCGTCGCGTTGCCCCCCTCGAAGAGGATGCGCTTGCCGCCCCCGAGCATCTCGTGGAGCAGGTAGACCGTGTCGGTGATCATCGGGCCGAGGCGATCGCCCAGCGTGAGCAGGCGGTCGGTCTCGGCGCCTGGGTCGAAGGCGTGCGCGCCGGACCCGTTGAGGCCCCGGAGCAGAGCGTTCTTGAAGACGCAGGCGAGCTCGACCTTGCCCCGAAGGACATCGGGTCGGAGCAGGTCGCCCATGCGGATGGCGCTGGCGCGCTGGGCCTTGTCGGCATAGGCGGGGCCGATCCCGCGCTTGGTCGTTCCGATCTGGCCCGGCTGCAGGACAGTGCTGCCCGCCTTGGCGCCCCCCTCTTGGGCGCGACGCAGCTCGTCCTCGCGGATCTGGTCCTCGTGCTTGTGATAGGGCATCACCACATGGGCCCGGTCGGAGACGACGAGGCCGGAGGTGTCGACCCCGCGCTCGCTGAGCGTGTCGAGCTCCTTGAGCAACTGCTCGGGGTCGACCACGACCCCGTTGCCGATCACCGCCTTGACGCCCGGATAGAGGATGCCCGACGGGACCAGGTGCAGGGCGTAGCGCTGGCCGGCCACCACAACCGAGTGCCCGGCGTTGGCGCCGCCGTTGTACCGAACCACGGCGTCGTGGTCGGAGGCGAGCAGATCGACGATCTTGCCCTTGCCCTCGTCGCCCCACTGGAGCCCGACGACGGCTGTCGCGGGGTTTGTACGGGATTGATCCATCCGGGTCCTCGCGTGTTTGGGCGTCCTTGCGGGAAACAGCCCGAAGGCTAGCCGTTCGGGGGGCGGGCGTCCCACCTCCCCGGCCGATAACGCCCGAGCCCTGCCGGCTTTGCGGCGGGCCGGGGTTGTGACGCCGAGTTGTGGTCCGAACCACGGTACCCGGACTCAGGACCGGCCTCTCCCGGGTCGATGCGGTGTCGTCGGGAAGACTCGCAAGCCCGCGGAGACCGGTATGCCCTCACAGAACAGTGTCCAGTTGATGTGCCCGAATCTCGGGTGCCGCCGGATCCTGGCGGTGCCCGTCTCCGCCCGCGGGCGTGCGGTCCGCTGCCGCCACTGCCGGACGATGATCCGCGTGCCGGGCGAGCCGGTGGGGCCGGGCTCGACCAAGGGCGAAAAGGGCCGCTAAGGCCCCAGACCGAACACACCAATTCAGAACAGGCCGCCCTCGTCTTCTGTGTCCTCGCGCTCTGGGACCTTGACGCCGACATGCTCTGCGCCGCGCTGGGTCAGCATGCGCCCTCGCCGTGTCCGGGCGAGGAAGCCGATCTGCAGGAGGTAGGGCTCGAGCACATCTTCCAGCGTGCCGGCGTCCTGGTTCATGGTCGCCGCGACGGTTTCGAGCCCGACCGGGCCGCCCTTGTAAACCTCACCGATCACGCGGAGATACGCGCGGTCGAGCTCGTCGAGGCCCAGGGCGTCGACGCCTTCAAGGCGGAGCGCGTCTTCGACGATCGCGCCCGAGAGCTCCCCCCCGGCGCGGACATCGGCGAAGTCGCGGACGCGGCGCAGCAGGCGGTTGGCGATGCGGGGGGTCCCGCGTGAGCGGTCTGCGATGCGTTCGAGGGCCGCGTGCAGCCCTGCGCCCGCGCCGGCGGCCATGCCCAGCAGCCCCGCGCTGCGCGACAGGATCTGCAGCAGCTCGCCCTTGTCGTAGTAGCGCAGGTGGTGCGTCAGCCCGAACCGCGAACGCAGTGGCCCCGAGAGCAGCCCGGCTCTCGTCGTCGCGGCGATCAGCGTGAACGGCTTGCACTTGATCTGCACCGTCCGGGCGTGCAGCCCGCTGTCGACAGTGACATCGATCCGGAAATCCTCCATCGCCGGGTAGATGAACTCTTCGACCGCGATCGGCAGGCGGTGCACCTCGTCGATGAAGAGCACATCGCCCGCCTCCAGCCTCGTCAGGGCGGCGACGAGATCCGTCCCCCTGGCCAGGGCCGGGCCGCTGGTGACCGCCAGCCTGCCCCCCATTTCATGGGCGATGACATGGGCGAGGGTGGTCTTGCCGAGGCCGGGCGGGCCGTGCAGGAGGATGTGCTCGACGGGCTCGTTGCGCCGCTGGCAGGCCTCGATGGCGATCCGCAGGCGCTCCATCAGCTCGTGCTGGCCGACATACTCCCCGATCGAGGAGGGGCGGAGGGAGAGCAGTTGCCGCTCCTCCTCCTCGCCGACCGCCTGGGCCGAAATGATGCGCTCCGTCGCCATGGGAGAGAGGATACACGGGGGAGGGGTGTAGGGCGTGGGGCGTGGAGTGTCGGGGCGCCCCCCTTTCGCCGCGGCACCCCCGCCCGGCGCGCCGAACCGGACCCCAAGCGCCCCCCCGCCCCCCCCGCC
>JAFIFZ010000078.1 GCA_020831775.1 Phycisphaerales bacterium
GAACGCCCAGAGCTCGATGTAGACCGTGTCGCCATTGAACACGGCCGAGGTCATGTTCCAATTCTGGACATGCTCAGCGTCCAGACGCTGCCAGTGGCCGTCCTCGACCGAGTGGATCATCAGGTACGAGCCGTCCTCGCCCGGTGTGCCCGAGAGCAGCACCTCGTCGAAGTACAGCCGCAGCCACCCCGCTTCGGGGACGGTGATCTCGGTCGAGTAGATCGGGAACTCGTCCCCGTCATTGTTCTGGACCATCCCAGAGTCCACCGCCGCAGGGGCGCGGAAGCTCGGGATCGGGTCCACCTGGGCCGCCGCCGTCAAGGGCAGGGCGCAGGTCGCGGCCAAGGCGAGGCCGCGAAGTCAACGCAGCATGATCAATTCTCCTCTAAAGCGATACTCCCATAGTGCCGCCCCCACCGAGGCGTCCACGAGCCGCCAGAGTACCGCAAGTCAGCCTTCCGCGACCCGAAGTTGCCCCTAGAGAGGAACATTTGTTTAGACAAACGATACGCGTCGGCTTGCACCGTTTTCGGACCGTCCCGCCCGGTCACAAAAAAACAGACGGGCCGTCAGAAACGGCCCGTCTGGCTCGAACTCTCTGCTCACTGCCGGTCCGGAGTTGCTCTGCTCAGCAGCCCGCGGCGAAGGCGGCGAGGAAGGCGAAGAAGTCGTCGGCGTCGATCACGCCGTCGTTGTTGAAGTCGGCGCGGGGATCGCCGTCGGCGAAGAGCTGGAGGAAGAGGAAGAAGTCGTCGGCGTCGACCACACCGTCGCCGTTGAGGTCGGGCGGGCAGCTCGGGGCGTCGCCGACCTCGTAGCCGATCGCGCCGGAGAAGGCTCTGGGGCTGAACGAGCTGCCGCCGAACGGGGTGTTGCCGGTGCGGGATGTGTCGCTGAAGAGCGAGATCGAGTCATTGCTCCAATCGACCTGGGGCGGGTTGGCCGCGGTTCCGTTGTAGCGGATGCCGCCGCCCTCGGAGACGGCGTGGAGGTAGACGGCCTTGGTCTGGCCGGCGTCGACCTCGATCTCGTTGCTCAAGAGGAGCCTCGAGAAGCGATTGGTGCCGAGCCTGACGCTGACCAGGGTGTCGTGGAGGGTCCAGCCCGCGGGATCGCTGATGAAGTCCTGGTACTCGCCGTCGCGGGTCCAGACCTCGACCTCGACGATCGAGCCGGCAGACCCCGTATAGGCGACATCGAAGGAGAGGATATCGAGCGGCTGCGAGTCGGCGGAGAGGTTCATGTAGACGCCGCCGCTGCCGTTGTTGGCGACATCGGTGCCGATGGCGGCGTTGCCAGCGATCGGCCTGCCGACCATGGCGTAGCTGTTGAGGAAGGCGCTGGGATCGGTCGGTGCGCCCGGGCCAGCGGAGCCGGACCAGACCGAACCGGCATCGGTCGCCTCGCCAACAGGAGTCACGGCCGGATCAGAGGCCAGCCAGTCCAGACGGCCTAAGCCGTCGGACTTGTAGGCGACGACCCAGTAGGTCTCGTCCGCATCGAGAACGAACGGCATGTTGGTGGAGAAGGTGTGCGTCGCGGTCCCGGTGGTGAGCGGCGGGTTGTTGAAGGTCAGCAGCTCGTCGCCGGGCACGCCGTCGTCGTCGTCGAAGAGCCGGACCAGCGGCGTGACATCGGAACTGCCCACATTCAGCCGGAGCTTGACGCCCTCGAGCAGGTAGTTCTCATCGGCGGGCATCGTGAAGCCCATGCCCTTGATGCGTCCGTTGCCGAGATTCACGCTGCCGGTGTCGTCGTTGCCGGGAAGATTCGAGATCAGACCCTCGTCCATCACCCGGTAGCCGAAGCTGCCGTTGAAGACGCGGTCGTTGAAGACGCTGCCGCTGAAGGGGCTGTTGCTGGCCGATCCGGCGGCGATGAACATGTCCGAGTTGTTGTAGAACTCGTTCTCGCCGTCGCCGTTGGTGTAACGGTGGGCGACGCCGTCGACGACGACCGCGACGCCGTAGGTCTGATCGGGATCGAGCACGAAGTCGTCGTGGAGGACGATTCGCGTCGGCTCGTCGGTGCCGAAAGCAAGGCCTCTGCCCTCGCCGACCTTGGTCCAGGCGCTGGGATCGGTCTGGTTGCCCTCGGAGGTGCCGGGCGTGATGTAGACCTCGACATCGAACTCCGTCGAGCGGTCCGCGTTGGTGTTCAGCTCGATGGTGCGGACATGGATGGGGTATGAGTTGACGCCGACATCGAAGTAGACGGCGCCGCCCGCGCTGCCGCCGTTGTTGCTGTCAAACAGCGTGGTGAGCCCCGAGAGCGGCTGCTGCTGGATGTTGGTGCCCTGGGGGCTGTTCAAATAGCTCTGGAGGGTGGCCTGGTCCATAGCCGTGCCGGCGTTGGAGCCTCCGGTGCTGCTGCAGCCGCCGTGGCTGTGGACGCCGATGGCGTCGCCGGTGGTGTCAAGGATGACGGGCGAGCCGGAGTTGCCTCCGGTTGTGTCAGGCCTGTAGCGGAGGGTGGTGCTGGTGCGCTGGGTGAGCGGACCGACATGGGTCTTCTGGGCGGTGCTCCACTCCGGCGGGATCTGCGGGTGGGCGCCGCTTCTAACGCCGTGCCCGGTGACGCGGATCGGCTGGTTGTTGGCCGATGCGGGCGGGTTTGCGAGGTTGAACGCGGCGCCCTGGGCGTCGCGCGGGGCGAGGCCGGTGTTGGAGTTGACGCGGGTCTGGAAGATCGCCGCGTCGTTGCCCACGCCGCCGCTCCCGGTGGACTGGATCGCGCCCGGCTCGACCGGGTACGGGTACGCGGGGCGTGGGGCACGGAAGTTGCCGTTCGAGGTCGAGAGAGGGACATTGAAGAACATCACCGCGTTGGTGTTGTTGTTGCCGATGCAGTGGCCGGCGGTCATGAAGCGGTTGGCGCTGTTGTCGTGGTCGATCAGCCACGCGGTGCAGCCTGTCGACATGCGCGCCACGCGCTGGTCGTAGGACAGGTCGCGGTCGTCCTGGCCGTCGCAGATCGATTCGGTGAGATTCGGCTCGCCGGCCTCGACCTCGGACATCACGAAACGGTTGGGTCCGGTGTCGGGGTGGGCCCAGAGCTCGATGTAGACCGTGTCGCCGTTGAAGTAAGCCGACGACATGCTCCAGTTCTCGACATGCTCGGCGTCGAGGCGCTGCCAGGCGCCGTCGTCGAGCGAGTAGATCATCAGGTACGAGCCGTCGACACCGGGCGTGCCCGCCAGCTCGACATCGTCGAAGAACAGGCGGAGCCAGGTCGCGTCGGGGATGAAGACCTCGGTCGAGAAAACGGGCGCCAGCTCGCCCGTGTCGTTCACGACCGCGCCCGAGTCAACCGGGGCGGGAGCGTTGAAGCTCTGGAGCGGATCCATCTGAGCAGCGGCGGCCAGCGGCAACGCGGCCGAGGCCGCGATCACGAGTGCGTAATGGCGACAAGACATCAAGATTCCTCCTCTGAGACCAAACTACTTACGACCCGATAGCGACGCGGGCGCTTCCCCCCACACCTCGGGAACCTTAACACATCCTCGCGACGATGCCACCGATCAGACGCTGAAAAGCCCGCCGATTCAGCGCTCCCGGACCCCGCGGGCGGAAAAGAAAACGGCCCGGTGCGAATCGCACCGGGCCGAAACATTCTCGGACTCTCTCGCCGGGATCGCACATTCAACAGTGCGATCCGTCGGGAACGAGACTCAGCAGCCCGCGGCGAAGGCGGACAGGAAGGCGAAGAAGTCGTCGGCGTCGATTACGCCGTCGTTGTTGAAGTCGGCGCGGGGATCACCCGAGGCGAAGAAGCTGAGGAAGAGGAAGAAGTCGTCGGCGTCGACCACGCCGTCGCCGTTCATGTCCGGCGGGCAGGTCGGGATCGTGCCGCCGGGCTCGTAGTGGATCAGGCCGGAGAAGGTCCTTGGCGTAAAGCGGGCGCCTCCGAAGGGGGCCGTGCCCGTCCGCGCCACATCGCTGAGCAGCTCGAGCTGGTTGTCGCTCCACTCGGTGACGGGCGGGTTGGCTGCGGTGCCGTTGTAGCGGATACCGCCTCCCAAGCTGACGGCGTGCAGATAGACGGCGCGGACCTGGCCGCCCGGGATCACGATCGGGTCGGTCAGCACGAGGGGCGAGAAGTTAGTGTCGCCCTGGCGCGTGCCCTGGACGGTCTGGGTGAGCGTCCAGCCCGACGAGCTGGCGTCGTTGCCGACATAGCTGCCGTCCCGCGTCCAGACCTCGACATCGACGCTCGAGCCGACGGTGCCGGTGTAGGCGAGATCGAAGCGGTTGATGGTGATGTTCTGGGTCTTGCCTCGGAGGTTCAAGAAGACGCCGCCGCTGCCGTTGTTGGGTTCTGCGGTTCCGAAGAGTCCGGTGACTGTGTAGTTGATGACGCCGGCGAAGGTGCGGGGCGTGAATGCCGTGCCCGAGAACGCGACAGTGCCGCCGCGAGCGATGTCGCTGAAGACGCTCATGTGATCGTTGGACCACTCGGTCTGCGGCGGGTTGGCGTTGGTGCCTGTGTAGCGGATGCCGGCGGCGGCTGTGGTGCTGTGCATGTAGATCGAGCGCGTCTGGCCGGGCTGGACGATGATGGGGCTGTTCAGCGTGATCGTCGAGAGCTCCGCTGTGCCCTGACGCTGGACGGAGACGGTCTGGTGCAGTGACCAGCCGGAGGAACTGCTGGTGAACCCGTCGTAGCCGCCGTTGCGAACACGGACCTCGACCTGCGCGTCGGCGCCGGTGCCGGTGACGAAGGTCTCGAAGCTGTCGATCTCGATCTGATTGTCACCCGCGGTGACGGTCATGAAGACGCCGCCACTGCCGTTGTTCGCCGGAGCCGTGACGAGCGTGCCGAAGGGCATGGCGGGTGAGGCGAAGACGGCGTACGTGTTGAAGAAGGTGCTGGTGTTGGAGGACGAAGGCGGCGTCGGCGCCGTCGTTGAGAAGAGGGCGCCCGCGTGCTGGCCGTTGCCGGTCGGGGTGATGCTCGGGTTGTTGGCCATCCAGTTGAAGTCGCCGGTGCCGGTGTTGTCAACGACGAGCCAGTAGGTCTCACCGGAGGCGAGTGTGACGCCCGTGGAGCTGGGGGTGAAGCTGTAGTTCGTGCGTCCGGAGGTCAGCGAAGGCGAGATCAGCGTCGCCACGAGCGTGTCGGGCCCGCCGTTGTCGTCGGTGTAGATCCGCGCCCGGGCGGTCGCCCCGGCGGTCGCGTTGTCGATCCGCAGCACGACCCGATCGAGCCTGTGGTCGGTCAGGGCCTGAGGAACTGTGAAGCCCATGGCCTTGATGTTGTTGCCGCTCATGAAGGTCGAGGTGCCATCGTTGCCGAACATGTTGCTGACCACGGCGCCGGCGGCGGGCTGGTAGATCAGCGAGCCGTTGAAGACCCGCGGGGAGAAGACCGAGCCGGAGAAGGGGACATTGGTCGCGCCGCCGCCCGTGATCGTCATCTGGGAGCTGGTGTAGACCTCGTTCGTGGCGTCGCCGTTGGTGTAGCGGTGCGAAGCGCCGTCGGCGACGATGGCGATGCCGTAGGAGGTGTTCGCGTTCAGTGTGAACGAGTCACTCAGGATGACGCGTGTGCGATTGTCGGTGCCCTGGCCAAGGGCCCAGCCCTCGCCGACGAGCGTCCACGCCGAGGCGTTCGTCTCGTTGCCTACGGCGGTGCCCGTCGTGATGTACACGCTGACATCAAACTCCGTGGACTGGCTAGAGCCGATGTTCAGCTCGAGGCCCCGCACATGCAGCGGCACGCCGGCGATCTCGACATCGAAGTAGACCGCGCCGCCGGCCGAACCGCCGTTGTTGCTGGCGAAGAGCGTCGAGGAGGTGCCGAGGGGGTTCTGCTCGATGTTGGTGCCGAGCGGGCTATTGAGCATGTTGACCAGCGAGGGGTGGTCGCGTGCGGTGCCGCCGTTGGCGCCGCCCGTGTTCGTGCAGCCGCCGTGGGAGTGGATGCCGATCGCGTTGCCGGTCGACTCGAGGATGACGGGCGAGCCGGAGTTGCCGCCGGTCGTGTCGGGGCGGTAACGCAGCGTCGTGCTCGACCGATCGGTGAGCGGGCCGGTGTGCGTCTTCTGCGCCGTGCTCCACTCCGGCGGGATCTGCGGGTTGTTCGGGTCGCGCAGCCCGTGGCCGGTCACGCGGACGGGCTGGTTGTTCGCCGAGGCGGGCGGGTTGGCGAGGTTGAACGCGCCGCCCTGGGCGTCGCGAGGGGCCAGGCCCGTGTTCGAGTTCACATTGGTCTGGAACAACGCCATGTCGTTGCCCAGCCCGCTGTTGATCGACTGGATCGAGCCGGCCTGGATCGGGTACTGGTACTCCGGCGCGGGGGCGCGGAAGCCGCCGCCCGAGGTCGACAGCGGCACATTGAAGTGCATGATCGCCGTCGTGTTGCCGGTCGTGATGCAGTGGCCGGCGGTCAGGAACCGGTTGGCGCTGTTGCCGTGGTTGATCAGCCAAGCGGTGCAGCCGGTCGACATGCGCGCCACGCGCTGGTCGTAGGAAAGGACCCGGTCGTCGGCGCCGTCGCAGATCGATTCGGCCTGGGCCGG
>JAFIFZ010000081.1 GCA_020831775.1 Phycisphaerales bacterium
ACCCCAACCCTCGGGTCTTTGCCGCGCGCGCAGAATAAGCACAGACCGACACGAGCGTCATGCCGACGATCCGCTGGGCTGCAACCTCGATGTCAGCGACTGAATCAACCCGACTCTTCGCTTCGCTCAGAGATCGGCGTCCTGCCCCAGCGACAGTGTTTATCCCCGCACCGTCCGCGCCGTCGGCAGCCTGACCCTCGACCCGTCGTCGCGTTCGAGCAGGATGCAGTCGAACGGGTCGATCGAGACGATCCGTCCTTCGTATCTGGCGTTCTCGACGACGAACGCTCCCAGTTCCCCCGCGGAGCGTTCGCGCTCTGACCATGCGTGCGTCAACGCCTCGCGAGGCTCGGCCCAGCGGCGCACCAGGGCTTCGAGCAAGACCGGTGAGAACGCCGCGGCGTCGGCCTTACCGCCGCAGGAGGCGAGCGTTGTCGCCCTCGGAGCGACATCGTCGGGCCACGCCCCGTCGTGATCGAGATTGACGCCGATGCCCGCGACAGTGACCCGCCCTCGTCGCTCGATCAGCACACCCGCGAGCTTCCGCCCGTCGCCCAGCAGGTCGTTGGGCCAGCGGAGTTTCAGCCGTTCCTCGCGTGCGAACCTCGCCGCGGCCTCGTGGACCGACACGCCCGCCGCGACCGAGGCGCGCGCCACGGCCCCGACCATGCTCCCCTTCGCGTCGTCATCGATGAACGCGACGCTCATCGCCAAAGCGTGCGAGACGCTGAACCACGCCTTGCCCCGCGTGCCGCGACCGGCCTCCTGCTTGAGCGCCGCGACGCTCACGGCAGGGCCGTTGCGATCGGAATGCTCGGCGATCACCAGAGCAAGCTCAAACGCCCGGTCCTGGGTCGAACCGATCTCCGCATGCGCCTCGACGATCATCCCGGCGGGCGCGACGCCGGCGAGGGCTCGCTCGATCTCTGCGGGCGCCGCCACGTCGTTCAGTCCCGCTCGTCCCAGGGCAGGCCGCTGCCGTCGCGGATGTCCAGCCCGATGTCCGACCAGAACGCCCCGTGCGTCAGCGAGCCGACGCTGATCCGCTCGACGCCCGTCCTGGAGATCTCGCTCACGCTCTCGAGCGTCACGCCCCCCGACGCCTCAAGCTCCACGCCCGCGCCGAGCTTGTCGCGCAGCTCGACCGCTTGCCTCAGCATCTCCGGCGGCATGTTGTCCAGCAGCACCAGATCGATCGCCTTCGACGCGCCCTTCAGGACCGCCTGCAACTGATCGAGCGTGTCGACCTCGACCATGACAAACTTCAACGAGTTGCCCCGCACCTCGCGGGCCTTTTCCGCCATCGTGCGCACAACCTCGCCGAGCTCTTCCAGACCGACGCCCGCGATGTGGTTGTCTTTGATCAGCAGCGCGTCATGCAGGCCGAGGCGATGCGAACGCCCGCCGCCGCAGCGCACGGCGTACTTCTCAAGCCCCCTCCACCCCGGCGTGGTCTTGCGCGTATCGAAGATGAACGCCCGCCCGCCGAGGTCGACGCGCTCGACGAACGCCCGCGTGCGCTCGGCGACGCCGCAGAGCCGGCCGAGGAAGTTCAGCAGCGTGCGTTCGACGGTCAGCACGCCGGCGATCGGGCCTTCGAGCCGGGCGATAGTCGCCCCCCGCCCGGCGATGACGCCGTCGTGCGTGTCGCTGGAAAACTCGACCTCGCCTCCGAACACCTCGCAGATCATCGGGCCCAACGGCAGCCCGGCGATCGGCCCGCCGGTGCGGTGGACGACATCGGCGGTGACGCGTCGGTCGGGGTCGGGCAGGGCGGCGCTGGTCGCGTCGCCCCCCTCGGTGTCCCCGCCCAGGTCCTCGTCTCGGGCCATCTCGATCAGGGTCTTGAGCCGCTCGCCCGCGCCGCCCTCCCGGCAGAGGGCCTGGAACTCGGTCGGGAGCGGGTTCTCCGGGTGCGGCTCGTCGGTCTGGGGCTGTCGGTCGTTCATCGCACCGATCGTAGCGGCCGCGACTACCATCCCCACCTGCAACACCGCACCCCACACACCCGGACCGACGGAGGGAGCTTCCCATGGGCCTGCTGGACGGCAAGACCGGTCTGATCGTCGGGATCGCCAACGAGCGTTCCTACGCCTGGTACATCGCGCAGTCGATCATCGCCCAGGGCGGGACCTGCGCCTTCACCCACCTCCCCGGCGAGAAGAACGAGCGGCGCACGCGGCGCGCCGTCGAGGCCCTGGGCGTCACCGACCCTTGGCTGCACCCCCTGGACGCCTCCAGCGACGAGGACATGGACAAGGCTTTCTCCGCCTACGCCGAGGCGCACGGGCAGAAGATGCACTTCCTCATCCACTCGATCGCCTTCGCCGACCGCGAGTGGCTGCAGATCGGCAATTTCCACAAGACCCCGAGGAAGGCCTACCTCGACGCGATCGACATCTCCGCGTACACGCTCGCCGCGATGGCCAGCCGCGCCAAGGACATGATGAAGAACGCCGGCGGGGGCAGCGTGCTGGCGATGACCTACTACGGCGCTGAGAAGGTGGTCCCCGGCTACAACATCATGGGCGTCGCCAAAGCGGCGCTGGAGACTACCAGCCGCTACCTCGCTTCCGAGCTCGGCCAGCACAACATCCGCGTGAACACGATCTCGGGCGGGTACCTGCGCACGCTCGCCTCGTCGGCCGTGGGCGGCGCCGAGGAGATCAGCAAGCACAACCTCGAACGCGCGCCCCTGCGGCGAAATGTCGAGGGCGGGGATGTCGGGGGCGTCGCCGCCTTCCTCGTCTCCGACCTCGCCAACGGCGTCACGGGCGAGAACATCTATGTCGACTGCGGCGTGAACATCGTCGGCGTCTGACACGCCCGAGAACCCCCGCCGACAGGCACTCGTCACCCTTCCCGCTATCGCCCACCCTCTTCGAGGGGTGTTTCGCCGGCGGATTGCTCAAGCTTCCGCAACGCCGACGCCGATTGTTTGAACATGGGAATCTTCGGCACACACGCCGCCCAATCCGTTGCGGGCACGCAGGGCCAGAGCCACATCCAGGCTCGGCACAACCGCATCAAGGAAGACCGCGACTCGCGCATCAGCAAGCGCGAGGACGACCGCGTCGAGGTCGAGGCGATCGAAGCGCCCGACCGCGTCCAGCCGCTGGCGGACGCGACGCACGAGGACGCGCGGGAGGACCGGCGCTCCAAGGCCCGCCCGCGCAAGCCCGAGCAGAAAGAAACAGAGCCGGCCGCCGGTGATGATGACCAGCGTCCGACCCTGGATGTCAAAGCCTAGAGCCGCACGACGGAGGGCTCAGGCCGCCGCCGGCGTCGCCTTGGCGACCGACGCCGCCATCGACACTCGACGCAACGCTTCGAGGATGAGCGCCTTGTCCTGGTCGCGCCCGACGAGCCACTCGGCGTGTTCGAGGTCGTCGGCGATGTCGCCCCGCATGTGGTGCAGCGAGCCGGGCTCGGATGACGCGGCGATCAGCGCCATCCCCGCCGCCAGCCGCCCCACCACCATCGGGTCGTGCTCGTCGGCGTGCTCGATCTCCGACTGGATGAAGCGGTACTGGTCGGCGCGGACCCGGTCCTCGCGCTGCATCAGCAGGCGGAAGGCCTCGTGCAGCGCCTGGTGCCCCTCCTCGTCGCGCGAGGCGGCGAAGCGCGCCGCCGCAAGACGCATCAACACAACAGGGTCGTCGCCGAGCACCCGAGCCGCGGCCTCGACGCCTTCGAGCCGTTCCTCCACCGAAGCGTTGCGCTCGCAGCAGACGAACCAGCCCGAGACCGCTCTCGCGGCGGGCACCAGCATCGCCGGGCTGTCCTGGCGGAGCACGCCACGGACAAGCACATCGCGGAGGTTCAGAAAGAGCGAGGAGGCGTCGGCGTTGGTGTCGCCGGCCTTGACAGCGCCCGCCGCGGCAGAGGCGAGGGCCGAGGCGAGCTCGTGCTCGTAAGGATCCTCGAAGCGAGGGTGCCCGAGGGTGACCTGCTGGGGGTCATAGCGAGTCGGGAAGACCGAGGCGTAGGTGGCGGCGGCGTCGGGTCGGGCCCAGTCGGCCGGGCGGGAGGCGACCTCTTCTGCGCTGTGGGTGTTGACGACGATGCCGCGCTCCGAGGCGTCGTGGACAATCGCGTCGAAGCCCATCCGCCGGGCGTTCTGGGGCGTGCCCGCGCCCGGCTCCAGCCGCAGCCAGCCGACGCCCGGGCAGGCCCTGCCGCCGCGGATCACGCCCGAGGCGACCACCCCGCTGCACGCGACCCCGATGCGGACACGGACGCCCTCCCTCCGGGCGGCTCGCTGGGGCTCGTTCTGGAACGCGGGGGCCTCGTCGTCGGGGCCCGGACGCCAGACGATCTCGTCCTCGACCGCACGATCGGGGTCGAGCCGATCGGCCAGGCTGCGGCAGGCTTTCCTCCGTGCGCCCGCCCAGGCCTGGCATCCCTTGCCGACCGACTCGCGGCAGCGGCTGAACCACCGGCCGATCAGGCCCGCCCCGGTGTTGCGTCCGTTCTGGGCGAGCCCAAGGGCCCGGCGGACCGCCCCGTCGAGCACCAGCGAGTCGCCCCAGCGGATCACCCCGAAGAGGACCACCGTCGCCCAGACCCCCGTGGGGATCCCCAGCACGGGGTCGGCCAGCCACGACGCCCCGAGCCAGTAGGCCGTCGCGACGAGCCCGCAGGCGCTGAGGAGGGCGACGGCCGAGTACCCCCTCGCCTGGAGCGGCGAGAATGACCCCGGTGTGCTTGCGTCTCTTGCGATGTTTGGCTGCATGGGCGGGAAGATCGGCCTCTGCGGCGAGCCGGTTCATCGCACGCGGCTCGCCCGACGCCTCCCGCCCGGATCCGGGCCTGCGAGGCCTGCCCCTCCGGCACAACTGATCCCGTTCAACAGTCCGAAAAAACAACCCCGCTGTCGGGCGGGGTGAGGAAGGGTCGCGGAGATCCCTTGTGGGATTACTTGCCGGTGAACCAGCGTGCGATCGAGTGGATCGTCACGGCCCGGCCGATTGCGGCAATGGACTCGGTCAGAGGGATGTGCTTTGGGCAGACCTTGACGCAGTTCTGGGCGTTGCCGCACTCGCTCACGCCGCCGGGGCCCATGAGGGCTTCGAGGCGGTCCTTGCGTCCCTGCTTGCCGGTCTCGTGGAGATTGAAGAGGCGTGCCTGACTGAGGGCGGCGGCGCCGATGAAGGAGGCGTCCCACTTGGCGGGGTCTTCTTCCTTGAGGTACTGGGGGCAGGCGTCCAGGCAGCAGCCGCAGCTCATGCAGGTGGAGAGGACATAGCGGGTGGCCTGGGTCTCCGGGCTTTCCTTGGGCCCTGCGCCGAGAGAGTAGGTGCCGTCGATGGGGACCCATGCGTCGATCTTCTTGAGCGCCTCGAACATGCGCTGGCGGTCGACCCAGAGGTCTCTGACGACGGGGAACTTCTGCATCGGTTCGAGGACGACCTCGTCGCCCTCGTCAGGGGCGATGCGGTCGATGAGTGCCGAGCAGGACTGGCGCACTCGACCGTTGATGACCATGGTGCAGGCGCCGCAGACCTCTTCGAGGCATCCCGAGTCCCATGTGACCGGCGTGGTGCGCTCGCCCTCGACGGTGACGGGGTGCTCGGCGATCTTCTGGAGGCAGGAGATCACATTGGCGCCCGGCTCGGTCTGGACCAGGAATGTCTGCCAGTAGACGGGCTTGCCCGGCCCCTCGCAGCGTTTGATGCGGAAGCGGACCTTCCGGGGCTGCCCGTCGCCTTCGAGCATCGGGGCTTCGGTCTTGCTGTCTGGTCCAAGCGGTTTGTTGTCTGCGACCATGGTGTTGCTCCGTCAACTCTGGGCGACGGCTTCCTTCTTCTTGTCCTGCGGCTTGGCGTCCACGCGTCCGTAGGTGCGGGGGCGGGGCTTGACGAGGCTGGTGTCGATCTCGCGGAACGAGATCTTGTGCTCGTCGGAAGCTGGGTCGTACTCGCCCACCAGCGTCTTGAGGAACCGATCGTCGTCGCGCTCGGGGAAGTCGAGGCGGTAGTGCGAGCCTCGGCTCTCCTCCCGCTCCAGGCTCGCCTTGGCGATCAGTTCGGCGATGACCAGCATGTCGCCGGTGGCGCGCACAAAGCTGAGGCTCTGGTTGCTCCACGCGGCCGAGTCGGACATCACGACCTTCGAGTATCGCTCTCGCAGTTCTCGCACCTTCTCGATGCACTGCTTGAGGCGGCCCTCGGTCTTCACGACGGTGCAGGCGGCGTTCATCTCGACGCCGAGCTCGTTGGCGATGGTGTAGCCGTTGAACTCGGGGGCGATCTCGCCGCCCTCCTGCACCGAGCCGAGCAGCTTCTTGACCTTGCCCTCTTCCTGCTCGACGAAGCGGTCGAAGACCTGCGAGGGGAGCGACTCGGCCGGGGCTTCCTTGACGCGGTCGCCCTTGACGAAGTTGACGACCGAGACGCCGCAGAACAGCCCGTCGAAGATGCAAGAGAGCAAGGCGTTCGCGCCCAGGCGTGTGGCGCCATGGAAGGCGAAGTTGACCTCGCCGAAGGCGTACAGCCCGTCGATGTTGGTCATCGAGTTGTTGGGGGCGCCGATGGCGAGCCCGTGCCCGGGCTGGGCGTCTACGGGCGGGACCATGCCCGGCTTGTGCTCGCCGACGGGGGTCTCGGGCGTATAAGAGCCGGGGGTGAAGGTGGTCCAGAGGCCGCCCATGCTGTAATGCACGGCCGGGAAAATCTTCATCGGGACCTTGCGCGGGTCGTCACCGACGAACTTCTCGTAGATCTCCATGATCCCGCCGAGCGTGCGGGTGAGGTAGTCGGGGTCTTTGTGCGTCAGGTCGAGGTAGACCTGGTTCTCGCCGTTGACGCCCATGTGCTGGTTGACGCAGACATCGAAGATCTCGCGTGTGGCGATGTCGCGCGGGACGAGGTTGCCGTAGCCGGGGTACTTCTCTTCGAGGAAGTACCAGCGCTCGCCCTCGGGGATCTCGTTGGGCTTGCGCCGGTCGCCCTTCTTGCGGGGCACCCAGACGCGTCCGCCCTCGCCCCGGGCCGACTCGCTCATCAGGCGGCACTTGTCGGCGCCCGGGATCGCGGTCGGGTGGACCTGGATCATCTCGGGGTTGGCGTACCACGCGGCGGCCTTGTAGCAGCGAGCGGCGGCGCCGCCGTTGCAGATGATCGAGTTGGTGCTCTTGCCGAAGACCAGCCCGCACCCGCCTGTGGCCATGACGACCGCGTCGGCCCTAAAGGGACGGATCTGCATCGTGCGCATGTCCTGGGCGACGATGCCGACGCAGCGCCGGTCCTCGCCCTCGCCCTCGGTGACGGGCCAGAGGAACTCCCAGAACTCGTACTTCCTGACCAAGCCCTCCGCCTCGTAGCGCCTCGTTTGCTCGTCGAGGGCGTAGAGGAGCTGCTGGCCGGTGGTCGCGCCGGCGAAGTGCGTGCGCTTGAAGAGGCTGCCGCCGAAGAGGCGGAGGTCTCTGTTGCCTTCGCTGGTGCGGTTGAAGGGGACGCCCATCCTGTCGAGCAGGTCGATGACCTTTGGGGCCCAGTTGGCCATCTCGAGGACGGGGTGCTGGTCGGCGAGGTAGTCGCCGCCGTAGATCGTCTCGTCGAAGTGCTGGTACTCGCTGTAGCCCTGCTGGCGTGCGACCTCGTTGCAGGCGTTGATGCCGCCCTGGGCGCAGACCGAGTGCGACCGCTTGACGGGCACGAGGCTGAAGAGGTCGACGGGGATGCCGGCCTCTGCGACACGGACCGCGGCGGCCAGACCCGCCAGCCCGCCGCCCACCACGATCACCCTGTTCTCTGCGCTCATCGGGTTTGGCTCCTTCGGAGAGGGCGAATCTCCGGACAGTTCATCATCAGGGCTGTTCGACAGATCCGGCGGTCTCGATGCGTGCGGGCTGCTCGGGAACGATCACCGCGGCTTCGGCGGGCCGCTCTTTCAGGAGCATCCGCTCGACTTCTTCGGCCTCGGCCGGATCGAGCAGCAGGAAGCCGACGATCGAGCTCCACCCCGCGACCATCAGCCCCGCGCCGAGCGCCAGGCAGACGGCGCCCCACCGCTTCTGCGCCTGCTCAGAGACGGTGATGCCCCAGCTGATCGCGGCGGTCCACAGCCCGTTGGCAAAGTGGAAGACCAGCAGCGTCACGCCGATGAAGTACAGGGCCGAGACGAGCAGGCCGCCCATCGTGAACCCGTCGTAGCTGCCCTGCAGCGCCGCCGCGAGCGTCGAGGAGGCGAAGTTGTGGTCCCATTTCGTCCCGCCGGGGATCAGGAAGGTCCAGCCCCAGCGCAGCGTGGCGACGTGATAAAAGATGAAGATGATCCCGATGTAGCCCGACCAACGCTGGAGGGTGTAGCGCCAGTTGTCCTGATAGGCGTAGCGGTTGGTGTTGCTCCGCCCGGTCTTGGCGTAGATGAACCCGAGCCCGGCGTGGAAGGCGATCGAGACCCAGAGGGTGATCTCGATCAGCAGCAGGTGCGGGATGCCGTTGTGGATCCAGTGCACCTCTTCCTGGAAGTAGTGCGCCCCGCCCTGGAGGACCGAGGAGCCCTCGGGGGCGTGCCCGGCGAACTTGCCCCACAGGATCGACGAGTTGGTTGTCAGGTGGGCGATCAGGAAGACGCCGATCGGGACGATGCCCGTCAGCGAGTGCAGGCGGCGGAAGAGGAAGTGGTGCTTGGCGAAGAAATTCTGGCCCGAGCCCTGGTCGCTGCTCTTTGCTTCCGACACGCGCATACCTCCGTAGCTCCGGGCCGGACAGGCGCCGCGACGCCTTCGGCCCAGCGGGTTGACACTGTAGCAACCCGTGTCCGATGACATCGGCATGATTGCTGCCAGACAAGAATTTTACGGTGTTTCGGGGCCTGCCGCGGGGGTCAGCCGCCCATCGGCGATGGACCGCCGGGGGCGGCGCCGCCTGGCATCGGGCCGGGGCCTCGAGGGCCGGCGATGTCGGAGGGCTTGATCTTGCCCTCGGCGATCGCCTTCTCGATGGCCTTGCTGATTTCGGCGAACTGCATCCGGAGCTCGTTGAGGATCGAGCGGAGGGTCTGATCCTCGCGCTCTGAGAGGTTGCCCTTGGTCTTGGCCTCCAGGACGCCGAGCATGTCGATGTGGGCCTTGGCCATCTCTGGGGCGAGGATGGCCCGACCGGACTCGGGGTCGGGGATCGCGCCGAGGTACATCAGGGCCTGCGAGGCGAGCATGCGGACGATGTCGTCGAAGTCGATCGGGCGGTTGGGGTCTTCCTCGCCCTCGCCTGTGCCGGGCTGCTTCTGCTGCTCGGCCTGCTTGAGGCGTTCTTTTTCGGCCTGGGCCTGGGCCTTCCAGTCCGAGTCGATGATGATTTTGGGCTGCTCGGGCTGCTGCTGGTCGGCCATGGTCGGCTGCTTCCTTTCCGTCGCCGCGGGATGTCGGTTTCCGCCCCGCGCGGCCGGTCTTCGTCGGGTCCCTGTCGATTCTCGGGGCACTCTAGGGGTCGGGGGCGGCTGGTGTCCCGATCGCCGGTGTAGACTCCGAACATGAAGCATCGAGCGAGGCTGTGCGTGCCCGGAGCGATGGCGTTGGCGCTCTTGGCCGGGGGCTGCCGAACCGCCGGGTTTTCCGGGGTCGAGTTCTCCCGCAAGGCGACGCCTGTGGAGGCCTCGGCGTTCGCCGAGCCGGGGTCAGCCGCGCCGACGAACGCCCGGACATCCAGGCCCGCCGCGGCGAGCTCGGAGGAGCGCCCGCGGACACTCTCTGTCTCGCGCCCGATCGACAGCGTGGCGGTCAGCGACGAGCGGCTCCGCGACGCGCCGAGGATCTCCCCCCGCGAGGCGTCGGGGGGCCTCGACCCGTCGCAGGTGCGTGTCGCCACCGAACAGGAAACCGAGACTCAAGAACGGGCCGAGCCCGCCCCGGCGATGCTCCCGATGACGACCGTCGACGCGAAGGTCGGCGACATCAACGGCAAGGCGATCTACGCCTCGGCGGTCTTCCGCAGTCCGGACGCGGCGCTGCGTGCGACGGCCCGCCAGGTGCGCCTGGGGGAGATGACCCGTGAGGAGTGGGTCCGCCGCACCTCAGACACGCTGGCGACGGCGCTGGTAGAGCTGCGCAACGAAGAACTCTTGCGGGCCGAAGCGATCTCGAAGCTGCCGAGCGAGCAACGGCGCTTCGGCGTGCGCGGGTTCCTCGATCTGGTGCGCGAGGGCGAGACGAGGCGGGCGGGCGGCGTGGGCAGCGCGGCCCGGCGTCGCGTCGAGGACCCCGACCGCACCTACGAGGAGTACCTCGAACGGACCGGCACGATGATGGTGATCCAGGAACTCATCTTCGAGCCGCTGCGCAGGCGCGCGAGCGTGCCGTGGCGACGGATCGAGGAGGCGTACGAGCGGCAGTTCGAGCGGTACAACCCTGAGGCGAGCGTTGTCTTCCGGATGATTCGCGTGAGCCAGCGCCGTCCCGAGTCGGTCGAGCGGATCCAGAACGCGTTGGACGAAGGGCTGCCGTTCGTCGAGGTCGCGGCGATGCCCGACAACGGGTTCGTTTCCGACGAGCCCGGCCGGATCGCCTTCACGATGCGTGGGACGCTGGAGGAGTCTTCGTTCTTCAGCAGCGAGACCGTCAACGAGGCGGTGCGCGAGCTGGCCGAGGGCGAGTGGGCCGGACCGATCAAGGCCGACCCGTTTGTCTTCTGGATCCTGCTCGAACGGGTCGACCGCAGGTCGGTCCCGCTGATCGATGCGCAGCGTGAGTTGCGGTCGCAGCTCGAGAACACCATGCTGCTCGAGTCGCAGGAGGAGCTGATCGATCGTCTCGTCCAACGCGCGAGCTTCACCGAGATGGAGGTCATGCACCGGCGTCTGCTGGAGATCGCCATCCAACGCTACCTCCCGCCCGAGCAGGGCCGGAACGGCGCGAGGTGATGCGCCTGGTCGGGCGCGTCGCCGGGGCGCTCGGCCTGCGCCGGGGGGTGTGGGAGCGGGCGGGCGAGCACCACGCGACCGGCAGCCGCGGCGAACGCCTCGCCGAAAAACACCTCAAGAAACTCGGCTACCGAGTGCTTCGCCGCAACGCGATGCTGCACGGGGGCGAGGTCGACCTGCTCTGCGAAGCGCCCGACAGGCGGACGATCGTGCTGGTGGAGGTCAAGACGCGCCGGGTCGCTGCGGGCGAGGAAGGCGGATCGCCGCCGCCGGAAGCGGCGATCACGCGCGCCAAGGCCGACAAACTCCTCCGACTGGGCGAACGCCTCAAACGAGCCAACGCCTGGACCGACCGCCCGCTGCGGATCGATGTGGTCGCGGTTGAACTGACGGCGAACGCCAAGCCGGTGATCCGCCATCACGAGAACGCGGTCGGGCGTTGAGGGTCGGCGGTGAACGCGTCGATGGCTTCGGCGACCGTGTCGGGCTCGGGCGGTTTGGTCCGGCAGCGCCTGAGCTGCTCGATGCGGGCGACCGCCACTTTCTCTTCGTCGCTGAGCGGTCGGCGCTTGTTCAGGTCGACACCCGCCGCGGCAGCGAGTCGAGCCGTCATCACCGCCCCGGTGTTGCGAACGGTCCTGTCGGCCCTGACATCCCTGGCGATCCGCAGGATCTTGCCGGAGGTCAGGCTCTGGCAGGCGGCGATTCTCTCCGCGTTGACGCCCAGCACACCCAGCCTGTTCAGCAAGGCGAGCCTCGCCCCCGGCGAATCGCTCAGCGAGTCCTCGGCCTCGTCGAGGGCCAGCTTCTTCCGCTGCGAGCCGGAGCCCGGCTGTTGAACCATCCCACCATCAGCCCCTTGTCGCTCACGCCTCCACCGGGCGAAACGGACCGACGGCGGCTCGTCGTCTCGTTGCGTTGTTCTCTCTGGAAGTTCATGGTTGGATGGTTCGGGTGTCGCCGTGACAGGGTCATCTGCGCCCGATGTCATGGCCTGCGCGCCCGAACGACAGGGCGGCGGCCCCGCCGAAGTTCCCCTGGCGGTCGTGACGCCAGGGAGCGCCGCCGACCGGGCGGGCGATGTGTCCGGGGCCTTGGTGGCCGTGCGACAGGCGAGGGCTTCGATCGCCTCCAGCCGCAGACGGCGCACGAGCGTCGCGCGCCGGGTGCTGCCGACCGCCACAGCCAGCCCGCGGGCGTCGAGTTCGCCGAGCAGGCGTCTGGCCGTCCGTTCGGAAACACCCGCGCCTTTGGCGATCGTCGCCGCCGACGGGTAGGACTCCAGCCGCTCCCGATCTGCGTAAGTCGCCAGCACAAACAGCACCGCTTTGCACGACGCTGACAGCCCCGACGCGTTCCTGACGGCCCGCATCAACCGGAACATATCCGCACCCACGCCTGCATCACCCATGATCGTCCCCCTTTCATCGACGCCGAACGCGCACGGCGCACCGGAAGCCTCGCGCCGAGTCGATCGGTGCGTCGGCGAAGAGGGACGAAACAATGAAACTTTGCGCACGGCGGCAGGCGATCCGCGCTGAAAAGGTGCAAGTAGTCGGGTGCTGAGGGCGGGATCGCCCGGGTCAGCTCTCTGGCGCTTCCGGTTCGGGGTCTGCGAACTGGAAGCCCTCGAAGCGAACGCCGTGGGCCGAAGCGAGCTTTTCAGCCGCGGCGTGCTGCTCGGCCAGGCCCGCCTCGGTGTTGGATCGGAGGAGCACGGCGTCGATGTAGTACTCGCGGTCCTCGGCGTCTTCCTCGTTCTCTGCACGCTCGATCTGGTCGAAGCCGGCCTCCCGCAGCACGCACTCGAACGACTCGGCGACGGCGGGGTCCGTCGCGGTGAACGCGAGGATCCAGAGGAGGGGGGCGCCCTGGGGGAGCCCGCAGTCTGTGAAGTGACGCAGCCTCCACGCGGCGTCTTGTGCGTTCATGGGCTTTTCGAACTCTTCCCAATCGATCGCGTCGCAGCAGGACTGGCCCTCGAACTCGATGCCGTGCTCCTGCGCAAGGGACTCAAACCTTTGAATCCATCGCTTGACCGTGTCCCGGCTCATCTTCGTTTGGACCGTGAGCACCAGCGACAACCACTCGGAGCCGTCGTCTCCGTTCTGCGCAAGCACCATCTCGTGCTCGAACTCCGCCTCGCCGGCGAATCGCTCTACAAGGCTCCCGCCGAACTTCTCCAGCTTCTCGGGATCCTCGTCGAGACGAAAACTGAACATCCAGAGCATGTCGGTCTGCTCCGGATCGCAATCGAGGTTGTCGATCATGTGATCGAACGACTTGTCGATGTCTTCCGGTGTTTTTCCCATGGCCTGACTCCTCGCCGCTCTGCTTCCCGGCGGCCGGCACGAAGCGTACCGATTCACGCGTCCCGGTGCTCTCTGGTCCGGCCCTGCCTGCTCTGAACCCTGCGCCCAGCGCCCTGTTCCCCGCGCCCATCCGATCCACCCGACCCTTCGCTTCGCTCAGGGATCGGCGTCCAGGGAACGGCATCCGATGATTGTTTACTTCTCGAATCGCACCTTGTTCCGCAGCGTGCCGAGGCCCTCGATCTCGACCTCGACGGTTTCGCCGTCTTTGAGGAAGCGGGGCGGGGTGCGGGCCATGCCGACGCCGCTGGGGGTGCCCGTCAGGATCAGCGTGCCGGCGGGGAGCGTGGCGCCGCGGCTGAGGTCGCTGATGAGGGTCGCGATCGAGAAGATCATCTGGCCGGTGTGCCCGTCCTGCATCGTCTCGCCGCCGACGACGCAGCGGACGCGGAGGTTCTGCGGGTCTGCGACCTCGGCGGCTGGCACGAGGCGCGGGCCGACGGGGCAGAAGGTGTCGAAGGACTTGCCGCGGCAGAACTGGCCCCCGCTGCCCTTCTTCTGCCACCACCTCGCCGAGACATCGTTGGTGCAGGTGTAGCCGAGCACGAAGCCGAGGGCTTCGTCTTCTGAAACATCGCGGGCGTCGCGACCGATGACGACGCCGAGTTCGGCTTCGAAGTCGACCTGCTCCTCGTTCTGGCAGACCTTGGGGACGACGATCTCGTCGCCGTCGAGGCAGGGTGAGGCGGGGCTCTTGACGAAGACCATCGGGCGGTCGGGGATGTCGGCGCCCTGCTCGGTCGCGTGCTCTGCGTAGTTGCGGCCGATGCCGATGATGTAACTGACGGGCAGGACGCCCGAAGGGGTCTCGATGCCGACGCCGATGCCTTGCCTGATGATGTTCATGGCCCGAGGGTACGCGAGCCGCAGGCTCGCGAGAGGGTGGAGAGTTGAGCAGGTGAACAGGTGAGCCGCGCGAGCCGGAGGCTCGCGAGAGGGTGAGAAGGAGAGCAGGAGAGCAGGTGAGCTACGCGAGCCGTTGGCTCGCGAGAGGTTGGAGAGTCGAGCAGGCGAGCAGGTGAGCCGGAGGAGGGGGAGAAGGGGTAGTGACGGGCTCAGCCGGCGAGGTCGATGTGGCCGGGGTCGGGAGACAGGCCGGCCCGAAAACCTTCGCCGAGGAGGAGTTCGAGGGCCTTTCGCCCGGGCTCGCCCATGTCGAGCGTCAGGCCGCTGACATACATCGCCAGGTAGCGGTCGACGAGGGCTTCGTCGCGCCACTCCGGGCGGGCGTCAGCATGCAGCAACAGGAACCGCTTCGAGGCCTCGGCGTGTTCGCGGGCGTGGCGGACGGAGCGGCCGAGGAGTTGGGCGACCTCGTCGACGCTGCCGCTGCCGTAGCGGTCGTCGAGGTCGCGCTTGAGGACATTCAGGCCCAAGGGCAGAGGGAGTTTGTGGGCGATCGACCACGCCTCGCCGAGGTCCATGAGCCGTCGCAGCCCGAGCTGCTCGAAGGCGATCTGCGCCTCGTGGATCAAAAGGCCCGCGTCGACCTCGCCTTCCGCGACGGCGCCGGGGATCTCCGAAAAAAGCATCTCGCGGACTTCGAAGTCACGCCCAAGCAGCAGGCGGAGGGTGAGGTACGCCGTGGTGTGCACACCGGGAACGGCGACGACGGGCGTGCGGCTGTCGAACAGCGCCTCGGACGTCTGGGCCGGATTGTCGCGCTGCACGACGAGCTTGGGCCCGTACCCCTCGCCCATCGAGGCGCCGCTGCGCGTGATGCGGTAGCGGTCCTTGAGGTACGGGTAGGCGTGGGCGGAGATGGCGGTGATGTCCAGGTCGCCCCGCTCGATCGCGCGCCGGTTGAGGCGCTGCACATCGTCGGGGATGGTCTGGAAGCTGAAGCGGTCCGAGACGATGACCGGTGTTCCCTCGGGCCCGTCGACGGGTAGGCCTTCGGGGTCGCGCATGCCGACCAGCGGCCACCACATCACCATGTCGTCGGCATCGGGCGAGTGGCCGAGGGTGAGCACGGGGCGGTCGCCAGAGCCGGCCATCGCGTTCAGCCCCCCCTCGCCCTGAAACGCCGCACGAACGAGGCGTACTGCTCGGGCGTGTCGATGCCCGAGGAGCGGGTCTGGTAGATCGCGACGGCCATGGGCACGCCGTGGTAGACGAGGCGGAGCTGCTCGAGCTGCTCGATGGATTCCAGTGCGGTCGGGGCCATGTCGAGGTAGGCGTCCAGCAGCCAGCGCCGGTAGGCGTAGAGGCCTGCGTGCTTGAGGGGTTCGTGCCCGGCGGGGTACTCGCCGCTGCGTGCGAAGGGGATGACCGAGCGCGAGAAGTACACGGCCTCGCCCCGTCCGTTGAGGACGACCTTGACCTTGTTGGGGTCGGAAAAGTCTTCGCCCTCGGCGAACGGGCCCGCGATGGTGGCGCTGGGGCACTGGCCCTGGGCGATCGCGCCGACAAGAGCGTCGATCGCGCCGGGCTCGATCTCCGGTTCGTCGCCCTGGACATTGACGACGATCGCGTCGTTGTCGAGGCCGAGCTTCGAGGCGGTCTCGGCGATGCGGCTGGTGCCGTTGGGATGGTCGGGCGAGGTCATGACGGCTTCTGCGCCGAAAGCCTCGACGGCGTCGACCACTTCCTGGGCGTCGGTCGCGATCACGACGCGTCCGATCCGCTCGGCGGCGGTCGCGGCCTCCCACACATGGCGGACCATCGGCGAGCCGGTCTCCGAGGCGAGCACCTTGCGCGGGAACCTCGTCGAGCCGAGGCGGGCGGGGATGACGGCGACGGCGCTGGTCATGGGCGAGGGCCGATCTTGGAGGGATGGTGCGCAGCACGCGTCCGCGCACCGATTCTCGAAATCTCTTCGCCCCGAAGGGGCGATGGGTTGTAGCCACGGGTGGAGCGAGCCGAAGGCGAAGCACAACCCGTGGGAAGCATCGAAAGAATCACATCGCCCCGGAGGGGCGAAGGAATTGTGTTTGTCTGTTTCGCTTCGATGATCAGCGGGCGCTCGATTCCTCCGCCCCTTCAGGGCGGCGTGTTTCTTGCTCATTATCCACGGGTTCAGCCCGCCTTTGGCGGTCTTCACCCGTGGCAAGGTTCCTGTGCCCCTACGGGGCTTGCAAGGCTCTTGCGCCCCTTGGGGGCTTCCGGCGTCGCTGCGACCTGGGGCGCATCGCCCGTGACAATGACAAACGCCTCCGCAACCCCGCACCCAGCGCCCGACTCCCCGCGCCCACCCCTACTTCAACTCCGCCACCAGCTTCTTGATCTGCTCGCGTCGGTCGCGGATGTCGCGGAAGCCGATCTGCTCGATGGCGATGTCGCTGGCGAGCTTCTCCGCCTCGCTCGCGGCTTGGAGGTCTTTCTCCTCGCGGGCCTTGATCGCCAGAGCTTCCATCAGCCCGTAGCGGAGCTCCATGCCCAGGCCCGAACGCTTGTCGCCTTGCTGTTCGATGCCGGCGCGGAAGGTCTGGATCGCCTCGTCGAGCCACTTCTTGGCCAGGAACGAGCGGGCGAGCAGGGTCAGCGACTGCACGCGGTTCTTCGGGTCGTTCTTGGATTCCTGGAAGAGGGCGATCGCCTCGTCGTGGTTGCCCAGCTCGAACTCCAGCCGCCCGAGCTGGTACTTCAGCGCCACATCCGTCGGGTACGCCTCGACTCTAAGGCGGTACTCCTGCAGCTCCATCTCGAGGAACTTCTGGCGGGCCTTCTTTGCGTTGGCGACGGCCTGCTCGTCGTCGGGGTTCTCCTCAGCGGCCGCGAGGTAGTCCGCCAGCTTTCTTTTCGCCTGACGCAGACGGATGTCGCCGGCCTGCTGGCGGAAGCGGAACTGATCGGATTCCTCGAACGCCTTCATCAGCAGCTTGTACGCGCGGACCTCGTCCTCGGGGCGGCCCCGCTCGATCAAGGCCTTGACGAGCTTGCTGATCGTCGGCAGGTCGTCGGGGCGTTCCTTGAACTCCTGCTCGGCGGTCAGGATCAGACGGTCCTTGATGTCCTCGGTCTTGACGAGGCGGTCCTCGTCGGAGAGATGCTGCTGCTTGCTGGCGTCGCGGATGTTGGCGAGGAACCCGCCCTCCTCGCCCGCCCTGTCGTACCCGCCCGATGTCATCGTCGCCTGCGCCGCCATGTTCTTGACGCGCGTGGCCAGGGCGATGTCGGCGTTGTCGATCCGCACGCCCATGTCCCCGGAACGAACCGCAAGGTCGTACGCCCCCACCGACGCCGCGGACTCCATCAGCTTGACGCACAGGTCCTTTCGGGGCTTCTTGTCACGCCCGATCAGGGGCAGGGCCCGCTCGGCGATCCAGTAGGTCGGCTCGGCCATGTCCGCCCCGTCGACGCCGTGGAGCTTGCTCGCTGTCTCGGCCGCCTTGACGGCAAGGGCCGGGTTGAGCTGCTCGACGCTCCAGTCCAAGAGAGCGCCGAGGTACTTCATCACCGGGTCCTTGCGCTCTGCGAAGCTGCGCTTGGTCTCGCGGCTGAGCTTGGTCCCGCCCTCTTGGATGAAGGTGGTCGCCGACTTCCAGAAGCCCTCCAGGGCGTTCATCTCCGAGGGGTCCAGGCGCATGCCGTTGAGCCACGAGGTCATCGCGTACTCGTAGTTGGTCGCTTCGTGCACGGTCTTTGCGTGCTCGAAGAACCGGCGTGCCTTCTCCGGGGAGAACTTCGGCGCCGCCTCCTGCTGCTCGGCCTCGGGCTCCGGGGCGGCGTCGCTCTTCTTCTTTCCAAATAGTGCCAACGGTTCGTTCCCTCCGGCAAGTCGTAAGGGGATCGCTCGGGTGCGGTCCAGCCGCTGATCTTATCGACCCGGGGGCGGACGCGCCCGCGGAGACCATACGATCGGCCGATGAGCCCCGATCCCGCCCACAACGAAGTTTCCGAGGCCGCCGACCCCGGTTCCCTCTCGATCGTCGACTACCCCCACCCCGCCCTGCGCGCCAGGACCCACAAGGTCGACCCCTCCGCCCCCGGCGTCAGAGCCGTCGCCGAGCGGATGCTCGAGCTGATGTACGAGGCCGAGGGCATCGGGCTCGCCGCCCCGCAGGTCGGGCTCTCGTGGCGCCTGTTCGTCATCGATGTCCCCCACCGCGAGAACGGGCGCGAGAAGGCGTCGCCCCCCGCCGCCGACCGGGCCGAATCCACCGGAGGCCCCGTGGTCTTCATCAACCCCAGCCTCAGCGACGCCGAGGGCGCCCCCGAGCCCATGGAGGAGGGCTGCCTCAGCCTGCCGGAGATCGCCGGCGAGCTCCTCCGCCCGCCGAGGATCACCGTCACCGCGACCGGTCTCGACGGCAAGGAGTTCACCCTCAAGACCAGGGGCCTGCTCGCCCGCTGCGTGCAGCACGAGTTCGACCACCTCGAAGGCATCCTCATCATCGACCGCTTCACCCGCTCCGCAGAGCTCAAAAACCGCAAAGCGGTCAAGAGCCTCGAAGAGACGGGCTGAGGGGCGCGAGCGATGAAGATCGGCTTCCTCGGCTCCAGCCCGTTCGCCCTGCCCACGCTCGACGCGCTTCGCCGCGAGCACGAGCTCGTCATGGTCGTCACCCAGCCCGACCGCCCCGCCGGTCGCGGCACGCGCACCACGCCGACGCCCGTGTCGAAGTGGGCCGCACAGCACGCGCCCGAGGCCGAGCTCTATAAGCCCGAACGCATCGGCGAGCGCGAGGCGATCGAACGCCTGCTGCTCACCGGCGCCGACGCGTGGGTTGTGATCGCCTACGGGCAGAAGCTGCCGCGGGCGCTCTACACCCGCGTGTTCATGATCAACCTGCACGCCTCGCTCCTGCCCCGCTGGCGCGGCGCGGCGCCGATCAACGCGGCGATCCTCGCCGGAGATTCCGAAACGGGCAACTGCGTCATCACCATCGCCGAGAAGATGGACGCGGGCGAGGTGCTCGCCTCGACCCGGCGCACGATCGAGCCGGATGTCACCGCCGGAGAGCTCCACGACCTGCTCGCGTCCGACGGGCCCGAGCCGATCCTGCAGACGCTCGACGACTTTCAGAGCGGAACGCTCCGCCCCGTCACGCAAGACGAATCGCTGGTGACCCACGCCCCGAAGGTCTCGCGCGACGACGCGTGGGTGGATTTCTCGCAGAGCGCAGACGCCTGCCGCCGGCGGATCAATGCGCTGAGCCCCAGGCCGGGCGTAAGCGTCCCCGACGGCGGCCAGCCGCTGAAGCTGCTCAAGGCCGCGCCGGGGGACCGCCCGGCGGACGCGTCGCCCGGGACGCTGCTGGACGCTTCTGCGGGGCTGCTCGCCTGCGGCAAGGGGACGATCCGTCTGGTCGAGGTCCAGCCGGCGGGGAAAAAGCCCATGGCGTGGGGGGATTTCGCCCGGGGCCGCCGGCTGGTCGAGGGCCATACATTCATGAGTACGCCCCGCTGAGACGCCCGCCCCCCCATCGCACCCCTCGCACCCCATTCGCCCCACGCCCGAGGCGCCGCCCCGTGTCCGACCGCCTCAAACACACGACCGTGACGAAACCCGACGCGGCGCGCAAGCCCGCGCCCGCCGCGCCGAGACCGCGCGCCCCCGGCGCGACCATGGCGCAGCGTTACGAGTCGCTCACCGACGAGATGCTCACCCGCTACCGCGTCCGTGTGCGCAAGTGGCGCACCAGCATGTCGGGCTGCGCGTGGGAGGTTTCCTACCGCGACGGGACGGTTTCGCGGCTCATCGAAGCGCCCAGGCCCAAGGGCCCGATGTCCGCAGCGGTCTTCCTGCACGAGATCGGCCACCACGCGATCGGCTTTCACACCTACAAGCCGCGCTGCGTCGAGGAGTACTACGCGTGGGCGTTCGCCCTCTCGGAGATGGACCGGCACGGGATCAGCATCACCGAGAATGTGCGCAAACGCGTCTACGACGCGCTGCACTACGCGGTGCAGAAGGCCAAACGCCGTGGGCTCAAGGAACTCCCGGCGGAACTGCTGCCCTACGAGCACCCAAGGCGCAAGTGATCGCGGCCTTGACTCTGCTCGCCATGGCCCGGTCGACCGATTTGAATTGAACGAGCCGCCGGTCTTCACTCGCCCAGAGGCGGAGCGATCACGACGCGCCGGGACATGTCCGAGACCCAGACGCCGCCGGGCCGCTCGATCGTCACCGCGAAGTGAACCGCCTCGCCGACGGGAAGGGCCGGATCGATCGGGATGATGATCTCGCCCGGCTTGCCGTGCCGGGCCGCGGCGTTGAACACGCCCCCGCTGACGCGCTGGTTGATCGCCTCCTCGCCGTAGCGGGCGTCGATGATCCAGAGCTGGTACTGCAGCTCGGTCGGGTCGTTGAGCGGCAGGCCGACGAAACGCATAAAGCCGGTCTGGGTCTGGTCGTCCCAGACGACATCGCCCTCGACGCCTTCGAGCTCGGGCGGGGCGTCGGGCCCCATCGCCCAGGGCGTCCACTCGATCGGCTCGACGCCGCGCTGGATCAGCGCCTCGCGGGCCTCGGCGAGCGTCGCGCCGAAGGGCGGCTGCTCGGGCGTGACGGCCGGACGCAGCCAGCCGAGCGCGGCGACCAACGCGATCGCCGCGGCGACCGCCCAAGGCAGCCACGCAGACCCGCCGGACCTCGGGCCGCCGACGCGGGCGACGATGTCGGGGTTCTCGTTCTGGCGGGGGCGGTCGATCGGCATCGAACCGCTCTGCTCCTGGGCGGGTCGCTTCGCGCCCGGCGGCGCAGGCAGATCACCTCCGGCCTTGCGGCGAGAACGGGCGCTGACAAAATGGTCGGCACGATCGGCCAGGGCACGGTGGATGTGCTCGGGCAGCGGGCCCTTGTCCTCTGCAAAGAGCACCGCAACAGCGCCGGCCGCGAGCTCGAGCGAGGCGTCGTCGTCGACCTCGCCCTCGGCGATCAGGCTGCGAAGCTCCGCCTCTTCGTCGGCGTTGAGGCCGAAGATCGCCCGCTGGACGAGGAGCTCTTCCCCGCGGCTGGAGTACTGCTCGCTCATGACGCCCCCCCCTTCGCCTCGGGCGTTGCGGCGAGCAGTTCGCGGAGCTTGATGAGCCCGCGTCGGGCGTGGGTTTTGACGGTGCCGAGGGGCAGGCCGGTGGCTCTGGAGATCTTCTCGTGCGAGAGCCCCTGGTGGATCGACAGGCGGAGCACCCGCTGCTGCTCGTCGCTGAGCTGATCGAACGCCTCGGAGACCCGGCCGACATCGTCGGAGATCGACGCCCGGTCCTCGGGGGCGGAGACGGATGACGCGGCGCCCTCGGGCACCTGCTCCTCGTTGGGGCGTCGCCCGGCGCGACGCTGACGGTCGATCAGCCGCCGACGGGCGATCATCGCGACGAAGGCGGTCTCTGAGGCGATCGAGGGGTCGTACCGCCCCGAACTCTTCCAGACGTCGATGAAGATTTCCTGGACGGCGTCCTCGGCCTCAGAGGCGGTCGGCGTCAGACGCCGGGCCAGCGACCAGACCAGCCCCCCGAACCGGTCAAGGCACTCGCGGACAGCCGCCGGATCCCCCGACGCGACGCGCTGGAGGATGCCCGGTGCTTCGGCTGAAATCTCAGCCCCAGGGTTGTTTTTCTTCCCGCCTTCCACGGATCCATCGTAGCGCCGAGCGCGGTTGCCCACCACGCCGGAGACTGTTTCCAAGAACTTGTTTGATTGCAGAACGCACAACATAGAGAGGATCTCATCAGGGAGTTCGCAACGGACGGGTGCGTCGGATGCCCCGTGTAAAAAAACAACCGGACGCCTGGAGGCGCCCGGCCGTAAGAGGAGATGGATGCGTCGCCTTTGGTCGCGGTCCTGGGGATTAGTTACCGGGCAGGATGACGGTGTCGATCACATGGATGACGCCGTTGCTCGCCTCGATGTCCGCATTCACGACGCGGGCGTCGTTGACCATGACGCGGTTGTAGCGGTTGCGGATGCGGATCTCGCCGCCCTGCACGGTCTCGGCCCGGCCGGCCTCGAGCGCCTCGTTGCTGTAGACGCGTCCGGCGACGACATGGTACTTCAGGATCGACGCGAGCTGGTCGCGGTTCTCCTCAAGCAGCAGCGACTCGACCGTGCCGGAAGGCAGCTTGCGGAACGCCTCGTCGGTCGGGGCGAAGACGGTGTAGGGACCATCGCCGACGAGCACCTTGACCAGGCCCGCCGCCTCGGCCGCGGCCAGCAGCGTCGAGAACGAACCGGCCTCCTGCGCGACCTCAACGATGTTGTTCGTCTGGGGCAGGATCACGGTGTCGATGACATGGATCACGCCGTTGGAGGCCATGATGTCCGTCGAGGTGACGGTGGCGCGGGTGCGGTCGTTGCCGACGCGGACGCGGCCATTGGACGACTCGACCGTGATGCGCTGGCCGTTGACGCTCTTGTGCGCCGGGGAACCGACGACGGTCTCGGCCTTGGCCCGGGCGGGCACGACATGGTAAGTCAGGATGGCGACGAGCTTGTCGCGGTTTTCAGGCTGCAAGAGCGACTCGACGGTGCCGCTCGGCAGCTTGCGGAACGCCTCATCGGTCGGGGCGAACACAGTGAACGGGCCCTCGCCGCCGAGAATCTCATTCAACTCAGCGGCGTCGATCGCCGCGAGCAGCGTGCCGAACGAACCGGCGGCCCGGGCGGTCTGCAAGATGTCGGCGCGGCGCTCGCTGCCCTCCCCGCGATGATGATCGACCAGCGAAGCGGTGACCACCTGCACATTGCTCTGGCCCGCGACGCTCTCGCTACCGCACTGCGCATATGCAGTCCCAGCGGCAAGAACGGTACCGAGCGCAGCGACAGCCCCCGTGATAACACGGCTACTCATGATCTTGACTCCTTGCTTTCCTTCCCGGACGCCCGACAGAGTGCGGCGGACCGGGTACTTTAAATCCGGCGTGCTCCGAGGCCACTCGCCCCGCGTCTCACGCTCCGGCCGGCTCATTGCGCCGGTTGTGTGCGAAGGGCTTCGACCTCCGGATCACCCGGATGCAGCGCGCAGCGCAGAGCCGCAAAACAACAACCGGGGCGGCTGGTGAGCCGCCCCGGCGTTTGGGGATTGGAGATTGCGGTGTCGCCTTACTGGCCGGGGCCGAGCACGACGATCTCGACGCGCCGGCTCTCGGCCTTGGTCCCGCGCGGGCGGGTCGGGCCGAAGGAGGCGGAGTAGATGCGGTCACGCGGCACGCCGCGCTCGATCAGGTACTGCTGGACCGTGATCGCCCGCTCTGCGCCGAGGTGGTCGTTGGACTTCCAGCCCGAGCGCCGGATCGGGTCGGAATCGGTGTGCCCCTCAACACGGATGGTGTTGTTCGGATACCGCTGTCGGACAACGCTGGCGACACGGTCGAGCGTGGAACGCGCCTCGTTGCGGACCGTCGCCTGGCCCGGGGCGAAGAGCACATCCCCGGCGACGCCGATCACGACATCGGTGCCCCTGGTGGTGACCGAGACGCCAGAGGGCATCTGGCCGAGGTCGGGCTGGTTGGACGCCAGCACATCCCCGCGACCCATTTTCTCCATCTCGCCTGAGATCTCGCGCAGGGCCGAGGAGAGCTCGGTGTTGGTCCGGTCGAGTCGCTGGTTCTCCTCGCGGAGCCTGCTGTTTTCGACCTCGAGCGAATCACGCGCCGAGTCGCTGGAGATCACCCGCCGGCGGAGCTCTTCGTTCTCATCGATCGCCAGGTCGTAACGCTTCTGGAGGTCGCTGGCGCAACCCCCAAGAAATGCGGCCATGCCCACCAGCAGCACCACACGGCCGAAACCGCCCCGCAGCAACGAACTCATCATCACGCGTCTCCATTCACGCTTGCAATGCCATCACCGCGGCGCCGAGCATCCATCGCCCGGTCCGAGCCGCCTCGGTGGTGCAGAATGTATGGCGCTGACGACCCCGCCGTCGGCAGAGCCGACAGCCCCGTCCGCAAAGTACGCAGGCCCACGCCCCCCCGCTTCTGAAGCCCGACGCGTCAGGGTCAGGGCATCCGGAACGCGCCCCGCCCCCCGAACAGCCACGCGTCGATCACCGTCTCCATCGCCGGCCGGAAGAAGATCAGCAGCACCGTCGCGATCGCCAGGGCCGGGCCGAAGGGCATCGCTCGGCGGCTGCCACCCCAGATCACCCGCGCCAGGACCTCGATGTACAGGGCCACAAACGCCGCGGCGAAGAACGCCAGCACCGGATGGATCCACCCCAGGCAGGCCCCCACCGCCGCCATCAGGTGCACATCGCCCAGCCCCATCGCCTCCTTGCCGAAAGCCAGCGACCCGGCGATCCGCACCGCCCAGACCACCGCTCCACCCACGAGGTAGCCCAGGAAGACCCCGGCGATGACATGCAGCCAGAGCGGGACCTCCTTGGCCGGGATCATTGAAGCAGTGATCTGGTTGTAGCTCCATGGCCCCCCGTACCAGACCGCCAGCTTCCAGCCCAGGAAGCCCAGGAGGGCCGCGGGGGCGAGGAAGGCCAGCTCGCGGATCATCTCTCGTCGAGCGTGCGGGTACTGCAGCCAGAGCTCTGGGTCTTCGCCGACGCCTTTGGCCTGCTCGGCGTCTGACGGCTCGTCTTCTGTTTTCCCCGCGGGGCCGAAGACCGCCCGCCCGACGACCGCCGCCAGCACCGGCCCGACCACCAGCCCGACACCGACCCCGATCGCCGGGATCACGCCCGAGGGCGTCAGCACCCCGCCCAAGACGGCGCACACGAGCACCACCCCGGCGAACAGCCCTACGCGCGGCAGGTCGATGTAGCGCCGATCGCCGACGGGTGGCGGGCCGAGCTCGTCTTCGGTTGTCGCTGCCTCGATCGCCCCAAAGACGCAGTCGTGGTTCTTCGGCTCGGAGGTGTCGGGGAACGCCTCGCGCTCCCACTGCTCGTAATCCTCGAAGCTGCGCCGGATCAGGCCGGCCCGGATCAGCAGCAGCCCGACACCCAGGCCGAGCACGGCCCCGATCGAGAGCCCGACCCAGCCCCAGCCAAGGGGCCCGGGCGTGGGGATCGCGTACGACCAGCCCAGCGCCCAGCGCCAGACGCCGGGGCGGTACTCGACGAGGAAAACCTGCGCCGGGTGGGCGAGGATCGCGACGATCGCGGGCGCCCAGGCGAGTTTCAGCGGGATCATGAAGGTCTTGGCGTCGACGAGCGTCATCGCGACCAACGAGCCAACGAGGATCAGCGTCATGACAAACAGCGGCCAAGTGCGCGCAAACCCGTTGCTCGCCCACGCCGGATGCACCGACTGCCAGTCGATGCCGAGCCACTCGATGCTGATGGTGTACTGCGCCGGGAGCGTGTAGTAGAGCAGGTAGAGCGTCACAAACAGCAGGGCGCAGAAGAGCTCGACGAGCATGTACTCCGGCGAGATCTTCACCTTGCAGAAGCGGCAGCGGCCGCGGAGGAAGATCCAGCCGAAGACGGGGATGTTCTCGCGCCAGGTCAGGCGGGTGGCGCAGGCGGGGCAGCGGGAGGCGGGGGTGACCACGCCCATGCCCCTGGGCATCCGGTAGACCAGCACATTGATCAGCGATCCGACGCACCCGCCGAAAGCGAACATGAACAGCAGGAGGGTGCCGTCCGCGAGGAGTTGGTAGAGGCGGTAGTCCTGCATCGCCAGGGTCATCGAGCGGCTTCCTGCCGGACCACCCTGTTCAGGCGTCCTCGGCGTCCGTGGTTCTGGGGGCCTTGCCGGCCTCTTGATCGGACGCATCGGCCCGGTTCAGCAGCGAGGCGTTGATCTCGGTGACCCGTTGTTCGGCCTTGTCGAGGATCTCGCGGCTCTTCTTGAGCAGGGCCGAGCCCCTTTCGTAGGCCGCGATGGATTCCTCCAGCCCGTACTCCCCGGACTCGATCTTCTCGATGATCGCCTCGATCTCGTCGAGGGCGTCCTCGAAGCGTTCGGGCTCTTGGGGGGTGGGCGGGGCTGGCATGGGGTCTTTGGGCACGCTGCGAATCTAGCCGTTGCGTCCGAAAAGATCCAACTGGTCCGGGTCGTCGCGTCGTTTGCGCCTGGCGCTGCGTCGGCGGGGCGGGGGCGCCGCGGGGTCCGGACGCCGGGCCGGAGGGGGGACAGAGCCATCGCCCGAGATGGTCGAGGTGAACTCGCCGTCGGAGACGGTGGTCCGCAGCTGTGCGCCCGGTGTCGCCTGGCCGACGGAGCGGACCACGGCGCCGTCGGCGAGGCGGGTGAAGGAGTAGCCGCGGCGGAGGACCGAGGCGGGGCCGACGGCTTCGAGCTCGCGCTCCAGCCCTTCGAGCCTGACGCGGTGGTCGCGGAGGTCGGCCCGGATCGCCTGGCGCAGGCGGGATTCGATCGGGCGGAGATCGAGGCGGGTGCGTCGTGCCGCCGCGGCCGACAGGCGCTGTGCGAGGTGCTCGAGGCGGGCGCCGATCTTCGCGTGGCGGACGCCCGGGCGGTGGCGCTCTAAGCGGAGGGCGAGGGCGTCGAGGCGTCGGCGGGCGATCGCGAGGCGGGTCGCCGCGGCGCCCGAGGCGCGCCTGGCCCGCGCGTCGAGCCGCTCAGAGGCGAGGTCGATGATCGAGCGCGGGTCGCTGAGGACGGGGTGACGCGAGGCGGAGACGAGTCGGTGGCGCTCGGTCTGGAGATGACGGGCGACGCCCGAGCCCATGCGCCGGGCGAGGCTGTCGAGCTGGCGTCCCAGCGCCTCGCGGTCTGGGATCAGGCGCATCGCGGCCTGTGTGGGTGTGGCGCAGCGGAGGTCGGCGACGAGTTCGGCGATGGTGGTGTCGGTCTCGTGGCCGATCGCCGCGACGACGGGGAGGGGGCAGCGGACGATCGCCTCGGCGACAGCGCGTTCGTTGAAGGCCCAGAGGTCTTCCATGGAGCCGCCGCCTCGGGTGACGATGATGGCCTCGACACCGAGGGCCGGGCCCTTTTCACCGAGCAGGCGGATCGCGCTTGCGACCTCGGGCGCCGAGCCCTCACCCTGCACACGCACATCAAACACCATCAGTTCGACGGCGGGGCAGCGTCGGCGGGCGGTGTCGATGATGTCCTGGAGCGCCGCGCCGGTGCGGCTGGTGACGATCCCGATCTTTCTCGGAAAGACGGGCAGGGGTTTCTTGCGCGATTCGTCGAACCAGCCCTTTGCCTTGAGCTCCTCGCAGAGCTGGCGGAAGGCGAGGTCGAGGCGCCCGGCGCCGACGGGCTGGATCGACCCGACGATCAGCGAGACCCGCCCGCCCTTGGCGTAGAAGTCGACCTGGCCCGAGACGACGACCTCGTCGCCCTCGCGGGGCGTGTAGGCGGCGCGCTTTGCGGCGGAGGCGAACATCACGCAGTTGACAACCGCCCCGGCGTCCTTGAGGTCGAAGTACCAGTGCGTCCGGTCTCTGAACCCGCTGACCTCCCCCACCACCCGCAGCTTCGGCGGGAGGGTGCGCAGGGCGCCCTCGATCTTCGCGGCCAGGGCGGAGACCGAGAGCGGGGCGTCTTCGGCCTTCTCGGCGGGAGCGGCCTTGGACTTCATCTTGTCGGGATCGAAGGGGAGGCGGGGCATGGGGAGGGGCGCTGGGAGTTGGGCGCGGGGCGCTGGGTTTGTCGTTTGGGCATTGAAGGCGCGGGTCGGGACGGGTGAGCGATCGGACCCGACCCTTCGCTGCGCTGAGGGATCGGCGTCATGGTTGCGGGCGTCTGTGGCGGGTTCGCCTGCTCCCCTGCTCGACCCTCTCGCCCGGCGCAGGCGGGCGCCCCCACACCCCACGCCCCACTTCCTACCCTCCGCCATGCCGCCACCGATTCTGATCAAGAACGCCCGTGTGATCGACCCCGCTTCAGGCATCGACCGTGTCGCCGATGTGGCGCTGCGCGACGGGCGGGTGGCGGACATCGGTGAGTCGCCGTCGTTCGATGACCCGATCATCGTCGACGCCGAGGGGCTGATCGCCTGCCCGGGGCTGATCGACCCGCATGTCCATCTGCGCGAGCCGGGGCAGGAGCACAAGGAGACGGTGCTGAGCGGGTCGATGGCGGCCGCGGCGGGCGGGTTCACGACCGTCTGCTGCATGCCCAACACCTCGCCGACGCTCGACTCGCCCGAGGTGCTGTCGTTTCTGGCCGAGCGGGCGCAGGATGCCCGCTGCCGCGTGTTTCCGGTGGCGGCGGCGACAGTCGGGCGTGAGGGGCAACTCCCGTCGGAGATCGCGCTGCTCGCGCGTGCCGGCGCTGTCGCGTTTTCCGACGACGGCGACGCGATCGCCTCGGCGGGGGTGATGCGTCAGGTGCTGGGGCTTGTGCGCGACACGGGTCGCGCGTTCATGCAGCACTGCCAGGAGCCGACGCTGACGCACGGGGCCGCGATGAACGCGGGCGAGATCGCAACGACGCTGGGGCTGGGCGGTTGGCCCGCGATCGCCGAAGAGCTCATCATCGAGCGGGATATCCGGCTCAATACGGGGATCGGCTGCCGGTACCATGTGCAGCACATCAGCGCCGCGGGATCGGTCGATCTTGTGCGCAAGGCGCGGGGTCGTGGCCTGCCTGTGACGGCCGAGGCGAGCCCCCACCACCTGCTGCTGACCGACGAGGCGTGCCTGGGCTTTGACACGATGGCGAAGGTGAACCCGCCGCTGCGTTCGATGGCGGATGTCGAGGCGGTGCGGGCGGGGGTGGCCGACGGGACGATCACGGTGTTGGCGACCGACCACGCGCCGCACGCGGCGCACGAAAAGGACGCCGACTTCGCCTCCGCGCCGTTCGGGATGATCGGGCTGGAGACGGCGGTGGCGCTCTACCACCAGGCGCTGGTCGAAACTGGGATCCTCGACTGGCCCCGACTGATCTCGATGATGACCGTCGCGCCCGCGGCCCTGTGCAACCTCGACCGGATGGGGCTGGGCAAGCTTGTGGTCGGCGGGCCCGCCGATGTCACGCTGATCGACCCCAAGTCCTCGTGGACGATCTCGACGGACGACTTTGCAGGCAAGAGCGCCAACAGCCCGTTCATCGGGCGCGAGGTGGGCGTGCGCCCGGTCGCGACGATCGTCGGGGGCGAGCTGCACGCCGGGCGGCTTGGCGAACGGGTGAAGGAGCCGGCGCCTGGCTGAGCGGCCCGCCGGCGGCGATTTCAGGCGCAGTTGTCGCAGACGCCGTAGAGCAGAATCTCGTGATCTTCGAGCTTGAAGCCCTTGGGCAGGAGCTTTTCGAGGCCCTTGACGCAGCCGACGAGGTCGAAGACCGAGCCGCAGGTGCGGCAGCGGAAATGGTGGTGGTGCCCCTTGTCGGAGAGTTCGTACCGGGCGGGTTCGCCCGGGAGTTCCACTGGGACGAGCCATCCCTCGTCGACGAAGGCCTTGATGGCGCGGTAGACGGTCGCCTGGCCGAGGCCGTCGACATGCTCGCCCGCGAGGTCGAGGACCTCGGTGGGGCCGAGTGGACGGTCGGCGTCGGTGAACGCCTTGCGTATCGCCTGTCTTTGCTTTGTATCTCGTTGCACCGGTCCGGATTTTAGGCGATCGCCGCGGGCGATGCGCTGGCCTGTCGCTGGGGCCGCCTTGGGACGGGGGGAGGTCAGGGCTCGATCAGGCCGTTGCGGATTGCGAAACGGGAGAGCTCGACGCGGTCGTGGATGTCGAGCTTGGTCATGAGGCTGGTGCTGTGGTTGTCGACGGTCTTGACGCTAATGTGCATCGTTGCGGCGATCTCCTTCTTGCTCATGCCGCGGGCGACATAGCGGAGGACCTCCAGCTCGCGGGGTGTGAGCGGGAGTGAGCGATCGCCGTTGGTGACGGCAAGTCGCGGGCCTTCGCGGTCGATGACGATGCGTTGCTGGATCTCGTTGGAGTACCAGGTCTCGCCCGAGGCGATGCGGAAGAGGGCGTTGGCCATGACTTCGGGGTCCTCGCCCTTTGTGATGTAGCCCGCGGCACCGGACTTGAGGGCGCCCTCGATGTAGCGGTCGTGGGTGTAGCCGCTGACGAAGACGACGCGTGTCTCCGGGCAGCGTTGGCCGATGGTTCGTGCCGCGTCGAAGCAGAGCAGGCCGGGCATGTCGATGTCCATGAGGACCATGTCGGGCTTGAGGCGGAGGGCGAGCTTGACCGCGCTGTCGGCGTCGCCCGCCTCGCCGATGACATCGAGGCCTTCGTGCCCGTTGAGCCAGTTGGCGAGCGACGCGCGCACGAGCGTGTGGTCGTCGGCCAGCAGAAGCCGGATCGGTCTGGTCACCCGTTCGCCTCCGGAGGATTCGGGTCTTTGCGGTCGTTGATGACCTCTGCGAGCGTGCTTACGAGGTCAGCCATTTTGTAGGGCCTTGTGAGGACCGCGGCAAGCGCCGACCGATCCATGGGCGGCTCGGCACGCCTGGGGTCTGTGATCAGCACGACCGGAGCGGGCGGCGTCGCCAGCGCACGCTCGAGCGCCCCGGGGAGCGTCCTTGCGTGTTCGAGCACGATCGCGCCGGGCGTGCGCCCCGCGCCGAGCGCCTCTTTCAGTGTTCGCTCCGCGTCGGCGTGAGTCGAGCACGGCATGACCTTGAAACCGGTACCCGCGAGCGCCGTGGCCAGCAGCGAGCGGGTCTGCCCGTCCTGGATCTGAAGAAGTATGAGACTGCCTCCGCCGGTCTCCGGACCGGGCGTCTGTGGCCCCGTGCGGCTGGGATCCTGGGCAAAGGTCGGGATGTCGAGGGCGAGCTCGCCTTGCGCCGGGCCCTCGGTGAGCTCGGCGGCGTGCTCGCGGGCGATGTCTCGGATGACCGCCAAAGAGTGCTCTGAACCCCACAACGGCTCGACCATCGACCCGCCCGGCGCTTCGGGGCGAGGCGTGATGCGGAGGACGCAGCGGCCGGATTCTTGGGCGAGCCCGATGCGGATCTCGCCCCGCGCCTCGGTCGCCTCGCGGGCGATCAGGAGCATGGCGGCGACGAGGTGGCGGAGGTCGGCGTCGGAGCCAAGCACGGAAACCGGCGACTCGGGAGGTGAGATCAGGCGGACGGTGGCGGGCAGGCGGAGCATCTGCGCGACCTCGTCGACGAGCGTGTCGAAGCGGACGGAGGCGTGCGCGTCGAGCTCGTGGAGCGCGAAGTGCTGGAGGGCTGCGGTCGCCCGACCGATCGCCCTTGCGGCTTGTCTGATGGCGTCGATGTGCTCTGCCGTGGGTTCGGCGCGTTCGATCGACCGCTCGACGAGACTGGCGGAGCCGAGGACGGAGGTGGCGAGGTTGTTGATGTGGTGCGCGACATCGCCGGTCAGGTCGCCGATGACGGCGCATCGGTGGCGGCGACGCCCGAGGCGATCGCTTTTCGGTTCACGCGGGTTGGATTCTGGCACGAGGCCGGCTCCGGCGCTGCCGCGGGCGGCGTGCGGGTTGGGCCGCCGCCCGTCAGAAATTACACACTGCACCTTTGACCCGGTTCCGGGCCGGTGCAGTGACAGGGGTGAAATGCTACCAAGTTAAACGACGCCCATGTGGGCGCCGGATGTGATATCGAGTGGGTAAACGCCCTGTTTTGCGTCGGCGCGGGCTCAGTTTTGGCGCGGCGCGGTGGTGAAGAGGCGATCGGCGAGCTCTCGGCGGGTGACCTTGTCGCGGAGGTTGAAATCGGCGTGGTTGTAGATGCGTCGGAGGACATCGGCGTGGCCGCGGGTGACAGAGGTCGGGAAGACCCAGCCGCTCTCGTCCTGCACGAGGACGAGCTCGCGGACGAACTCGCGGCTTGTGACCGAGGCCATGAGGAGCTCGAACCCGCGATCTTCGATGAACTTCTGGCCCGGTAGCCGTTCGAAGGTGAAGAACGCTGCGCCCTTGAACTTCTCGTCGCCGACGATGTTGAAGAGGCGTTCGAAATCTGTGGAGCTGACGCCGCGTGCGCCGGAGACATCGAGTCGTTCGCCGTTCTCGTCGATGAGGTCGGCGCGCGAGGTCTGGATGATCTCGGCGCGGACGAGGCGGTACTGGATGCCGTTGGCCTCGTAGACATGCGCGCCGCGCCTGCGGAAGCCCCGGTCGCGGGCGTTTGCGAAGACGATTTTCTCCGCTTCTGTCAGGTGTTCGATGACGGCGCCGGAGCGGAAGGCGGAGTCGAGTTCGTCGACGGCGCGGGATCCGGCGTCGGACCTCCCGCAGCCGGTCAGCGTCAGGAGAGCGACGACGGCGGCGAGAGCGAGCGTGCAAGGACTGCGCATGGCGGATCCCTTTCCCCGGTGGAGGCTGGCACGCGTCCGTCCGACACCGGACGGGCAAGTGCGTTGGCCGTTCGTGCAGAATGTACGAAAGACGCCCCATCGGGGTCAACGGCGGCAACAAGATCGCACGCCGGCCGGTAGACTCCGGCCCCGATGATGGCAGAGCAAAGAACCCAACAGAACAGTCCAGAATCCGTACAGAACGAGGCCGGCCCGGCGCTCGTGGTCGAGGGCCTTTCGTTTTCGTACTCCGGCGGCTCGCGCGTGCTCGACGGGCTCGGCCTGAGCCTGGGCCGGGGCGAGCAGATGGTGCTCAAGGCCAGTTCTGGGGCCGGCAAGAGCACGCTGCTCCACCTGATCGCCGGGCTGCTGGAGCCGGGGTCGGGCAGGGTGCTGATCGACAGGACGGAGATCCACCGGCTCAAGGGGGCGAAACGGGACCGGTTCCGCGGCTCGCGGGTCGGGATGATCTTCCAGACCTTCAACCTGCTCGACGGGTTCAGCGCCCTTGAGAATGTGACGACGGCGATGATGTTCTCGAAGATCCCCAAGGCCGAGCACGATGAGCGGGCGCGGGCGCTGCTCAAGCGGCTGGGGATCGACCGGCATCAGGCGCCGCCGCAGTCGCTGAGCGTCGGGCAGCAGCAGCGTGTGGCGGTGGCTCGGGCGATGGCGTGCAGGCCCTCGCTGGTGCTCGCCGACGAGCCGACGGCGAGCCTTGATCCAGAGAACGCGGCTGAGGCGGTGAAGCTGATCCGCGAGGTGTGCGCCGAGGAGGGGGCGGCGCTGCTGCTTGTGAGCCACGATCCTGCGGTGGCGATTGGGTTCGAGCGTGTTGAAGAGCTTGCGGCCGCGCCCGCAGGAACTGGGAGCTAGAACCGATGGCGATGAGCGGACTGAAGATCGTCGCCCGGAGCCTGCGCGTGCGGGCGGTGTCGACATTGATCAGCGCGTTCAGCGTGGCGGTGGCAGTGGCGATGCTGCTGACGCTGCTGACACTGAGCCGCGCCAACGACCGTGCGTTCGAGGCGGGGACGGGCAACGCGGATCTGATCGTGAGCCGCGAGCCGAGCGGGCTGGTGTCGGTGCTGAACACCTTCTTCTACGCCGCGGCTCCGGTGGATTACATCGACTGGGCGACCTTCGAGCGCCAGCTCAACAGCCCCGGGCCGAGGCGGATGCCGCCGATCGCGCTGATCGGTGACACGGGGTGGTACATCCCTGTGGCGATCGGCGACAGTTATCGCGGGCGGGCGGTTTTGGCGACGACGCCGGAGTTTTTCGAGAAGTTCAAGCCTCGGGCGGACGGGGACGGCTGGAGCTTTGCGCAGGGCCGACCGATCGAGGGCGCGTTCGACCTCGTGCTCGGCTCCGATACGGCGCGGGCGACGGGGCTTGCGATCGGGGAGATCGTGCACCTGACGCACGGGGCGCCCGGACCGGGCGGGCAGCTACCAGAAGATGCGCATGTGCACACCGACTTCGACTTCCGTGTGGTCGGCATTTTGGAGCGGACGGGGACGGCGCATGACCGGGCGCTCTTTTCACACATCGAGGGCTCGTGGCGGATGCACGCGTCGGATCTGGGCGACGAGTCGGCGCGGGATCTTGAAACGCCCGTGGCGCCGCAGCACCAGAAGGTGACGGCGGTCCTGATCAAGGCGGGCGGGCGTCCGGGGTCGACGGTGACCGCTGCGTTTGCGCCGCTGCAGAGCGATCTGACTCGGATGACCGGGCTGACGATCGCCAACCCCGCGACGGAGGTGCGCCGCCTGCTGCGCATCGTCTCGAACATCGACCAGGTGCTGATCGCGATGGCGGTGGTGATCCTGCTCAGCTCGGGCGTGAGCATCCTGCTGTCGCTCTACAACTCGATGGCGACGCGCCGGCGGCAGATCGCGGTCCTGCGGGTGCTGGGGGCGAGCCGGAAGCGGATCTTTTCGATGGTGATCGCCGAGTCGGCGTTCATCGGACTCCTGGGTGGGTTGGTCGGCGTGGTGCTGGCGGTGGTCGCCGGCGGGCTGGTCGCCCAGGCGCTCTGGATGCGGGTGGGCGTGATGCTCGACCCGAGCCTGGAGCTTGTCCCGGTGCTGTGGACCCTGGGCGGGACGGTGGTGCTGGCGGTGCTGGCCGGGCTGGCGCCGGCGGCGGTCGCCTACCGGACCTCGGTCGCCGGGAATCTTCGGCCGCTGGTGTAGGTTGAGCCCGAGACCGACCGATCCGGATTCGGAGGGGTTAGACTGTGATGATGATGAAGCGCAATCGCGTACAGCTCTCTGTTCTGGCCGCCTTGGCGGGCCTCCTCGCCCTCCCCGCGGCGGGCGCCCGTGCGTCTGATGCCGACACAGGCGATCACGACGAGTTTCTGGAGCGTCTGGGCCGCATGACCGCCGGTGTTGCGCGTGCGACGCACTCGATGCTCGCCGGCAGGCCGATCGACGGCTCAACGGCTCTGGCGGACGCCGAGGACAACGGTGCGGCCGAGCGGCCAGCCGCGGCCGGCGGTGTCACTCGGACCGACGACGGGGCGATCATTGTCGATGGGAACATCCGGATCACCGGCGAAGGCACGCAGGCCTCGCCCTACCGGGTGCCGTGGGATCTGCTGCTCAACGCGCAGCGGGTGTACGACCCGCGCTCGGGCAAGGAAGACGCGCCCGAGTGGGTGAAGCTGCTGGACGGCAAGCATGTCCGCATCAGCGGGTACCTGCTCTTCCCCGTCGTGCGCGACGATGTCGACGAGCTGCTTTTGATGATGAACCAGTGGGACGGCTGCTGCCTCGGCCTGCCCCCCACCGCCTACGACGCGGTCGAGGTGCGCCTGGAGCGCCCGCAACGCGTCTCGCGCTGGACGACAAACTTCGGCACGCTGACGGGCAAGTTCCAGTGGGACCCGTACCTGTCCGCTGGCTGGCTCGTCGGGCTGTATCTGATCACCGACGCAAAGTTGAGCGACGAGTCCGGGCGCAACATGCCCGACCACTAGAGCGTCCTTACTCAACTCGTAGCGTGTACCCACAGTGTCTGAAGCAGTTGGCGGCGTCGGTCGAGGTGATCTGGTCGAGGACGGACTGCATCGCCCGCCAGAGAGCGTCTTTGGTCCTGCATGCGAGCGATCGC
>JAFIFZ010000082.1 GCA_020831775.1 Phycisphaerales bacterium
GTGGCGCAGGGTATGGTCTGGGGTGTTCACGCGTCGTGTGCAGCGTGAGTTCTGTTTGATCTGTGGCACTGGCTCGGTTGTCGGTGACGGTTCTGACGCGACCCTTCGCTTTGCTCAGGGATCGGCGTCCTGGTGGCGTGCATCGTGGGGGGTTCGTGCGCCCGGGCGGGACGCCCGGGCCACGGTCGTTTGCGCGCCCAGCGCCCCGCGCCCCGCGAGCCTGCGGCTCGCTTCAATGCCCAAACAGGTTTCGCTGCCCGAACATGCCCTGCTTTTCGAAGTGTTCCAACGCGTCGTCGACGGAAGGGAAGATCTTTGTCGCGGTCTCGGTGATGAAAGGGCTGGGGGTTTTCTTGGGCTTCCAGACGACGAAGACATCTTTGGTGTGCTCGAAGGCGTGCTGGAGCTCGCGTTCGACGCCGCTGGAGAGGCCGGGGATTTCCTTGCCGTCCATGCCCATCAGTTCGGGGATGTAGCTGACGATCATGTCGGACTGGTCGATGAGTTTGAAGTCGCGCATGTAGATCTGGCCGTCGATGTCGCCAGCGATGTCGAGCACCTCGCGCGTGCGCGCCCTGATGGGCCTTGCGGCCTTGCCCCCGCCGAAGCTGTGGGGCAGGTGCTCGAAGAACTCCTCGCCCTCGCGTGCCGCGGCGATCGCACGCTCCAGCAGCAGCTTCTCGTCGACATCGCCGGGGTCGAAGGTGATGAAGTGCTCGGCCAGGCGTGCGCGGAAGTCGTCGATCTCGGCGAGCACATCGGGCATGTCGACCACATGGCTCATCGGGAAGCTTGGGTAGACCGTCTTCATGTCCGGGCGGCACATCAGGCGGAAGAGCGTCTTGGTCGTTTCCTCGTGGCGCCCGCGGCTCATGATGTAGAACCTGCTGCCGGGCACCGCCTTGGCCATCAGCTCGGTCGCGAGGATCTCTTCTTCGCGCCAGACCATGCAGTCCTTGAGCGTCGCGTCGATCTCGTGCTCGTGGTGCAGGCGGGCGTGGACGACCTCGATGTTGTCGACGAGGCAGATGAACAGGTCCGGCGCGAGCTTGGTGAGCTGGTCGAAGTCGAACGCCGCGAAGAGCCCGTGGCGCCAGCGGAAGGTCGCGTGCGTGTTGACGATGAGGTTCTGGTGGTCGCGCGCCTCGGAGATGATGTCCTTGAAGGCGGCCCGGCGGAGGTTGTTCAGGCGGCTCAGCGGCAGGTCGAGGATCTTGCCCGAGCGGATGTCGGGCGCCTCGCGGTACATCATGTCGCCGACATGGAAGAGCTTGATCTCCTCGCCCTGGTCGCCGGCGAAGTCGCGCACGGCGTTGAGGTAGGGCTTCTTGTCCATGCCGACCTGGCCTGTGACGATCGCTCGCATCGCGAAATCTCCGAGGGCGTCTGCCGAGAAACGGGGGATGAAGGGTAGCCGAGCGGCGGCGACGCCACAGCCTCCGCCAGACTGCTCCCGTGTTAAACTGGGGCCGTCAAGGGAGATCCGATGGCGAACGGGACGGCTGCGGCAGAGTTAAAGGACGCGGGGGCGGTCGGCCCTGCAATTGAAGCATGGGCGGCCGAAAGCCTCGACCCCGACGAGACGCTGCTCTGGCATGGCGGGACGGACACGAGGGCGCTGTTGCTGCTCGCGGCCGAAGCGTTCTCGGCCACCTTTGGGATCGTGCTGGTCGTCGCGAGCCTGCTGCTGACGCATCACGCGTTTACGACCACGCCGGCGGGGGCTTCGCTGAACGCTCAGTTCACGCCCGGGGGCGCCGTCACCATCGGATACTTTCTGGTCCAGATGTTTCTCCTGCCGACGCTGATCTCCGGGCTCGGGGTGGTGGCGTTCGGGCGTGTGTATGCGCTGACTGATCGGCGGCTGCTCGTCGCGAGGCGGCATTTCGGGCGATTCCGGCGGTTCAGCGCGATGTCGCTCGACGGGGCGACGGAGATCGGCCGCACCGTGATGACCGGTGGTGCGTGGAAGTTTGTGCTGTACGGGCAGGCGCGACGCCCGAAGAGCCCGCTGGGCGGGAGGTTTCGGTATCCGCCGCGGAAGCTCTGCGTCATGCCCGGGGTCGAGCGGGCGGAGGAGCTGGAGCGTGCGCTCATCACCGAGTGCGGCCTGCCTCGGATCACCGGCCCCGGCGCAGACGAATCGAACCTCGCGATCAGTGAGTACGCCCGCCTGGGCCGGGACGCCAATCACCCGTCGTCGCTGACGCCAGGGCAGGAGCGAGAGCTCGGGTCTCTGCTCGTCGAAGGCGAGCGTGTGTTGATGGCGGCCGCGAAGGGCGGGCACAGAGAAAGCCGCGCGGGGCGAGCGGTCGATCGGCTCTGGGTGTGGGCGTGGGTTATTGTGACCGGATCGCTGCTGCTCGGTGTCGCGTTTGTTGCGGCGGAGTCGGTGAGGATGCTGTTCTCGCCGCTGCACGCGGGCGCGGCCCCGTCGGCGTTGTGGGCGTTCGCGACGACCGGCGACATGATCGGGGTCGGCGTTTTCTGGACGCTGCCGGTGCTCTTTCTCTTGAGGCTGATCCCGGCTTTGGCCTCGGCGCCGACCGTGCCCGTTGTCTCGGCGGTGACGGATCGGCGCTGCATCGCCGCCGACGGTTGGCGGGTGAGGTCCTACGGCTCCGTTTCCGCGAAGTTCGCGGCGCCGGGGGGACGCTTTTCACCGAAGGTGACCTTCAACGACAACAACGCGATCAACTACTTGCTGAATGCGAGGGAGGGCAGCGAGCCGGAATTGCTGCTGAAGGAGCCGCACGCCGTCACGCTTTTCATTCGGCGGGCCTTCGCGGGCGAGGAAGAAAAAGACCGCCCCGGATAGCCGGGGCGGTCTTGGTTGTGGGCGGTCGGGCGCTCAGCAGCCCTGGGCGAACAGGTTCAGGAAGAGGAAGAAGTCGTCGGCGTCGATGACGCCGTCGTTGTTCATGTCGGCCCGGAGATCTCCTGCTGCAAAGAGCTGGAGGAAGAGGAAGAAGTCGTCCGCATCGACGACGCCGTCGCCGTTGAGGTCGGGGATGCAGACCGGCCCGCCCGGGGCGATTGCCAGGGCGCCGATGGTCCAGCCGAATGCGGTGCCGGCGTCATCGGTCAGCAGAATCGTGATGAGGCCGCTGGCGTCGGCGGTCTGGCTGACGGCGTAGGAGTCGAGGGTGCGGCTGCTGTCGCCAACCTCGCCGTTGACAAACAGGATGCCCCCGCTGGCGACCTGGTCGAAGATCACGGGCGAGCCGCCGCCCTGGATCTCGACGCGGTTGTTCATGGCGAACGCGCGGAGGCCGAAGACCCACAAGTTATAGGACTCACCGGGAGTCAGGCCGCGGATCTCGGCCGTCATCGGGACGGTGCCGTAGTAGTAGTCGTCGACCCCGTCGAGCGGCTGGGTGTGCTGCGGGATGGTGGAGGGGTTGACAGGCCCCGCGAAGGACAAACCGACATCCATCGAGAACGCGTTGCCGGTCGGGGCGCCGCTTTCGTCGATCATGTTCGGGACAATGTAATCAGAGCCGACGAGCACATTCCAGTTATTGGGCGAGAACAGGCCGTTGGCGGCGTGCTCGAAATCGATCCCCATCATCTGGGCGCTCGCGCCGCCGGCGCCCATCACGATCGCAGCCACGCATGCAATACCACGCATCGCAAACCTCCTCTTTCAGTTTCTCAACGATCCACCACGAAGCTTGGCTGACGATTCCGGGCGTGTACAGGGCCCGGTCGCCGGCTCAGCAGCCAGCCTAACCGATGGCGAAGCCCGCCACAATCGAATCTGTGAGTGCCGCAAGGGGACGGCTACCCTCGACCCGTGCGGTTCCACGCGATCATGCTGGTGCGGGACGAGGCCGATGTGCTCGCCGAGGCGATCGAGGGGGTGCTTGCCTGGGCGGACTCGCTCTGGGTGCTCGACAACGGGAGCATCGACGGCTCGTGGGAGATCGTGCAGGAGGCTTCGAAGGCCGACTCACGCGTGAGGGCCTGGGGCCGGGTCAACGCGGTGTTTTCCGACGGGTTGCGGGCGGCGGTCTTCGACGACGCCAGGGCCTCCTTCGAGCACGGTGACTGGATCGCCCGCGTCGACGCCGACGAGTTTTTTCACGAGCCGCCGCAGGAGTTTGTCCGCAGGCTCGGGCGCAGTGAGTCGTTCGTCTGCGGGCTGCTGCACGAGTTTGTGCTGCTCAAGCGTGAGGCACAGGCGATCGAGCGGGGCGAGGAGGATCTGTCGCTGCCGATCAGCGAGCGTCGGCGGTGGTGGACGCCGAACCATTTTCCAGAGCCGCGGCTGTTCCGTTACAGGCGATCGATGCGCTGGCCGGGCACACGGAGCCACCCGTGGCTGGCGGGTGTCATGGCCGGAGAGCGGATCCAGATCCGCCACTACCGCTGGCGGACGCCGCAGCAAGCGAAAAGGCGTTGGGCGCTGCGCGAGGCGGTGCGTCCTTCGATGCCCTTCGGCGGGGCGCACTGGTCGATCGACGACTGGCGGGCCGAGGGCCTGCGTACGCGCCGGGATCCGGGCGTCTCGTTCTGGAAGCCCGGAACGGCGCTGGAGCCGTTCGCTTCTCCTTCGCCGGTGACCGCGCCCTTGCGCCGCCTCGGGAAGGCGGCGTTGGCGAGGTGCGGCGTGCAGTCCATCGTCGACAGGGTGTTGCCGGGCTACGCGCCGACAGACCTGCGACCGGAGCCGCCCGAGATCGTCGAGCGCTATCTGGAACTGCTCAGCAACGAAGCGGTCTGAAGCGAGTCGGCCTCAAGACAGTTCAGAGGCAGCCCTGCGTGCGCCACTCCATGAGCAGCATGAGGTCTGCGATACCGGTCCGCCCGTCGGGCAGGGCCCATGAGCCGTCGGTGGGGTCGATGGAGCCGGAGATGTCGAGCCTCGGGTCGCCCGCCGCGATCAGCGAGAGCATGTCAAAAAAGTCACTCCCGCCGAGGCCCGAGGCGAGCATCGTCGCCTGCAGGCAGAGCGGGTCGATCCGGAGCATCCAGCCGATGATCTGTCCGTCCTCGGCCTGTCCCTCGCCGACGATCAGGCTCCCGTCGCCTGACACCCAGCGCGGCACCGGGTGCGAGCAGAGCAGGTCGAGCCCGAGGTCCTCTACAAACTGGTCGAACCGGCGCAGGCCGGTGGATTCGGTCCAGATGTAGCCGGTGGGGGTCTCCAGATCGCCGCCGCGGAGCTGGCCGACGACCACGCGCAGCCCGTCGCACTGTCCGTGGACATCGACGCGCCAGTAATCGGAGGGGGCCTCAAAGAGTTGTTCGACGCCCCCGGCGATTGTCCAGCGCCACAGCGCATTGGTCGAGCGTCCGAGCGCCGTTTCGCCATCGGTGCTGACCGCGAAAGCGCCCGGGAGCGTTCGGTCGCTGTCTTCGAGGACGCGGACCGCCCATGAGCCGTCGTCGAGCGAGGTGGTCCACATCACGCTGAAGGGCTTGTGCTGCGGGCTGCGCAGCACGCCCACGATGTGTTCTCCGCCCGGAGAGACGCCCTGAGCCCAGCCGGCGGTGGTGAAGATGTGCCCCGGGCGGGGCAGTTCGTGTCGTTCTCCGTCGATCCACGCCGTCGGCACGATGCGCCAGTCACGGCGCACGACGCGGCTGGTCCAGCCCGCCATCACGCGTCCGTTGGCCGAGAGCGATGCGATCCGCGAGCGTTCCGGCTCGCGCTCGGCCGTGTCGGGCAGTGCCACGGGCGTCGCGCCCCACGAGTTCCCGCGAGTTACCGCGGGGGTGTACGCGTCGATGCGTCTGGCCGAGACGGTTCCGTCCCGGCTGATGGCGGTGAACTTGCCCGGCCCGATGTCGTCCATCATGTGCACAGAGCCCGGCGCATGCAGCTCCCAGCGTGCGGCGCCCGCATCGCGGTCGAGCACGCGAGTGAGCTCGCCGTTGCGGTCCATCCACTTGCCGACGACCGTTCTGCCGTCGTCGGCGACGGCCATCGGCATCACCCAGACACCGGGGGGCCCGATCAGGTGTGTGACCTCAGTCGAGTGGACAACAGATGTAACAACACCACAAGCCGCGAGGGCGACACACTTTTTCATACGGAGAACTCCCACAACCAGCCGCGAGGTGGTCTGCGCCGGGCGAGGGGGTCGCCCGGCAGCGGGCGCTCTGGCCCGCACGAGGAGGAGCAGCATCGGGTGGGAGCGCGCGCTTGTCAAGGGGGAGAAACACCCGAAAGCTGCGTCAGCCTCCACAGCGAATCAGGGGGGTGTCTAACACCGCGATCGCCCGAGAAATTACTCTGCGGGCCTGTCGGTAAGCGATGAATCGGCTCGGCAAGCGGTCAGCGAACTGCGCGCGAGAATGACTCGATCATAATCGATTTCATCTGGCGTACGGCTTCTCTCATCCCCACATAGACCGCACGGCTGACGATGGCGTGCCCGATGTGCAGTTCCTCAACGCCGCGCAGCGCCGCGATCGGCGCAACATTGTGGTAGTTCAGCGCGTGACCCGCGTTAAAACGTATCCCGGCACCCAGAATCGTTTCGCCTGTGGATTCGACACGCGCGAGCGCCTCGGAAAGCCGTTTGCGCCGAAAATCGCCGCCGCAGGCGAAGAACGCTTCGGCGTAAGGGCCAGTGTGCACTTCGCAGACATCAAAACCGATCTCTGCGGCGGCCTCGGCCTGTGCGGGGTCGGGGTCGATGAACGCCGAGACGATCAGCCCCGCTTCGCGCAGTTTGCGTACATCGCCCCCGAGCTTGTCGCGCAGCGAAGCGACATCGAGCCCGCCCTCGGTGGTGATCTCCTGGCGGCCCTCGGGCACGAGCATCGCGGTGTGGGGCTTGAGGCGCGAGGCGATGGCGATCATTTCGTCTGTGGCGGCCATCTCGAGGTTCAGGCGCACATTCACGCCGCCGCAGAGGCGTTCGACATCGTGGTCCTGAATGTGGCGCCGGTCCTCGCGGAGGTGGACGGTGATGCCGTCGGCCCCGCCCAGCTCGGCCTCGTGGGCGGCCCGGGTTGGGTCGGGCTCGACGCCCCTCCGGGCCTGGCGGACGGTCGCGACATGATCGATGTTGACGCCGAGCTGGATCATGGCTGCCTTTCAGCGGGGTCGGGTCGGGCGGGCCGCGATGCCGGCCCTTGGGGCGTGAGCGGGGTTCGGGGCGGGATTGTTCGTCGCGACGGGGCCCCACGAGGGGGCGGGCCCTCCAGGAAAATGGGAGGGGTTCGGGGGCAGGGTTGACGCGGCGGGCGTTTCAGGCGAGACTCCCCAGCCCCAGCCGGGCGGATCCCGGCGAGGGTTGGGTGCGTACCTACCATTGGAACCCGCGAGAGGTCCTGATAGGGCCGGCGGGCGGGAACGCCGAACATCGATTGAACACACCGGGGGCCGACGACGGCCTCCGCTGACCACTCTGACTGGAGCGCGGCGATGGCATCTCGCGGAAGCAGCCCTGGGGCGATCATCACCATCGTGATTCTCGGCATCCTGACGGTGACCTTCTTTGTCCTGACGCTGATGTTCTACGCCGAGAAGAACAACCTCGAAGCCGCGGCGGAAGACGCCGTCCAGTCCCGCGACCGCTTCGTCGCGGGCGGCGAGGTCGACCGGGCGAACGCGATCGCCGATCGGGCGGCTGCGGGCAAGTCGGTCTTTGCGCACATGGAGGATGTGATCGGGCGTGCCGCCCGCATCGCCGCCGGCTCGCGCGACATCTCGATCAACGATCTCGAGCAGCGCGTGGCGGACCTGGATCCTGAGCGTGTCGGTCTGCTGCGGATCGCCACCAACCAGCGTGAGCGGATCGCCTCCTTGCAGAGCCAGATCGAAGAGATGCGGGTGCCCGCGGCCGAAGAGTCCGCACGACTCGCCGCCGCCCGGGCCTTCTTCACCGACGACGCGACCGCTGTCCGTCGCGACGCCGACGGCATCGCCCAGCAGCAGCAGCAGCTCTCCAGCCAGGTCACCGGCTATTCCGGACGCATCCGCGACGGGATCGAGAGCATCCGGCGCCAGGAAGACGAGACCCGCGTCCGCGTGCAGCAGGTCCGCGACGAGGCCGAGAACGACAAGGCGACCCTCCGCAACCAGGTCGCCCAGCTCGACGAGCAGATCCTCCGGCTGGAGGACGAGATCCGGCGCCTCCGCGACGAGCGCCGCGCCGCGATCATCCGCCCCCGCAACGAGTTCGACCTCGTCGACGGCTCGATCAGTTCCGTCCAGGCCGACCAGCAGGAGGTCACCATCAACCTCGGTCGGCGCGACAAGATCGTCCTCGACATGGTCTTCGAGGTCTACGAGAGCGCCGCGGCCATCGCCCCCGACCCCCGCACCGGCGAATACGCCCAGGGCAAGGCGATGATCCAGGTCATCAATGTCGGCGAGGCCACCTCGACCGCCCGCGTCGTCGAGCGTCGCGGACGCTCCCAGATCTTCAGGGGCGATGTCATCGCCAACCCCGTCTACGACCCCCGCAAGCAGTACCGCATGCTGGTCTTCGGCCACTTCGACACCGATGGCGACGGCAGGCCCACCGAGTTCGAGCGCGACTCGATCGTCGCCCGCATCCGCGAGTGGGGCGGCGAGGCCATCAACGCCCGCGAGGCCGCAGACCTCACCGGCGACATCGACTTCCTCGTCCTGGGTCAGCGTCCGACGGTGCCCCCGCAGCCCTCCTCGCAGGCCCCGATCGACATCCAGCTCCAGTGGATCCGCCTGAACGACCAGGCCGACCTCTACGACGAGTTCCAGCGCAGGGCCGAGGCCGTGGGCATCCCCATCCTCAGCCAGAACCGTCTGAGCACCCTGCTCTACAACTGATCCGATCCAAGACAGACCCGAGCTAAAAGGGGCGGGCCCATCGCGGGCCCGCCCGTTCTATGAAGATCGGAAAGCTCCCATACTGGGCGCAGCTCCCCGCCTATTGGGCGATCCGCGGCGCCATGAGCGCGCCCCTCCTCGCCGGGCCCGCGCCCTCCCTCCACACCGCAAGGCGCCTCGGTCGCGCCTACGGCGGCGCGAAGTTCAACCGCAAACGCCTCCAGCGAGCTTCGGACCACCTCGGCATCGCTTTCCCGGAGTGGTCCGTCGACAGGCGCGAGGCCGTCGCCCTCGCGGGCTACGAGCACCTGGCGATGCTCGCGGTCGAGGTCGCGTTCACCGGGCGACTGCTCACCCCCAGCAACTGGCGGCGCCATGTCGAGTTCGGGGATATCTCTCCCGCCCTGCGCGCCCTCTGCTCGGGCCGCCCGATGATCCTCATCAGCGGGCACTGCGGCAACTGGGAGGTCCTGGGCTACACCCTCGCCCTGCTCGGCTTCCCCATGCACGCGCTGTACCGGCCCCTTGACCTCAAGCCGCTTGACCGCTGGATGCGCGAGACCCGCTCGCGCCGCGGGCTGCGTCTGATCGACAAGTTCGGGGCCGTGCACCTGATGCCGGCGATCATGCGATCGGGCGAGCCGATCGGCTTCGTCGCCGACCAGAACGGGGGCGACCGGGGGATCTCCGTCCCGTTTTTCGGTCGCCTGGCCAACACCTACAAGTCGATCGCGCTGCTGGCGATGCAGTTCGAGGCGGTGGTGATCTGCGGGCAGGCCCGCCGCATCGGCTGGCACGAGCCGGGCGTGCAGGGCCCCGGCGACGGGCTGGACCACGCCTCCCGTGCACGCGCCCACGACGAGTCGGAGGGCTTCCGCTTCGTCGTCGAGCTCGACGACATCTTCGGCCCCGAGGACTACCTCGCCCAGCCCGACCCGATCTACTACCTCAGCGCCAGGTACAGAAGATCGATCGAGCGGATGATCCGGCGGGCCCCGAGCGACTACCTTTGGATGCACCGCTCGTGGCGAAGCCGCCCGGCGCACGAACGCCTGAACAAGCCCTTCCCCGACAAGCTCCGCGAGAAGCTCCGCTCGCTGCCCTGGATGACCGACGCCGAGCTCGAAAGCCTCGTCGACCGCAGCGACCGCGACCGGGCCCTGCTGGCCGAACTCGGCATGACACGCCTGCCCTGATCGCCGGACGATGAGCCCCGCGGCTTGCTCGGGCGGGCCCGGCCGGGTTCAATCCCCCGCAAACGCGGAGCCCCGCAACCAAGGAGACCCAAGACCATGTCCGACAACCAAGGCCGCCTGGCGGGGACCCGTGTGCTCATCGTCGACGACGACCACGATGTCCAGGAATCGATGAATGTCGCCTTCATGGCCGAGGGCGCCGAGACCATGACCGTCTCGGACGGCAACGCCGCCGTCGCCGCCTGCCTCGAACACGAGCCCGACCTGGTCATCCTCGATGTGATGCTGCCCGGTCGCAGCGGCTTTCTCGCCCTGGAAAAGATCAAGGGCAGAGAGAACAGCCCGCTGGTGATCATGGTCACCGCCAACGAGGGCAAGCGCCACAAGGCCTACGCCGAGTCGCTCGGGGTGGACCGGTACCTCTTCAAGCCCGTGCCCCTCGAAACGCTGCTCAACGCCGCGGTCGAGCTCATCGAGAGCGATTCGTCGGACTGACCACCACGCAACTTGCTCGATCTGTCTAAGGCTCCGGGAGCACCCGTGTCCAGTCGACGCACCCTTGTCCTGCAACGCCCCGGCGACGAGCCCGGCTCGCTGATGTCACTCGGCTCGATGCGCGAGGTCCAAGAGCTCTTCGCGGGGTTCAACACCGCGACCGACGGCACCGAGCCGAGCTCCGGCATCGTCGTCCTCCACGGCCCCGGCTTTGTCGCCGAGATCGCGACCTTCTCGGACCAGATCAATCAGGTGATGATCCATGTGAAAGAGCAGGACATCGCCTTTGCCGTGCTCTGGCGCCTCTGCCAGAAGGCCGGCTGGAAGATGCTCGACCCCGACACGGGGCAGCTCTTCGGCTGACGCCTGGTTTTCAGCAATCTTCGCTGTCGCGGGCCTTGAGCAGGCGTTCGCCCTGTTCGGGCGTCATCGAGCCCTCGGCGATGTACGCCGCGATCTCACGCCGTGTCCGCTCCCGGGTGATCGAGCGGACGATCGACGAGAGGCATCCCATCACGATCGCGGTGATCGCGATCGTCCCAACCATCAACCAGAAGAAGATCGACGGCTGCAGCAACTGTTCGATGATGGAGGATTGGGCGATCTCGTTCATGGCTCTGCCCCGCTTGCGGCAATCTCTCTGACCGGCGTCCGCGTGAACGCCCGGGATCCCGCCGGGCCGCCCCTCTTTGCTGGGAGCCCGGCCGGTCCGATTTCACGCCGGAGACGCGCCGACAGAGGATCCTGCGCCCAGAATACCCTCGTGGAGCACACAGCGGAACCAGATCCGCGGGAAGGCGGCCCAGAGGCTCGGCGGAGCGCCCCGCCTCTGACGCAGGCCGAACACGACCTGGCCTCCAATCTCCTGAGGCTCTACCAGGGCGGCGCCTTCCCCATGGCCGACCCGGAAACGGGCGAAGTGGGGATCTTCCGCACCCACCGGCGGGCCGTGATCCCCGTTCTGCTGGAGGGCGACCCCCCTTCGGCGACCATCCCGGGCCACCACCCCGTCGCCGGCCGCACCCTCCACATCCCAAAGCGCCTCGCGAGGACCGTCCGATCCGGAAAGTTCCATGTCACGCGCGACGCGGCCTTTCCCAGCGTCGTCGCGGGGTGCGCCGCCCCACGCGTGCCCCGCATGGGTTCAGAGTCCGTCAGCGCCGACACATGGATCGACGAGGAACTGGCCGCCTGCTACGAGATCCTCCACCGCGCCGGGCACGCCCACAGCGTCGAGGCGTGGCTGCCGCCCGACGCCGGCGACGCGCGCAGGGCCGGCGCTTTCGACCCCGAGCGTTGGCGCCTCGTCGCCGGGATCTTCGGCGTCTGCGTCGGCCGTGTCTTCTGCGCCGAGAGCAAGTTCCACGACACGGCCGTCGGCGCCTCGCGCGACGCGAGCAAGGTCGTCCTCGTCGAGCTCGCCCTGCACCTGCGCCGGCGCGGCTTCGACCTCATCGACACCCAACTCGTCAACCCGCACCTGGAACAGTTCGGCTGCTTCGAGATCGAAGCCGGCGAGTACGACAGCCTGCTGGCCGACAGCCTCCGCAGGCCGGCGAGTTGGTGAAGACCCAACGCGATCGACCACCACGGATACCATCGCCCCATGCCGGCAGCCAGCGAACATCCACGCCAGAAAACCGAAGCGAGGCAGGAGTGCATCAACCCCGCCTGCCGCGAGGTGTTCGCAGTCGACGAGGTGCTCGTCGCCTGCCCGCGCTGCGGCGAGCAGCTCGATGTCCGCTACGACTGGTCGGGGCCGCTCTCGTGGGAGACGCTGGGTCAGCGCAGCTCGACGCGGGGTGATCGCCCCGCCGCGGGGGCTCGGGGCCAGACGCCCGCCGCCCTTGATTTCTCGGGGGTCTGGCGCTTCAGAGACCTTCTGCCCTTTTACAAGGACGAGGGCGACATCGTCACCATCGGCGAGGGGCGGACGAACCTGCAGCGGGCCGACGCGATCGCGGAGCTGATCGGCCTGAAGGCTGGCGGGCTGTTTTTGCAGTACGAGGGGTTCAACCCGTCGGGCTCGTTCAAGGACAACGGGATGGCCGCGGGGTTTACCCATGCGCGGATGGTCGGGGCTGAGCGGGTCGCCTGCGCCAGCACGGGCAACACATCGGCGAGCCTGGGGATGTTCGCCGCGCTCACCGGCACGCCCTGCTCCGTCTTCATCGGCTCCGGCAAGATCGCCTACGGCAAGCTGAGCCAGGCCCTCGAACACGGCGCCCGCACGCTCCAGGTCGCCGGCGACTTCGACGCCTGCCTCGCCCGCGTGCGCGAGATCGCGACCGACCGCCCCGACCTCGGCGTCTACCTGATGAACTCGGTCAACCCCTTCCGCCTCGAAGGCCAGAAGACGATCATGTACCGCGTGCTGGAGGGGCTCGGCTGGCGCGTGCCCGACTGGGTCGTCGTGCCCGGCGGCAACCTCGGCAACTGCTCCGCCTTCGCCAAGGCGTTTATGGAGCTGCGCGAGCTGGGCATGGTCGATCGCGTGCCGAGGCTGGCGGTCGTGAATGCGACGGGCGCGCGCACGCTCGACCGCGTGCACAACGACCTCGGCCTGCGCTGGAACGATGGCGAGTATGACCGCGACGCCGTCCGCGCCGAGTACGCCCGCATGGACGAAGCGGGCGAGCGGGCGAAGACCGTCGCCAGCGCCATCGAGATCAATCGACCCGTCAACCTGCCCAAGGCGATGCGGGCGCTGGAATACATGAACGGCGTCGTGCTCAGCGTCGACGACCACTGCATCATGGAGCACAAGGCGCTCGTCGGCCGTCATGGCTTCGGGTGCGAGCCCGCATCGGCCGCGAGTGTCGCCGGGGCACGACGCCTCATCGAACGCGGCGTCATCGACCCCGAAGAAACGGTCGCGTGTGTGCTCACCGGTCATCTGCTCAAAGACCCCGACGCGACGGTCGCGTACCACACCGGCGTCGAGCGCGAGAAGATCCAAGCCGCGACGGCGAAGGTGATGCAAGAGCACGGGCGCTTCGCGATCCCGACGGGCATGGTCAGCAACCGCCCGATCCCCGTCGCCGATGATCTCGATTCGATCCTCAAGGCGATGGGGCTCTAGGGGATTTCTGTGCGGCACAGATCTCCTGCAAAAAAACAGCCGGCGACGCTTTCGCGCCGCCGGCTCTGCTCCCGTTCATGGGTTGATCAGTTGTCGCCGTCGCGGCCGAGGAGCTGCAGTGCGATCTCGAGGTCGTTGAGGGTTACCTTGCCGTCGAGGTCGAGGTCGGCGTCGAGTTCGCCTCTGGTGAACGCCTCGAAGAAGGCCTGGATGTCCAGCTCGCCGTCGGGGCCCCAGACGCCCGTCGCGCCCAGCGAGCGAGGTCCGGTCCCGAGCGTCGGCCTGCGCATCGGCACGAGGAGGAAGGCCCGGCGCTGCGCCTGCGCCGCGTTGCTTGCGCGATGCAGCCCGTAGCCGGCGATGTAGCCCCGGTTGTTCACGGCGGTCGCGGCCTGCAGGCGCCAGCCGGCGTTCGGCGCGATCAGGTCGTTCAGGTCGACCATCCGCCCGTTGCGCCACAGGAAGGCGCGGGTCGTCATCTCGCCGCTGGCGTGGTCGAGCTCGCCCGAGCGGCCGACCACCATGCCGCGGTCGTTGACGCCCATCGCCTCGGAGAAGTTGTCGGTGTTGGCCAACCGTCCGAGCTCGCGCACCGTCAGGGCGTTGGGTGACCAGAGCACAGCTTCGACATCGCGCGGCCGAATCACCGGCAGCACCGATGGGCCCTCTTCAGAGGCGCCGACGATGACATTCGTCTCGCTCACCGCGTTTGCCCACGAGTCGGAGCTCGGCGAGATCCCCGTCAGACGCATCAGCTCGCCGGTGAAGGCGTGCCCGACGAACCCGATCCGCTGCGGATCACGCGTCGAGTTCGGTGGCTCAGACAGCTCGCTCCAGCCGACGACCGAGCCCCCGCGGTTGATGTCGTTCGCCTCGCTGTTGCGCCCGCCCAGCGTGCCGAGGTCGCGCAGGCGCCCGTCGAAGAAGACGAACGCGTGCCGATGCTGCGCGTTGCCGGTCTCGCTCCAGCCGACGACCATGCCCGGCTGGTTCACGCCCAGGGCCGCGTTCTGTCGCCCGCCCAGCGTGGGGATCGTCGAGAGGGGCCTGTCGCCGGTTCTGGCGAACGCGCGCAGGGGTTGGTCGGGCCCGCGCCTCGCCGCGCCGACGGTCGTGCCCAGGTCATTGATGTCAGAGGCGAAACCCGAGCCAGCAAAGCGGGGCAGCACGGGCGCGATCCCGTCGCTTCTGGTCCACACGAACGGGACCATCCGCCGATCGGTCGCGCTGGGCGAGGGCGCTTGGGCGGCGCCGACGACCATCGCCCGATCGTTCATGCCCATCGCGTGCGAGATGCCCCGCTCCGAGCCCGTCAGCGTGCCAAGGTCGATCACCCGATAGACGACCGAGGGCCCGGGGTTCGGGCGGTTCGGGCCGGGCCGGTCGGTCAGTGGCTGGGCGGTGGCGGCGGTCGCCGCAACGAGCAGCCCCGCGGCTGCGCACGCAAAGCGCCGCCGCACCGATCGATGTCCGTGCCGGATCGCTGAAGTCGTCATGATGTGTTCCTCCAAAACCGCGCAGCCGCGCCGTCGAGAAGCGACGGGTCGCGTGCGTTTCCACTCCGGAGCTCGGGTGACGGACCGAGCCCCACCCTTGCCTCCAGTATGACGCAAGGACCGGAAACAGAGTGCACCCAATCCGGAAAAATCCGCACAATCAGGGGGTTATTTGGTCAGCGATAGGACTCTGGATCGGTCGACCACCCCGCCTCGGCCATCAGCTCGCGCACAAACCCGTCGTTGAGGTAGACCGCCGCGGCCCCATCGGGCAGGGCGAACTTCTTCTCCGACACCACCTCGTCGGGCCGCTCCTTGCTGAGTTCGGCCGACGAGGCGTGGTAGTTCGATCGCTGATACTCCAGCGCCCGCTTCACATCCGCGTCGGTGTAGCGCCAGCCCCACGCGTCCCAGATGCGCTTGAAAAACCCCTCCGGGTCGTGGCGCAGGTCTTCGTAGCGGAGGCGGTGGGGCGAGTCGAGCCAGCGCCGGGCCACCAGCTTGAACCGGTGCAGGTCGTGGTCGGTGCTGATGGCCTTGAACCAACCCCGCGCGTACAGGCTGTTCAGCCGCAGCAGCGGGTTGCGCAGCAGGAAGACATGGCGGTGGTCCTTCAGCGCGACTTCGAACTCCTCGGGCTTGATCGAGTCGTGCGGGTGCTTCATCACCACGCGCCCCGCCCGCCCGGCGATCTTGTCGAACACGCGCGTCGCCAGCTTCACCACCTCCGGCGTCAGGTGCTCGCCGACATCCCAGTACAGCTTGCGAAGCTCATCCTGCTCGGGCGGGTAGTTGTAAGGCGGGCCGGTGCGGTCCCACGGGCCGAAGACCTCGTCGGCCACGGGCACGCTCCAGGGCGCCGCGGCCCCGTACGCCGCCACGGAAGACCCGCAACGCGCCAGCGAAAAGATCCAGCAGACCTGGGCGTGTCGGGCCATCGTCGCGATCATCCTTTCAGCGGGGGCCGGCGCAGATGGCTGGGCCCCGTCAAGGTCAGTCGAGGTAGTCCGCGGGATCAACAGACCACCCGCGGGCACGCATGAAATCCGCGATGTACGGGTCGTTCAAGTACAGATCGACCGCTTCGCGTGGAAGCGCGAACGACGCCTCGGAGAAGATCCCGCCCTCGGGACGCTCGGACTTCTTCAGGCTCGACTCGTGGTAGTTCTCGCGGCAGTACGCCAGCGCCGTTTCAAGCTCCGCCGGCCCGTGCTCGAAGCCCCACGCGTCCCAGAGCTTCCTGAAAAACGAGGCCGCGTCGGCTTTGAACTCGTCGAAGGTCGCCCGGTGCTCGCGCGTCTCCCACCACTGCGCGTACTGGCGGTACCTGTCGAGGTCCTGCTTGGGGCCGAAGGCCTTGGTCCACCCCCGCTTGTGCAGGCTGTTGAGCCGGTGCAGGGGGTTGCGGATCAGGTACACCGACCGGCGCCCCGGGAACGCTCCGTCGAACTCCTCGGGCGACGGACGCAGGTGGGGCCACTTGCTGATGACCACCCCCGAAGGCCCCGCCAGCTCGGCGAAGACCCTCTTCGCCAACTCCACCACCGACGGTGTCAGCGCGTGGCCCTCCGCCTTGAAAAGCTCGACCAGATCCTTCTGCGAGGGCGGGTAGTTGTAAGGGTCGCCCGTCCGGTCCCACGGGCCCATCACCTCGTCGGCGACGACATGCCCCCACGGCGCCGCGGCCGCGTACACCGCCACCGATGAACCGGACCTCGCCAGCGCGTGCAACCAGACCACCCGAACATCGCTCATGGGCAACCGTAGCCCGCCGCCGGCAATACTTTCGGTGTTCGGGCGTCCTGCAGGCGCGGCCGCCGCGATCAACTCCGGACCCCAACACGCCGAGAGAGCACCCATGCCAAGACACGCCGACCCCCGGACCGTTCTCCCCACCCTCGCGGGCCTCGCGCTGTCGGGGTTCCTTCTCGCCGCCCCCGCGTCCGGCGCGATCACCGAGCCCGAACCCCCCGAGGCGGCGGGCGCCGAAGAGATCGACGAAGCGGCGGAGGAAACGGTTCTCCCCCGCGAGTGGCGCCTCGTCCGCGCCTACGCCCGCAGAGCGGTCAACCTCGGCGAGATCCCTGGCGTTGTCACCCTTGTCGTGCACAACGACGAGACCGTCTTCCGCGATGCACAGGGCCACGCCGACCTCGAAGCCGACCGACTGCTGGACCCCGCCGACCTCGTCGCCATCGCCTCGGTCTCCAAGCCGCTCACCTCGACCGTCCTGCTCCTTCTGGCCGACCAGACCGACTTCGACCTCGACGCGCCGGTCTCGAAGTACCTGCCCGAGTTCGAAGGCGTCGGTCTGATCGAGGGCGGGGACCTGGACGCACCGGCCTCGGCGCACCCGCCCGAGTTGGAGGGCGACGGCATCATCGAGGACGGTCGGGCGTCGAGAGCGCCCACCATCGCCGAGCTGCTCTCCCACACCGGGGGCGTCCCGGGCGGCACCATCCCCGAGGTCCGCGCCCGCTACCGCACCCGCAACATCGCTGGCCCGCTCGAAGACGCCGCCAGTGCCGCGGCCAAACTCGGGCTGGAATCAGAACCCGGCACGGCCTTCGCCTACGGCGGGCTCGGCTACGCCATCGCCGCACGAGCCGCGGAAGTCTCCAGCGGCAAGGACTTCGAGACACTGTGCAAGGAGTTGCTCTTCGAGCCTCTGGGCATGGAGCGCACCACCTTCCTCCCGTCAGACGAGCAGCTCGAGAACGCAGCGAGAATGTTCCGGCGTGAAGGCGACGAACTCCGCCAGCAGATGAGACCGATGCGTATCGGTTCGACAGGGAGGCTCCACACGCCGGGCAACGGGATCCCGATGCTCATTACTGGTTCAGGCGAGTTGGAGCACAGGCCGTTAATCAGCCCGGGCGGCGGGCTCTACTCCACCGCCGACGATCTGGCGAAGTTCGCCCAGTGGCACCTCAACGCCGCGGCTGGCAAGGAAGGGCTCAATCCGGCAGCACCCGAAGGGCTCGCCCGTCTCCGCACGCCGATGCCGTCCGCCGAAGGCCCGCGCGGGCGCTACGCCCTGGGCTGGCAGCTCGCCGAGCACGAGGGCGACGCGCCGGCGACCCGTGTGCACCACGGGGGCGCGACGGGCACGCTCCTCTGGATCGATTTCGAGCACAATGCCGCGGGCGTTGTCCTGACGCAACTGCCCGGCAGCGTTCAGTTCCTCGGCCGGATGCACGCGCTGTGCATCGCGGCGGTCACCGGCGAGCGCCCGCAGATCGAGCGCCCGGACCGCCGGCAGCGCGAGCGCCCCCAGCGCCGGCGTTGAACCGGCTGCGAGCAGCGGTCTACTCGTCTTCTTCCTCGTCGGCGGAGGTCTGCGAGGCCTTCCTGAACTTCTCCGCATCTTCGGGCTTGGGGCTGCGGTCTCGGGCGATGTCGGCGTGCTCGTGGTCATCGGGGCCGGCCATCGCGTCACGCTTGTCCGCGGTGGCCTCGGACTGTTTCTTGGTCGGTTTGGGCTTTTCGTCTTCGCGGTTCTGGCTCATGGCGTCATCCTTGTGGGGTTCTCGGACTTGAAGATGGGTGTAATGCGGGCGACAGGACTTGAACCTGCACGGCCTTTTACGGCCACGGGGACCTAAACCCCGCGCGTCTGCCAATTCCGCCACGCCCGCAACATCGGCCTTACGCATGTCGGCCGTACTTGAGGGTACGCCCCGTGCCCGCCGCCCCGTACAATGACGCACGCCAAGGACCGGCGTAATCGCCTCGAACGCCCGCCCTCAACGCCGAGGCCCGGCCGAGACAGCCGGGGGAGGAAGCCCATGAGTCTCCGTCAGAATCTCGCGTGCCATGCCACGCCCGTGTTCCTCCGCGTGGCCCTCGGTGTCACATTTATCTGGGCGGGCCTGGGCAAGGTCATGGAACGCTTCCCAGTCCAAGATCAGCAGACCGCCGAGGCCCTCGTCGAAGCCGGCGCCCTCGATGTCGAACGCGCCCGCCTCCGCGGGCTGATCCCCCCCGCCACACCGGAAGAAGAACCGCCCTTCAAGGATGAATCTCCCGCCGATCCCGCGCCTCCGGCGACCGATCCTGATCCCGATCCCGCCGAGGACCCCGGCCAAGACCCGAGTCAGGACCCGGGCGAGGACGAGGGCGCAACCGAGCCGCCCGCCAGCGCCGATCCGCCAAACGGCGCCTCGGGCCCAGCAACAGGCCCAGAAGGCGGCCCCAACGCCGCGGCTCCTGCGCACGACCACACGATCCTCCTCGCCTCCGACCCCAACGACTCAATCGAGATGCTCCGCGTCTTCGGGCTCTCGGTGTTGATCGTCTCGATCTCCGAGACGCGAGAAGTCACCGAAGACGACCTCGCCCGCTACAACCTCAGCGATGAACGCAAGGCCGAACTTGCGGGCCGGCAGCAGCGCTTCCCCCTCGTGCCCGAGGCCTTGGGCAACAAGCCATGGCCCGTCGCGCTCGCGTGGGCCGCGGCCATCACCGAGATCGTCGCCGGCCTCTTCCTGCTCATCGGGTTCATCACCAGGCTTTCGGCCCTCGGCGTCGTGGGCGTCATGGTCGGCGCGATCTGGATGACCGAGATCGGCCCGGCCATGCAGGCGGGCGCCACGATGATCGGCTTCCTTCCTGCTTACGAGGTGTTCTCGCCCGACGCGTGGAAGACGCTCTTGTGGCAGTTCGCCCTGTTGATGATGGGGCTCGGCGTCGCCTTCTCCGGCGCCGGAGGCCTCTCTCTCGACCGCGTCCTCTTCGGGCCCGTCGGCGGCGCCGAAGTCGATTGACAAGCACCACCCGAGCCTTTTGCCCAGCCCCCGCACGACCCAATCCCAGATCTCGCCCCCCGGCCCCGACCGGGGCGGCGTCTTTTCGCGCCTCGGGAGGCTCACGCTCCCGGTGCTCGTCTCCGTCGGCGTGCACGCCGCGCTGCTTGCCATGATCGCGACCGTCACCTGGACGATCGCCGACAGCGCCCAGCGCGATCCCGGCCCGATGACGGCGCTCGGTGCTCCTTCGCCAGAGACCGCACAGCCTGAGCGGGCCGACACCTCGCAAGCGGCGTCCGGCGCCGCATCGACCGAGCCGACGCCGACCGTCCCCGAGCAGACCGGCCCGCCCCCTTCGGCCCCCGGCCCAATCGCAACGCCGACACCCGCGCCCCCGCAGTCGTTCGAGGGTGTCGAGCGGGCCTCGCCCGTTGCAGAAGTCGCCGCACGCCCCAGGCGAGTCTCGTTCGCCGGGGTCGATGCGCAGTACGCCCGGCGCGTGGTCTTCGTCGTCGACACCTCGGGCGCGATGGTCTCGTGCCTCCCCTTCGTGCTCGACGAACTCGAACGGGCGCTGGCCCGCCTCGGCCCCAACCAGCGCTTCCAGGTCATCAGCACCGCCGACCGCACCTCGATGGATCCGGACGCCTCCAACGCCGACATCTACCTCATGCGGGGCGTCCCCCCGGGCATGTACGAGCCGACGCCCGCCAACCGGGCAGGGGCTTTGGCGTGGCTGCGCTCGCAGCGTCCGTCGGGGCGCTGGCATCCCGTCGCCGGGCTCGAACGGGCCTTCGCCTTCGAGCCCGATGTCGTCTTCTTCCTCACCCGCGCCATCGCGCGCACGCAGGAGCGTCCGGGCGCAGACGACCACGCGACCATCCTCGCCCGCCTCAACGACCTGAACCCCATCGACAGAAGGCTCGGCCGGCGGCGGACCGTCATCCGCTGCGTGCAGATGCTCGAGCCCGACCCCACGGGCCTGCTCGAAGCGATCGCCCGCGAGCACGCCGATGGCGACGGGGGCTACGCCGTCCGAACGATCGACCAGCTCAGAGAGATCCCCAGTGGGCGCGACCCGACCATCCTCGCCGAGGGCGCACTCGACGACGCGGCCGACATCCTCGACAGCATCGCCTCACGGGGCGACGACCTTGCGATCCTCTACGGCTTTCCCACTGCCGACCAGCGCGCCCGCGCCGGGCGTGAGCTGCAACGCGCCCGCTCGCTGCTCGGCCCCGCGATCGAGCTCGGCGACCCCGGGGGCGAGCGCCTCGCAGAGATCATCGAGACGATCTCACAGATGACCGAAGCGCCGATCGAGTCGTGGCCGGAGCGGTCGATCGATGGCGGGGCTGTCGCGACCGAAACCGGCTCTGGCGAGATCGACTTGGCCGACGACGCATCGCTCACCCCGGCGCTGCACCGGTTCGGCTCGCTCGACGCGTTCGACCGGGCCTCGTGGCTCGGACAGGTGATCGAGGCTCGACCGTCGTGGGCGTTCGCCGCGGCCGACGCCGCCAGCCGCGCCGCCCTCGAAGAGGCCGCACGCGCCGAAGACCGGCGAGAAGTCACGCGCCTGCGGGCCGAGGCGGTCTCCCATCAGACGGCATTGGTGCACAGCGGCCTGCTGGGCGTAGAGCCCCGCGCGGCGCTGGAATCCCTCGTCGTGCGCCTGCAGCGCTTTATCGACGATGGATGGACCAACCCCGATCTCCCGCCCGAAGCCATGTTCGCCGCGGCACTCAGCAACGACGACCCGACGCTCCAGGCGAGATTGCTTGAGGAGCTCATCCGCACGCCCGAGGCGGACCACTTGCTCGAACCGGTGCTCGAACGGTTCGCCACGCTCGTCACGCCCTCGCCCGACATCCGCGAGCAGCTGCGCCTCGTGCACATGCTGCTCGACTTCTACGACCGCAGGCCCGGGCACGCGCGCGCCGACGAGTTCACCCAACGGGCGCTGCACGCGGCGATGAACCACGCGCGAGCGCAGGAGCCGGGCACGACCGCGCGCCTCGCCGCCGACGAGCTCTACGAGCACGCCCTCCGGCGCGCTCTCGCCCGCGACAACCTCGGGCACCAGGCGTACTGGACGCAGGAGGCCTCGCGCGTCCGCCTGGCGATCGCCGGGGCGCGCAAGAGGACCGGCGATCTGCAGATGCTCTCGCGCATCGGGCCCGAGCAGGCCCAGACGCCCGCCGCCGTCACGCTCTACCGCGAGATTCTCGACAGCTCGATCGCCGAGTTTGCGCCCGTCGCCGAATCGGGCGAGGGCGAGCAGGCCGAGATCGCCCGGATCACGATCCAGCGCCTGCTCAAGGGCGCCATCGGCTACTTCGATGTCCGCCACGCCGGCCACGCGCTGGACGCCCGCGAGATGCTCGTCGAATGGCTCGGTGAGGAAGAGCGATCCGAGAAGCTCGAACTGTTGAGGCAGGTCTTTGTCGACAACGCGTCGGACTTCGAGCGCAGGCGGCGCGTCGGGCTGACCCTCGCCGATGCGCACCTCGCGGCGGGCGAGCTCTCCGAGGCGTTCGCGCTGGTCCGCCCGCTGCTGGACCCGCCCGACGCCGCGGACGAGCCGGACTGGCTCGCGTGGGCGATCGCCCTGGAAACCCTCAAGCAGCGCGACGCCCCGGGCGTCCGAGCCGACATCCGCGCCCACCTGGCCGCCCTGCGGACCCGAGACCCCGCCCTGGGCGGCGCCGAGCCGGCCGAACGCCTCGAAGCGCTGGAAGCCCGCCTGGCTCGTTAACCCGTGGCCGGGCGTCTCACCCGGGCGAACGAACAGCCCGGAACCCCGCATCCCGCGCCCAGCGCCCTGTCCAACACCCGACCCTTCGCTGCGCTCAGGAATCGGCGTCATTTCCCCCGCGCGATGTCGGGCCCCATTCCCTCGCCTGCTCCCCTGCTCAACCATCTCGCTCGCCAAAGGCGAGCGCCCCCGCGCCCAGCACCCTGCGCCCCGCGCCCGGGCCTGGCGACGCCCGGCCCACTACACTCGCGCGGCATGGACGCATGGCTGAACACGCTCGGGGGCAGGTTCATCGTCTTCGACGGGCCCGACGGCTCGGGGAAGACGACCCAGCTCAAACGCTTCGTCGCGGCCTGCCGCGACGCGGACGCCATGGTCGAGGAACTCCGTGAGCCCGGGGGCACCGCCATCGGTGAGCGGATCCGCGATCTGCTCCTCTCCCACGGGGAGGAGGACATCGACCCCGTCTGCGAGATGCTGCTGTACATGGCCAGCCGGGCCCAGCTCGTCGCCTGCCGCATCGAGCCGCTGCTGGAGCAGGGGTTCCTCGTTGTCGCCGACCGGTTCGTCAGCTCGACCCTGGCCTACCAGGGCGCCGCCGGCGGCGTGCCCGAGGAGCACATCTACCAGGTCGCCGACATCGTCTGCGACAAGATCAGGCCCGACCTCGTCGTGCTCTTCGATGTCGACGAGGTCACCGCCGGCCGACGCCTCAGCCCCCTCCTTGACCGCATGGAGGCCAAGGGACGCGCCTTCCACGCCCGCGTCCGCAAGGGCTACCTCGACCAGGCCCAACGCGACCCCGACCGCCACCTCGTCATCGACGCCTCCCAGCCCCCCGACAAGGTCTTCGAGGACCTGATGCGCGGCGTCCGCGGACGCCTCATCGAGGACGGGCCGGGGGCATGATCGCCCACGCCGTCTTTGCCGCCGGCGCTTTCCTCGCCGGGTCAATCCCCACGGCCCTGCTCATCGGGCGCGCGTACGGCATCGACATCCGCCAGCACGGCTCGGGCAATGTCGGCGCCACCAACCTCGGACGCGTCCTCGGAACCAAGGTCGGCGTCGCCTGCTTCGTCTTCGATGTGCTCAAGGGGTTCGTCCCGGTGCTGGCCTACGGCCTCTGGTCCGGGCACGCGGGAAGCCTCGACCTGCCCGCTCGCGATGCGTGGCTCTGGCTGCTCGTCGCTGGGTGCGCCATCCTCGGGCACATCTTCACCCCGTGGCTGAAGTTCAAGGGGGGCAAGGGCGTGGCGACCGGGCTGGGCGCGATGCTCGCGATCTACCCGGCGATGACCGTCCCGGCCGTGTGCGCCTTTGCGGTCTGGATCCTGAGCGTGAAGATCTGGCGCATGATCGGATTGGCCTCGGTGCTCGCCGCGGCGGCGCTGCCGGTTGCGGCGCTCGGCGCCTTCTGGATCGGTGGTGAACTGGCGAGAGCGACACCGTTTATCGTTGTCACGGCGTTTCTCTCGTTGGTCGTCATCGTCCGCCACCGAACCAACATCGCCAGAGCCCTGGCGGGGACCGAGCCGAAGATCGGCGAGGGTCGGCCGGCGAACGCCGAGGCCGAGAACAACACTGGCGCAGATTCGGCCGAATAACGATAATCGGGGCAGGACTTGCCGAGTTTGACGCTTGAAACGGGGGTCGGCCCTGTCGGATCGTGTCGAAACATGATGATTGTTGTCGGGCGTGCCGATGAGACCCCTGCCCGCATCAGCGGGCTCTGGAGGTTCCCATGGTGCAGTTGCGACTGGTCGATGATCGCGAGTTCGAGTACGACGCGATCCCGTTCCCGATCGACCGGGCCAGGAACGCCCCCGGGCGCGACGCGGATGCGCAGGACGCGATCCGCGCCGCCGAGCGAGCGATCGACGACATCCAGTCCAAGCTGGATGAGCTCGAGGGGCTGATCAGCCCGCTCCCGTTCCGTGCCTACTCCCGAGACGACGACGGGCCTTCGGCCGCCTGAGCCGGGCGCTGTCCTCGCCGGCCTGCGCCGGTGGGGGCGATCGAATCAGCCCTCGCCCACACGGACGACCATCAGCGTCTCGTCGTCGCGGGTGCTCTGCAGGCCGGCGAACTGGCGGATCGACCAGAACACATGCTCGACGATCTCCGAGGCGGTCGGCGCCGGTTCCTGTCGGACCGCGCGCTGCACGGCCTCGACCAGGCGCGTCCGCCCGAACGCCCGGCGCTGGAAGTTCTGGCGTTCGGTCAGCCCGTCAGTGAAGGCGACGAGCACATCGCCGGGCAGGAGCTCGACCTCCGCCGAGTCGTAGTAGTGGGTCGGCTCGACGCCGACGACCATGCCCCCCGCGTCCAGCACGCGCCGGACCGACCCGTCCGCCGAGAGCAGCACCGGGGGCTCGTGCCCCGCAGAGCAGTAGCGGAGCACGCGCCGGTCGGGATCGACATGGGCGTACCAGAGCGTGGCGAACTCGTTCTGCTGCGTGTCGCGGCACATCGCCCGGTTCACGCGGCCGACGATCTCGGGGACCGTTCTGCGTCCTGAATCGGCGAACGCGCGGAGCGAGCCCCGCACGCTCGCCATCATCAGCGCCGCCGCGATCCCGTGCCCGACCACATCGCCGATCAGGAGCTCGACGCGTCCGGCGTGCCTGACGATGTCGTAGAAGTCGCCCCCGACCACCTCGGAGGGGATGTACCTCGCGGCGAACTCGAAGCCGGGCGCCTCGGGCAGGGCCGCGGGCATCATCCGGCGCTGCACATCGGCCGCCAGCGCGAGCTGGCGCTGCATGCGGCGCTCTTCCTCGCGCAGGGCGAGCAGCCTCGCCTGCTCGACGGCGACCGCCGAGTGCTCGGCGACCGAGCGCAGCAGGCGCTTCTCCTGCTCTGAGAAGGCGCGTTTGGTGCGGGCGTAGAGCCGGAAGGCGCCGATCGGCCGCCCCCTGAAGACCAGCCCGGCCGAGAGAAAGCTGACCAGGCCCTCGCGGCGCGCCCGCTCGGGCTGTAGCACGCGCGGATCGGCGGCAAGGTCGGGGACCTCCACCACCTCGCCCGAGAGCACCAGCGTGTCGAACAGGCGTCCCCGTGAGAGCGGGAGCGGGCTGTAGAGCCACTCCTCGCTGAGGCCCTGCGAGGCCTTGATCACGAGGTTGTCTTCCAGGTCGCCCCCGACGGTCTCCTCTTCCATCTCGGTGAAGAGGACGACCGACCCCGCGTCGAGGTCGAGCACCTCGATCGCCGAGCGGAGCGACTCGCGCAGAACATCGTCGGCGTCGCCGGTGCGCACGAGCATCGAGCCGAGCCTGTGCATCAGCTCGACCTCTTCGACCCGTTCGCGGAGGGCGGTTTCCTGTTCGAGCAGCTCGCTGACGACCATCGCGAGGTAGCCGACGGCGGCGCTGGCGAGGGCCGGCGCGTCGTCGGTGTGTCGGCGCACGAGCTTTCCGACGACGCGGTCGCCGGCGACGATCGGGATCGCCTGGTCCTGTGGTTCCGGCTCTGGCGTGCGCTCGACAACACGCCAGGGGCGGGAGAGGTCGGCCTCGTTGGGGACGATCTGGCGCCCGTTCTCGTCGTGCAGCTCGATGGGGCAGGAGGCCAACGCCGACAGCGACTCGCAGAGTCGTGCGAGCGAGCCGTCGGTCAGGAAGTCGTGGATGGAATCGCCCCGGCGCGTCGCGCCGGCGGGGGCGGGCTCACCGGCCGCTCGGGTCATCCTCTTGGGTCTCCGGCTCGCTGAGGTCTTCGGTGTCGCGGAGCCAGAGCCCGCGGAGCAGATCGCCCATGACCTGATCGCCCCGGCTCACACCCGTGCCGAAGGCGTTCAGCCCTTCGCGGACATCCGTGCGCGAGCCGGTCTGGCGGCCGAGGTAGGCCAACAGCAGGCCGGACTCGCGGCGTAGATCGGGGTCGGTGCTGGTGAGGTTCCGGCGCAGCGTCTCGCGGACCTCCGCGAGGCGTGACTGGTCGGGCATGAGTGAGGCGTCGAAGCGCATCAGCGCCATCTCGGGACGGTCGCCCAGGATCGATCGCAGGTTCAGCGAGGCGGAGCGGTACATCCCCGCGCCGAGCTGCGCGTGAACCCGGCCGAGCGAAGCGGTCGGATCGTCGGGGCGAGCCGAGAGGGCGCGGGTGAAGCGTTCCTCGGCGTCGAAGTAGCTGCCGCGGGAGATCAGCTCAGCACCCCGACGGACCTGCGTCGAGTACGGATCGGTCCCGTCGGGGGCGACCAGCTCGCGCACCGGACGGTCGGCCTCAATCGCTCTGAGCCAGCGCATCGTGTCTGCGGCGACGGCGGCGGGGTCTTCGGGCCGCTGGTCGCGCAGGTCCTGCAGCTCGCGTTCGAGCTCCTGGATGTGGCGCTGCCAATCGGGCATGTCCGGGTCGGCCTCCGGTTCGCCCGGCCGGCGCTCGACGCCGGGTCGATCGGGGAGGAATTCGGGGGCGGCGGGACCCTGCTGGAGCTGCTCACGCAGGCGGTCGTAGACGGTCTTCGGGCGCTCGATGGGCTGCACGAGCGTGTCGGGCTGCTGGCGGGTCTCATCACGACGACGGTCGCGCAGCTCGATGTACTGCAGGCCCTGGAGGCCCGAGGCGGTCAGCCCGAAGCGGAGGTCGTCCTCGGCCTGCACCGTGCCGACGACCGTCGGGCTGAAGCCGCGGATGGAGGTGTACGCGGAAGTGGATCGGAGCGTGCCGAGCAGTGCGGCGTCGCGCACCGAGACGCCCGAGGGCGTGACGAGGTCGCCGCGCTGGAGCGGGTCTTCCAGAGGGGTGTCGACGGGGTCGACACGCCGCACGCCGGTGGCGCCGATCTGCTGGCCGATCGGGGCCGGCGAGCGGACATCGGCGCCGGTCATGCCTGCGCCGTCGCGGCTGAGTGAGCCGAAGCCGACCAGGCCCGAGGGGGCGCGGGAGCCGGTGGTCATGGCGAACTGGTACTGCAGCGCGTCGGTGCCGCGAAGCCCGTAGCCGCTGAGCCCGGAGTAGAGCGAATCGCGCCGGAACGAGAACAGGTCGGTGGAGCCGAGGTCGGCGCGGAAGTCGCCCGGGGCGAGGTAGCCGACATCACCCCGGAAGCTCATCCCGCCGGGCGCGTTGCCGGTGACGATGGCGTTGCGGAAGCTCATCTCCTGCTGCCAGCGTCGCTGGGGGGCGGCGCGGTCGCGTTCGGCGGTGATCTCCAGCCGGCTTTCGAGGCCACGGCCGTCGCCCAGCGCGTGCTGCGCGGAGGCGGTCCCCGGCGCGAAGGCGAAAAGTGCGGCCGACGCGATGATGGCGCCAGCAGACTTCGGGCCAAGGGCGGTGCGTGAACGGTTCGGGGTCATGGAAGGCCTCTCTCTGGTGACGGGCGATGGTAGCCCTACATATAGAGATACCCCCGCCAGCGGCGAGGGTTCGATCGGGGTTTGTTGGAATCCGAATCGGCCGGTTCTGGTGTCGGTCTGAAGGTCCATGCGCCGTCCTCGGGGAAGTGGGGCGGCCGGACCGGGTCTCAGCGTCGAGCGCCCCGAGAGGCGATCGGCTCGCCGAGGCCCGCGGCTTCACGCAGACGCTCGCAGGCGGTCTGCTCGGAGACGAGGAAGTACGACATCCCGCCGGCGTGCCAGGCGTAGATCGTCGTCTTCATCCCGTCAGAGCAGCGCATCAGCGCCAGCGGGCGGTCTTCGTCTTCGGGGATCACCGGCGCCCGGCCCTGCTGGATGAACAGGCTGACGGAGATGCCCTCGCGGCAGGCGCTCCCGTCGGTCTCCAGACGCACATGCACGCTCCGGCCCTCGCCGGGGGCATGGCACTCGCCCATGTCGCGGAAGACCATGCCCGCGGCCTGGAAGTCCGGGATGGCGGGGACTCGGCCGAGGATGCTGGCGAACGCGTCGGGGACGCGGGAGAGGTCGGCGACGGTGAACTTGTCAGAACGCTGGGGGATCTTGGTGCAGCGGTCGTGCTCGGCGGCGAAGAAGTTGGCCAGCGAGATGCCGTTGCCGACGCCGGCGGTCTGCGGGCCTGCGGGCGTGGGCGTGCCGGTCACCTGTGAGAACAAGGAAAAGCCGGTGACGACCAGCAGGACAGCCGCGGCGGCGCCGATGAGCGCGCGACGCTTGCCACCGAAGTAGGAGGCCCGCGCAATGCGCGAACGCTCTTCGATTCTGTCGACGAGGGCGTCATGGTCGGTGTCGTCCGAGAACCCGCTTTCGGCGTGCTGTTCCGCGCCGGCGGCGATCGAAAGGATCTTCTCGCGGAGGGCGGCGGGGGCGGCGGGGGTCTGCATCACGCCGGCGCAATGGGTGCGGAGACGGCGCTCGAACTCGATGCGGGCGTCGTCTTCGGGATGCTTGCGGAGGTGGGCGTCGAGGCGGGCGCGGTCTTCGGTCGAGAGCTCGTCGTCGGCCGCGGCGCGAAGCACGGACGCCATCGGGAGACTGTCAGGGCCCGATCCGGCGTCGGGCATGCCGCTGGACGGATTGTGGCTTGAGGGTTCGGACATGAGACCGCTGCCTTAGATGAGTCGCCTTGCGACCCCCGATAACTCGGTTGTGTATCCCCAGATGCGGATGGGAGTCCGCCGCGTTCTCACCGGTGTACCCCGCTCTCGCCGTTGTTCTTCCCGGAAAGGCCGTCGAGGCCAAGATTTTCGACCGCCTCGGGGTCGGAGGTCAGTCGGTCTGCGAGGGTTTTGCGTGCTCTGTGCAACCGGCTCATGACGGTGCCGATCGGGACCCCCAGGATTTCGGCGATCTCTCGGTACTTCAGCCCGTCGACGCCCCACATCAGCAGGACCTCGCGGAACTCTGGCTTGAGGTCCTCGACGGCTTTCTTCAGGCGGGCGTCGACATGCTCCCAGTCGAACCCGGCCCGGTCCCAGGCGGGCGGGGGCTCGTCGGGCAGGGGGCCGTCGTTGCTCTCGGCGAAGAACTCGCCGACGGCCTGGGGTTCGCGGGCCTTCTTTTTGATGCGGGTGTAGAAGACATTGTGGGTGATGGTGAAGAGCCACGCCCGCATGCCTCCCGAACCGTCGCCCGAGCGGTCCTCGAAGGTCTCGATCGCCCTGGGGCGGAAGGCCCGGGCGTAGACATCCTGGACGAGGTCGTCGGCCTCTTCGGGGTTGCGGGTCAGGTGCATCGCGAGGCGATAGACCGCGTCGAGATGTTCGAGCGCCAGACGCTCGAATGCTGCTCGCTCCATGCGGCCTGCTCCCCGCCCCCGCGTCTTCCGCCGTCGGGGCCTCAAAGCCGGTTTGCCCGGCGCGTGAACGACAAGCGTAGGTGGAATCCCGGCCGCTGGCCGCTGCTGCCGGGTCCGAAGCGATCCGTACAATGGGCCATGCCCGACGACCACCGACCGTACTACATCACCACGCCGATTTACTATGTCAACGGCCGGCCCCACCTGGGGCACGGCTACACCACGGTGATCGCCGATGTGCTCGCCCGCTTCCAGCGGATGCTGCGGGGGTCGGGGGCCGAGGTGTTTTTCCTCACAGGTACGGACGAACACGCCGACAAGGTCGTTTCGACCGCCGCTTCAAGGGGGCTGTCCCCCCAAGAGTGGGCGGACCAGAACGCCGAGGCGTTCGAGGCCTTCTTTCAGGACTTGCGGGTCGGCAACGACGACTTCATCCGCACCAGCCAGGACCGGCACAAGGAGAAGGTCGAGGCGTACATCCGCGCGATGCTCGACTCGGGCGACATCTACAAGGGCGACTACACCGGCTGGTACGACCCGGGGCAGGAGGAATATGTCACCGAGACCGCCGCCCGAGAGAACGACTTCAAGAGCGCCGTCTCGGGCGATCCGCTCGAGAAGCGGACCGAGCAGAACTACTTCTTCCGCCTCTCGGCGTACCAGGACCGGCTCGAAGAGCTGATCCGGTCGGAAGGGTACCTCGTGCTGCCCGAGGCAAGGCGGAACGAGGTGCTGGGGCGCCTGACGCAGGGGCTGCGGGATGTGCCGGTGAGCCGCGCGGTTGGGGCGGAGAGCGGCGCGAGCGGCGAGCCGTGGGGCGTCTTGATGCCGGGGGACCCGCAGCACCGGATCTATGTGTGGATCGATGCGCTGTTTAACTACCTCTCGACGGTCGACACCGACGAGCGGCGCCATCTCTGGCCCGCCTCGGTGCACCTGATCGCCAAGGACATCCTCTGGTTCCACGCGGTGATCTGGCCGGCGATGCTGATGGCGCTGGGGCGTGAGCTGCCGAAGTCGCTCTATGTCCACGCCTACTTCATGATGGGCGAGCGGAAGATGTCCAAGAGCCTGGGCAACTTCGTGACGCCCGAGGAGATCCACGCCTACGCCGACCGCTACGGCATCGACGCCTTCCGCTGGTACCTCGCGACGCAGGGGCCCTGGGGCGCCAACGACGCGGACTTCACCTATTCCAAGTTCGTCGAGGTCTACAACGCCGACCTCGCCAACGGCTTCGGCAACTCGACCAGCCGCGTGAGCAACATGATCGCCAAGTACTTCGAGTCATGCCCCGATCCTGCCGGGCAGGCCGAGCTGGAAGGGCACGACTGGCCGAAGCTGACGGGCGACGCGGTGCGCTCGGCGATCGACGCGTCGGGCAGGCTCGATGTCGCGGCGATGCTCAGGGGTGGAACATCGCTGGTGCGCGCCGTCGACGGGTACATCAACACCACCGAGCCCTTCCGCCTGGCCAAGACGATCGAGCAGGATGCGCACGCGGGCCCGCGCCTGGCGGCGATCCTGTACCACTGCGCCGAAGCGTTGCGGATCGCCTCGCTGCTGCTGTATCCGGCGATGCCCGACAGGGTCGCCGAGCTGTGGCGCAGGTGGCGGTGCTCGCCGCTCACCGACGCGAACAACGCCGACTCGGGCTTTGTCGCGCCGCTGGAGGAGCTGGCGCAGTGGGGCGGGCCCCACGCGCTGAAGCCGGGCCAGCACATCGAGAAGGGTGAGCCGTTGTTTATGCGGGCCGACCCCGCCGAGCCCGAGCCGGGCGTCAAGCCCGCGGGCTGAAGGGGCCGACCGTTTCCCATGCTTGAGCTGTGCCGATACCAGACCCGGTTCGAGGCGGACTCCGCGGCGGAATTGCTGCGCCGCGAGGGCGTCAACGCGACGGCGGTCGAGAGCGTCGACACGCTGGCGGTGCTGATGGGCGTGTCGGTCGACACGCGCGGGCGCTTTGCCGTCTACATCGCCGACAAGCGGGACAAGGAGCTCGCCGAGCTCCTGCTCGAAGACTTCTACGCCGATCCGCCCGAGTTCGAGGATGGGTGGGAGGAGCAGGCCGAGCCCGATCTGTCGATGTTGGACCCGTCGCTGGCGCCGCAGTGCCCGGCCTGCGGCGTGACGCTGCCGCTCGACGCGGGGGCGAGGGTCTGCCGGGGCTGCCGCACGCCGGTGGATGTGATCGAGCTCTTGGTCGAGCGTCACGGGCCGGAGGTGCTGGAACGGTGCTATCCGGACGACGACGGGGAAAGCGGGCCCGGCGGACAGCCCGGGTAGACGGGCGGGCGTATGGCTCGTAATCTAGAATGGTTCTAAACCCGAGCCTGTTGGACCCCGTTTGGGCCCCGCTCAGGACCGTTCAGGGCGGTTTGGGGAGGAAGACGGATCGGGAGTGGAACGGCCCGTTCGGCTGAGTGCCTCGAGACGCCGCGTATGATCGCTGCCCCGGGGCGGACAACGAGAAGCGACCACCGGCGCAGGGCGAGGGCCCCGCGGCCGGATCAAGACTGGAGCGAGCCTTATGCCGCACATCATCGCTGAGCCCTGCATCGGCACCAAGGACACCTCGTGCGTCGAGGTCTGCCCGGTGGACTGCATCCACCCGACCAAGGACGAGGAAGACTTCGAGACGACGGACATGCTGTACATCGACCCGGACACCTGCATCGACTGCGGCCTGTGCGTCGACGAGTGCCCGGTGAAGGCGATCTACCCCGAGGAAGACCTGCCGAGCGAGTGGAACAAGTATGTGCAGATCAATTTGGAGTATTACGAGGGGAAGTGAGGCGCTCGCCTTTGGCGAGCGAGAGGGTCGAGCGGTAGAGCAGGCGAGCAGGCGAAAGATGGGGCGAGCACGCTTGGAGGGGTGAGGGGTGGTCAAGCGCTGGTGGACGCCTTCGAGCAAGTCGCCGGCTCGGCTCGGTGAGTGGTTCTATCTGATGGACGGGGGTCCGTCGACCAACGACCTCGTCGCCTCGGGCGTCTTGGGCCCGCTCGACCCGATCGGCATGTCGCCGACGCTGCTTTCTGAAGACATCGAAGCGTTCACCGGCGCATGCATCGCCTGCGGTTGTTGGGATCCCAAAGGAGTCGCCGGCCCTTACGACCTTGAGGTCAATCCGCAAACCCTCAAGGGCAATCCGATCGATCGGCGGGTGCTCCGATACAAGACGATGGAACGCCCGATCGGGTCACCGACGCTCGTGGCCAAGCGGAGCCTGCTCGAAGCGATGGGGCCGGATGTGCCGGACCGGTGGCTGATCGGGCGCGTTCGTGTGCAGGGCGGCGGCGAGATCGACGAGCTCTGCACGATCATCGATCCCGAGTCTCTGTGGAAGCGTTTGCGGCCGGTGTTCACGCAGGGTTGGTTCAAGTACATCGGAAGTGCGACTTACGAGGCCTGCCGCGAGTGCGGGAGGCTGCTCGATCGGCCCGGCAGCCAGGCGTGGTATCTGCGTGCGCAGGAGGCCGCGGGCGAGAAGGCGTCGGCGGATGTCGCGATGCTCCTGGTCCCGTTGTCGGCGGTGGAGCGTGCCGAGCTGCGCGATCGGAAGCGTTGGCCCCGCCTGGACTCGCGCGACATCCCCGTCCGCGACGCGATCGTCGATCCGTACGGAACCCCGCTGCCGGTGTGGTGGGAGGAGTTCGACCATCATCAGCGGTCCTGCGGCGTCTCGCCGCCGTTCCCGAAGATTCCGATCGAGCCTGATGAGCCGGTCGGTTCGTGGCTTGAGGCGCAGATCGAAGAGCGCGGGTACCAGGCTTGCGTGCTGCTGGACGGCGAGGATCTCGCCGAGCGGTGCGTGGTGTACGCGCACCTGTGGGCGTGCTGGGACGCGAAGGTCGCCCGGCGCATCGAAGGCCTGAACGACGCGAAGCTGGCCGACGCGATCCGCGTGAAGCTGCGGGATCGTTCGAGGAAAGACTGGCTGCCCGGATCTTGATAATCGAGCTCAGCTCCCGTCACCTCGCACAATCGTGCCGTTGTACAGCGAATCAAGGCGGCCTGAGGACGGGTCTTTGTTCGGAAGCGGGATCGGGAAGCTGGGCGGCCCCCTCACCGGAGTTTCCGCTTGACTGCCTCGCTGTTTCCGGTATGTTGGTGCTTTCGTGGGTGGAGCGGGTGTTTTGCCCTTTCGTGGGGCGGCGCTTCAACCCCGGTTTGGCGCCCTCGCGAGATCCGGAGCCGCGACCTGCGGTTTTCGTCCCTCGTGGGGGTGTCGGTGTGTGCGCTGTGCGTTCTGCGGCCCCAAAGCGGCCGGGACGCGGAAGGAGATGATGATGAGCGGTAAGAGCATTGCGGTTTTGGCGGCGGTCGGCCTGCTCGGGGGTGTCGCCTCCGCCCAGACGGGGTCGCTCACTACGGCCCCGGACAACAACAGCAGCGGCGGGATCTTCATGGATCTGACGGCGCTCGACGGCGCGCTGGCGATCACCTCGTTCGAGATCCCCTACGCGGGCACCGTCGGCACGCCCGTCGAGGTCGAGGTCTGGGTGCGCGACGGGAGCTACGAGGGCTTCGACGCCAGTTCCGCCGGCTGGACGCTCCACGAGACGGCCTTCGGCACCCGCCAGGGCGTCGGCGTGTTCGATCCCCTCGTCCTGGCCAACGAGATCGAGCTGGACACGAACCAGACCCGCGCCGTCTACCTGCACGCGATCACCGCCGGCGCCGGCCAGGGCATCCGCTACAGCGGGACCAACACCAACCCGCCGCAGACCTTTTGGAGCAATAACGACATCTCGCTGTTCAGCGATGTGTCGCGGACGGGCGGGGTGCCCTTCGCGGGCTCGCGGTTCACCCCGCGCACCTTCGCCGGCACGATCAACTACAACATCGGCGGCCCGACCTGCCGCCCGGACCTCAACGGCGACGGCGTCGTTGATGCGGATGACTTCTTCCTCTTCCTGCAGTACTTCGCCGCCGGTGACACGCGAGCCGACTTCAACAACGACGGCGTGATCGACGCGGACGATTTCTTCATCTTCCTCAATGAGTTTGCGCAGGGCTGCTGAGCCCCGCCTGATTGCGACACCAATGCACCCCCGCCGGCGTTTCCGGCGGGGGTGTTTGTTTCCGGTTCGCATGACGAGCGTGCAGCGCGGCGCTTTCGCACGCGAATGATTCCGGAAATTCAGGTGGCTTTTTGTTGAGTGGGGGACGCTCGCGCGTTAATTTGGGTTGAGGACGGCGCGGCAATCCGTTGCGCAAAGCCGAGCCGATGTTCCGCCGGGTTCGCCCCTGTGCGGGCGTCCGGGCATCCTCTGGCTGAAGGAGACAATCCATGTTCCGCTCAGGTCATCGCTTCGGTGCGTCGATCGTCGGTCTGCTCTGCATCGCAGGGGCCGCGTCGGCTCAGACCGGTTCGCTGCAGACCGCCAACGCCAACAACGGAAGCGGGGGGATCTTCCTCGAACTGACCGCGTTGATCGATCCGCTGTCCGTGACCGACTTCGAGTTGGTCTATTCCGGCACGACCGGCACTCCCGTCCAGGTCGAGGTCTGGACGCGACTGGGGAGCTACGCGGGGTTCGACGACGATCCAACGGCATGGACACTCACGCAGACAGTGCAGGGAACGCGCCAAGGCCCCAGCACCCTGGACACGCTGACGCTCACTGACCACATCGATCTGCCGGTCGGCCAGACCGTTTCGGTGTATCTGCACGCGGTGACCGCCGGCGGCGGCATCCGCTACACGGGCACCAACGCGAACCCGCCGCAGGTCCACTGGGACAACGCCGATCTGGCGCTCTTCAGCGATGTGTCGAGGACTGGTTCGGTTGCGTTCGCGAGCGCTCGCGTCACTCCGCGGACATTCGCCGGGGTGGTGCACTACGACATCGGCGGGCCGTCGATCTGTGACGCTGCCAGCTTCTTCGCCTTTCTGGCGGCGTTCGCGGCGGGCGATCCGAGAGCGGACTGCAACGCCGATGGAGTGATCGACGCCGACGACTTCTTCACATTCTTGGAGGGGTTTCGCCTTGGCACAAGTTGCTGCGGCTTCTGAACGCCGGGCAGCGGCTTGCTCGGCCTTGTTCGACTGGAATGCATGGCCTGCGTGAGCGGCACTCGGCGATCGGTGGGGTCCGCCTTCGGCTGCTGAGCCACACCCGATCAACGCAAGAACAACCGTCGCCGGTCTCCGTGACCGGCGGCGTTTCTCTTTGGAATCGAGGCCGAACGCCCCTGGCGGGCCTTGACACATCGGGAGATCCGGTTAGGTTGGGCAGATCGCGTCGGGCCGCACTGCGGACCGGCCTGTGGTGTGTTGCGCCGCAGCGGACGCCCCGGGGTTGGGCCGGTAAGGAGAGTTGATCGTGGCTGTTTGTGATCGTTGGTTGAGGATCGGTTGTGTTGTGCTCGCTGGACTTGGCACTGCCGCCTCGGCGCAGACCGGCTCGCTGGAGACGACGGGCAACAACAACGGCAGCGGCGGGGTCTTCATGGATCTCTCCCCGTTCTCGAATCTGCTTTCGATCACCGAGTTCGAGGTCGCGTTCTCCGGCACTTCCGGTTCGACGGTCGATGTCGAGGTCTGGGTCCGCCCGGGCAGCTATGTCGGCTTCGACGCGAGCAGAGAGGGATGGACGCTCGCCGAAACGGTCCAGGGCGTCAGGCGGGGCACGAACACGCTCTCGTCGCTCACGCTCAACGATCCCGTGGAGGTCGAGCCGGGCGTGACCACCGCGATCTACCTGCACGCCGTGACTTCCGGAGGCGGGATCAGATACAACGGCACCAACGCCAACCCGCCCCAGACGACTTGGACCAACGCCGATCTGGAACTCTTCTCAGACCGTGCCAGGACGGGTGATATCCCTTTCGGCAGCTCGCTCTTCATGCCCCGGACCTTCTCGGGCGTGATCCACTATCAGCTCGGGGCCTTCTGCCGCCCGGATCTGAACGGTGACGAGGTGCTCGATGCGGAAGACTTCTTCCTGTTCCTGCAGTACTTTGAGGCGGGCGATCCGCGTGCGGACTTCAACAACGATGGTGTGATCGACGCGAACGATTTCTTTATCTTCCTGAACGAGTTCCACTTGGGCTGCTGAAGCGTCCTGCCGGGATTGAGGGAACTCGCGTCGGAAGCGGGCGTATCGATTGCGATCGCGGCGCGGTTTCCGACCGGCGCATGCCTGCTATACTGGGATCGACGGAGTCTGTTTGGTGTCGCTCGGCCCAGGGCCATCTGACCGCGCGGAGCCATCGATTGGATCCCTCACCGGCGCCAACTGGAATCGATCACGAGAAGATCGGCGGGCTCGCCGGCCTCGATCCTGTCGCGCTCTGGTCGGCGTTGGTGTCCGACGCTGGCCTGGCGGCCTTTGTCTGCGACGAGCACGGGATCATCCGCTACGCGAACCGGCGTCTGACGCGTCCGCTGCGCGAGCGGTCGGTGGTGGGGCGCCACTTCGACGCGGTCTTCGGCCCCGAGACGGCGCCGTACATCCGCGAGTGCCTCCACCGGACAGGCCGGACGCCCCGAGCGGTGGCGTACGAGGGGATGTTCAACGGCGTGGAGGTGCTCGGCGTCTTCCGGCGCGTCAGCCTCGAAGGTGCGAAGCCCAGCCTCACCCTCGGCATGTTCCGTCGCCGCCTGGACATGACGCCCGAAGACTGGGCGAGCCACCTGGACAGCTCTTCGATCGTGCGCGGCCACCGCGACCTCGGTCTGCTCGCCAGCCTCCGCCCGCGCGAGCGGGAGGTGCTGGGGATGATCGGCGACGGGCTCACGGCTTCGGAGATCGGCCAGGGCCTCGGCATCAGCCAAAAGACCGTCGAGTGGTACCGGGCGCAGATCGGCCACAAGCTCGGTGTCCGTTCGCGGGCTGAGCTGATCCGGGTCGCGATCGGCGCCGGTCTGACCTCCGTCCCGAGGTGGCCACCCAAAGAGGTGCCCGAGCAGGACGGCCCCACAATCAGAGATGGGGAGGAAGGCGGCCCGCCGCAGAAACAGGGATAGTCATTTACCCGGTGTTATCCCGTGTTTTGGCGTTGATCCGGTATATTCCCTATGATCGCGTGGACGAAACGGCCGAATCAGAGCGCGCCGGTCGCACGATACGGACGCAGGAGAAGTTGCTGCGGATTCAGAGGGAGCGACGATGCACTCGGATGATGCTGACGAACCTGCCGCGAACCAACCCGCCGCCGAGCCCCGCTGGTCTCCCCTGGAGCAGCCGGGTTTGGACAGCGCCTTTATCTGGGACACGCTCTGTGATCTGTACTTTGTCCGCATCACGGTCCTCTCGACCGACGGGCGTGTCGTGTTCGCCGACGATCGCGTCGAGGCCCGCTACGCCGAGCCCGGCGGATCGGTGGTCGGCAAGCAGTTGAGCGACTTCGTCGAGCCGAAGCTCGCGTTGGAACTCGTCAAGATCGCGCGCGATGTCGTCCGATCCGAGAAGCCCGTCATCGTCCAGTGGGTCGCCAAAGGTGTCGGCATCTGTTCATCGGTCCGCTCCCTTCCGGGGAGCTGGCGGGGCCAGCGGCTTGTGCTCGTCGCCTCCCACGACAAGGTTTGCGGCGCCCAGTCGCCGCCCGTCGACGGGGAGCTGCGCGTGATCCGGCCCGTGGCCCGGGACCTCGGCCCGCTCGGCGTGCTGACCCGACGCGAGCTGCAGATTCTCGCCCTCATCGCCGACGGGATGACCTCCGCCCAGATCGCAGAGCGCCTGGCGCGGAGCGTCAAGACGGTCGAGTGGCACCGCATCTCGATCGGGCAGAAGCTCGGCCTGAAGTCCCGCATCGATCTGGCCCACATCGGGCTGATCGCGGGCATCGGGGGGGACCTGGAGCGGATCCGGGAGGCCGCCGGGTTTTCTACACCCGACGACGCGTCCGACAGCGGCGACCTGCCCGGGAACGCCGGCCGTCCAACGCCGAGCGGAACGCCCGGCTGAGGCCGGCGCTTATCCTGCTCGTATGCCCACCGGACGCCCCGCGGTCTTTCTCGACCGCGACGACACGCTGATCGCCAACCGGACGCTGCCCGAGGTCGCGGGTGTCAGGCGTGGCGATCTGTGCGATCCGGACCGGGTCCGGTTGCTGCCGGGGGCGGCGGAGGGCTGCCGTCTGCTCTCGGAATCGGGCCTTGTGCTTGTGGTCGTGACCAACCAGGGCGTGGTGGCCCGCGGCGGAGGCACGCTCGACGATGTCCGGCGGACCAACGACCGCCTCCGAGATCTGCTGAGCGATCCGGCACGCCCCGGTGCATCGATGATCGCTGCGGTCTACGCCTGCCCGTTCCACCCTGAGGGCGCAGTCGAGCGGTTCGCACGCGAGCACCCGTGGCGCAAGCCCTCGGGGGGCATGGTCCGTGCCGCTTCGATCGAACTGGGAATCGACCTGCCAACCTCGTGGATGATCGGCGACAGCGCACGCGACATCGAGGCGGCGGTCGACGCGGGTGTTCCCAGAGACAGCACGATCCTCCTCGACGAGCGGGCGCCGGACATTCTTTCCGCGGCGTTGTACGTACTGGCCGCCCGCGCGGCCGGGGGCGAGCAGTCGACCGTGACGCTGTCGCTCGATCGTCCCGGCGCATTTGAGAACGAGCGCGTCCGTGAGACCGTGATCGCGACCGCCAACGCGCTCGCAGAGCGGACCGGGATGGAGCTGGTCGAGGTCTTGCTGGACGCGTCGGGCCTGCGCGCGACGCTGTCCGGGCCGAAAGTGGTCGCGTTGGGATTCGGCGCAGAGCTCCGACGCCTGACCAACGGGTGGCACAAGGCCAGGCACGGCTCGAACCTCTGGCCCGAGCCGCCGGATGTGCATCGCGGCGGGGACGACGCGTGACCCTTCCCGGCGAGAAACCGCTGCGCCTGCTGGTGGTCTGCCCCTCGTGGGTGGGCGACGCGGTGATGGCGACGCCGGCGCTGGACCGCTTGCGCAGCGAGCTGCCCGGCGCGTTCATCGGCGCGCTGGTGCGCCCCGGGATCGACCGCGTGCTGGCCGGCGCGGGCTTCTTCGACGAGGTGCATGTCGAGCGGGCCGCGGGGGTAATGGGGCCGAAGTTCGTCGCCGCGAAGGTCAGGCCGAGGCGCTACGACACGGCGGTGCTGCTGACCAACTCGTTCTCGACCGCCCTGATCGCTCGCATAGCGGGCATCCCTCGGCGCATCGGCTACGACCGCGACGGCAGAGGCCTCCTGCTGACCGACCGCCTCAAGCCGGAGAAGCGGGCCGAAGGTGGGTGGGCGATCGTGCCGGCGGCGAACTACTACTGGCGGCTGATCGACGCCTTGCTCTCGGGCCCGCCGGGCGACGGGACGCTGCCCGACCACGCGCAGATGCGACTGGCGACCACACCGGAAGAAGAGGCCGAAGCCGAGGCGATTCTGGAGCGGGCGGGCATCGAGCCGGGCCGTAGGTTCTGCGTGCTCAACCCGGGCGGGAACAACCCCGCCAAACGCTGGCCCGCCGACCGCTTCGCCGAACTCGGGCGTCGCTTGCGAGAAGAGCATCAGATGGCGGCGCTCGTCAACGGCTCACCCGGTGAGGCGGAACTCACCGCCGAGATCGCGGGCGCCTGCGGGGGCGTCGATCTCGTCGCGCTGGGCAACACGCTTGGCGCCCTCAAGTCGATCGTGAAACGGGCCGGGCTAATGGTGACCAACGACACGGGGCCCAGGCACATCGCGGTCGCGTTCGGCGTGCCAACGGTGAGCCTGTTCGGGCCGACCGACCACCGCTGGACGATCGTGCCGACAGGAAGCGGGGGGGGTGAGGTTGTGCTGACGGCCGATCCGACCCTGCCGGAAACCGAAACCGCCAACGACCACCCCGAGCGCTGCCGGATCGACCGGATCGGGGCCGAGCGGGTCTGGGAGGCGGTGTCGGGGCTTCTTGGGGGCGGTGGGGCGGCTTGAGCGGGGGCGTCGCCGGGCCCGCGGCGTCTTGACCGCGAGCGGGGACGCACTACCATCGCGTCGGCCTGCACGAGTTTCGAGCTCGGCTGGCCGACAATCAGGGAAGCCTGCAGGGGGCGTAGCTCAGTTTTGGTAGAGCGCTTCCATGGCATGGAAGAGGTCGTCGGTTCGAGTCCGGTCGCCTCCACTGCACAAAGCCGCGGACCTTCGGGTCCTCGGCTTCTTTGTTATGCGTAACTTCGGGCCTT
>JAFIFZ010000004.1 GCA_020831775.1 Phycisphaerales bacterium
GGGCCGGGGATCCTCCCCGGTCCGCCGGCGTCCACCCTTCCAGCAAGGAGGTCTTGGCCGAATCGTTCAGTCCGCTTTGGCCACCCGCCGGTCCTGCTGAGCAGGGGCCGTCACGACCCGACGCTCGCGATCGCTCGCGACCACCGGCGACGACGCGGGCTCGCCCAAGGTCACCAGCTTCACGCCCTCGGCCGGCTCGGCCTGCACTTCGAAGCGCGGGGCGCGTCGCACCGGCACCTGGATGATGTGCCAGCGCGTCTCGTCACGCTCGGCCTTGGCGTACCCGGCCGGGCGGTCGTAGACGGGGTTGCGGAAGACGCGGGTGCCGCCGACATACCCCTGCTCGTGCAGCCAGAGCTGGCGGGCCCGCTCCATCCGCCCGAGGCTGCCGCGCCGCGGGATCTCGACCCACGGGCTCACCGCGACCTGCACATTGCCGACGCGGGCCGGCAGCGAGCGGAAGTCGTACTCGTCAGCGCCGTACGCCGCAGGGCCGGGCCTGCCCCAGGCCAACGGCATCTGCTGGACCCGTCCGCCGACGATCGTGCGCCCGTGCCACTCGCGCCCGACCTGCTCGACGCCCGACCAGTTCATGGCGCGGTCGTAGACGATCGGGCTCGGCGCCGCGATCGGACGCTCGGGGCTATGCGACTCATACGCATGGCCCAGGTACTGGAACTGACCCAATGAAACGACCGCAACCGCGGCAAGCATCCCTGACATCGCTTCTCTCTCTTTCCCCAGGCCGTTCCGCCCGGGCTCGTGGCATTCCCGATCGAGGGGCGTCCGCCCCGGCCGCCAACGAAACCGACGCCGCCGGCGCAGCACGAACAATCCCTACAACCAGAAGATGCCCCCGAACCGGCGGGGTACAAGGCTTTCTGAGGCAATAGCTCGAAGGGGACGCTCGATGCGTTGTTTACCGGACCGGCTCGCCGTCTTCGTGGGTTTGCGGACGCCCGACGGAGAGAGTCACTGCCGGGGCAGGTGCTCGCCGATCGGCACGCTGTCGCCCGAGCACATCCACTCGTACGCGTCGAGCACCGAGGCGATGTGCGTGCTCGCCCGACGCTGCTGGCGGACATACGACCAACCGGCCGCGGCCAGGCGCTCGGCGCTGTCCGGATCGCGCAGCACGCCGTCGAACAGGCCCGCCCACGCCTCCTCGGTCTGGGCCTGCAGACGCATGACGCCCTCGCACCCGACCGCGTCGATGTCGGCGTCGGGCACCGCGGCCACCAGCATCCCCGAGCCCATCGCGCTGAGCAGCATCGAGCGGTGCTCGCCTGTCACCTCGGGCACAAGCAGCATGTCGGCCCGCATCAGCAGGTCCCGGCCCTGCTCAAGGCGGTCGATCAGCGAGAGATTCCGGAGCATCGAGGCCTCGCCGGCCGTAGCCCAGAGGCCCGCCTTGTGCGCCGCCTCCGCCTCGGCGATGAGCACCGCGTCGGGGTCGTGCTCGAGCAGTCGCTTTGCGCCGAGCAACGCGGCACGGGACGCGCGCGGGTCTCGCCCCGAGATCATGAAGACCACCCCGATCGTCCTGTCACGCCGAAGAATCGGCCTCGGGGCAGAGGCCGCGTGCACACCCCAACGGGTCACGCGGACGCGCCCCTGCGCCCCGGCATCTTCGAGCCTCGACGCAAGCGCCTGATCCGGCGCAAGGAGCACGGGCGCACGACCTCCCGAGCCGCCGATCCGCAGCCCGGCGGCCCGCGCCGTCTGCGACGACTTCCAGACTTCCAAGGCCAACGCCGCGCCGGACTTGTGCGCCAGGCGTGCGCCGAGCGCCCAGAGCGGCTCGCCGAAGACATGGATCACATCGACAGGGAGATCGTCGCCGGACTTGGGCAGCTGCGCGAGCACCTGCGTCGCCTGCAAGCGCACCGGCGCAAACAGCCCGGGCGAGGGCACGCCGATCTCCTGCGAGCCCAGATGCTCCTCGGACCTTCCGACCAGCGACTCGGGCACGCCCCTGAAGATGCGGACCCCCTCGTCGGCCAGACCGACCTCGAGCCTCGAGGCGAGTTCGGCCTCGCGTTCCAAGAACGCCGCGTCGTAGAGAAAGAGCACCCGCATGAGAGACTGCACCGGGCCCCGCCGGCCCGTTCAGTGGACGCCGGGCGGGGCCAAAGTCGCTGGGGAAGACCTGTTGACAACACGCCCCAGCATCGTGTCGGTTATCCGGACGGTCAAGCAAAAGATTTCGTGTTCAGGTTTCGCAAAGGCCTAAGTCCTTGCTGCACAACGACTTAGGAATCGACAGCCCGACTTCGTGTCGATCCGGGGTTGACACGGAGCCGGGATGTTCACCCGCGCCGGACCCTCGCGCGAGTGTGGAAAGAACGCAGACCGGACGCCGGAAGACAGCGTTCGTCAGCCCACGCCGGCCCGCGCCTTCAGCGGCACCCTGAAGTTGACCTCGGGGAAGCTGTGATCCATCTCCGCCATCGCCTTGGTCCGCCACAGCCCGACCCAGTGCTTCGGCGCCACCTCGTGCAACAGGTAGTCCCCCGCAGGCCCGGGCCGCGACGAGATGTCCGCAGGCGGGTCGTGCCAGGGCCACCAGGGGCGGACGCCCCGATCGCCGCCGGGCAGGCGGGTGAACTGCGTCTCGTCCTCGACGATCTCGCGGATGGTGACGAGGCGGTCGCGCCGCTCGGCCATCTTGGGGATGCTCGCGAGCAGGCCCCGCGTATAGGGGTGCAGCGGGTTGTCGAACAGCTCGAAGACCGGCGCGTACTCGACGACGCGCCCGGCGTACATCACGCAGACGACATCGGCGTTCTCGGCCACGACGCCGAGGTCGTGGGTGATGAGCATGATCGCCATGTCCCGCGTGCGCTTGAGCTCCTTGAGCAACTCGAGGATCTGCGCCTGGATCGTCACATCCAGCGCCGTCGTCGGCTCGTCGGCCAAGAGCAGACGGGGCTGGCAGGCCAGCGCCATCGCGATCATCACGCGCTGGCGCATGCCGCCGGAGAACTGGTGCGGGTACGCCTTGATGCGTTCCTCGACCTCGGGGATGCCGACGGCGCGCATCGCGTCGATGGCGATGTCGACCGCCTCGGCGTGCGTGACCTGCTGGTGCAGCAAGATCGCTTCGAGGATCTGGTCGCCCACGGAGTAGACCGGGTTGAGGCTGGTCATCGGCTCCTGGAAGATCATCGCGATCTCGTTGCCGCGGATCTTGCGGATGCTCCTGTCGTCCATCGTGGTCAGATTCACCCGGCCCCAGCCGAGCTCTTCTGATGTCCGGAAGTGGATCGCCCCGCGGTCGAATCGCCCGGGGGGCCTGGGGATGAGCTGGAGCGAGCTCATCGCCGTGACGCTCTTGCCGCAGCCCGACTCCCCCACCACCGCGAGGGTCTGGTTGGGGAAGATGGTCATGCGGACGCCGTCGACCGCCTGGATGCGCGGGCCCGAGCCGTTGTCGAAGCTGACGGCGAGGTCCTCGACCGTCAAGAGCGGCTTCTCGGCGCCGGATTGCGGCTGTTGCATGCCCATCACACCCTGGCCTTCTTGAGTTTCGGATCGATCGCGTCGCGCATCGTTTCGCCGATCAGGTTGTACGCCAGCACCGTAAGGAAAATCGCGCCGCCCGGGAAGATCGCCAGCCACCACTTGAACGAGCCCGACTCGTCGCTGGCGGCACGCAGCAGCTTGCCCCAGCTCGCCTGGTCCGCCGGGCCAAGGCCCAGGAAGCTCAGGATCGCCTCGATCAGGATCGCCGCGGCGATCGCGAACGACGCGTCGACCAGCACCGGCGTCACGCCGTTGGGCAGCATGTGCTTGAAGAGGATCGACCGCAGGGGCAACCCCGCGGCCTTGGCCGACTGCACGAAGTCCTGGTTGCGCAGCTTCAGGAACTCGGCGCGCGTAAAGCGCGCAGCGCCCGTCCATGTGAAACACCCGATGATGATCATCATCACATAGATGTTCCGCGGGAGCACCCCCGCCGCCACGATCAGCAGGAAGAGCACCGGGATGGCCATGAAGATCTCGACCACCCGGAAGAGCAGGATGTCGACCCACCCGCCGAAGTAGCCCATCAGGGCCCCGATCGTCACGCCGATCACCACCGCGATCGAGGTCGAGACCAGGCCGATCGAGATCGACAGACGCGAGGCGTGCATCAACTGGCTGAGCACATCGCGCCCGCCGCTGTCGGTGCCCAGCACGAAGCGGAAGGTCCCCTCTTCGTCGCGCCGCTCGGCCTCGGCAACGGTCGTCCCCGGGGTCTTGAAGAACCACGAGGTGTCGCTCTGGTTCGGGCTGAACGGGACCAGCGTGTAGACGGTGTTCTTCGCCATCCCGTCCTCGACCATGTAGCGGTACTCGAAGGTCGAGAGCGGCTGCGACCACTTCATGCCCATCACCCCGCCCGCGAGCGTCGCCGCCAGGAGCACGCAGAGCAGCTTGGTCCGCAGCGATTCGATCGTGGGGAGCAGGAAGAAGAAAGCGCCCGCCAGCGCCGCGCACCCGACGGAGCCGAACAACGCGTACGCCCACCGGTTGTCCTGGTGGCGGATCGTCCGCGCCCACTCGCCGCGATCGGGCGAGCCGATGTAGCTCGTCAGCATCGACGCGAAGACGATCGCGAGCAGCGCCTGCAGCGTGATCAGGATCAGCAGCCAGATCCGCGCCGAGCGCTTCGGGCCCACGGGCAGACCCATCCAGATCAGCCCGAAGGTGCCCATCACCAGCAGCACGACATCGGTCTGCGTGAGGTGCTCGAACATCGGCCAGGCGCGGCTGAACGACCCGTCTTCGCCCATCTCTAGCATCGTGATCGGGTGCCCGCTGGCGATCACCGGCGCGTACACCGCAAAGAACGCGACGATCGCGATCCAGACCAGCCCGAAGATCGCCCTCGGACGCCGGACCACATACGACCACGCCTCGGCCCAGTACCCCTTGGCGGGCTGGTGGCCGATGCCCTGGGCGAGCTGCACGCCCGTCACAGAGCCCATCGGTTGCGGTTGGTCGGAGCCGGAAGTCATGAGTAGGTAATCCTCGGATCGGCCATGGCGTACAGCAGGTCTGCCAGCAGCAACGCCGCGATGTTCACGGCAGAGATGATCGCCGTCGTCGCCAGGATCACCTCGCGGTCACGCTGGTAGATCGCGTCGAGCGTCAGGCGCCCCATCCCGTTGATCGAGAAGATCGTTTCGATCACCACCGAGCCCGAGAGCATCGCCGGGAAGATCGAGACAAACATCGTGATCAAGGGCAGCAGGCTGTTGCGGAACACATGGCGGAAGATGATGTCATTCGAGCGGACGCCCTTCGCCTTGGCGGTGCGGACATAGTCCGCGTTGAAGTTGTCGAGCATCGCCGCACGCGTCTGCTTGCTGAGCACCGCGAACCCGCCGTAGACCAGGCAGACCACCGGCAGGCAGAGGTGCCAGAGCGCATCGAGCAGGTACCCCCGCACCCACTCGCCCTCGATCACTGTCGGCAGGAAGGGCATCCGCTCTGCGCCGGACGAGTGCAGCCCCGAGGTCGGGAACCAGCCGAGGTAGTCGTTGCTGGAGAGGAACCCGATCGCCAAGACACCCGCCAGCGGGATCGGGAACGACCAGAGCGCCACAAAGAGCGCTCCCATCCCCGTGTCGAGCGTCGTGCCCTGTCGCGTCGCAGCCAAGATGCCCGAGGGCACCGCGATCGCGTAGATCAGCACCGACGCGATGATGTTCAAGAGCAGCGTGATCGGCAGGGCCTCGGCGATCAGCTGCGAGACCGGGCGGCTGCTGCTGAAGCTCCGCCCGAGGTCGGGCGTCGCGAGCCCGACACCCCCGATCCCGATCCCCTCCAGGGGGTAGGGACGCGCGTTCATCGCGCTGATGAACCTCGTGCGGTGGCTCTGGGCGTTCCCGTACGCCGTGAGCATCTGCGCCGCGAGCCGCTCGACCTCCGCCGCACGCTCGTGCGTCGGGTCGAACTCGATCGAGCGGAGCCGGTCGGAGCGCACCGTGCCGTCGGACCGCACCGCCTGCCCTTGCCCGGTCGCCCTGAGGTAGCCGGCCAGCTCCTGCTGAAACATGGCTCTGCCCGAGACATACCGGGCCCTCGCCTGGGCGAACGCGCCATCGACCCGCCTGAACGCACGGTCGCGGTCCTCCGCCGACGCGTCACGCGAGCGCAGGACCTCGGGCAACTCCTCGGGCTCTGGGACTTGCAATTCTTCGGTGAACCAACGCCAGGCCAGCGGCGTGTCGAGTTGGCGGGGCCGCCGCACACGCTCGCCGTCGGGCTGCACCAACGCCCGGTTGCCGATCTTCACCGGGCTGATCTGCGACAGCCAGCGGAGGTACTGCACAGGAGCCGGGTCGTCCAGCCCGTAGCGATCGTTGAGGTAGGCCTCCTGGATCGCGCGGCTTGTCGCCTCCATCTGGCCGCCCGAGGCCCGCAGCCCCGCGCCGATCCCGCCCGGGCTCAGCGCCACGAGCATGAACACGACGAAGGTGATCCCGATGAGCGTCGGGATCATCAGCAACAGGCGTCTGATGAGATACGAGATCATTTGAGCTCTGCCCTTCCGGCGACGGCGCGGACCGGCGCGGGCGTGTCGCCCGCCGCCGAGCCGCCATCGGCGACTTGCCTCTTAGAATCCCGGATCGGGCGAGAAGAAGAACTCACGCACCTCGAACCCCGAGGGGTAGGTGTGCACATTCTTGAACTTCTTGTTGACGAAGTAGGTCCAGGGAGGCGAGAACAGGAAGGTGTAGGGCTGCTCCTCGTGGACCACGCGGTGGAACTCGTGCCAGACCTTCATCCGCTCATCGAAGTCGAGCGTGCGCCGTGCCTCGTCGATGAAGTGGTCCGCCTCTTCGTTGGCCCACTGGATGAAGTTGTCGCCCTGGTCCTCGATCGACGCGGAGTGGTAGATCTGGCGCTGGTCGCTCTCGGGGCCGCTGGCCGACCACGCGAAGGTGATCGCGTCGAAGTCGCGGTTGTTGAGGATCTGCGTCACGATCGACCACTCGAAGGGCCGTGGCTCGACGCGGATGCCCAGGCGGGCGCCCTGGTTGCGCACATAGTTGACCATCCGTTCGTACGCCTCTGAGCCCGAGGGGTACGCCAGCTCGAAGACGAACTGGTCCCCGTCCTCGTTGGTCAGCAGCGTCTGGCCCGGGCGGCGCGACCAGCCCGCCTCGGCGAGCAACTGCCGGGCCTTGTCCAGGTCATAGGGCCACGCCTCGATGTCGGGGTTGCGGACGGGGGAGGCGTTGGTCTGCGGGCCCGTCGCCACCTCGCCGATGCCGGCCCGGATGTCCTGGATCATCCGCTCGCGGTCGAGCATGTGCGTCATCGCCAGTCGAACACGCTGGTCGTGGAAGGGCGTCAGACGCTCGCCGCGGCGCTTGCCGCACTGCCACGCGATGAACGCGTAGCCCGAACGCATGTTGAGCCATTCGAGGCTGTGGTGCCGCCTCTTCCATTCCTCGTTGTCGCGGTTGTTGACGAACTGCTCGGAGGTGGCGCGGAGGATGTGCGCCTCCTCGTTGGTGTAGGCGACCAGCGCCGCGGTCGGATCGTTGATGCTCTTGAAGCGGAGCCTCGCCACCGGCGGGAGGGCCGGGCCCCAGTACGCCTCGTTGCGCACCAGCACGAAATCAGTGCCGGGGCGCCACTGGTTGTCGGGGTCGACCACTTCGAGGCGGAACGGGCCTGACCCGAGCAGCAACGCCGTCGCCTGGTTGAACTGCGAGGGCGTGAACCGCTCGTAGAAGTGCTTGGGAAGAATGTACTGCGCCAGCGCCGCCCCCTCGTTGGAGTACAACGCCTCGCGGAACTCGAACTCGACAACATGCTCGGAAAGCGCGCGGATGCTGGTGATTCCCTCGGTGATCGAGCGGACGCGGTCCGCCTCGATCTGCGGGTTATTGATGATCTCGTTCCAGGTGAACTCGACATCCGCCGCAGTCACCGGCACGCCGTCGCTGAAGCGGGCGTCCTCCCACAGCTTGACCCTGAGCCACATGCCTTCGGGGTCGTACTGCCAAGCCTCGGCCAGCACCCCGCGGTTATCGAGCGTCTCGGGGTCGACGCGGGCAAGCACATCGAAGACATGGTCGGAGATGTAGCGGCTGTAGACATCCTGCGAGACGAAGGGCATCACCTTCGCCCAACGCGTCGTGTAGATCTCGCCGAGCTCGCCCCCCATACGGAAGGCCTCGTGGTCGGCGGGGTCGTTGACGAAGTCGTCACGCTCCTGCCACTGGATCTTCACGCCATCGCGGGCCCACGACTCATCACGCGAAGCGGTCGCGGTCGGCCGCTGACCGGTCTGTTGCTGGGGCTGCTGCCCCGTCTGCTGTTGGGGCTGCTGCCAGGGGGTGGCCCCGACGCCCGAGTGCTGCTCGCCCACCTGCGCCCCGCCCGGCCCGGTGAACACATTGACCACCACCGGCTGGTGACGATCCTGCTGCGATTCGCCCGACGCGGTGCCGCCGCGGCGAAGCTGACGCTCCAGCGAGGTCACCTGCGACTCGACGCCCCCGACCGCTGCCTCGACGGTCCGGACCCGGTTGAACACGCGGTCCTGCTGTATGAGCGAAAACCACACGCTCAGGCCCACAAGGGCCACCAGCACGAACAGCACGAAGTCCTTCAGCCCGAATTTGCTCTGCATGATCGTCGCGGCCGCACGCGGCCAGCTCCTCGTAAAACTCCGGTCGATACCCCGAACCCCGTCAACTCTACCGTCTCGAACGCTTCGGATCGAACGCCTCCCGAAGCCCCTCGCCTACGAAATTCACCGCCAGCAGCGTCGTTCCCAGCAGAAGACACGGGAACAGCAGCAGCCACCAGTCCGACTTGTGCGTGTTCAGCTCGCCAAGACCCTCCGCGGCCAGGTTCCCCCAACTCGGAAGAGGCGGGCGGACCCCGATCCCAAGGAAGCTCAGGAAGCTCTCCTGCAGGATCGCCTGAGGCACCGCCAATGTCGCATAAACGACGATCGCCCCCACCAGGTTCGGCATCAGGTGACGGAAAAACACCCGGCGCGTCGGCGCCCCCATCGCGCGGGCCGCCTCCACAAAGGGCTGGTTTTTCAGGCTCAAGACCTGCCCGCGCACCACCCGGGCCAGCGTCAGCCAGCTCACCGCCCCGATCGCCACGAGCAGCGCCATGACATCCACCACACGCCGCCACGCCTCGGGCAAATCGCCGGTCCCGTAACGATCAACGGCACGCTCACGCAGCTCCTCGGCGAGCGCTTCCCGGTCTGCACCCGCAGGGGCCTGATCCAGACCCCGCTCGACATACGCGATGCGGATCTCCGTTATCCGCTCGATCCGCGAGCCCGTCCAGTTCTCCACCGCCGCGTCCACCGCGACCGCGAGCAGCACGACCAGCAGGATGTACGGCAAGCCGTAGAGAATGTCGACGACCCGCATCATGAACGCGTCGACCTTGCCCCCGAGATACCCCGCGAGCGCGCCGTAGAGCGTTCCGATAAAGACGCTGATGATCGCCGCGGCAATCCCGATCGAGAGCGAGATCCCGCCCCCGGCCAGCACCCGCAGGAACAAGCTCCGCCCCAGCGCGTCGGTCCCGAGGAAGTAGTGCAAGGGTCGGCCGCGTGTCGGCCAGTGCCGTCGTAGCTCACGCCCGACCTCGCCGTCGACCGTCCTCGCCACCGCGTCGAGTTCGATCCCGTGCTCGTCGGCGATCCGCTGGCGTTCGACCATCGGCACGAGCGTGTTCAGACGGATTCGTTCGGCCTCCGGCCTGGGCCACCAAATCGGGCTCAGGCGGGCCTCCTGGGTGTCGCCGGCGTTGTACCGGGCGACATTCAGCGTGGTCCCGTCAGGGCCGGTCGCCCGCCCCAGCGTCCAAGGCATCGAGCAGACGCACAGCAGGAACATCAGGGCGATGAAAACCAGCCCGATCACGCCCGCCAGACTCCGCGTCAGCGGGTTGTCCTTGGCCATGGGCGGGGCGTGCAGGGATGGCGGCGTGCGGTCGCTCACGGGCCGCACACCATACCCGAAGCCCGCACGCCTCGCCGAGCAAACGAGAGCTGCCAAACCAGTAAAATACCGTATTTGCCTTGCATTGCTGCATGAATCCACGACCGGATGCACGACCGCTCGCTGTCCGCAATAAACTACGCAGATTCACTCATCACACCGCGAGAATTCGGTCAACCAACCAATCCCTATTGGACCACCAGCGCACGATTGGGTGTTTGTCCCCCTTTACAATTGCATGAAGATGTGCAACATTAGTCCATCGCGAGACCGCTCCCCGCGGCACTCGTCTGAGACAGCCTCCTCTCCCCTCGTGATTGGCCCGCCGGGATTCGTCCCGGCGGGCCAACTTCTTGCCCGCACTCGGTCGGCTCAACGACCGCTCGCACCACGGGCACGAAGGATGACAGATCGTCCGGAACCATCTGCGCCACCCGGCCCCGTGCGAATGCGATCGCTCAGCCCCGGACGCCCGCCTCGATGGACAGTTCGTCCAGCGCGGCGCCCAGCTTCTTGACCGAGACAGATTCGGCCGTGCGGAGCTCCTGGGCGAACAGCGAGACGCGCAGTTCCTCCAGGCTCCAGCGGAGTTTCTCGACCCGCCGCTGCTTCTTGGTGTCGCCCCGGCAGAGTTCCGATAGCTCGGCGTGACGCCTGAGCAGGGGCGATAGCGACTCCATCGCCAGCCGGTCGCGCTCCATCCCGCCCCCCACCAGCTTCTTCAGGCGGACGAGCACGCCGTTGACATAGCGCGGTATATGCCGAAGGGATGCGGGCGGGACCGAACCCGGGAACCCGGCGTCGACCAGCCCGTCGAGCTGCGCCCACATGTCGTCGGTCGAGGGGGTGAAGGCGGGCGGGAAGCGTCGGTCGAGCTCCAGTCTCGCCTGCTGCGTCCGCTCCAGAACCTTCAGCACCAGATTGCCGATCTCCTCGGCGGTCGCGCGCAGGCGCTCGCGGCCCTGGGCGATCAGACGCTCGAAGCTATCCGGATCGCGGGGCGCCGGGGCGCGCCCGCCAGGCGTCGCAGCGGAACCCAAGTACGCCGCGTCGGCCAGGTGCATCGCCAAGCCGCCCGCGATCTTCTCCCAGCTCGCGAGCGTCGAACTCAGCAGAGTGATCGCCTCGCGGTCGGACATGGCCCGGATGGCCCGCTCGATCTCCGCCCGCTCGACGATGGTGATCAGGCGGACGACGCCCCGCTCGTGCTCGACCGCCGCGTCCTCGGGATCATCGATTGCGCGGAGGGCGACCGTTCCGCCCCGGTCGACGAGCGCGGGGTAGGCCGTCAGTGTGCCGCCGGAGCGCCGGACCTCGACGGACTCGGGCAGCTCGCCGAAGTCCCAGGCCGTGACGCCGTCGCGGGTGTAGTCGCTGGTGGCGATGGAGCCGGGGGCGAGGCTGTCGGACCCTGCGAGCTCGCGCCGGATCGCCTGGAGGTCGCGCCCTGCGCCGACGGTCGAGCCGTCCTCCCCGACGACGCGGAAGTTCAGCTTCAGGTGCTCGGGCAGCTCGACCTTCCGCCAGACCTGCTCATCGATGCGGTGCCCGCTGTCCTTGACAAGAAAGTCGTTGATCGCCGCCGCCAGCGGCTTGTCGGTCGGGGGCTCAGAAGCCATGAACCGCTCGGCGAACGCGGGTGCGGGGCCGAAGAGCCGCCGGTGCGTCTTGGGCAGCGCCCGGATCATCGCGACAACCTTGTCGGGCACCAGCCCCGGCACGAGCCAGTCAGCCGTCGAGGCGTCGAAGCGGGTCACCGCCTCAACCGGGATGGTCACCGTCACGCCGTCGTCCTTGGCCCCCGGCTCGAAGCGGTAGCCGACGGGCAGCGTCGCCCCCGCGACCTCGACGCGCTCTGGAAACCTCGCGACGGCCCGCTCATCGGGCCGCTCGTTGACGATGTCCTCGTGCGACATGAAGAGCAGGCGGGGCTCGGACTTCTCCGCGTGCCGGCGCCAGCGCTCGAACTTCTCGCCGGTGTAGACATCGTGCGGGACGCGCCGGTCGAAAAAATCGTACAGAGCCTTGGGCGAAGCGAGCAGGTCCTTCCGCCGCAGCCTCGCCTCCATCCTCTCAATCTCTTTGATCAGCTTGCGGTTGTGGCGCACATACGGGGCGCTGGACTTGTAATCCTCGTCGACCAGCGCCCGCTGAATAAACATCTCGCGGCAGGTCTGCGGGTTCAGGGGCCCGTAGTGCACCTTGCGCTTGGGGATGATCTCCAGCCCGTACAGGCTGATCCGCTCCCACGCGTTGACGCGGGCGCGACGCGTCTCCCAGAAGGGCTCGTGGTGCGTGCGCTTGACCAGGTGCATCGCCGCCTTCTCGATCCACTCGGGCTGCACCGGCGCGATCGTCCGCGCATACATGCGTGTCGTGCGCACGATCTCGCCCGCCATCACCCACGCCGGTTTGGCCTCAAAGAGCGCCGAGCCCGGGAAGAGGTGGAAGCGGACGCCGTGCGGCGCCTCGTACTCGTGCTTCTCGCCCTTACGCCCGACCTGCGCAACCAGCCCGGGCAAGATCGCTCGGTGGACCGCCTCCGGCAGCGCCTCGTGCGAGCCGGCGCGCAGCCCGAGCTCTCCAGCCAGGTCCCGGAGCTGGCGGTGCACATCCTGCCACTCGCGCAGACGCGTGTACGACAGGAAGTTGTCCTTGCACCACGCTCGCATGCGACGCTGGTTGAGCTTCTTCTGTTCGACCTTCACGATGTCCCACAGCCGGATATAGCTCAGGAAGTCAGACTCTTCGTCGCGGAACCGGGCGTGGGCCTCGTCGGCCTGCTGCTGGCGTTCCATCGGCCTGTCGCGAGGGTCCTGCACCGAGAGCGCCGCCGCGATGATCAGCACCTCGCGCACGCACCCGTACTCCCCCGCCTCGATGACCATCCGACCGATCTTCGGGTCGATCGGCAGGCGGGCCAGACGCTCGCCCAGCGGCGTGATCTCCTCTTCCTCGTCGACCGCCCCGAGCTCCAGCAGCGTGCGGTACCCGTCGCGGATCGCCCGGATGTCCGGCTTCTCAACGAACGGGAAGCGGTCGATCCGGCCCAGACGCAGCGCCTTCATCTGCAGGATCACGCCCGCCAGGCTCGTCCTGAGGATCTCCGGCTCGGTGAACTCGGGGCGCTCGATGTACGACTGCTCGCTGTAGAGGCGGATGCAGACGCCGGGGCCGACTCTGCCGCAACGCCCCTTGCGCTGTTCAGCCGACGCGCGGCTGATCGGCTCGACCTCCAGCCGCTGCACCTTGTTGCGATGGCTGTAGCGGCTGATGCGCGCCACGCCCGTGTCGATCACCGAGCGGATGCCCGGCACCGTCAGCGAGGTCTCGGCGACATTCGTCGCCAGCACGATCCTCCGCCCCCGCCCCGCCCTCGCAAAGACCCGCTGCTGCTCCTCAACGCTCAGCCTCGCGTACAGCGGCAGGATCTCCCACCCCCGCGACTCGTACTTACGCAGCGCCTTGGCCGCCTCGCGGATCTCTCGCTCGCCCGAGAAAAAGACCAGCGAATCGCCCGGGTGCGTGCGCTCGAGCTCCTCCACCGCCTCGACCAGGCCCGACGCGAGCTCGTCGCGGTCGGGGTCGTCCGTGCCCGAAGGCGGGCGGTAACGCACCTCGACCTGATAGGTCCTGCCCGAGACCTCGATGATCGGGCACCCGTCGAAGTGCTCGCTGAACCGCTCCGGGTCGATCGTCGCGCTGGTGACGATCACCTTCAGGTCCGGGCGTTTGGGCAGGAGCTGCTTGATGTACCCCAGCAGGAAGTCGATGTTCAGGCTGCGCTCGTGCGCCTCGTCGATGATGATCGCGCTGTAGCGGCGGAGCATCCGGTCGGTCTGCGTCTCGGCGAGCAAGATGCCGTCGGTCATCACCTTGACGAGCGTCTCGGGGGAGGTCTCGTCGGAGAAGCGGACCTTCGCCCCCACCGCCCTCCCGTACCCGAGCTGGGTCTCCTCGGCGACGCGCCGCGCGATCGACCTCGCGGCGATCCGCCTCGGCTGGGTGTGGGCGATCGTCCCGTCGACCCCGAGCCCGAGCTCCAGGCAGACCTTCGGGAGCTGGGTCGACTTGCCCGAGCCCGTCTCGCCGCAGATCACCACCGCCTGGTGCTCCCGGATCGCCGAAGCGATCTCGTCCTTCCGCCCGCTCACCGGCAGGTCGGAGGGGTAGACCAGGGTCGGGCGGATCGCCGCCCGCTTCTCGCGCAGGGCGATCGAGTCCTCGATCGCCTTCCGGACCGAAGCGACCGCTTGGGCGTCCGGCCGGCGTGTCTCGCGCAGCCCGCGCAGACGCCGCGCGAACCGGGGCCGGTCGGCCCCCATCGCCTGGTTCAGCAGTTTGGAGAGTTTGTCCAGTTCATCGCGCACAGTCGGAATCTGTAGGCCGTCCTTGGCTTGTGACGCGGCCCGCGGCCTCAACCCGTCCGGGCGTGCTCGTGGCGGAGCTGCCCGCAGGCCGCGGCGATGTCACGCCCCCGGCTCGCCCGGATATGGGCGTTGACCCCCCGCTCGCGGAGCAGCGCCTGGAACTCGTGCACATCCGAGGCCCGGGGCCGCTTGTAGGGCGTCCCCTCCACCTCGTTGTACCGGATCAGGTTCACATTCGCACGCAGCGTCTTGGCGATCGCCGCCAGTCGTATGGCGTGCTCGGCGTGGTCGTTCACGCCCCGCAGGAGCGTGTACTCCAGCGTGATCTCCCGCCCGGTCTTTTGAAACCACTTCGAACAGGCCGCAAGCAGTTCCTCGATCGTCGTGTACTCCGCCCAGGGGATGAGCTGACGCCGCAGCGCGTCGTCCGGGGCGTGCAGCGAGAGCGCCAGCGTCACCGGCAGCTCCAGCTCATCGGCGAGCTTCTCGATCGCCTTGGGCAGGCCGACCGTCGAGATCGTGATCCGCCTCGCCCCGATCCCCAGCCCCCAAGGCGCCGCGATCGTGCGCACGGCGTCGACCACCGGGCGGAAGTTGCTCAAGGGCTCGCCCATGCCCATGAACACGATGTTGCTGATGCGCCCCACGCCCTCCAGTTGCCCGAGCCTCCAGACTTGCTCGACGATCCGCCCCGCAGACAGGTTCCCGTCCAGCCCGCCCATGCCCGAGGCACAGAAGCGGCAGCCGACCGGGCAGCCGATCTGCGAGCTGACGCACGCCGTCTTGCGCACGCCGTCGAGTGACGGGATCATCACGCACTCGGTCTGTCGTGCGGGGTCGCCGGGTCCGGCGGCGCTGCCCCCGTAGAACGGCAAGGAGAGCGTGCCCCGCGCCGGATCGCCCGGGCCCCCACCATCGCCTTCGCCATCGGGGCGCGAGCCGTCCCACCACTGGACCAAAAGCTTCTGCGTCCCGTCGGTGGCGAGCTGGTGGCCAAGCACATCCCCGGAAAGAAAGGTCATCTCCGAGGCCAGCGTTTCCCGGTCGCCCTTGGAGAGGTTGCTCATCTCCGCCGGGTCGACCACGCCCTTGAGGTAGACCCATTCGAGGATTTGCTTGGCCCTGAACGCGGGCATCCCCCGCTCCTGGCACCAGTCGCGCAGGGAGTCGGGCGTCATCGCGAAGATGTGGTGCTGGGGGTGACGCATCAGCCGGCGTGCCCGGCGCTCTTGGCGCTGACCGTCACCGGCACGGCCCCGTACGCCTGCTGCGTAACCACCGGCGCCGAGACGCGGATGCGGCGCGACTCGGGGTCGATCCCGCGCGACTTCATCATCCGGCGAAGCTCGCCAGGCAGGTTGAACTCGACATCCTCGTTGAAGATATCCCCCTGCTCGATCTCGCCACCGAACCGCTCGATCAGCGCACGGCAGACCCCCGCCACCAGGTCCTCGGGCGCGCTCGCCCCGGCCGTCACCAGCACACGCTCACCGCCGGTCGCGAACCACGACCAGTCCAGCTGCGACGCGTCGTCGATGCGGCACGCCTTCGTCCCGACATTCTCGGCGATCTCCGTCAGCCGCACCGAGTTGGAGCTGTTGGCGCTCCCGACCACCAGCACGAGGTCGCAATCGGGCGCGAGCTGGCGCACGGCGTGCTGGCGGTTGGTCGTCGCGTAGCAGATGTCGTCGCTGGGCGGGGCCTTGATGTTCGGGAAGGCCTGCTTGAGCGCGTCGATCACGATCTTCGCGTCGTCGGTCGAGAGCGTCGTCTGCGTGAGGTAGACGAGCTTGTCCGGATCGTCGATCTTCAGGTTCGGGATGTCCGCGGGAGACTCGACAACCTGCGTCGCTTCGGGCGCTTCGCCCGAGGTGCCGACGACCTCCTGGTGGTCTTTGTGTCCGACCAGCAGGATCTGGTACCCCTTGCGGGCGTAGCGGATCGCCTCGGAGTGGACCTTGGTCACCAGCGGGCAGGTCGCGTCGATCGCGTGCAGGCCGCGCTCTTTGGCCCGCTGGCGGACCGAGGGCGGGATGCCGTGGGCGCTGAAGACGATGATCGAGCCCCGCGGCGCCTCGTCGACATCCTCGATGAACTTGACGCCGCGATCGCGGAACCGCCCGACCACATGCTTGTTGTGGACAATTTCGTGGTAGACATAAATTGTTTCGAGAGGAAAAAGGTCGAGCACCTGGTCGACGACATCGATGGCCATTCGGACACCCGCGCAAAAACCCCTCGGATTGACCAGCACAAGTCGCATCGGGCCAGACAAGCCTTTCTCCCCTCTGCCATGCCGCCGGGCCGACGCCCGCCGAACCCCTCTACCCCCCACGAACGCCACGAACCCCACGGGCCCCTCCGAAATGATCGGCGGCCCCCACCAGTATCCAACGGTAGGGCCCCAAGAGGGCGCAACCGCCAGAGGTCGGGCACGATCCGCTGGCATCGAAGGGCTCTAGCGGCTACGCTGCGCATGTCGGGAGTGTTCGGCAACGATGAGGGTACGCACGATGCGCTGCCGCTTAGGCTTCAGGTCCGCGCTGCACGCGACGCTGCTGTCGTGCGTGGTTGTGTTGACCCCCGGCTGCTCCGAACGAACTGAAGAGCGTCCCGAGCGGCCCCAGCGTCCTGCCGCCGAGCCCCAGACCCGCGACGAGGATCTCCGCTCGGGAGCGATCCGCTTCGGCATCAAAGACCCGCCCGCCAAGGCCCCCGGGGCTGTCCGGCTGGCGACCTATAACCTCGAAAATCTGATCGCCGTCCCCGCCGATGACCAGTCGGCGGGCAAGCCCCCCGCGGAGGTCTCCGCCTTGGCCGAGACGATCCGGCGGCTGGACGCGGACATCCTGGCCGTGCAGCAGGTCGATTCGCTCGACACCCTCCAGCGGTTCAACGACGAGCACCTCGGCGAGATGGGGTACACCCACATCATCACGGCCGACACGGGCGACCCGCGCGGCATCCAGCAGGGCGTCCTCAGCCGCTTCCCGATCGTCACCTACCAGTCGTGGCCCGGGATGGAGCTCGGGGGCGAGCACCCGGAGATGTTCGGCGATCGCCCGAACTTCTTCGCCGGCCAGCCCGTTCGCTACAGGCGCTCCCCGCTCAAGGCGGTCGTCCAGATCCCCGCGGAGGAAGACCACCTGGAGCTGACGCTGCTGGTCGTGCACCACAAGTCCCACCCGCTGAGCTCCTACTGGCGCGAGGCGGAGGCGAGGGCCCTGACCGAGAAGATCCGCACGATGCAGGGCGAGCGGTCCGAGCGGCTGATCGCCGTGCTGGGCGACTTCTCCGCCGAGATCGACCACGCGAGCGTCAGGATCTATCTGGAGGTCGGCCTCCGCGACGCCCAGCAGCCCGAGTTGATCGAGACGGGCGAGCAGACGCTGCCCGAGAAGAAGTGGGCGACCCACACCACCGGGACGCGGATCGACATGATCCTGGTCAACGAGCCGCTCTGGAAGCTGATCGAGCCGAGCTCGGGCTTCGTGCTGGGGACGCCGGCCCGCGCCCCGTGGGAAGGCCGCCAGGACCCCAAGCCCGAGGGCTGGGCGTCGGACCACTACCCGGTGGCTGTGGACATGCGGGTGGGCGACGATGAGTGAATCAAACGCGATCTTGACATTGGCCGGGCTCGGCATCGCCGGGTGGCGGCCGTAAACTATCGCTCTGAACCCGTTCGGTGGGCGGTGGGAGAATCGGACAGAAGCCCCCGCGGCAAAATGACAACCCGGTCGTCAGGTCTTGACAAGGCCCGGCGAATCGGACTTTGGGCTCGTTGGGGACGCTCGTGCGGCATCGGGCGTTACGGCACAGAAGAGGCTCTCTCGCATGGGATCGTTGAAGAAGTGGCAGATCGCCGTGCTCGCCCTCGCACCGATTGTGCTCGGGGTGTCGATCTTCTTCTCCCTCGGCAGAGGGCAGGTGAGGACCGCCGACACTGTCGTGCTCGTCGATTTGATGTCGGGCGACCGATTCATCTTCTCGACCGCGGGAAGGCGCACGATCGCGATCCCCGCCGAGCACCCCGACACGGGCGAGCAGACACTCGTGCCCGTCAGCCAGAACGACAACGGCGTCTGGCACGCCGACCGCCGCTTCATCGGCACGCTCCGCGACCACGCCCGCACACAGGAAGAGATGCGTCGACAGCTGCGTTCGGCTGGTCGGACCCCGCCGGAGAAAGACAATCTGGAAACCCTGTACGAGAGGCTCCGCAACAGCGAAGTCATCGATCTGGAGTCGGCGAGGATCAGGGTGACGGAAACCGCTCCGAGAAGAGTCCGCTGATCGCGCCAAGAGACCGAAACACACCGCCGAATCCGGCGAGGAATGACCGAATGAAACGCAAGCCCGCCAGTGACCGTGGCTTCACGCTCATCGAGCTCTTGGTTGTCATCGCGATTATCGCGCTGCTGATCGGCATCCTGCTTCCGGCGCTGGGCAGCGCGCGAAACATCGCGCGCGACCTGGTCTGTAAGACAAGACAGAAGACGCTGATCGACGCCCAGTCGCAGTACATGCTCGCGAATCAGGACTGGTACGCCGGCCGCAACACCACCGGCCTCGTCGCGCCTGTCGAGATGGCCCTCTCCATCCTTCAGGGCGAGGCTGCTCCCTCCTTCCCGACCAGCACCTTCGACTGGATCAGCCCCGTCCTCGGCGATTCGCTGAACTTCTCGCCCAACCGAGCCCGACGCACAGCGCAGATCTTCAACGGCTTCGCCGACCCCGCCGCCTACAACTTCAACGACCTCCTCTTCGGCAGCTCGACCGACCGCTCGGACTTCCAGGCGATCATCGAGGACGAGGGGTTCCGCCAGATCAGCTACCTCTCACCCGCCTCGTTCCATTACTACTCCAACGACCTCACCGGCCAGGAGCTCGGCGCAAGGCGAGTCCGCCGGCGTTCGAGCTTCGGCGTCTTCGAGGTCGCCCCGGTCCGGTTCAATGTCCGCGGCGAGTTTGTGACCCCCAGGCGCTTCCGCCCGAGGATCGACCTCATCGGCGTCCAGACCTCCGGCAAGGTGTTGAGCCACTGCGGGACCAGGTATTACGAGGCGAGTCAGCGCGTGCTCGATTTCGATGTCAACCCCTTCCCGACCAACTTCGGCTCGTTCACTTCCTCGTCGCCGTCCTTCCATGGCGCTACCGAGTTCGGTCGGGGCCACTCGGCCCGTGTCGGAGGCGACGCAAACGACCTCACCAATGTCAATCTCACCTTCCGCCACCCCAACCAGCGCATCAATACCGGCCGCTTCGACGGCTCGGTCAGCAGCATGACCTCCCGGGAAGCATGGAGCGACGCCGCCCCGTGGTTCCCCGGCGGATCCGTCCGCGTCAGCGGCGGCACCCCCACGCCAGAGGTGGCTGAGCGATACAGCGTCGGCGATGTGCTCCCCTGACCTCGACTCCGCTCGGACTCAAGTCCCGCAGCACTCCGAACGCCGGCCCATGCCGGCGTTTTTCTTTGCCCTATCCTCGCTCCATGACCACCCCCGCAGACTCCGTCCTCGCCCGCCTCGCTGCCTCCGAGCGTGACGGGATCGAACGCCTCCGCGACTGGCTTCGCATCCCCAGCATCTCGACCGACCCGGCCTACAAGGACCGCGTGCGCGAAGCCGCGGTCTGGGCGGCAGACCACCTCCGCGCCTCGGGCTTCGACGCCGAGCTGATCCCCACCGGTGAGCCCGAGGGCGCCGGCCACCCCGTTGTGCTCGCAAGGTGCGAGGGCGAGCCGGGCGTGCCCCGCGTGCTGTTCTACGGCCATTACGATGTCCAGCCCGCCGACGAGTCCGAGCCCTGGCGCCACGGGCCCTTCAACCCCGCAATCGAAGAGACCGAGCACGGCCCGCAGGTCGTCTGCCGCGGCGCCAGCGACGACAAGGGCCAGGTCTCCAGCTTCCTCGAAGCCGCGCGGGCGTGGTTCGAGGAGACCGGCCTCGCCGCCGGGGGCGTGCCGATGACCGTCCTCATCGAGGGCGAGGAGGAGTCGGGCTCGGTCAACCTCGAACGGTTCCTTGAAGCCCACAAGGACAAGCTCGACGACTGCGCCGTCTGCGTCATCAGCGACACCGGCATGCTCGGGCGGGGCAAGCCCGCCATCACCACCGGCATCCGGGGCCTGACCTACACCGAGGTCACGCTGCACGGCCCCAGCCACGACCTGCACTCGGGCATGTGGGGCGGTCGCATCGCAAACCCCGCCAACGAGCTCTGCCGCATCCTCGCCGAGCTCCACGACGCCGACCGACGCGTCACCATCCCGGGCTTCTACGACAGCGTCCGCGAGACCCCCAAAGACGAGCTCGACGCGTGGGGCAGGCTCGACTTCTCCGAGGCCGACGCGCTGCGAGAGATCGGCCTCCCGCCCGAGGCGAGCCTCGGCGAGGCCGGACGCAACGCCTTCGAGCGGGGCTGGGCCCGCCCCACCTGCGACATCAACGGCTTCAAGAGCGGCTACATCGGCGAGGGCGCCAAGACCATCATCCCCGCCAGCGCTAGCGCCAAAGTCAGCTTCCGCCTCGTCGCCGACCAGGACCCCGAGAAGATCACGCGTGCATTCTTCGACTGGCTCGACGAGCGCACGCCCCCGGGCTTCCGCTGGGAGAAGCACGACCACGGCGGGGGCTGGCCCGCCACCGTCTCGACCGACGAGCCCGTGCTCGGCGCCGCGATGCGCGCCGTCGAACGCGCTTGCGCCGTCGAGCCCGCCCTGATCAAGACCGGCGGATCGATCCCCGTCGCGGGCCTGCTCAAGCGCCTGCTCGGCATCGACACGGTCTTCATGGGCTTCGGCCTCGACGACGACCGCGTGCACTCGCCCAACGAGAAGTTCGAGATCGAGTGCTGGCGCATGGGCGCGAGATCGCACGCCGTGCTGATCGAGGAATTGTTGGGGCTGGGAGCGGGGCGCGGGGCGCAGGGCGCGGGGTGAAATCAGTTCAGACCGCCAGGGCCAGCGAGTCCTTCACGCCCAGCGAGGCGTAGATGTCCCGCGTCGCGGTCGAGCGGTTCAGCGTGTAGAAGTGCAGCCCGTCGACCTGGTGGTCGAGCAGGTCGCGGCACTGCTCGGTCGCCCAATGCACGCCGACGCGCTTGGCCGCCTCGTCGCTCCCGTCGGTCCGGTTCATCGCGCGGATGAGCGAGGCGGGGTAGCGTGCGCCCGCCGCGAGCTCGGCCATGCGCTTCATGCCCTTGATGCTCGTAATCGGCATGATGCCTGCGATGATCGGCACGCGGATGCCTTCCAGCTCGCAGCGCTCGCGGAAGTCGTAGAAGTCGTGGTTATCGAAGAAGAGCTGGGTGACGATTGCGTCGGCCCCGGCGTCGACCTTCGCCTTGAGGTAGTCCATCTCCAGCAGGCGGTTGGGGGTCGAGGGGTGACCCTCGGGGTAGCCCGCGACGCCGATGCCGAAGCCCCGCTTGTCGGTGTGCCCGCCCCGCTCGCCGAACTTGCGGATGAAGCGGACCAGGTCGGTCGCGAAAGGGAACGAGCCCGCCTTGCCGTCGTAGTCCTTGGGCTCATCGCCGCGGAGCGCCATGATGTTGCTGATGCCCGCCTCGGCGTACCGCTCGAGCACCTTGCCGATCTCGGTCTCGTCGTGGCAGACGCAGGTCAGGTGGGGGACGGGGTCGAGGGCCGTCTCGCGCTTCATGCGGAGCACGAGCCCGTGCGTCCGCTCGCGGGTCGAGCCCCCGGCGCCGTAGGTCACGCTGACGAAGCTCGGGCGGAGCGTCTGGAACTGCGTGAGTGTGCCGAAGAGCTCCTCGGCGGCGGAATCGGTCTTGGGCGGAAAAAACTCGAACGAGCAGGTGCGGTTCTGCTGAACGAAGATGTCGCGGAAGTGCATCGGTCATCTCCCCCCGGCTGTTGGGGCCGGGACAACCGACATTGTACCATTGATCCGGATGAATGGATGAAATCCACAGAGATTTCCGACAGCACCCGACCACATGCCGTTCATTTGTCCCCCCGGATCACGGGAAATACGCGTGCAGGGCGTACTCCCGGACCATCCGCTCGGTGGTGAAGTACGACCCGTTGATCGCGATCGCGTGCTTCATGACGCTCGCCCACCTGGCCTTGTCGGCGTAGGCGGGGAGCACGGCGTGCAGCAGCTTGTCGTACAGGCTGTCGGCGTGGGCGTGGAACAGGGCCTCGCCCTGCCCCTCGCCCTCGATCGCCCAGCCGGTCATGCCCTCGACGCAGCCCTCCAGCCACCAGCCGTCCATGGTGCTGAGGCTGGGCATGCCGTTGAGGGCCGCCTTCATCCCGCTGGTGCCCGAGGCCTCCAGCGGTGGCTCGGGGTTGTTCAGCCAGAGGTCGGCGCCGGCCGAGTACAAGCGGCAAAGGTCGATGTCGTAGTTGGGGACGAACGCGACCTCGACGGCGCCGTGGAGCTCCTTCGAGTTGCGCACGATCTCCTGGATGATCTCTTTGCCCCGCCCGTCGTGCGGGTGGGCCTTGCCCGCATAGATGACCTGGACGGGCCCGGCCTTCTCGGCGATCTTGCGCAGGCGGGCCGGGTCGCTCAGGAGCATCGCGGGGCGCTTGTACGCCGTGGCGCGACGGGCGAAGGCGATGGTGAAGACATCGGGCTTCATCTTCGTGCCAGCGGTCTTGTTGACATGGTCGATCAGCGCGCTTTTCTGTTCGGCGTGGGCGCTGAGGATTTCCTCGTCGGGGATCGCGAGAGCGAGCCTCAGGTCGGCGTTGTAATGGCGCCACTCGGGGATGCGCTTGTCGAAGAGGCGGCGCATCGCCGGGCCCGTCCAGGTCGCCGCGTGCACGCCGTTGGTGATCGGCTCGATGCGGTAGCCCGGGAACATCTTGCGGCTGACCTCTGCGTGCTTCCTCGCCACAGCGTTGGAAAACCGGCTGAGGTTCATCGCCAGGCGCGTGGTGTTGAGCACTTCGCCCGCGAGGGGGGAACCGCCGGGGCCCTCGCCCGCTTCGTCGCCGTACATGTCCGGACGGCTGAAGACAGGATGGTTGCCGACGATCGCGCGCACGCGGTCGATGCCGAAACGGTCGTGCCCTGCGGGGACGGGTGTGTGCGTCGTGAAGACGCAGCGGCTGCGCGCGTACGCCATCGCCTCGGCGTCGAGCCGTTGCTTGTCGTAGCGAGAGAGGTGCTCGCTGAGCAGTTCGACGGGGACGAGGAAGGCGTGGCCCTCGTTCATGTGGAAGCAGACGCAGTCGTGCGTGAGGGCGCGGAGCATGCGCTTGCCGCCGACGGCGAGCACCGTTTCTTGACGGATGCGGTGGTCCGGATCTCCTGCGTAGAGGGCGCGGGTGATGTTCCGGGCCGCTTCGTCGTTGGTGGGCAGATCAGCGTCGAGGAAGTAGACGGGCACGCGGTGCCCGGTCACCCCCACCACCCAGTGGCGGAAGGCGCGGATCTGGACGTCCCGCCCATCGACGGGGACATACGCCCTCGGCCCGAGCTCTTCGAGCCTCTCCTCGGGGGACCACTTGACGGGGTGCTCGTGCTGGCGACCGTCCTTGTCGAGCTCCTGGCGGAAATAGCCGTCGCGGTAGAGCAGCGTGACGGCGGCGTAGGGCAGGCCGAGGTCGGCCGCGGCGCGGATGGTGTCGCCCGCGAGCACGCCGAGCCCGCCGGAGTAGGTCGGGATCGAGGATTCGAGGCCGATCTCGAGGGAGAAGTAGGCGATCGTCCCGTCCTGGCTTGGCATGTCTGGTCGCTCCGTTGGGGCGTGTGGGGTTCAGGCGGCGTCGGGGCGGGGCCCGACGCGGGAGCATGAGTATCGGTCCGATGATGCCGTCGGCTCAACTCCCCTCAAATGAAGGGTATGAGAAGAGAATCGCACGGCTGCGTCGCTGGTGGGCCGGGTCCCGCACGACAGCATCCATGAAAAAAGGCACTGGCGGACGAGCCGCCAGTGCCACAGGGATTATTGCCGATCGGGGCTTGCCCCGCGTTCGATCAATAGCGGTAGTGGTCGGACTTGTAGGGGCCGTCGACCGGGACGCCGAGGTACTCGGCCTGGTCCTGGGTCATGCGGGTGAGCTTGACGCCGAGCTGGTCGAGGTGCAGGCGGGCGACCTTCTCGTCGAGGTGCTTGGGCAGCACATAGACCTTGTTCTCGTAGTTGCCGGTGTTCTGGAAAAGCTCGATCTGGGCGATCACCTGGTTGGTGAAACTCGCGCTCATGACGAAGCTCGGGTGGCCCGTGGCGCAGCCGAGGTTCAAGAGGCGGCCCTCGGCCAGCACGAGGATGCTCTTGTTCTGATCCGTGAAGACGAACTCGTCGTACTGCGGCTTGATGTTGATGTGCTCGACCTTCGGATCCTTCTGGAGCTTGGCCATCTGGATCTCGTTGTCGAAGTGCCCGATGTTGCCGACGATCGCCTTGTTCTTCATCTTCCGCATGTGCTCAAGGGTGATGATGTCCTTGTTGCCCGTGGTGGTGATGAAGATGTCGGCGGTCTCAATCACATCCTCCAGGGTCTTGACCTCGAGGCCCTCCATCGCGGCCTGCAGGGCGCAGATCGGATCGATCTCGGTGACGATCACGCGGCAGCCCTGCCCGCGCAGCGACTGCACGCAGCCCTTGCCCACATCGCCGTAGCCGCAGACCACCGCGACCTTGCCCGAGAGCATGGTGTCGGTGGCGCGGTTGAGGCCGTCGATGAGCGAGTGGCGGCAGCCGTAGACATTGTCGAACTTGCTCTTGGTGACGCTGTCGTTGACATTGATGGCGGGGAAGGGGAGCTTGCCCTGCTCGGCGAACTGGTAGAGGCGGTGGACGCCGGTGGTGGTCTCTTCGGTGACGCCCTTGATCGCCTTGGCGACTTTGGTGAAGAAGCTCTTGTCCTGCGGGATGGACTCGCGGATCGTCTTGAGGATGTAGGCGTACTCCTCCGAGTCGGTCTCCTCATTGAAGTCGGGGACCTTGCCGTCCTTCTCGAACTCGGCGCCCTTCAGAACCAGGAGCGTGGCGTCGCCGCCGTCGTCAAGGATCATGTTGGGGCCCTTGCCGTCGGGCCAGGTGAGGATCTGCTTGGTGCACCACCAGTACTCTTCGAGCGTCTCGCCCTTCCAGGCGAAGACGGGGACGCCCTTGGGGTTGTCGGGCGTGCCGTCGCGCCCGACGACCGCGGCGGCGGCGGCCGAGTCCTGCGTCGAGAAGATGTTGCACGAGGCCCAGCGCACTTCGGCGCCGAGCTCGATGAGCGTCTCGATCAGCACGGCGGTCTGCGTGGTCATGTGCAGGCTGCCGGCGATGCGGGCGCCCTTGAGCGGCTTCTTGGCGCCAAACTCGCGGCGGACCGCCATCAGGCCGGGCATCTCGTGCTCGGCGAGGCGGATCTCCTTGCGCCCGAACTCGGCGAGCGAAAGGTCCTTGACCTTGAAGTCAAACGATCCGGTCTTGTTCTTGATGGTGTCCGGTTTGGTCGAGATGGTTGTCACTGCGTGCCTCCGTGTGTTGGCGTTTTGCAAAGCGTTGTTCGTCCGCTTGGTTCGTTTACTCGGGTCTATTCAGTCAGCTTCGTTCATTCGTGCGTTGTGGACTCGGTGGGTTTCATCGCAACTGGTGCTCTTGCGGTCGCGACGAACAGGCCCGGGCCCTTGCCCTCCGGGTCGCTGGGCAGTTCTCGGTATCGGGTCCGGGTCAGCCCGGCGCGCTCCATGAAACCCGTCATCGCCTCTTCGCCGAATCCGAGGTGGCGGTGCCCGAGCGTTTCTCTGAACTCGGTGCGGTCGTGCTCGGTCATGTCGACCACCAGCGCGACGCCGCCGCCGCGATCGGTGCGGAGCACACGGCGCGTCTCTGCGAGCACCTTCACGGGGTCGTCGAGATGGTGCAGCACCAGCAGGATGATCGCCGCGTCGACCGAGGCGTCTTCGATGGGCAGGGCTTCGAGCCGGCCCGGTCTGCACTCGACATTGCCAAGCCCCTCGCAGCGCTTCTGCGCCGCAGCGAGCATCGGCTCGGACTGATCGACCGCGATCACTTTCTCGACATACGGCGCGATGCGCTCCGAGCCGTTGCCCGTCCCGCAGCCCAGGTCGGCGACGGTCCACTCGGGGGGCAGGAGCGAGAGCAGCGCGTCGGCGGTGAACGCGGTGCCAAAGAGATTCGATCGAAGCTCGTCCCATTCCCCAGCGAGGCGTCCGAAGAAGCTCAGGCTGTCGTCGCGCCGCTCGGCGAGCACGCCGGCAAGGCGCCTGTCGTCCTCGGCGAGTTCGGGCGTCTGCCCGAGCTGCGAGCGGACGGTGACCCAGAGCTGCCTCGCCTCGACCGGCAGGTCGTCGTGAACGACGCGGTAGAACGAGGCCGTGCCGACCGCCCGCTTGCGGACCCAGCCCCCGTCGGCCAGCAGCTTGAGGTGCCGGCTGACGGTCGACTGGGGGAGCTGAACAACCTTGGCGACTTCGCCGACAGACAGCTCCTCGTTCTCGAGCAGCCGCAGCAGGCGGAGGCGGATCGGTTCGGCGAGCGCGCCGAGCCGATCGGTAATTGGTTGGATTGCGGTCAGTCGTTTCATCCGTTGATCCGGATGGATTGTAGAATCAATCCGGTCCCGGACCAACCCCACCCGCTGATTTCATCGGCGGGCCGACCTTCGTCGTCAGCGCAACCCGCTTCAACCGCCCAATTCCGGAGGCTGGATGGCGAACCCGGGGCCGGGCACATGGCCCAGCTCGCGCAGGCGTCTGGTCGCCGCCTCGTTACCGGCGTCGATAAAGAGGACCGACCTCAGGCGGACGAGTTCGTTGCGGTTGTCGCCGATCGACCGATAAAAGCGGGCCAGCGCGAGTTGTGGCTCGACACTCCGGCCCCGGTCGATCCCCGCGGCCTGGCGGTAGGCCACCAGCGCGTCGTCGGTCGCCCCGAGCCTGAGCTGGAAATCGCCCAACATGATCCAGTCTGCGACGCGGCCTGAGTCACCGGCCCGCTTGCGTAGGTTGGCGATCATCCGTTCGTGGCGTCCCGCGGCGTACTGGGCCTCGGCGAGCGCCAGGAAGTAGTCGTCGTTGTTGGGCGAGAGTTGGTGGGCGATCTCGAACTCGTCGACCGCGTCGGCGTGCCGGCCCATGGCCGTGAGCGTCCGTCCGATGTCGAACCGGGTGCGGGCGTTCTGGGGGTATCGCTCGGCGATCTGGCGGTGGCGGGTGAGGGCGAGCTCGTAGTTGCCCACCGCGTAGGCGTCGTACGCCTGGGCCCGGAGGGTCGGGTTGGGATGGGTCTCGCACCCGGCGAGCAGGAAAGCGGCGGCTGCCGCGATCGTGAGTGTGCGCATGAATGGGATGGCTCGGGCCATGGGTCTCGCTCCGGTGTTGGAAAGGTGGCTGGCCGCGGGATCGGTCCTGCCTTGGGCGATCCTATCACGCCGGGCCGCCCCGTCGCCGGGATACGCTGCACCGATGGACCGGGCCCGACCCATGGTGCTGCTGGAACACCGGACGCGGCCCGGGGAGGGCCATTTCGACTGGATGCTCCAGCGGGAAGACGCCCCGCCGAAACCGACAGGCGACGAGCGGATCCTGACGACTTTCCGCGTCGGCGAGCGGATCGACCTGCTCGGCGAGGGGGCGAGGTTCGAGGCGGTCCGGATCCACGACCACCGGCTGCTCTACCTGAGCTACGAGGGGGAGCTCTCCGGAGGGCGGGGGCGGGTGCTGCGGATTGCTGCGGGGCATTGCCGGATTCTCGAGGATGGGGCCGGGCGGTTTGCCGCGGAGATCGATTTCGGGAACGGCACGCTCTTGGTCGAGGGGGAACCTTCGGCGGTCTCGGCGTCGCTGGGCGAAGGAGCCGGGTGGCGGTTTGTCGTTCGGCCCGGCACGCCGAGCCGATAGAGCGACGCATGTGCGGCCTGCTCGCCATCGTGACCCCCGCCGACGCCCGGCTCGACCTCGCCGACGCCGACGCCCTGCGCATGCGCGACACGATGGCCCACCGGGGCCCCGACGGCGCCGGCCTCTGGCGGAACAGCCATCTGCTGATGGCCCACCGTCGCCTGGCCGTGATCGACCCCACGCCCGGCGCCGACCAGCCGCTGCATGGGCATGCGTGGACGCTCGTCTACAACGGCGAGCTGTACAACGACAACGAACTGCGGCGGGAGCTCTCGGGCGAGGGCGATCGGTTCACCACCTCCTGCGACACCGAGACGCTCGGTGCGGCGCTGGGCCGCTGGGGGCAAGGGGCGATCGAGAAGCTTCGCGGGATGTACGCGTTCTGCTTTTTCGATCGGGAGCGGTCGAGGGTGCTGCTGGCGCGGGATCCTTTGGGGATCAAGCCGCTGTACTACGCGCTCGTCACGATCGGCGGCGTGCGCACGCTGGTTGTCGCCAGCGAGGTGCGGGCGATTCTGGAGCACCCGGCGATCGAGGCGAGGCCGGACTTTGCGTGCGTGAGTTCTTACCTCACGACGATCCGCACGACGCTGGACGACCGAACGATGTTCGCGGGCGTGCAGACCGTTCGACCGGGCGAGTGGATCTCGGTTGATCTGCGTTCGCCGGACCTGGCGATGCGTCGGTCGAACTGGTGGGACGGGCGGCATGGGGTGCGGCCGGAGGATGGCCGCGGCGCGACGGCGGAGGCGATCGCCGATTCGGTCGAGCGCCATTTGCGGGCCGACCGCCCCGTGTGCTCGTTGCTGAGCGGCGGGCTGGACAGCACGATCATCGCCTCGCTGGCGAGCGGGGGCGGGCGGACGCTGCGGACCTACTGCGCCGGGGCGAGGGAAGAGGGTGAGGCGGAAGCGCCGGACTTCGCGTTTGCGAGGCTGGCTGCTGAAAAGCTCGGATCGTGCCACACCGAGCTGACGGTCGGGCGCGACGCGTTTCTGGAGGGTTGGGCGCGGGTGATCGATGATCTCGGCGTGCCGATGAGCACGCCCAACGAAGTGGCGATCAACGCGGTCGCTGCTCGGTTGCGCGAGGACGGGCAGGTGGTGGCGCTCTCGGGAGAGGGGGCGGACGAGCTGTTCGGCGGGTACGAGCCGCCTTTGCGGAGTGCCGCGGCGTTCATCGAGCGTGGCGGGCGCGACCCGGGGGATTTCACGATCGAGAACGCCTCGTGGATCCCGCGATCTGCGAAGGCGGGGTTGCTGAACGAGGATGTGTGGCGCGGGATCGAGGGGGATGCACTGTTGACGGGGGTGTATCGGGAAGCGTTTACAGAAGAAGCCGCGCGGCTGGGCGAGGGCGAGCCGCTGGCCGTGCACTTGGCGATGCACCGGCGGTTCAACCTGACGGGGCTCTTGTCGAGGCTGGACTCTGCGACGATGCTGGCGGGGGTGGAGGGACGGACGCCGCTGGCGGATCAGCGTGTCGCGCTGCTCGCCGAGTCGCTGCCGATGGATGAACGGTTCAGACTGACCGGCCAAGGTGGGGGCGAGTGGACGAGCGTGGGGAAGATCGTGCTGCGCGAGGCGTTCGGTGAGCGTGTGCCGCGGAGCATCATCGAGCGGCCGAAGGCGAGTTTTCCGCTGCCGTTTGAAGCGTGGATCGGGGCGGTGTCGGGGGCGCTCGTTGAGTCGGCTATGGCGCGCGAGGTGTTCAGCGAGGTGTCGCTGAAGGGTGTGGCGGCCGAGCCTCGGCAGCTCTGGCACTACGCGTGGCCGATGCTGAATGTCACCCTGTGGCTGGAGCGCTGGTGGGGATCGGGGCGCGGGTGAGTGTCGCCTCGATTTCGATCAGGGCGTCCATCGCGCGGTCGGCGTCGTCTGGCGTGTTGAAGGGGCCGAAGCTCAGGCGGAGCGCGCCGGTGCTGATCGTCGCGTGGGTCTCGTGGGCGCGAGGGGCGCAGTGGATGCCGGCGCGGACGAGCACGGCGTGGTCGTGTTCCAAGCGATCGGCCAGCTCGTGCGGGTCTACCGACTCGTGGGCGAAGGAGAAGACGGCGACGCGTTGCGCCGGATCTTGCTGTGAGGTTGGGGGCCCGAGCAGGCGGTAGCCTGCGGCCTGCGCCTCGGGCAGGCGGTCGAGCACGCGTTCGATGAGTTCGAGTTCGTGCGCACGGATGCGATCGATGCCGCGCTCATGCAACCAGCGCAGAGCGCAGGCGAGGCCGGCGATGGCGGGTGTGTTGTGGCTGCCGGGCTCGAAACGGTCGGGGAGGTCTTCGGGCTGAGTGTCCTGCTCGCTGGCCGAGCCGGTGCCGCCCTCGCGCCAGGTGTCGAGGAGGGTTTCGGCGCCGGGGCGGATGGCGAGCACGCCTGTGCCGAGCGGGCCGAGCAGGCCCTTGTGCCCGGGGAAGGCGAGGAAGTCCGCGCCGAGTTCGGCCATGTTGATCGGCAGATGCCCGGCGGACTGGGCCGCGTCGATCAGCACGGGCACGCCCGCCTCGCGGCAGACCTTGACGAGCTCATCGATCGGCTGGAGGACGCCCGTGACATTGCTGGCGTGCACGAGACTGACGAGGGCTGTTTCGGTACGGATGGCGCGGCGCAGTTCGTCCGGATCGACGAGGCCGGACTCGGGGTCGGCGTGCAGGCAGGACCAGTCCGCCCAGCCCCGCTCGGCGAGCGCGTTGTAGGGGCGGAGGACGGAATTGTGGTCGAGGGGTGTGGTGATGAGGTACGGGCGGCGGCCGCCGCGCAGGGCTTTGAAGACGACGCCCTTGATCGCCATGTTCAGCGCGTCGGTGCAGTTGAGGGTGAAGATGATGCGCTCGGGCGTGGGGAGCCCGATGAGATCCGCGATCAGCTCGCGGCAGTCGGCGATGACGGACGCGCCGGTCCGCGATTCGGCGTAGGCGCCGCGCCCGGGGGAGGCGCCGACCTCGGTCATGTAGTTCGCGACGGCTTCTGCGACGCCCGGGGGCTTTGGGAAACTCGTCGCCGCGTTGTCCAGATACAGGCGGTTTTTGGGGGCTTTGGGTGGGGTTCGGGGCATGCTGCGCGATGGTAGCGCGCGGCGGCGAGGCTCCGGCGATTTACTGGCTCTCGTCCTGGCTCTGGCTCTGGTTCTGGCCTTGGCCCGAGGGGTGGCGGCCGGGTGTTTCGGCCCGCTCTCGCGTCGCGAGTGTGAGGATGTTGCGCTGGGTCATGGCCTCGCCTTCGAGCTCGCCGGCGATGCGTCCGGCGTTCATGACGATGATGCGGTCGGCGAGGGCCAGCAGCTCGGGCATTTCCGATGAGACGAGCACGATGGCGACGCCCCGGTCGGCGGCTGCGCGGATGAAGCGGTAGATCTCGGATTTGGCGCCGACATCGATGCCGCGGGTCGGCTCGTCGAGGAGGAGGACGCGGACATCGGGGGCCATCCATCGCGCGATGAGGAGTTTTTGCTGGTTGCCGCCCGAGAGCTCGGAGGGGAGCGAGTTGGCCCAGGCGGTTTTGACGCGGAACTCGGCGAAGCGCTGGTTGATCAGCGCGAGCTCGGCTCGGGCGCGCCTGAGTCCGACCCGGCCCGAGATCGCGGGGAGAACAGGCTCGATGGTGTTCTCGTCGACACCGAGGTCGAAGAAGAGGCCCTGGCGCCGGCGGTCTTCGGGGACATAGCCGACCTTGCGCCGGATCATGGCGCGCGTGTCGCCGACTCTCACGGGGTTGCTTTCGACTTTGAGCGAGCCCCTCGCGGCCTTGTCGAGGCCGAAGATCGCGTCGAGCAGTTCGGAGCGGCCCGAGCCGACGAGCCCGCCGACGCCGAGGATCTCGCCCGGGCGGACGCTGATCGAGATGTCTTCGAGCCTGCCCGGGCTGGACAGTTGTTCGACGACGAGCGAAGGCGCCATCGTCTTTGGCGGCGGGCGATGGTGCTCGTCGCCTTCGGCCTCGGCCTCGATGGCCGCGGCCATCGGGTTTCGGAGCTGGCCGACGCCGGGCGTCTGGAGCCTGCGGCCGATCATCTGCTCGACGAGGGTCGGCTCGTCGATCTCGCTGACGACGCTGGTGGCGACAAACCTGCCGTCGCGGAGGACTGTTGTTCGGTCGCAGCAGGCGAAGATCTCGCCCATGCGGTGGGAGACATAGACGACGCAGAGGCCCTGGCTGGCCAGGTCGCGGACGATCTGGTGCAGGCGGGCGACCTCGGCCTCGGCGAGGGAGCTCGTGGGTTCGTCGAAGACGATGACGCGCGGGGCGGACGCGTTCGAACCTTCGTGTGATGAGCGATCGTCAAGTGCGGCTGCGATCTGGCAGATCTGTCGCCAGCCGGGCGAGAGCTCGCCGAGGGGGGCGGTGACATCGATGCGGGGTTCGAGGCGGTGGACGAGCTTGTCGGCCCGGTCCGCCATCGCTCGGTAGTCGACGGTGCGAAAGCGGGTGCGCGGGATGTCGTGCAGGCAGAGGTTTTCGGCGACGCTGAGGTTTGGGCACTGGGCGAGCTCCTGATGGACGATGCGGACGCCGGCGTTGAAGGCGTCGTTGATCGATCCAAGGGGGAGTTCGCGTCCGTCGAGGCGGATGACGCCCGAGTCGGGCATGTGCAAACCGGCGATGACCTTGCCCAGCGTGCTTTTGCCGGCGCCGTTCTCGCCCATGAGGGCGTGGACCTCGCCTGCGAGAAAGGAGACGGAGACATCGTCGAGCGCCTGGGTGATGCCGAAGCGCTTGGAGATGTGCTCGGCGACGAGGCAGGGCTCTTGCGCCTCTTCGTCGCGGCTCGGCTTCTGTGTTTGGTGCGCCTGGCTCATCGAGAAAAAGCCCGCCCCGGCGTCAACCGTCGGCGGGCTGAGTGAACTTCAGTCGGCGGTCCAGCCCCACTGCTCGAGCTGCAGGCGGTACTCGGAGAGGTTCTCGCGGGTAACGCGGATAAGGGGGGAGTTGATGATCTCGTCGCCGGGAGCGGGGCGCTCATCGTTGTGGAGGTAGTCGATGAGCATGGTCACGCAGTCGTAGCCCCACTGGTAGCTGTTCTGGCCGAGGAGGACCTGCACGCGTCCGGCCTCGACATAGGGGAGTTGGGAGGGGGCGGCGTCGAGGGAGACGATCTTGGTCTCGGCCGGCACGCCGTCGAGCGCGTTGGAGATGTACAGGGCCCAGCCGCCGACCATGGCCCAGCCGTCGACGCTCTCGGCGGAGTGGACCTGCTCCATGCGCTGAACGGCCTCGCGCGAATCTTCGGAGGGATTGTCCTGGACCCTGACGATGGTGATGTCGGGGTGCTCGGCGAGGGCGTCCTGGACGCCGCGGACGCGGGCCTGGAGGTTCACGGCGTTGGGGTTGCCTGTGAGGATGGCGACGCGTCCGCGCCCGCCGAGGACCTCGGCCATTTCCTTGCCGAGTTGGAGGCCGGCCTCGTAGTTGTCGGTGCCGAGGTAGGCGAAGCGTGCGGAGTCGGGTGCGTCGGAGTCGAAAGTGATGACGGGCTTGCCCTGCTGACCGACGACCTCGTTGATCGGGTTTCGGAGGATGCTCGCGGAGCTGACGGAAATCATCACGGCGTCGGCGGAGGCGGCGAGCTGGCGGATGCGGTCGGCCTGCTGCTGGGCGTCTTCGCGGGGCGGGGACTGATCGTCGATACGGATGCGGATGCCGTGCTCTTGTTCGAGGGCTCTGGCTGCGTCGCGTGCGCCTTTGCCTGTGGGGATGAAGACCTTGTTGGACGAGCTCTTGGTGACGAGGCCGATGACGTACTCGCGCTGCTGGCCTGAGCTGTCGCGGTCGGCCTGAGCGCCTTCGCCCTCGTCGCGCGAGCCGCAGGAGGCGAAGGCGGCGAGGGTGAATGCGGCACCGATGGCGATGGCGAGGCGTGCGTGTTTGGATCTGATCGCTGTGCTGATGGTGTTCATGGTGGGTCGGCCCTTTCTTTGTTTCTTCGCCCGGGCGGGGCGGTGCTGTCAGGATTTCCTGTGCTGGATGCCGGTTTTGGCGCGGTCGATGGCGACGGCGATGACGATGGTGACGCCGAAGACAACCTGGCTCCACTGCGCGGGGATGCGCATGACGACGAAGGCGTTTTCGATGAGGGCGATGATGATCGCGCCGAGGACGGCGCCGATGGCCGAGCCCCGGCCGCCAGCGAGGCTGGTGCCCCCGATGACCGCGGCGGCGATGACCTTGAGCTCGTAGGCCATGCCGGCGGAGGCTTCTGCGGCGCCGAAGCGGCCGAGGGCCATGAGCGCCGCGAGGCCGCCCAGCGCGCCCGCGATCGTGAAGACCATGATCCGGATACGGTTGACGGGCACGCCGGCGTAGCGTGCGGCGACCTCGTTGCCTCCGACGGCGAAGATGCGCCGGCCGAAGACGGTGCGGGTGTAGACGAAGGCGCCGATGAGCGCGCAGGCGACCATGGTGTAGATGGCGGTGAGGCGCCAGTCGAGGCTGGCGGGGACGCTGGCCGGCACGCCGTCGACCGTGTCGCCCCCGGTCAGCACGAGCGCAACGCCCCTGTACACGGCCATCGTGCTGAGTGTGATGACAAAGGGATGGACCTTCATCACGACGACGCCGACCCCGTTGACAAAGCCGCAGACCGCCCCCGCGCCGACGCAAAGCGCCGCGGCCAGTGGGATGGCGACGAAGGCGCTGGTCCCCGGGTCGAGCTCGCGCAGGACGATGCCCCCGACCACGCCCGCGAGGGCGTAGATCGAGCCGACGGAGAGGTCGATGCCGGCGAGGATGATGACGGCCGCGGCCCCCACCGCCATGATGGCGAAGATGCTGGCGCTCTCGGCGACGAGTTGGAGGTTTTGGCGCTTGAGGAAGCTGCTGCGTTTGACGGTGCGTTCTGCGATGGCTCGCTGGGCGACGAGGCTGCCGTCCTCGAGGGCGGAGACATCCTGTTCGAGGCCGATGCGGACGCGCCGACCCTCGGGGGGCGTGATGATCGTGCCCTCGGGCGTTCGCTCGAAGGTGGAGCCAGCGGGGAAGGTTCTGCGGCGGATGTCGAAGGACCAGCCGTCGGCGGCGAGGTAGGTCCCGGCGCGGGGGTCGTTTTCGACGACGATGCCCTCGTCGGTCTCGGTGATCTGGGCTTGGGGGGTGAAGGAGAGGGTCGGGCCGGTCTCTTCGCCGTAGGAGGCGATGGCGAGGACGGCGCCCATGACGAGGATGACCAGGACGAGCCCCGCCTCTGGCGCCAGGAGGAGGCGTCTGACGAGTGGGCGACGCCTGACGCTCGCGTTTGGCGAGGGCGTTTGGTCGGAGGGTTGGTTCACGCGTTGGCCAGTCTAGCGGAACGGGAGTGGTTTGCGTGTCAGTCGATGGTCTGGACTCGCCTGCTCCGCTGCGAATCGATCACATTGATGCTCTGGGCGTTGACGGCCGGTCGCCCCGCGGCGTTGGCTTCCTGCCGCGTCTCAAAGAAAGTTTGGTGGACCTGACCGGGAACGAGCGCGGCGTGCCCGTCGGTGAAGACGAACTGGCCGCCTCTCCTCCCCCACGCGTCCAAAGGGGCGTAGTTTCCGAACTCGACATCCCACTGCTGCTCATCCTGAGGCCTGCGGTACCAGGCGTTGGTGCCGACATCCGGGCCGAGGGTCTCGTCGCCCCAGATGGGCGCGGGGGTGACGATGCGGGCCTCGTCGGTCTTGAGGCCGGCGATGTAGAGGTAGCTGATGTTGTAGCTGATGACCTCGAGCGGGCCGCTGGGCGTCTTGGGGAACTTCATGCGGTTGGGGTTGTAGTTCGGGACCGCGTTGGGGTTGGTGACGGGTCCGTAATAGATGGTGCGGCGCTGACCGGGCGAGGTGAGGAGAGAGAAGTTGTTGTTGAGGTAGGGCGACATCAGCGGGATCTTGTTGCCGTCGGAGTACGCGGCGTTGTCGGGGTTGGGGCTGCCGCCGAAGCCGGTGCCTCGGAACCCCATGTCGACACCGTCGCCTTCTTGAAAGAGGCTGAAGAGCCCTGCCGCACCGCCGTAGATGTACATGTGATCGAGCTTGTTCTGGGCTCGATTGTCCTGCTCCAAAATCGGCGGCAGATGAAAGCGTGGGTACCAACTGTCGAAATCGTTGGCGTAGTAGGTCATGAGCAGGCCCATCTGGCGGACATTGTTCAGTCCGCCGACCATGCGGGCCGACTCGCGGGCTCTGCCCAGGGCGGGCAGGAGGATGCCGATGAGCAGCGCGATGATCGAGATGACCACGAGGAGCTCGATCAGCGTAAAGCCGGCGGGCCTCGGCCCCCGGCGACGACACGATGCACGGAGTCTCATGACGCAGGGCCTCCCTCAGACCGTCTGCGACGACGGGGGCACCATGCCCCCGGGTCCAGCTTCCAAACCTTGACAAGGTACCGGAAAGGCGTGGCGTCGGTCAAGACGCGACCGAAGATCGTCCCCGTCGGTAAGGTGTACCGTTGACACTCGTGAAAGACCCAAAAGGATGCGGAGCACGACAAATGACCTCTGACGCACGCCCCCGTGCCGGACGCACACACACGCTCGCGGCACTCATCCTGTGCGCATCGGTCGGCTGCGGGGTTGCGTGGGCCGAGGAACGGGTCCGGGTGACGCCGATTTCCGGCGGGCTGGGTCTGTTTGACCTTCAGGCCTCACCCCCCCCGGGGGCCGGGGTCACGGGCGCGGTGGTGCTCCTGGACCGCCCGGGTAGAGCGACCCTGCTGGAGGCGCCGCTGCACCCGGTCGGTGAGAGCGACGACGCGTGGGGCGGGCGGCTGATGGCCGGAAGTGAAGGCGACGGATCGGTGCGGTTCAGCGTGGTCTGGAGCACGCCGGAGGGCCGGGTCGAGCAGGGGCCGATCGAGGCCTCCGCCGAGCCGGAGTTCCCAACGCCCGACTGGGCCAAGGGCGCCGTCTGGTACCAGATCTTCCCGGAGCGGTTCCGCAACGCCAACCCGCTGAACGACCCGGCGCAGCCCGGCGTTTTCCGCCCGGCGTGGAACAGCCCGTGGTTCGAGGTCTCGCTCGCCGAGGTCGAGGCGAACTGGATGGCGTCGGCCTCGCTGGGGTACACCATCGACCCGGATGTGCCCGGCGGCTTTCTTTACAACAGCGTCTGGCACCGGCGTTACGGCGGCGACCTGCAGGGCGTGGTCGAGAAGCTCGACCACATCCGTTCGCTGGGGGTGACGGCGATCTACTTCTGCCCGGTCTTCGAGGCCAGGTCGATGCACAAGTACGACGCCGCGGACTTCCGCCACATCGACGCCAACCTCGGGGATACTGGCGTGCCCCGCGTCGAGTACGAGGTTCACCCCGACGAGACGGTCGATCCGGAGACCTGGGTCTGGACGCCCGCGGACATCTACTTCCTCGAAGTTCTCCTGCCCGAGGCCCGCAAGCGCGGGATGCGCGTCATCATCGACGGCGTCTGGAACCACACGGGCCGGGAGTTCTGGGCGTTTCAGGATGTGCTCGAACACGGGGCGGACTCGGAGTTCGCCGAGTGGTTCCAGGTGCGCTTTGACGACGAGGGCCAGGTCGTCGGCTGGCGGGCGTGGGATCGTGAGAACGGCTACCTCCCCGCCTTCCGCCAGGTTCCAGACTCTGACGGAGGCAACCTGCACCCGGAGGTAAAGCGGCACATCTTCGATGTCACCCGGCGCTGGATGGCCCCCGACGGGGATGTCTCCCGGGGGATCGACGGCTGGCGCCTCGATGTCGCGGCGGAGGTGCCCCAGGGTTTTTGGCGCGAGTGGCACGCGCTCGTCCGCGAGATCAACCCCGATGCGCTGACGATCGCGGAGATCTGGTTCCCGGCGACGGACTTTCTCCGGGGCGATCAGTTCGACGCGCAGATGAACTACCCCTTCGCGTATCCGGTGCTGAGCTGGCTGGGCACGACGCCGGGGACGACCGCGTCGCAGCTCCGGCGAGCGCTGGAGGCGGTCTTTGTGCAGCGCCCGGAGGTCGATCTTGTGCAGATGAACCAGCTCGACTCGCACGATGTCGAGCGGATCTACCCGATGCTGAACAACCCCGGGCGTGGGTACGACCAGCAGGCGAGGCTGTTTGAGCGTCCGGCCGCGGATCGGTACGACCCGACCCGACCGCCCGATGAGATCTACCGCGACGCGATGCTCGGCGTGGCGATCCAGGCGATGTACATGGGCTCGCCGATGATCTACTACGGCAACGAGCTGGGCATGACCGGGGCCGACGACCCGGACAACCGGAAGCCGACGCCTTGGCCCGACATGGGCCCCTACCACCCCGACGACGAACCGATGCCCGAGCTCGTCCGCGAGTACGCCTCGTGGTTCAACCTCCGGTCGGACCCGACGCTCGGGCCGGTGCTGCGTTACGGCTCGGTCCGCCACCTCGACGCGGGGCGGGAGGATGTGTTCGCGTTCGTTCGCCAGCTCAACGAGCTTGAGGTGCTGGTGGTGGTCAATCGTTCTCGGACAGGGGCGTACGACGCCTCTGGCCTGCTTGGGTCGCTGGGCTGGGGCGCGGGCGGGAGCGAGCCCGTGGCGACGCAGTCGGCGCGGTGGTGGCTGATCCGACGCTAGAGGGCGGGATCGTCGCCCGGCTGCGGAGCCGAATCGCGTCGGCCGGTCCGTCCCGGCGGCCGAAGGCGATATCCGGATGCTGATTCTCGTTTCTCGTTCGGGCGACGAGCGTGCGAGAAGATGTTTGCGTCGGGGCGGAAAATCGCGACAATGAACGACGCGCCGAGAGGCGCAGCCCCGGCCCGGCGTGTGGCCGCAGTCGGGGCATGGATATCGATCCATCCGGATCTGAGGGAGTTCATCATGTGGAAAAAAGGTCTTTCCGGGGCCGCGCTTGTCGCGGTGCTCGCCGGGCACGCGGCGTCGCAGGTCACTGTCGACGGCTCGCTCGACGGCGATGAGGTCTGCTACGGACAGCTTCTCTGGGTGCAGAACCAGCCGACCAGCTTCGGCGACAACACCCCGGCGAATGTCCCCCCCGCGGGCGACGCCTCGACCGCGACCTCCGGGGTCGAGATCGTCATCCCGCTCAGCGCGATCGGGAACCCGACGGGGCCGTTCCGCCTTGCCGGGTGGGTCGCTTCGGGCGACGGCTCGTTCCTGAGCAACCAGGTCATCGGGGGCCTGCCCAACCTCGGCAACGCCCCGATCGACTTCGGCGACATCTCGGGCCAGCAGTTCATCACCATCGACCCGACCGTGCTCACGACGCCGCCGGTCGTCGACGGCCAGGTCGACAGCGCGTACGGCCCGCGCCAGGACGACTGGCTGCAGAACAACTTCACCGGCTTCGGCAACGCGACGCACGGGAACCAGGCCGGGGGCGACGGCTCGGAGATCGACCAGATCTTCGCCGCGGTCTCGGGCGGGAACCTCTACCTGATGATCGCCGGCAACCTCGAGGCGAACGCCAACATCATGGCGCTCTACTTCGATGTCGCCCCGGGCGGGCAGTCGACGCTCTCGTCGTTCAATCCGCCGGTCGCGAACCCGTCGAACCCGGACATCGTCGATGTGCTGGGGCCGCAGAGCGACATCTCGTTCGACAGTGGGTTCGGCGCCGACTACGCGGTGATTGTCTCAGGGCGGAATGTCGCGCCGTCCGGCGATCCCGAGGACTTCCAGACGGGCATGACCGTCGTTGCTCTTGAAACCGGCTCGGTGGTGTTCGCGGGCAACGGGCGCTACGGCAGCGACGGCGCCGCCAACCCCACGCTGGTCAACGGCCAGCTCCCCGGCGCGCAGATGGTCATCGACAACTCCAATACACAGGGCGTTTCCGGCAGCCCGCCCATCCAGATACCGTCGCAGGCCGACGCGGTCGGTTCTGAGATCAACGGCCTGTTCGGCTTCGTCGACCCCGACACCAACCGGCTGAACCTGCTCATCACCGGCAACCTCCAGACCAACTTCAACAAGCTGGCCCTCTTCTTCGATGTCCAGCCCGGCGGGCAGAACACCCTCCGCGAGGACAACCTCGACATCGATTTCAACGGGCTCAACCGCATGGGCGGCCCGGGCGCCGGCGCCAACCCGACCGAGCCCGGCCTGACTTTCGAAGACGACTTCTTCGCCGACTACTTCCTCAGCGTCGGCACGGGCAATGTCCCGGTGCAGATCTTCGTGAACGCGACCACGCTGCGGACCAACGGGCCGCTGGTCAACTTTTCCGGCTTCCCCGTCGACTACTCCGCGTTCGACGGCGGCGATCGCGCCGACAACTTCCCGGTCGACTTCGGCGGCCCGAGGCTGGACGGGCAGGACGGCTTCACCCCGCAGATCATCACGAACTACCCGCCGCGCACCGTCGGCGACGCGCTGGTCGGCCAGGGCGGCACCGGCACGCCCCCCGCGCCCGACGCCGGGCTCATCCAGGTCTTCATCGACAACTCGAACATCGGCGGCGTGACCGACACCGATGTCTCCGACGCCCCGAATGTCACCACCGGCATCGAGATCTCGATCGACCTCGACGAGCTTGGCTGGGACGGCGTCTCGGAGATCAAGGTCGCCGGCGGCATCGCCAGCGGCGGGTACGACTTCTGGTCCAACCAGGTGCTCGGCGGGCTGCCCGGCCCCGATAACCTCGGCGAAGCCCGACAGATCAACTTCGCCTCCCTCTCCGGCACGCAGTATGTCGTGATCCCCGTCCGCGCCTGCGATCCGGTCGCCTGCCCGCCCGACCTCAACGGCGACGGCGTGGTCGACGCAGACGACTTCTTCCTGTTCCTGCAGTTCTTCGCGGCCGGTGATCCCCGCGCCGACTTCAACAACGACGGCGTGATCGACGCCGACGACTTCTTCGACTTCCTCAGCGCCTTCGCCGCCGGCTGCTGACCAACACTCGGCCTGACTGGTACCGACTCACGCCCCCGTCGGCACGACCGGCGGGGGCGTTTTCGTTCGTTCAAGGTTCGCCCCGACCAACCCGATGACCCCTCACTTGGGCGCCGCGGCGGTTTGGACGCGTCGTCTGTTTGGTTACTGGAGAGCACGATCCGGCTTCTCACCCGATCCGCATCCTCACGCTGACCTTTCGCATACTTCTACGCCCGACACAATCGGTCTTCCGAGGGTCCAATATCATACAAAGCGCTTGCGTTGCGCTCATGGATTGACGAGAATGCAGTGCTCGCCAGGGGGCAGCGGGATGTCGTAGGCCCGCTCTCAGCCGTTTCTGCCCGGCCTTCTGGCCAAGGAGAAAGAAAAACATGATCCGTATCCGTTCCGCAAGCACCTGCAGCGTTCGCTGCATGAGCGCGCTCGTTGTCTCAATGGTCGCCGGCCACGCCGCCGCAGCGACGATCAATGTTCCCGCCGACCAGCCGACCATCCAGGACGCGGTCAATGTCGCCAATACCGGCGACGAGATCGTCGTCGCCGACGGCACCTACTCCGGCTTCGGCTTCACCAATGTCGACCTGCAGGGCAAGGACTTGGTGATCCGCTCGGCCAACGGCCCGGCGAGCACCACGCTCAACGGCTTGTTCCAGGGGCGCGCGTTCCTGATCACCTCCGGCCAGACCAGCGCCACCGTGATCGAGGGCTTCACCTTCGACAGCCACGGCGACTTCTTCACCGACGAGGGCGGCGCCATCCTCGTCCAGAACTCGGCCGCCACCATCCGCAACAGCGTCTTCCGCAACGGCAGCGCTTTGGACGGCGGCGCGATCGCCGCCATCAGCGGCGCGCAGGTCACCATCGAAGGCTGCGAGTTCGGCGAGCCCGATTTCGCCGACTCCGGCGGCGCGATCTACATCGCCGACAGCAGCGTCACAATCGACGACTCGGAGTTCAAGGACATCGACCTCGACCTGGTCTCCGGCGGCGGCTCGGGCGGCGCGATCTACATGGTCGGCGGCAACCTGACGGTCACCAACAGCAACTTCGAGAACCTCACCGCCGGCCAGGGCGGCGCGCTCCGCGCGATCGGCTCGTCGACGAACATCGTCGAGACCTCGTTCACCAACTGCACCTTCCGCAACAACACGACCTCCAGCATCGGCGGCGCACTCCGCTTCCTCAACGCCGACGCCACTCTCGTCGACTGCGTCTTCGAGAACAACACCGCCGGCAACCAGGGCGGCGCGATCTACGGCGCCGGCCTGTTCATGGATGTCGTCGAGAATGTCCAGTTCATCAACAACCGCGCCGTCGATCCCATCGGCGGCGGCAACTGCCTCGGCGGCGCCGTCCGCTTCGCCGCCCAGGGCGCCCGCCTCTCATACGGCAACTTCGTCGACTGCCTGTTCGAGGGCAACACCGCCTCCAACAGCGGCTCCGGCGGCGGCCAGTCGCGCGGCGCGGCGGTGTACCACTTCTCAGGCGACTCCGTCTTCACCAACTGCGTCTTCCGCAACAACGAGAACCGCGGTGCAACCACCGGCGTCTCGACCCACGGATCGGTCGTCGTGCTCGGGATCGCCGATGTCACCTTTACCGACTGCCTGTTCGAGGGCAATGTCGCCCGTATCGCCGACGACAACAACGCGACCGCATGGGGCGCTGCGATCAGCTGCTTCAGCTCGACGGGCGAGGTGACCATCGACGGCTGCGAGTTCATCAACAACGACGGCCAGCAGGGCGCCGTCTACCTGCAGTCGTCCGCCGGCAGCAACCGCCCCGTCCATGTCGTGACCAACTCGCTGTTCGAGGGCAACACCACCAACTTCGGCGCCCTCCGAGCGGTCACCAACACCGAAAACATCATCACCAACACCATCTTCCGCAACAACACCTCAACGAGCGCCCGCGCCGCACTCGCGATCCAGAACGAGGACAACATCACCCTCGTCGAGAATTGCGTCTTTGAGAACAACTCATCCGACGGCAACGGCGGAGCCATCGGCATCTTCAACCCGCTCGAAGTGACCATCCGCGACTCGGTGTTTGACGGTAATACCAGCGCCGGGAGCAGCGGCGGCGCCATCCGAGTCGACAACACCGACGCGGTCTCCCACGCCACCACCATCCTCATTGAGGGCAGCGAGTTCCGCAACAACGAGGCCAGCTTCGGCGCCAGCATCTCGATGCCCCTCTTCGCAGGATCCAACGGTGTCACAATCACCGTCCGCGACAGCCTCTTCGAAAGCAACTCAGGCGCGTGGGGCGCGGGCATCCACACCCAGGGCTTTGTCACCGACGGCATCGCCCCGTCCGTCGTCCCCGTGGTCGTCGTCGAGAACTCAACCTTCCGCAACAACACCACCACCTCCGGCGGTGCGGCCATCCGCTTCAACAACACCGCCGACGCCACCGTGGTCGGTTCCCTTATCGAGAACAACACCACCAACGGCTCCGGCGCCGGCGTCTGGGCCCAAGGCGTCAGCGGCGACGGCATCCGCGACACGATCATCCGCAACAACAACGCCATCCTCAACGGCGGCGCCGTCTTCCACACCGAGGTCGCCGATGTCTCCTCCACACTCAACATCGTCAACTCCCTGATCGCCGGCAACTCCACCGAGATCGGCGGCGGCCTCTACGCCGAGGGCGACACCACCACCAACCTCCTCAATGTCACCTTTGCGGAGAACTCCGGCGAGCTTCTCGCCAACAGCATCAACGCCGACAACGGCGCCGAGGTCCGCCTGGACAACTCCATCGTCTGGAGCGGCTCGGGCGTCGCATTCGAGCAGATCGCCGTGGGCTTCGACGCCAATATCACCGCCAACTGGTCGAACATCCAGGGCGGCGAGACCGGCGTCACCGGCAGCGGCACCACCAACTGGCTCGCCGGCAACATCGACGGCGACCCCCAGTTCGCCGACACCGCCAACGACGACTACACCCTCGGCGAGGGCTCGGCCTCCGTCGACGCGGGCGACAGCTCGCTCGTCAGCGGCATCGACTTCGACCTCGCCGGCAACGCCCGCGTGATCGACGCGGTCAACTACGCCACCACCGGCCCGAGCACGCCCGCCGTCGACCACGGCGCCTACGAGGCTCCGGCCAACCTGCCCGGCGGCACCGGCCCGAGCTGCCCGCCCGACCTCAACGGCGACGGCGTGGTTGACGCCGACGACTTCTTCCTCTTCCTCAGCCTCTTCGCTTCAGGCGATCCCCGCGCCGACTTCAACAACGACGGCGTGATCGACGCCGACGACTTCTTCGCCTTCCT
>JAFIFZ010000007.1 GCA_020831775.1 Phycisphaerales bacterium
CGATCAGCCCCTGAAGGACGGCGCGATTGGGCAGGGCTGCGGTCATCGGATGCGCTCCGGCAGGGTAGGGCAGGGGGCCCGGGGGGCCCCGCCCGCGGGGGGGGGCGCGGCGGCGGGGGGGGGGGCGGTGGGGGGGGGGGGGCCGGGGCTGCTCGGCCGCGCGGGGGGGCCGGATCCGACGCCGACGGGCCCCGGGCTGGCCGACGAGCAGGAGGGTGACGGCGTCCTGCACATGCTGGCCATCGGAGGCCTGGCCGTGCCCCTCGATGCGCATGGCGGCGAGCACGCCGTAGCCCAGGCCGAGGTCGATCAGCATCCAGGCGAGCAGGTCTGCGGGGAATCGGCCGGTGACCTTGTGCTCCTTCTGGGCCCGGAGGAGCTCCTCAACGAAGAAGGCGTGGAGCATTTTGATGTGCCCCGCGAGGGCCTCGTGGATCTTCTCGTCGTCGACCTCGGTGATCGCCTGGAGGAAGACGCGGTAGGCGTCGCGGCCCTCCGGCCGGACCATCGGGTTGTCGCCCAGGAGGCGCCGGAGGCGTTCTGCCGGGTCGCCGGCGCCGCGGAGGTGGCGCTTCCAGGTGAGCAGGGTCTCACGCCCGGCGCGCTGGATCAGGGCGACGAAGAGGTCGCGCTTGGATTTGAAGTGGCGGTAGATGATCGGCTCGGTGACGCCGGCCGATTCGGCGAGCTGGGCGGTGGTGGTGCGCGCATACCCACGCTCGGCGAAGAGCTTCGCCGCGACATCGAGCAGTTGCTCCCGTCGTTTTGCAGCGGGGAGTCGGCCCATCGGTCCTCTCTGGTGGGTCGGGCTGGTTTGCCGGGAAAGAAGCGGTGGGGGTGAACGCTAGTGAGTGTACACAAACATCGAAAAATCGCCAGCGCGGGGGGTCGCCCATACGGCCTGACGATCTCTCAGGACGGGTTTTTTTGCTCGGTGTGGGGCGATTCGGCGTCGGACGGTGCGCCGGGCCCTGGCGGGTCCTGCCAATCGTCGGGCACGGGCACCGGGTCGTACCCCCCCTTGACGAAGGGATGGCAGCGGCAGATCCGCTTGGCCGTCATCCAGCTTCCCGCCAGCGGGCCGTAGGTGCGGTAGGCCTCCACGGCGTAGCGGCTGCAGGTCGGCTCGTAGCGGCACTGGCGTCCGATGATCGGCGAGAGCGTCCACTGGTAGACGCGGATCATCGCGATGAAGGGCAGGGAGAGCGCCCGCCCGATCGGGCCGGCCTGGTTCATGGCGAGCCCTCCTCCGCTTCGGGATTGCGGCGGTTGGCCCTGCGCATCTGAACGGTGTGGGCCTCGCGGGCCAGGGTCGTGAGCAGACGCCGGTACTCGTCGAGGGTGAGCTCGTCGTGGGGGCGGGCGGAGATCACCAGGTCGTACGAACCGCTCGGGGGCGAGGGGAATTCGGCCCGGGAGAGCCGGAACGCCTCGCGGAGGCGGCGTTTCAGACGCGACCTGACGACCGCCTTGCCGACCTTTCGCCCGATCGAGAGGCCGAGGCGGTGCTCGGGGAGGTCGGTCGCCATGGCGTGGAGGGTGAGGGGCCCGGCGCTCTTGCGCAGGCGGGCCCCGAAGACGGCGCGGAACTCGCGCGCGTGCGTCAGCCGGTGGCGACGCTTGAAGACCGGGCGGGGGGCTGGAGGCTCGTTGGGGGCGGGGGCCATGTGCACGGGGAGCGTAACCCCGAAGCCGGGTTTACAGTTGCGCACGTGAGCGGAATCGATGCACCAACAGGTGGGGGTGAAGGCGGGCTCAGTCCGACGGGGCCTCTGGCGCGAGTGCGCCTCGCCATCTCGGACATCAAGCTCGCCCACAGCGTCTTTGCGATGCCGTTCGCCCTTCTGGGGGCGGTGATGGCGGCAGAGGCGGTTCCCGGCGGGCTCGGGGCCGGGGCACTGGCGGGAGCGACCGGGCTGGTGGTCGTCTGCATGGTCTTGGCCCGGACCTGGGCGATGCTGGTCAACCGCCTGGCCGACCGCGGATTCGACGCGGAGAACCCGAGGACGGCACGACGCGTCTTCGCCTCGGGCAGGCTGGGCGCGGGGCAGGGGTGGGCGATCGCGCTGGGGTGCGGGGTGCTGTTTGTCGGGGCGGCGGGGCTGTTTTGGCCGGTGCTTGGGAATCCGTGGCCCCTGCTCTTGGCTGTGCCGGTGCTGGCGTGGATCGCGCTCTACTCGTACACCAAGCGGTTCACGGCGTTGTGCCATGTGTTTCTGGGCGGTGCGCTGGCGGCCAGCCCGCTTGCCGCGGCGATCGCGCTGAACCCCGCGGCTCTCGCCGAGCAGGCGGCGTTGTGGCTGCTCGCGGGGATGGTGGTCTGCTGGGTGGCGGGGTTCGACATCATCTACGCCCTGCAGGATCTGGAATTCGACCGCGAGCGGGGGCTCAAGAGCGTGCCGGCGAGGCTCGGGGCGTCGGGTGGGATCTGGGTGAGCCGAGGGCTGCACGCCGCGGCGTTCGGTCTGCTGATCGCGGCCTGGGCGGTCGCCCCGCGGTTCGGCTGGATCATGCTCATGGGCGTGCTGCTGGTCGGGGGCCTGCTGATTCTGGAGCACGCGATCCTGGCCAAGCGTGGGAAGGCCGGGCTGGACATGGCCTTCTTCACCGTCAACGGCGTGGTGAGCGTGGTGCTGGGGCTGTGCGGGATTGTGGATGTGTTGGTTTGATATGGCCGGAGCGGGCTCCACGGTTTTCAGTATTTTCTGAAAACAACCGTGGACTCTGACGCCCGGGCATGTCATACTTCCCACAGCGGCATGGCAAACCACGGCGACAATCCGATTACCGAGGCCGAGGACCGTTTCGTGACGGCCTGGGGGCAGATGGGGTCTGCGTGGGGGATCAGCCGCACGATGGCCGAGGTCCATGCGCTCCTCTATATCACCGGGGATGCGCTGTGCACCGACGACATCATGGCCCGCCTTGAGATCTCGCGCGGCAACGCGTCGATGTCGCTCCGCGCCCTTGTTGACTGGGGCATCGTTTTTCGTACCCACAAAAGAGGCGATCGCAAAGAATACTTCGTCGCCGAGCAGGACATCTGGACGATGGCCCGGGCGATCGTCCGCGAGCGGCTGAAGCGCGAGGTCGAGCCCCTGCTGGCTTCGCTGCACGAGATCCGCGACCTGTCGAGCAAATCCGGCGCTGAGACCGAGGCGATCGAGGCGCACAACGAGCGGATCGAGAACCTCGTGGCGATCTTCGAGCTGATCGAGCTGCTCGTGCAGCGGTTTGTCAGCCCGAGCGGGGAGGGGCTTGAGGCCGCGGCGATGCTGCTGAACCAGTCGCATACTCGGGACGAGCGGGACGAGCGGGAGGGCCGAGGGTGAGCCGTGTCGCACCGAGTTCGGCTGGACGCGTCGGCGCCGACGCTCGCGCTTCTGTCGCGCTTGTTGCGGCGTGGCGTGTGCGGGGCGACTGCCTGCGCGCCCTAGGCGTGCCGATCGCCGAGTGCGTCTCGACCGCCAAGCTCGTGGTGCGCTGCGAGGCGGAGCGCGAAGGGGGCTGCGGCTGCGGGGCGCAAGTCGTGGTTCAGATCGGGGCCGAAGTCGAAGCCGGCGGCGAGACCCGCGCCATCGACCCGGCACTGCTCGGCCTGAACGGGCACGCGAGGCTGACCGAAACAGACGACGGCGCGTTGCACATCACCGACCCGACGGGCTTTGCGATGACGATCGGGCGCGACGGGGCGGACGGCTCGGCGTGCGGGGCGTGCGGCGATCTGTCGGGGCTTGTGTATGTGCGCCTGCCGCTCTTGGAGCGTTGCGGCGGGGGCCGCTACCAGCTCATCGGCGGGTGGGTTGAAGAGGGCGGAGCCGCGGATTGAGCGGGGTTGAAAGCCGAGCATAGAAAAGCGCCCCGGACCGGTCCGGGGCGTTGTCCTTTAGATCTTTATCAATTTGGGCTACGGGCAGCCCTCTGCGAAGAGGACGAGGTAGTCGAAGAAATCGTCGGCGTCGATGATTCCGTCGCCGTTGATGTCCGCCCTCGGATCGCCATCGGCGAAGAACTGGAGGAAGAGGAAGAAGTCGTCTGCGTCGATGATGCCGTCCTTGTTCAGATCGGCGAAGATCTCGACATAGACCGTGACAGGGATGGAAGGGAAGCTGCCGCAATCGTCCATGACCAGGCAGTCGTAGATGCTGCCGTCGGAGCAGACGGCGTCGATGACGGTGAGCATCGGCGTGTTGACACCCGAATAGCGTCCGCCGCCCTGGCCGTCGATCAGCGGGACGAACTCGCCGGCGGCGTCCTGCTTGCGCCACTGGTACGAGAGCTGCTGGTTCGGCTGATCCGTGACCGCTTCGACTTGGAGACTGAACGACTCGCCGGGCAGAAGCGAGACATCGACCGGCTGCTCGGTGATCCTGATGGAGCCTGAACCGAAGAAGATCGTGCCCGGCTGGCCGGCCTGAAAGCCGCTTCCGCCGTTGGCGAGGAAGTTTGAGAGAGGCAGCTGCTGGTCGCAGGTGTAGATTGCGATTCTTCCTCCTCCTCCGCCTCCGCCTTTCGGGCCACCGGACCAAGCGGCTCCGTTCCCGCCATCTGCGCGTATCGATCCGGCTCCGCTGAGTGTGCCGCAGTCGATCCATAGGCTACCGCCCGAGCCGCCTCCGCCGGCCCAGCTCGGCGTGCTGCCGTTGCCCCCGTTGGCGAGGATCT
>JAFIFZ010000008.1 GCA_020831775.1 Phycisphaerales bacterium
CGCTTCAGAAGCGCCGCGGGTGGGGGGTCGTTCGTGCGCCCCTCGTGGACCTATGTCTACGGATTTACCGCCCCCGAGTTGCCCGAAAAGCGCTACCGATCGGACAACTTTTCGAGAAGGCGGTCCAGCTTCCCCTCCAGCCGCTCCACCGACGCCTCCAGCCGGTCGAGCCGCTCGGTCATCGGGACCAACGCCTCGGCCGGCGCCGTCCGGAACGGGGCGTGCATGATGTGCGGCTCGCGGTCAGGTTCAGCGCCACCGTCCCGTCGTGGCAGAGACTGTTGGAGTTCGCGGAGGGCCCGTTGATGTCGTTCATTTGTCTCGCGGAGATCTCGGATCCGCTCTTCGAGCAACTCTCGCCGTTCCGTCACCGCGCCGCCCGGCAGCACCATGCGCCGCTCCTGCCCGGTCCGCGGATCGACATAGCGCAGCTCCGAGCGGCCATCGGCGTCCCTCGACACATCGAACCGCACCGACGACAGGCGCTCAGAAAGCTCTTCGATCGAACCGATCGCCTCCTGCACATCCCGCTTGATGTCGGCCTGAGCGGTCCGTTCAAGGGCCCGCTGCAGCTTCTCCTTCAAAGCCGCCAGCGACGCCTCGGCGTCGACGCGCAGCGAGAGGTCGACCGCCGGACCGCGCGCTGCGGCGCGCGGCTCGGGAAGCACCATGCGCCGCTCCTCGCCCGTCCGCGGATCGACATAGCGCAGCTCCGAGCGGCCATCGGCGTTCCTCGACACATCAAAACGCACCGACGACAGGCGTTCAGAAAGCTCTTCGACTGAACCGATCGCCTTCTCCATATCCCGCTTGACGTCGGCTTGGGCGGTCCGTTCAAGGGCCCGCTGCAGCGTCTCCTTCAAAGCCGCCAGCGACGCCTCGGCGTCGACACGCAGCGAGAGGTCGACCGCCGGTCCGCGCGCTGCGGCGCGCCGCTCGGGCGTGACACTCAGTTCCAGCCGCTGCCCCCGCCTGATGATTCGGAAGGCGATCGGCCCTTCGCCGTTCCACGCACCGATCCGCGCCCTGAAGTGATCGACGCCCTCAACGGGCTCGCCGTCGATAGACAACACGATGTCGTTGGCCGCAAGCCCGGCTCTCGCAGCAGGCGTGCCCGGCAGCACACGCTCGATCATCACCGCCGAGTCGGTGTCAAGCCTCAGGTGCTCAAGCAACACCGGATCGGCGTCCGACAGCACCACGCCCAGCGAAGGCCTCTCGCCCAACCGATCCACACGAAAATCGACGCCAGCCGGAGAAATCCGCATCAGCCGCTCAGAAAGCTCGTCGAAATCGACATCGCCATCGGGGCTGAATGTCAACTCGATCGACGGACCAAGAAAGTTGCTCCCGCGCAGCAGGACAACCCGCTTGTCGCCCTCGCCTTCACCCTCCGCGGCCGCCTGCAACCTCACGCTCCCGCCTGCACCCGCCGCCCTCGTGCGCGTCTCGCCCTTTTCCCGCTCGGCAGCGCCTTCACCCGAACCGCCTCCGACACCCCCACCACCACCGCCAGCGGACTGCGCCATCGCGCCGGCGCAGACCAACCCGGACGCCGTCAGCACCGCCAGCACACGCGCTCCCCTGCGAGACCCGGCTCTGTGAGCAAACCCTGCCGAACCCTGCGCTTCACAACGCTTCATCATCGGGAGTTTCATGGTCATGGTTCCTTTCAATCCGCCCGTCGTCCGCGGCGGTTTCCGATTCTGCCCGCAAAGCAACAAACACTGCACCCGCGGGCCCACCCACAAAGACGACGCTCGCGCGCCGACCCGTCACAAAACCAACGAGTCACATCGCCACAGACCGCCGCGGACGCACATCCAGCCGCACAGGCACCAACACGCCCCCGTCGTCGGGCGCGAGCTCGTACACATCATCAACCAGCGCCCGTTCGATGATCTGGCGCATGTACCGCACCTCGACCATCCCGTCAGCCTCCGGCCTCGCCTCGATGAGCACAAGCCGCGGCTCCGGCTCGACCACGCGCCCCGACTCCACCCCGCGCTGCATGTACACACGCATCGCGTCATCGATCGAGCCGAACCCGAATCCCGCGCTCTGCACCGCCGCCGCCTCTTCGCCGCCGCCGACCGCACCTTCACCGAACGGCAGGAACATCCCCAGCAGCAACGCCGCGGCCACAGCCCAACCGCCCCACGCCCCCACAAGCCCGATCCGCCGGCGCAATCCCGACCTCGCTTCCTCGTCCGCCTCGGCAAACCTGCCGCCCGAACCAACCCCGGTGCCAATCCCACCTCCCGCCACGCCGCCCGCGGGCCCGATCGACGCCAGCGCATCGAGCTCCGCCGCCACGGCGCCGGCCAAAAACCCGTGCGCACGCTCGGCCGCGGCCAACTCTTCTGATAGCTCAGGCGATTCCGACGCCAGCCGCTCGAACTCGGCCCGCTCCGCGTCCGTCGCCTCGCCGTCAACGATCCGCGAGAGCAGGCGCTCGGCGTCGACGCCGTCCGTCCCCGGCGCGCTCCGGGCACGATGGTCGTTGGATTCGTTTGTCATGGACGCACCTCCTGCGTTCCCGCCCGCTCAATCGCGAGCGTCCTGAGCATCCGCCGTGCACGCACGATCCGCGTCTCGACGGTCGTTTCCGGCAGTTCCATCGCGTGGGCGATCGCCCGGTAGCTCAGCCCACGCACGCACCGCAACAGCAGCGGCTCGCGATAGTCCTCGGGCAGCTCACGCGCCAGCTCGAGCAGCCGCCGGCCCTCCTCCGCCTCCGCCGCGCTCCCGGCCCACGCGCCCCCGACGCTTGAGCCGGAAACGCTCCCGTTCAACGCCAACCCCGCGGTGAGACCAGCCACGAGACCCGACGACCGCCTGGCCGCACGCCCCGCGTCGCGAGCCGCGTTCACCGCCACACGACGGATCCACGGGTCGAACGCCCCGGGATCGCGGATCGAACCCACCCCCCGAACAAACAGCGCCGCGACCTCCTGCACCACATCCTCCGCCTCCACGCCCCGCGGCAAGTGCGCCAGCACCACCGCCCCCACAAGACCCCGACGCAGCCGCCACAGCTCGCGCAAAGCCTCCCCGTCCCCGCCACCCGCGGCAACAACAAGAGACCGAACCTCATCGCCCTGGCAATCCAGCACAACCCTCCAAACCCCCACAACCTATCCCTTCTACCCACTCCTCCGGCTCACCTGCTCGCCTGCTCGACTTTCTACCCTCTCGCCCGCGCAGCGGGCGTGGCTCGCCTGCTCTAGCCATGACGGCGCCCACAAGCATCGTCCGGCACAATCCGAAAGAAATTTTCCCGATCCCCACCAACCCCTCAGAGCCAGCCCCCGAGACCGCCCGCCACCCCAGCCCCGACCCGATCCCCGCCTTCTACGATCAGCCATGCCCGAGACCTGGACGAACACCCCCCGATACACGCAGACGACGATGATCTTCCAGCGTCCGCCGCTGATCGTCCGCATCATGCTGATGATCGCGATCGCGATCGGGTTCATCCTCGCCCTGGTGGTCATCCTCCCCCTCGCGGCACTCCTGCTCATCCTCGCGGCCATCGGCCAGGTCATCGCGCGCATCCAGGGCCGCAGATTCTCCAACGCCTCCAAAGACAAGCGCGAGAACGTCAAAGTGATCGACCGCAGCGCCTGAGCCCGCTTCCCCCAGCAGCGATCGCCACAGCCTGGACGCCGATCCCTGAGCAAAGCGAAGGGTCGGGTCTCCCGACCCCTGACGCAGTGTTGCCCGATCTACCACCCCTCTGGCGGCCACACGATCCAATCGTCTCTGCGCAAAGCCCGGCCCGGCATCCGGCTCCAGTACGCCTCGATCTCCGGCCCGTCTTCTGTCAACCGGTACGCCAGCGGCGACCCCGTCGCGACATCCAACGGCACACCCAACTCCCCAAAGACAAGCCCTTGAAGATCCGCCGGCCACTCGGCGTGTTCGAGCTTGTGCCGCCGCAGCGCGATCCCCAGCCGCGCCGCCTCACGGAGCTGCATGGCGGCATCGGCGCACATCATCCTGTACTCGGCTCCGATGCTGGCCCGGCTCTCAAGAAACAGCTCGTGATACCGCTGATCTTCGAAGCCGATGGAGTCCTCCATCGGCGGCTCGCGCTCCCACGGCTTCTGCCCGGCCCGCCGTTCGTCAGACTCGGTCAGCGCCTCCGCCAGCGCGACCATCTCGGCACGGGACGCAAAGTCCGATGCGCGCAGCCGGCGGACCGACGCATCGGAATCGCCCAGGCTCGCACGCCACCCCCGTATGACTTCGAGCCCCGCGAAGTTCATCCGCCCGCGCCGACCCGGCTCGAAATAGATCTCGCTGTACTCGCGCAATAGCAGCCGATGCTGCTCAAGGTCGACGCGCAGCACCTCATCGCTCAGGTGTGACTCCAGATACCCTTCCAGCGCATCGAGACCCGCCGAATCGATCGGGAACGAATCGTCCATGGCGAGCACCAGCGCCATGTCAGCCGCGATCGGGAGGATCAGCATCCGATAGAACTGCTCCCAGTCCATCGCGGGCTCGCCAATATGCACGCCCAGACGCGCGATAGCGCCGACATTCGAAACCGCCCGCTCGACCGCCCCTTCCCGTGCGGCGATCGTCGCATCCGCCGCCAGAAGCCACGCGAGCTGCCGCAGGTAGAGCACGGTCCGATGGCTCCCGCTGCCCAACATCCTGGCGTCTTCCGGCCGCAGCGCCCGCGGATCCTCCATGTCGTACGCGCACACGAATCCGTCCGGCCGTTCGTGACCGATCGGCCGACCCATCACAGGGCGTTGCGTTCCATGGCGAACAAGCTCGATTGTCTCGCCGAACTCCTGCGCGATCGCCTCCATCGCTTCCCACTCAGGATGCCACGGCCGCGGAGTCCTCAACATGCCCATGGAGCGTCGATCGTCACGCTTCATCGCCTCTTCAAACCGCTTGTACCCTTCCTCGACCCATCCCTTCGAAGCCTCCAGATACACCGGCCAAGCCCGCTCCTCCTCGGGTGCGCTCAGCATCCGCTCATTGATCTCCGCGATCATCACATCGCCCGGGTGCTCGCCCCCCGCCGCGGCTTCCCCGTCCTTCTCGCCGCAGCACGCCAAAAGCGCCGCCGCCCCGAACACCGCCGCACAACGCCACATCCGTCCCGTCCGCATACCAACCTCGCAATCTCCGGCGTCATCACCGCTTGAGAGCAGCATAACGGAAAGCGATGACGGCAGCGACGCACAAGCAACCATCCATCACGCGGCCTCCGATGTGCCACCGACCTCGGCCGATCTGACCAACGGCAGCCGGTTTCGGCAAGCCCCGCTCCGAAGGAGCGCACGAGCCTCGCCACGAGTGCCGCGACACCCGAGCACTCAGCGGCTGAAAAACACCGGCCCGATCCAGATCAGTATCTTCCAGCACACAATCTCCAGCACCACGAGCACGACGACCGCCGACACCCCGGCCGCAACAATCGCCAATGCCCACCGCAGCCACGCATTGCGTATGGGAAAAAGTGTGCGCGAACGGCCGAAGTCGATCCCCAGGCACACCCAGACGATCACCAACACGCTCATCCTCAGCAGGTCCGCCATCATCCCGATCGGGTGGCCGAATGTGCCGCGTTGCGGAGCGAGCGCATACAGAATCCCCATGATCGCCGCGGCATTCCCGATCGCGATCCACGACACAAGATAGCCCGGCCCATCCCAATCGGTCCCGTTCGTGTCGCCTTCCCCGCCCACGAGAACCTCCCGCACCCCCGAAGGTCTTTCCCCGGCCGCCACCCCGCGCCCAGCGTCCCACACCCCGCGCTCAGGCACGCCAACCGTGCCTCAAAGAATCCCACCAAACAGCAGCAGCATGAACGCCAGCAGCACGAGCACCACCACCGCCATCTTCCACGCCGGCGTCTTGTACACCTCGTCGTCGAAATCATGCCCGCACACATGGCACGCCGGGTTCTGGTCCCACACCTCGCTCTTGCACGCAGGGCAGGTCCGGTACGAATCGCCGAAGCGTTCGATGTCCGACTCGCTCGGGCCTTCGGGGTCCCCGCCCGTGAACGGGCCGGCTTCGGGGTCGTAGCTGTCCGCTTCTCTTGGCATCACGCGATCATATGCGCCGGCCGCGGCGTCTCGTCGCCGATCTTCTCGCTCGAAGGCTCGCCATCCGGCGCGTCGATGCTCAGGAGCGTCATCTCCTCATTCACGATCGCCTGCAGGTGCACCGGCCTGCCCCACAACGCCCGCAGCGCCCGCAGCACCTCGACGGCGCGCCCCGCGTCGACCTCCAGCCCGCTGAACTCGTGCGCCAGGTACAGCTCGCCCCGGTTCAGATAGTTCGCGTCGACCACATAGATAAACGGCTGCCCCATGTTCGTCAGTTGGTACAGCAGCGTCTGCTTGATCCGCTTGAAATCGCGCGACACGATCTTCAGCTCGCCCGTCCGCGGGTCGCGCTTGTACTGGTACATGTTGTGGCGCTCGACAAACTCGGGCGTCAGGAACTCGTCAATGAAGTTCACATCGTTGTAGATCCGCCGCACCTCGAAGATCTTGTCGCGCCCCTTCATCGACCGGTCGTCGAACTTCTCGCGCTCGCCGATCCCCTCCAGCCGCTCCCACTCCGGCCCGTGCCGCCCGCTGTCCCAACGACGCTCGATGTCCTTGAACAGCTCGACGCCGATCTTGTACGGGTTGAACCCCCCCGGCGGCATGAACACCACCCCCGAGTGCTGGTCGGCGTAATGGATAATCTCCTTCGCCTCCAGAAAGTGCCGCGTCATCAGCTTGCTGTGCCAGTAGGTCGCCCACCCCTCGTTCATCACCTTCGTCATCGCCTGCGGCGCGTAGTAGTACGCCTCGTTGCGCACGATCGAAAGAATGTCCTGCTGCCAGCCTTCCAGCGGCGCATGCCGCATCAGGAACAGCAGCACATCCCGCGTCGGCCGCTTGGGGAACGCCGCCTTCTCCTGCTTCTTCCGCTCCTCGAACTCGGCGCGCTGGCGTTCGAGCTCCTTGGGCGGGTTGATGAACGGGTCCATGTAGCTCTTGGCCGGCAGCTTGTCGGGGGTGAACGATTCCTCTTCGTTGCCCGCCCCGCCCTCGCGCCGCACGAACACGCTGTGCGGGTCGATCAGGTGCTCGACCGCCAGGCACATGTCGATGAACCGCTCGACCTCGTCGTGCCCGTGCTTCTCGATGTGCCGTCGCACGCGCGTCGCGTGGTTGGCCATCTCGTCCATCATCTTGCGGTTGGTCTTGCTGAACCACGCGTTGCACTTGAAGAAGTCGCTGTGCCCGTACACATGCGCCATCACCAGCTTCTGGTCGGTGACGCTGTTGGACTCCTGCAGGTACGCGTAGCAAGGATCGTTGTTGATCACCATCTCGTAGATGCGGCCCATCCCGTAGGCATCACGCTTCGACAGCTTCTCGAACTCCATCCCCCATCGCCAGTGCGGGTAGCGGATCGGGAACCCCCCGTACGCCGCGATCTGGTTCATCGTCTCGAAGTCGAGCACCTCGTAGACCACCTCGAAGAAGTCGAGCCCGTACTCGCGCGCCTTCGCCTTGATCGCGTGCATGTGCTCGACCAGCTCGGGCGAGAGGTCCGTGTTGTGCATCCGCTTGCTGGTGTACGAGTCCATACCCCACCTATCGGCCGTTCACCCCCAAAGTTCGACGGAAAGGAAGGGCGCAGGGTCCGCCCTACCCCCACTCCTGTGGCACTGGCGGCTAGCCCCGCCAGTGCTACCCCCCCTACCTCTTCCCTCGCCCCTCTCCCCCCCGCGGCGAGCCTCCGGCTCG
>JAFIFZ010000023.1 GCA_020831775.1 Phycisphaerales bacterium
CTGCGATCGCTCGCATGCAGGACCAAAGACGCTCTCTGGCGGGCGATGCAGTCCGTCCTCGACCAGATCACCTCGACCGACGCCGCCAACTGCTTCAGACACTGTGGGTACACGCTACGAGTTGAGTAAGGACGCTCTAGCGGCTTGCAGAGCTGCAACTGTTGCCGCGGTGCTGGTCGAGCCGGTTGGCGTACCAGCTCAATGGCGCGCCGGGGACAAGGCGCAGGCGTGATCCACGATCGAAAGTTTTAAACAGTTGCCGATGCGGATGATCCAAGCGAGAAAGCCTTCGCTTCGGTGCCGTGGGGATGCTCGGCGAGGTTAGACGCCGGCGCCGACGGATTGGCTTCCGCTCGACCGTTCTCCACCTCGGGAGGGGGAATAGAGTGCGGTCCTGCTTCCGGCGACGCCCGGCTTGCGGGGGATCGGGGCTTTGATGGGCAGAAAGCTGCTTGGCGCGTTCGCTTCGCTCCGGCTGACGGTGGCGCTGCTGTCGCTCTCGATGGTGCTGATCTTTGTTGGCACACTGGTGCAGGCGAGGATCGGTGTGTGGGAGACGGTCGACACCTACTTCCGCAGCGCGATCGCATGGATCGACCCGGTGATGCTGCTGCGGTCCGACGGGTCGGAGTCGGCGCTGAAGATCCCGTTTCCCGGGGGGATGACGCTGGGGATCCTGCTGTTTCTCAACCTGCTGGCGGCGCACACGGTGCGCTTCAAGCTGACGGGGCGGCGCATCGGCGTGATGGTGCTGCACGCGGGGCTGATCCTGCTGCTGGTCGGCGAGTTCGTGACCGCGAGGTTCGCCGACGAGGGGCTGATGAGCATCGATGTCGGCTCGTCGTCGCGTTTTGTCGAGGATGTGCGATCGGTCGAGCTCGCGGTGATCGACCCGTCGCCCGAGGGGCACGACCGGGTGCTGACGATCCCCGAGTCGCTGGTGCGCGAGGCGATGCGCCGGGGCGAGCCGCTGCGCCACGAGGCGATGCCGTTCGAGGTGCATGTCGAACGGTGGCTGCCAAACGCGAGATTGCTCGTCGCCCGCGGCGTGACGCCGGCCAATAGGGGTGTCGGGCGCGAGGCGGTCGCCGACGAGCTCCCGCCGGTCCGCGGGGTCGACGGGGCGCAGACCGACGCGCCGGCGGCGCAAGTCCGACTGACCAAAGACGGGCGGACGCTGGGCACCTGGCTGCTCTGGACCAACCTGATCGAGGCGCAGCGGGTGGAGCTCGACGACGGGCGGCTGATGGGGGTCTCGCTGCGGTATCGGCGGACTTACAAGCCGTACACGCTGCACCTGCACGAGTTCCGCCACGATGTGTTCGTTGGGACGCAGATCGCGAAGAACTTCTCCAGCCGCGTGCGGATCGTTGATGATGAGACGGGGACGGACCGCGAGACGCTGATCTGGATGAACAACCCGCTGCGTTATCGCGGGGCGACCTTCTATCAGGCGTCGTACATGCCTGATGGGAGCGGGACGGTTTTGCAGGTGGTGCGGAACCCGGGGGCGGCGCTGCCTTACATCGCGTGCGGCCTGGTCGGGGGCGGGATGGCCCTGCACTTTGCGCTGGGGATGGTCTCGTTTTTCAAGAAGCGGGCCAAGCGGCGCGAGAAGGGGCTGCAGGATGCGAGCGGCGAACGGGCGCCGATGAGCCTCGGACGCCGGGCGCTGCCATGGATCGCGTTCATTTTCGGGCTGCTGCTCGCGTGTTCGGCGCTGTACCGGCCGCAGGCGCAGAGCGAGTTCGACCTCGATTCGTTCGGGGTGCTGCCGGTCTCGGCGGGCGGGCGTGTCAAGCCGATGGACACGCAGGCGAGGCACGCGCTCTTGGTTTCGAGCGGGCGTCAGGCGATCCGAACGGGTGACGGGCGGGTGGACGCCCGCGAGTTTCTGCTCGGGCTGATGGCCAGGCCCGAGGCGGTGCGCGATCTGCCGGTGGTGCGGGTCGATCACCCCGATGTGCTCTCGATGCTCGGGCTTGAGCCGAGCGACGCGGGGCGGATCAGCCTGTCGAAGATCGAGCCGCAGTGGGAGCGGATCGCCGAGCAGGCCGACCGGGCGTTCGAACTGGAACCCAAACAGCGCGACCCGTTCCAGCGGGGCATCGTCAAGGTGTATCAGAGTGTGCAGACGCTGCTGCTGCACGCGCACATGCGTGCGCCGCACACGGTGCCGCCCCTGGGCGAGGACGGGTCTTGGCGCCCGTTCCACGAGGCGTTTCTGGACTCGGGGATGGCCCGCCCGGCGGGGCACCCGACGACCCCGACGGACCTGAGCGAGGTCAACCCCGCTGTCGCGTACTACATCGCGATGATGACGGCCTACAGCGAGAACGACGCCGAGGCGTTCAACCGGGCGGTGCGGGGGTATGAGCAGCTCTTGCGCCGGGAGATGCCCGGGACGATGAGCCGCGCCGATCGGGAGGTGCTGTTCAACCGGGCGTCGCTCTTTACCGGGACGATGGCGGTGTACGTGCTGGTCTTCCTGCTGGTGTGCGCGTCGATGCTGCTGCGCCTGGGTTCGTCGCGGGGCGATCTGGCGGCGATGGGCGAGCGGATGCGCGTGTCGGCGCTGGGGCTGCTCTGGGCGGCGTTCGTCGTGCACACGCTGGCGATCCTGATCCGCATGGAGCTGCAGGGCAGGCCCCCGGTGACGAACCTGTACTCGTCGGCGGTCTTTGTCGGCTGGGCGGCGGTCCTCTTCGGGGCGGTGCTTGAACGTCTCTACCCGATCGGGGTCGCGGCGATGGGGGCCGCGGCGGTCGGGTTCTCGACGCTGGTGGTCGCGCACCACCTCGGCAGCGACGGCGACACGATGGAGATGATGCAGGCGGTGCTGGACAGCAACTTCTGGCTGGCGACGCATGTGATCACGATCACGCTGGGCTACTCGGCGACCTTCCTCGCCGGGGCGCTGGGGGCGCTCTACATCGTGCTGGGCGTGTTCACGAAGAAACTCGGGCCGGATCTGGCGCAGACCATGGGCCGGATGGTCTACGGCGTCGTCTGCTTCGCCCTCCTGCTGAGCTTCGTGGGCACGGTGCTCGGCGGGATCTGGGCCGACCAGTCGTGGGGCCGGTTCTGGGGGTGGGACCCCAAGGAGAACGGGGCGGCGCTCGTCGTGCTGCTCAACGCCATCATCCTGCACGCGCGCTGGGGCGGGATCATCCGCCTGCGGGGGATCATGGCGCTGGCGGTCGCGGGCAACATCGTCACGGCGTGGAGCTGGTTCGGGACGAACATGCTCGGCGTCGGCCTGCACGCGTACGGGTTCATGGAGTCGGCGGCGTTCTGGCTGATCGCGTTCGTCGTGGCGAACCTGGTGCTGATCGGCATCGGGCTGCTGCCCGAGCACCTGTGGCGCAGCCGGACGACACGCCGGTCTTCGCGTCCGGCCTGACTTGCGGATTTTCCGCTCCGGTTGTAGTCTCTGGCGGTGTCTTCGTTGCGGGGATGATCCATGTCTGAACGGGAAGCCGACAGTTCGACCGGTGCGGAGCAGGAGCCCGGGGCGAAGGGCGAGGCGTCGCCCGCCGCGACCCAAGGAAAACGCCGGGGTCTGCTCGCGCAGATCGGGTTCCTGCCCCTGGCGCTCGCGATCGTCTTCGGGATGCTCGGCGGGCTCGGGGCGTTCACCTTCGGCTACGGCGAGGGCCTTTCGTACATGTCCAACGACCCGGCCTCGTGCGCCAACTGCCATGTGATGCAGGGGCACTACGACTCGTGGCAGGCCTCGTCACACAAGCATGTGGCGACCTGCAACGACTGCCACCTCTCGCACCACCCCGTCGGCAAGTGGATCGTCAAGGCCGACAACGGCTTCTTCCATTCCCTGGCGTTCACGACGGGGAACTTCCCCGAGCCGATCCGCATCAAGCAACGCAACAAGGTGGTCACGCAGAACGCCTGCCTGAGCTGCCACTCCGATTTCGTGCACGAGATGCTGCCCGTCCGCGAGGGCGGCGACATGCTCAGCTGCGTGCACTGCCACAGCGATGTCGGGCACCGCCACCGACGCTGAACCCGCCTTCTGATCCTGGAACACACGCCATGAGCGAACAACAAAAACCCAAGCAGAGCCCTCAACCCGATCGCAAGCCCGAGGCCTCCGGGGAGGGCGCCGCGCCGTCGATCAGCCCCAGGCGTCAGGTGGTCGTGCTGGGCGTGGTGCTGCTGGTGGCGCTGGTCGCGACCGCCGCGCTGACCTTCACGCTCGTGACGATGTTCGAGCACAAGCAGGACGCACGGTCGCCCTACCTGCGGATCGCCGACCTCAACGAGGTGAGCGTCGACCCGGCGCTCTGGGGGCTCAACTGGCCCCACCACTTTGAGCAGTACAAGGCGACGGCCGGGGACGAGTTCTACGGCGGCTCGGAGGCGATGCCGCAGAGCAAGCTCGACCAGAGCCCGTGGCTCAAGCGTCTGTTCGCGGGGTACGCGTTCAGCATCGACTACCGCGAGGCGCGTGGGCACGCGTACATGCTGTACGACCAGGTGGTGACCGAGCGTGTGCACCAACGCCCGCAGGCGGGGGCGTGCCTGCACTGCCACGCGTCGACGACGGTGCTGTACCGCAAGGCGGGGCTGGAGGCGATGGGCCTGCCCCACGACGAGGAGGCGCTGGCCAAAGAGTTCAACATGCCGGCGGTGATCCGCGGGTTCGAGGAGCTCAGCCGCAAGCCCTACCACGAGGTGCTGTCGATGCTGACGCAGGTGCCCGACGGGACGCCTCCGGGCGAGGGCGAGCCGACCTTCCCGGCGGCCCCGGTCGAGGGGTTCGACCCGTCGACGGTGCCCGAGGGCCACTTTGCGATGAGCGAGGCCCACCCGGTCAGCTGCATCGACTGCCACAGCCCAAAGACGATGGAACTGCGGATCACGCGGCCCGGGTTCGTGCTCGGGATGCAGATGCTCGCGGCGAGCGACGCGGAGGTGCACCAGATGCCCAGCGTCGATCGCTGGCGGCGCGGCAGCCGCGGCGAGCCCTACGACCCCAACAAGCTGGCGACGCGCCAGGAGATGCGTTCGTTCGTCTGTGGGCAATGCCATGTCGAGTACTACTGCGCTACCGATGACACGCTGACCTTCCCGTGGGCACACGGGCTGAAGGCCGAGGACATGGAGCGCCACTGGGAGGAGCATGTCTTCCCCGACGGGCGTCCGTTCTTCGATTTCAAGCACGGGGAGACCGGCGCGAGGATGTTCAAGGCGCAGCACCCCGAGTTCGAGCTGTGGAACCAGGGCGTGCACGCGCGGGCGGGCGTGAGCTGCGCCGACTGCCACATGCCGTATGAACGAGTGGGCGCGATGAAGCTCTCCAACCACACTGTGCGCAGCCCGATGGAGAACATCAACAACGCCTGCCAGGTCTGCCACAACGACCCCGAATCGGAGCTCCGCGCCCGCGTCGAGACGATCCAGAGCCGGACGATCGCCCTGAAGGAGCGGGCCGCCGAAGCGATGACCGACATGCTCGACGCGATCCTCGAAGCCCGGGCTTCGGGCCGATCCGACGAGGAACTCGCCGAGGTCTTCGTGCTGCAGCGCAGGGCGATGTGGCGCCTGGACTTCATCGTCAGCGAGAACTCCAAGGGCTTCCACGCCCCGCAGGAGGCGGCGAGGATCCTCGGCGAATCGATCGATTACAGCCGCAAGGCCCAGGCAATGGCACTGCGACTTCGGGCGCCCGACGCCCCGCCGATCGAGGACCTGCCGACCGAACCGATCCGTGGCATCACCGACCGCTGAGCCGGCCGGACTATCTCAAAGGGGAATCATGATGAAGCGTTCGATCGCCGCGGCATTTCTCCTGGCCCTGCCTGCGCCCGCGCTGGCGCAGGAAACCGCCGACCCGCGGGAGGCGCCTCCCGAGATCGAGGCCGATTTGCCCGACGCGATCACCGAGGCGCAGGTCGGCATGGCGCACCGGCCGCTGGGCTGGCTCTCGGATCCCGATGAGAAGCCGGCGGACATCTTCGAGGCGCTCGTCGGGGGCAAGGTCCACCTGAACAACCGCTTCCGCATCGAGCTGGCCGACACGACCGGGCGCGACTCCTCCACCGCCATCACCAACCGCATCCGGCTCGGCTACGAGACCAAGCCCTTCCACGGCTTCAGCGCCATGGTCGAGTTCGAGAATGTCTGGTCGCCAGACAAAGGCAACTACTTCGTCCCGGCGACCGGCAGCGGCACACCCACGCGGACCGTGGTCGCCGACCCGACCGGCACCGAGGTCAACCAGGTCTACGCCCGATTCGCCGAGCGGCTCGGGGGCGTAAGACTCGATGTCCGCGCCGGGCGCCAGCGCATCCTCCACGACAACCAGCGTTTCGTTGGCAATGTCGGGTGGCGCCAGTTCGAGCAGACCTACGACTCGGTCCGCGTGCAGACCGACCTCGGCGTCGAGGGCCTCGAACTCGAGTACGCGTATGTCTGGTTCGTCCAGCGAATCTTCGGGCCCGACGGGCCGAACTGGGACTCCGACTCGCACCTGATCCGCGCATCGTACGGGTTTGCGCCCGAGCTCCGCGCAACGACCTTCGTGTACCTGCTCGACTTCCGCGACGACGCGCCGGCCGACTCGACCGACACATGGGGCGTGCGCGTCAGCGGGCGCACGATCCTTGACGAAGCGGAGGACTACACGCTGCGCTACGAGGCGACCTACGCCCGCCAGAGCGACGCGGGGGCGAACCCTATCAGCTACGACGCGGACTTCTTCGCGGTCGAGGCCGGCCTGAACAAGAAGGGGCTCGGGGGCGTGGTCGCGGGGTATCAGTTCCTCGGCAGCGACGGAGGCGAGGCCGCTTTCCGCTTTCCCCTGGGCACCAACCACGCGTTCCAGGGCTTCGCCGACAACTTCCTGGCCACGCCCGACGACGGGCTGCAAAACCTCTACGCCGGGCTGAACACCCAGCTCCCGTGGGAAGTCAACGCCTCGGCGACCTACCACCGCTTCTGGACCGACCGCGGCGGCGACGACCTCGGGTGGGAGCTCGACGGCGTCCTCAGCAAGGCGATCACACCCAACTGGTCGGTCATGCTCAAAGGCGCGTACTACGACGGCAGCTCAGGCCAGCCCGACACGACTCGATTCTGGATTCAGACCGAGTTCAGCTTCTAGAGCGTCCTTACTCAACTCGTAGCGTGTACCCACAGTGTCTGAAGCAGTTGGCGGCGTCGGTCGAGGTGATCTGGTCGAGGACGGACTGCATCGCCCGCCAGAGAGCGTCTTTGGTCCTGCATGCGAGCGATCGCAGCAGTTGCTTGACCTTGCTGAAGACCATCTCGATCGGGTTCAGGTCTGGGCTGTAGGGCGGCAAGAAGACCAGCTCGGCCCCGGCGCTCTCGATCAGCTCGCGCGTCCTCGCCCGCTTGTGGCTCGATAGGTTGTCCATCACGACCACATCTCCCGGCCGCAGCTCCGGGACGAGCACCTGTTCGACGAACGCCTCGAAGATGTCCGCGTTGACGGCGCCGTCGACGACCGTCGAGCACCGCACGCCTTGGATCCCCAACGCCGCGATGAGCGTCGTTGTCTTCCAGTGCCCGTGCGGCGTCTTGTCGATCAGACGCTCACCCCGCGGGGCGCGGCCGCGCAGGCGGGTCATGTTGGTCTTGGCCCAGGTCTCGTCGATGAAGATCAGCCCACGGGCTCGGAGCCCGGGCTGATCACGCTTCCACTGGTGACGCCGCTCGGCGACATCGGGCCGGTCCTGTTCGGCGGCGTGGATCGTCTTTTTTTGAAGGTGAGATCAAGCGCCTTCAGAGCGGCGTAGATCGCCGACTCGGAGCACTCGACCCCGAGCATCTCCCGCAGTTCGGGGCCGGTGGCGTCGGGACGCTCTGCGACGAGCCGAGCGAGTTTGTCGCGATCGATCTTGCCGACGCCGGGCGAGCCCTGCTTGCGCGGGGCGGTCTCGCCGTGCTCTCGCCGGCGCTGCTTGACGCGTCTGACCCAGGCGCGGCAGACGCCGAAGGCCTCGGCGACCTGCTTGGTCTGCATGCCGCGGTCGCATGCGGCGAGAACTTTGTCCCTGAGATCCTGCGAGTACGGCGACGCCATCCGTGGCTCCTTCCCGACCCCGAGGGTCGAGGCTCGAAGCTACAACAAACATCACCAAGGCGCAACCGGACACGCGCCGAACGGCGCTACGAAATCGGTGAGGACGCTCTAAAGCTGGCTTGAGACCGCCCGGTTGCTCCGCGTTGTATTCAATCGACGACTCAACCGCTTGCGGCAGTCACGCGCTGCCGTTGCTCGAGGGCGCATCCGCCGCTCGGCGTTCGATCGTCAGAGCATTGCAGAGGGGTTTGGAGGGCGAGGGGTCCGTCATCAGTTCGTCGATGCGCGAGTTGGCGAAGCTCTCTTCGATCTGGGCGTAGGCGTCGTCGATCCGACGGTGCATCGGGCAGAGGCATTCGCCGTGGGACTTGATGCCCAAGGGGCAGGTCCGGATGCGCTCGATGGGGTCGATGGCGTTGATGATGTCCAGGACGGTGAGGTCGGCGGGGTCTTTGAGCAGGGTGAACCCGCCGTTGCTCCCTCGCTGAGCGGAGAGGATGCCGGCCTTGGTCAGGGCCTGAAGAACCTTGACGAGGTAGCCCGGAGCGGCCTTGGTGCCCTCGGCGATCTCGCGGACCTTCTGGGTCTCGTCGGGACGCTGGGCGAGCCAGATGACCGCCCGCAGCCCGTATTCGCACGCTTCTGACATCAGCTTCATGGCCGAGAACCTCCGGTCTGTTTCGGCGCGATTTCCGTGTACACCAGCTGGACGGAAGGGTATCATTGGCCTAGAAAAGAATCAAGTGTGCTTGAAAGCATGAATATTCGAATAGCGGCGGGCCGCCCGCCGACAACACCACCCGGGGAGCAACACCATGCGAGCAGAGATCGATCCAAGGTCGACAGTCGGACAGTTGGTCGCCGAGCGGCCTGCCAGGTCGCGGGTCTTCGAGGCGTTGCGGATCGACTACTGCTGCGGGGGCAAGCAGCCTTTGGAGGAGGCCTGCCGCCGGCGGAACCTGGTCACCGAGACGGTCGTCGACCTGCTGCTGGCGATGGAGGCCCGGGAGAATGACACAGAGCAAGGCGACGACCCCGGCGGCATGACGCTGACGGAGCTGGCCGACCACATCGAGCAGACCCACCACGCCGAGCTGCGGATCGAATTGCCCCGCCTGGGCCGGCTGGTCGAGAAGGTGCGCGACGCGCACGCCGAGACCGAGCCTCGCCTGCACCGCGTCTTCGAGGCGTTCAACGCGCTGCGCGATGAGCTGTCCAGCCACATGGTCAAGGAAGAGCGCGTGCTCTTCCCGATGATCCGGCGCATGGAGCTCGCGGCCGAACCCAAGCGGTTCGAAGGCGGCTCAATCGCCGACCCGATCCGCCAGATGGAGGCCGAGCACGACGACGCGGGCGCGGCGCTGGAAGTGCTGCGCGAGGCGACCGACGGGTTTACGCCCCCCGAGGGCGCGTGCAACTCGTGGCGTGCGATGCTCGACGGACTCGCATGGCTCGAACGCGACATGCACCGGCATGTCCACAAGGAGAACAACATCCTGTTCCCCAAGGCCCTGCAGCTCGAAAACGCCGATGACGCCGGAAGGAGCGCCTGATGCCGATCGAACGGTGAGCCAAGAACGGTCCACAGACGGACTCCCACGATGAACAGACCGAGCGAGACATCCGAAACGACCTGCAACGACTGGGCACCCCGGCGCGTCGGCGTGATCGGCGCCGGCGCGATGGGGGTCGGCCTCGCGGCGATGCTCGGGAGTGAGACCCCCGTGACGATCGTCGCCAGAAACCCGCGTGCGGCCGAGAGCATCCGGCGCAACGGGGCGGTCGTGACGGGCGGCGTTGCCGCCTCGTCGAGGCCCCGGGTGGTCTCCAGCATCGCCGAACTCGGTGACGCGGGCCCGCTGAGCGCGATCTTCGTCGCGACTAAGACCACCGCGATCGACGCCGTTGCTCGCGAGCTCGCGCCCGTCCTCGATGCGCTGGGCGACGGGCCTCCATCGCCCTTTGTCGTCAGCTTCCAGAACGGGATCGAGCCCGGAAGACACCTGATCGAGCGTCTGCGCGACCCGCGCGTGCTGCGGATGGTGCTCAACTACGGCGCCCGCACCGAGCCCGACGGGCGCGTCCGCATCGTGCACCAGCACCCGCCCCACTCCATCGGCTGTCTGCGCGCCGAGTACCTGCCCGTCTGCCGCAAGCTCGCGGCCCTGCTCAGCGCCTGCGGGCTGCAGACCGAAACCACCGAAGACATCGAGCCTTTGGTCTGGCGCAAGGGGCTGATCAACGCGGCCGTCAACCCGGTCGCGGCGCTCACCGACGCGTCGGTCGGCGAGGTTCTCGACTCGCCGGCGCGTGCGATCGTCGAGAAGCTGCTCGTTGAGGGGCTCGCGGTCGCGGGCGCGGAGGGCATCGAGCTCGGGCCGGACGCGGAAGCCTCGCTCTGGAGAGCGATCGAGGCGGCCAGGGCGCACACGCCGAGCATGGTCGAAGACATCCGCCAGGGCCGCGAGAGCGAGGTCGGCCAGCTCAACCGTCAGGTGATTGAACATGCCAAGCGGGTGGGCGTGCAGACCCCGTCGCACGAGACGGTCGCCGCGTTGATCGACGCCTTCGACTGGCGCGTGTTCCAGCGGAGCTCGGGCGTCAACAACAGACGGACCGCCTGACCGGGAGAGCAGCGATGCGCGATCCGACCGAAACCAACCACGACGAAACCGCTGCAGAAGAAAACGCCCAGGACGAAGCCGGGCCGATCATCTCGGCCCTCACCAATATGCTCGCGTGCAACGACCTGCCCGACCCGGCGCCCGCCGACCCGATGCCGCTGCTGTTGGCGTGGTTCGAGGACGCCCGGAAGAGCGAGCGATACGAGGATTTCAACGCGATGACGCTGGCGACCGCGACGCCGGGCGGGCTGCCCTCGGCCCGGATCGTCCTGTGCAAGGCGATCGAACTCCAGACCCCGGCGCTGGTCTTTTACACGAGCTACACCAGCCGCAAGGGCGAGGAGCTCGAATCCAACCCGCACGCCGCGGCGGTCTTCCACTGGCCCCACGCCCGCCGCCAGGCGCGGATCGAAGGACGCGTGCGCCAGACATCCCCCCAGGAAAGCGACGCGTACTTCAAGACGCGTCCCCTGCTCTCGCGGATCGGCGCCGCGGCCAGCCGCCAGAGCGCCGCGATCGCCTCGCGCCGTGACCTGATCGCCGAGGCGGTCCGCACCGCAAGGCGCACCATGGCCGGGCGTGAGTTGGAGCGCCCGGACAACTGGGGCGGCTACCGCATCGTCCCCGACCGTGTCGAGCTCTGGTCGGCCCGCACCGGACGCCTGCACGACCGCGTGCTCTGGTCCCGCTCGCCCGAAAGCACCTGGTCGGCCCGGCGTCTGAGCGCCTGAGACCCTGCGCGAAGACAACGCACAAACGGTTGACGCCGCGGGGCGCCCACTGCAGCACCGGGTATTGCCTGCGAGCTTGCGGGCGTTGCCCGGGCGGGCGGCTATCGCTCAGCGTCTGGAGGCAGTTCATCGGGTCGGTTCGCCTGCGTGATTGCGCGGATGTCGTCGCAGGGAACGGGCCGCGTGTCGGCGGCGTCGAGCAGCCCTTGCATCGAGCGGTGTCCCGCGAAGCGGAGCATGCGGGTGTGGTACAGGCCGGGGAAAGGTTGCCACCTGTCGGTTCGGTAGACCACCGCGTCTGCATCTTCTTGCCCGGTTCGGGCTTGCTCGAGCTGTTGGATCGGCTCGGGCGAGGGGTGGATCAGGTCGCAGCTGCACAGGATGATCCATCCGTCGGCGCGATGCATGAGGGCGGTCTGGAGGCCGCCGACGGGGCCGAGGTCCGGCTCGATGTCGGCGATGGTGTTGAGGCCGAGGTCGGCATACTGGTCGGCTTCACGAGCGACGGCGACGACTTGGTGGCCGCGCGATTCGAGCATGTCTGCGATGCGCCGGATCAGGGGGCGGCCTTCGATCATCGCGCGCGCCTTGTCGCTGCCAAAGCGGGTGCTGCGCCCGCCGGCGAGGATGTAGGCGGTGTCTCTCGCGGGAAGGACAGGGGTCATGCGAGCACCAGCTTCAGGGCCGCGATCACGAGCACGACGCTGAGGGCTCGCCGCAGCAGTTGCGTGTCGAACCGCCTCGACCCGAGCTCTGCGCCAATGAAGCCCCCCACCGCGACGCACGCGGCAAAGAGCCCGAGCTCCCCCGCGTGCACCGGCAGCGTGCCGAGCTGGAGGCCAAGCCCGAAAAGCCCCGCGATCGAGGAGAGGAGGACGAACGCCGCGGCGACGCCCGCCGCCTGCTTCGCCGTCGCCCAGCGAAAGAGGATGAGCAGCGGGCTGAGAAAGATCCCGCCCCCGACACCGATCAGCCCGGAAACCAACCCGATCACCGCGCCGATGGCGAGGGCGACGGGGAGGGCCGGGGGTTTGCGGGGGCTTTCGCCCGTGTCTTTGGGCTTGATCGCAAGGCGCCACGCCGCAAAGAGCAGGACCGCCGCGATCGCGACGCGGTAGAGCTGTTCGTCGAGCGACCAGTACCGCCCGGCGATGAAGGCGCAGGGCACGGCGGAGGCCGCGAATGGAACCAAGAGATCGTGGCGCAGCCCCGAGCGCCTTGCAAATCTCGCCAGCGCGATCGAGGCAACGACGATGTTCAGGCTCAGAGCCGTAGCGCGGACGGTTTCGGGCGGGTGGCCCGTGATCGCGAGCACGGCGAGGTACCCCGAGGCGCCGCCGTGCCCGACCGAAGCGTAGAGCAACGCGACGAGCGCCAGCGCGATCGCGGTGAGGGCGAACACGGGCTACTCCTCCGCTTGCGTGTCGGCGTGGCGGACGACCTTGCCCGTGCGGCTTTGGGCGTCGGGACGCCCGTCGTCCTGCACCTCGCCCCGGAGGGTCTCGATGGCGTGGGGGAGGATGTCCAGGAGGGCTTCGAGGGATTCGACGGCGCCGCGCGTCGAGCCGGGGAGGTTGATGACGAGCGTGCGCCCGATCGTGCCCGCCTCGCCCCGGGAGAGATACGCGCGCGGGGTTTTGTCGTAGCAGCGCCGGCGGATGAGCTCGGTGAGGCCGCTATGACGGCGCTCGATGACGCCGAGCGTCGCCTCGGGCGTGACATCGCGCGGGGCAAGGCCCGTGCCGCCGGTGGTCAGGACGAGGTCGGGCGCGGGGTCGGCTGCGGCGAAGGCGCGGAGGTTCGCTGCGATCTGTTCGACCTCGTCGGGCACGCAAGCGAGAGGGAGCGTGCGCGCGCCGAGCTTCTCGCGGGCGAGATCGATCAGGGCGGGGCCGGAGGTGTCGACCGTTTCGCCCCGCGAGCAGCGGTCGCTGACGGTCAGCACGCCGACGAGGGGCGGGGCGCTCACGCCGAGTCCTCTGCGCGGTAGGTCCCGCTCTTGCCCCCGGTCTTCTCGATGAGGCGGACGCCCTCGATCACCATCGCCTTGTCGACCGCCTTGCCCATGTCGATCACGGTGAGGGCTGCGCCGACGACCGCCGCGAACGCCTCCATTTCGACGCCCGTCTTCCAGGTCGTCGATGCGGCGGCACGGATCGCCACGCGCCCGCGCTCAATCTTCAGATCGACCTCGACCGAATCGAGCGGGAGCTGGTGGCAAAGGGGAATGAGTTGGTCGGTGCGTTTGGCGGCCTGGATGCCGGCGATGCGGGCGATCTGGAAGACGCTGCCCTTTTCGAGGTCGTCGCGTTCGATGCGTTCGAGCAGTTCCGGGCTGCAGCGGACGAAGCCCTCGGCGACGGCGCGACGCCGTGTCATCGGCTTGCCCCCGATGTCGACCATGCGGGCGTCGCCCTGTTCGTCGAGGTGTGTCAGCGGGTCGGTCACGCGGGCGTTCTCGCTCAGAGGGCGTTGGGGAACGGGAAGTAGGGTCGAAGACCGGACGCGGGCTCGCCGGGCGGGACTTCGACGAAGCCGTCGGCGGAAGCCGCGGCGACCCAGTCGCCCGAGCCCTTGCTCGGCGCGAGCGTCGCCTCGCCCCGCTCATCGAGCCTGACCAAAGGGTACCACCAGAGCTTCGGCGGGGCGGGCTTCTCGGCGCTGACGCGGACGAGCGTCGGGCGGGGCGGATGAACGAGCCCGGCGCGCGCGCGGAGTGCTGGCAGGGCGAGAAGCCGCGCGGTGGTCACGACCGAGACGGGGTTGCCCGGCAGGCCGAGCACGGGCTTGGCGTCGGGCGTGATCGCGCCGAGCGCCGGCTTGCCCGGACGCAGCGCAAGCTTGTGGAAGAGGATCTCCAACCCGAGCTCGCGCAGCACGCGCGGCACATGGTCGTGGTCGCCCGTAGAAACGCCCCCGGTGATGAGCAGCGCGTCGCAGCGATCGATGAGGTGCTGGGCGGACGCCGCCAGCCGGTCTGGGTCGTCGTGCGCGCGCTCCAGCTCTATCTCGCCGACCCATTCGAAGGGGGCGAGCGAGGCGAGCAGGGCCGGGCCGTTGCTGTCGCGGAGCTGCCAGTCTTCGGGCGAGGCCTCGACGGGCAGCACCTCGTCGCCCGTGACCAAGACGCCGACGCAGAGCGAGCGGTGGACACTGAGTTGAGAGCGGCCGCAGGAAGCGATTGCCGCCATCACGCCCGGCGAGACGGTTCTGCCGGGTTCGGCAACAGTCTCGCCTTGGCCTGCGTTCTCGCCCTTGCGCCGGATGTGCATGCCCTCGAAGATCTCTGCGTCTATGGGGATGAGGATCGATCTGTCGCTCTCTTCGACGCGTTCGCGCTGCACGACGGCGGTCGCGCCGGAGGGGACTGGCGCGCCGGTGAAAATGCGCACGACCGAGCCGTCGGCGGGCATCGGGGGCGGGGGGCGGCCGGGCAGGGCCTCGTCGCTGACGGCAAGGCGGACGCCCCGGGGCTCCTTGAGCGTGAGGGCGTAGCCGTCCATCGCGCTGACATCGCAGGCCGGGCTCGGCCGATCGAGCGTGATCTTTTCTGCAAGGACGCGTCCGGGGGCGTCGGCCCACGCGATGCGCTCGGAGCCGACGGGGGCGACGCGCCGGGCGAGCAGGCGTGCCGCCTCGGCGGGGGAGAGCGGCGCCGAACCGGGCGTTGCGTGAGCGCTCACCGGCTTTGCTCCTGCGCGTCCTTGAAGACCGGGCGCTTCCAGATCGGGACATCGCGCTTCATGGTATCGATGAACCAGGCCATGCCCTCCAGCGCCGGGGCGCGGTGCGCCGAGGCGACGACGAGCCGGAACGAGCATTCGCCGACCGGAACAACGCCGACGCTGTGGCGCACGAAGACGCCGGCGAGGCCGAAGCGATCGGCCGCGGCACGCGCGAGCGATTCGAGCTGGTTCTCCGCCATGGGCCTGTACGCCTCGTACTCGATGGCGGCGATCTCGCGCCCCTCCTCGGTCGGGCGGATGACGCCTTCGAACGCGACGATCGCGCCGGCGCCGGGGGCGCGCACAGCGTCCTCGGGCCCGAGCGGCCCTTCGCTGAGCACGACCTCGATGGCCGGGGCGGTCTTCATCCGCCCCCCACCATCCCGACCAGCGCGAGCTCGTCGCCCTCGCGCACCTCGTGCGAGGGCGGGACGAAGCGGTTGTTGACCGCGAGCCTGGTCGATGGCATCAGGGGCGAAAGGGCCGGATAGCGCGACTCGATCGTTTCGAGCACGAGCGAGACGGTCGGCTCGGGCGGGAGGTCGACAGAGAGCTCGCGCTCGCCCTGGGCGTCGGCGTAAGGGCCGAAGAGTCGGACGGTGAGCGTCACCGCTGGTGGCCTCCGGCGTCGACGTTGGGGGACTTGCCCTCGCCGGCGTCTCTCTCGAACTGCTCGTGGGCCCAGCTCCACGCCGCGACGGTGCGGGGGAAGCCGACGGTGTTCATGCCGAGCAGGATCGCCTGCTCGACCTCCTCGTGTGTGGCGCCGGCTTCCAGGGCTCTGCGCACATGGGATCGGAGCGCCGATTCCAGGCCCGCGCCGAGGCTGATGCCGATCTTGACCAGCGCGCACTGGCGTGCGTCGAGGGGGCCGAGCGACTCGACCTCGCGCCCGACGCGCTGGTGCGCCTCGCCGAGGACGGGGTAGCGGGCGACGAACTTCTGGAAGGTCTTGGGGGGCTGGCTGGGGCGGGCGGGAGGTTCAGGACCGGACATCTCATCAGCCTCCGATGTGGGTCATCACGGCGTGCCCGTCGTGGGGGTGTTCGTCGCGCTTCTGGCCCAGGCCCTCGGCGAGGATCGTGTCGAAGAGCGCCGGATCGAAACGCGGGCGCAGGGCGGGCAGGATCGTGCCCGAGGGCTTGTCCATGAGGCAAGGATAGAGCGTCCCGTCGGAGGCGAGCCGCACGCGGTTGCACGCGGCGCAGAAGTTGCAGCTCATCGGCGTGATGAAGCCGACGACGCCCGCCGAGCCGTCGTCGAGTTCGACGCGGAAGCGTCGCGCCGCGTCGTGCCCCTGCTCAACGGGCGTCCATCGCTTCACGATCGGATCGAGGTTGGCCCGCATCTGCGCCTCGGGCACAAACCGCTCGGCCCACTTCGACGCGAGCGGGCCCATCGGCATCAACTCGATGAACCGCATCTCGATCCCGCGGGCGGAAGCGAAGCGGACGAGCGAGGGCATGTCCCGCTCGTTGCGGCCACGGATCACGACCGAGTTCAGACGGATCGGCCAGAGCCCGACACGCTCCGCCTCGTCGAGCCCCTCGAGCACGCGCTCCAATCCGTCGACGCCCGTGAGCTCGGCGAAGCGTTCACGATCGAGCGTGTCGATGCTGATGTTGACGCGCTGCAGGCCGGCGTCGGCGTACTCGCGGGCGCGATGGGGAAGGGTCAGGCCGTTGGTGGTCATCGCAAGATCGCCGATGCCCGGCACGGCGGCGATGCGACCGATGATCTCTGTGAGGTCTTTGCGGCTGGTCGGGTCGCCCCCGGTCAGGCGGACCTTGTGCAAGCCGTGGCGGAGGGCCAGGTGCTCGACCAGCGAGCCGATCTCGCCGACGGTCAGCTGCGGCTCGCCCCGGGTGTCTGTGATGCGCTCGGGGCGGCAATACGTGCAGCGCATCGCGCACGCCTTGGTGATCGAGAGACGGAGGTAGCCGACCTTGCGTCCGGCCCGGTCGATGAAGGGGCCGTCGACGCGACGCGTCTTGCTCGGCGCTCGCTGGAGACGGGCTGGATCGAGGACGGGGAGCCTCATGGGCTTCTGCCGCTCTCGCCGCCGCTGTCGCGCTCGGGCGGGTCGGCTTGCGTTTGATCGGTCGCGGACGCCTCGCCGGCGGGCGGCTGGTCGGCGGGGGGTTCGTGGGGGGTGTCGTCGGCGACTTCAACGGGCGCGATGAAGCGCTCTTCGCCCCGCATGATCGGGATGGCGATCTTCAGCGCGACGGTGTAAATCATCAGGCCGAAGGCCCAGATGCCGGCGCTAACCTGCCACTCCGTCAGGTTCGGCACATACTCGACCATCTCGCTCAGCGTGCTGGGAACAAAACCAGGGACGATCAGGCCCATGCCCTTTTCGATCCAGAGGCCGACAAACGCGAGCACGCACGCGATCGAAACGACGCGGACGCTGCGCATCGCCGCCGGCAGCAGGAAGAGCACCGCCGCGATGAGGTTGAACACGATCGCGGTCCAGATCCAAGGCACCAGCGCGTTGTGCCCCTCCCACCCGAAGAAGAGGTAGATCGCGTGCTTGCTGTAGGCGCCGCCGGTGTAGAACTCGGTAAAGAGCTTCGAGCAGAGCATCAGCAGGTTGATCAGCACCGTAACGCGGATGATCTGGACGAGGAGCTGGATCGGCCGGTCTGAAATCACGACGCCGCCGATGCGCCGGAGGATGAACATCGTCAGGATCAGGAACGCCGGCCCGGCGACGAACGCCGAGGCCAGGAACTGCGGCGCCAGCAGGGCGCTCTTCCAGAACGGCCGCCCGCCGAGACCGCTGAACAGGAACGCCGTGACCGTGTGGATCGAGACCGCCCAGACGATCGAGATCATCACGAAGGGGACATACCAGCGCGGTTCGGGCTTCTTGCCGAGGTAGCGGATGTAGAGCAGGTACCCGCAGATGTGCAGGTTCAGCAGCAGGTACCCGTTCAGGACGATCACATCCCAGGTGAGCATCGAGATCGGGAAGTTGAACCGCCCGAGGCCGGGGATGAGGTGCCAGAAGCGGTCGGGGCGCCCGAGGTCGACCGTGACGAACAGCAGGCACATCACGATCGCCGCGATCGCCAGCAGTTCGCCGATGATCACGACATCGTGCATCTCCTTGTTGCGGTAGAGGTAGCCGGGGATGACCATCATCACCCCGCCGGCGGCGACGCCGACCATGAAGGTGAAGTTGGCGATATATAGGCCCCAGCTGACATGATCGGTCATGTTGGTGACGATCATGCCGCTGGCGACCTGGTTGGCCCAGGCGTTGGCGCCGACGAGGGCGACGGCGGTGAGCATCGTCATCCAGGCGTAGAACGCGAGGCTGCCGTCGGTCGCCATGACGAGGGACCGCCAGAGGAACCTCGGGTAGCTGACGAGGTGGCCTGGTCGGGCTTGCTGGGCTTGTATGGCCATGGGTGTGCTCGGGCGGCGTGGGGCTTGGCGGTCAATCGAAGAAGTAGAAGAGGGTCGGGCGGGCGCCGAGTTCCTCTTTCAGGACGAACACGCGCTTGGTGCGCAGGACGGTGCGGATCTCCGACTCGGGGTCGAGCAGGTTGCCGAAGATGCGCGCCCCGGTCGGGCAGGCCTCCAGACAGGCTGGCTGGCGCCCCTCGCGCGTCCGGTGCAGGCAGAAGTGGCACTTCTCCACCACGCCCGCGGGGCGGATCCGGTTCGAGAGGTAGCCCTGGTCGGGGTTGACCTCTTCAGCAGGGATCTGCGGCTCTTTCCAGTTAAAGCGGCGCGCGTGGTAAGGACAGGCCGCCTGGCAATAACGGCAGCCGATGCACCAGTTGTAATCCACCACGACGATTCCGTCTTCTTCCTGCCAGGTCGCCTCGACGGGGCAGACATCGACGCAGGGCGGGTTCTCGCACTGGAAGCACTGCACGGGGAGGTAGTACTTGCCCTCGCGCGGGACATCGTGGGTGTAGGTCGAGTCGCCGTGCTTGAAGTCGGTGGTGCCGATCGGCATCTCGAAGACGCGGATGTACGACTGGTTGGTGGACCGGTCGTGGTTGTTCTCGCGGTGGCAGGCCTCCATGCAGGCGCCGTTGCCGTTGCAGACGCTGAGGTTGATCGCGTACCCGTAGCGGACGCCGGGGATGGCCTTGGGGTCCTTGATCTTGACATCGGCCCCGTAGCGTTCCTTGGCCTCGTTCTCGAGGCGCTCGAAGATCTTGGCCTTGTCGTCGGCGGAGAGTTCCTTGTAGTGACGCTGCATCAGCTCCTGCGCCGAGAGCCGGCCCCTGAGCCCGGCGAGCGGCGAGACGGCGGCGGCGAACGCCGCGAGCCCCAGCGTCGCCCCACCCGCCTTCAGCGCCGTCCGGCGCGATACCTCCCCGAGCACGGGCAGGGAAATGGTGCGTTTGTCGCTGTCGCTCATGGATTCAACTCCCGGGTCGGCGGTGCCGGCCGGTGGGGGATCAGGCGTTGTGCCCTCAGTCGCCCGGGCGGGTCGGCTCAAGAAAGCGGTCGAGCGGCTTGAAGGTCGGCGTCATCGAAGGGAACTTCGGGGCGTGCGGGTCGTGGCAGTCGATGCAGCTCTTGCGCTTCTGGGGCCCCTTGGTGCGGTCCCAGAACCCGGTCATGCCCCCGTGCAGCCCCCGCTCGTAATCGCGCGCCTGCGGCGCGTGGCACTGGGCGCACGACTCCATCACCTGCCTGTACTCGATCCGCGTCCCGTCGGCCAGACGCAGGGCGTTGTAGTCGTCGGGGTTGTGGCAGGTCACGCAGGAGAGGTTGCCGTGCTGGAAGGTCAGCCCCTGGTGGAACGCCATCGGCGGCTCGTCGGCGCTGCGACGGGAGGTGTTCGCGTCGAAGTTCGAGTGGCAGCTCGCGCACGAGACGGTCACGGCACGGCCCATGGAATCGACCCGATCGGTCACAACCCGCGGCGGGCCATCCGGCAAACTAATTTCAACAAGCCAGCGAGGCGTTTCGTCGGGCACCGTTTCGGTGCTCATTGTCGCGGCCAGAAACTCGCTCCTCGGCGACGCGCCGGCGCCCGCCATGATCCGCACCAAACCGATGCTCATCAGGAGCGCCGCGAGCACGACGATCGGAATTAGAACACGCCCACGCATCATCGCGTCGTCTCTTTCAGGCCCTTGGCCCAACAGCGTTTCTTTGCTGCTGAACGAAACGGGCCGGAGCTGGGTCGAGCGGTCGCAACAAGTTGACGGATCGTAGCAAAGTTCATTAGGCTCTGCATATCCTTCATCACCCGCGGCGTTCGATTTTCAGAACACCGGTCAGGAGCGCGGCCTCGATGCCCGTCAGCGGATTGATCCTGAGTCTCAGCGACGACCGCCGCCTCCGCGACGGCGCACTTGAAGCGATCAATCAACACAACGCCGTTTCACTCGGCGAGATGCAGGGCCTCCGCCTGCCGATCGTCGTCGACACTGCAGACAGCGACGCCGACCGCGAGGTCTGGAAATGGCTGCACGAACTCCCCGGCGTGCTCTTTGTCGACCTCGTCTGCACCGACGCCTCCGACGATGCGCCGCAAGACACAAACGAGACTCAGACCGACCACCCCCTCAACAGGACCGGACGACCATGACCACCACGCCAAGCACTGACCGCCGGTCGTTCCTCAAGGCCTCGGCGATGGCCGCCGCGACCGCCGTCGCGGCCGGCGCCGCACGCTCCAAGGGGATCAGCCTCCCCGTGCTCGACGGCGAGCGCGATCCCAACACCGGCGTGAAGTGGAACAAGGGCGTCTGCCGATTCTGCGGGACAGGCTGCCATGTCCGCGTGGGCGTCAAAGGCGGACGCGTCGTCGCCATCGCCGGCGATGTCAAGGCCGATGTCAACCGCGGGCTGCTCTGCGTCAAGGGGTACCACGTCGGCAAGATCCTCTACGGCAACGACCGCCTCACCAAGCCCCTGCTCCGGCGCGGCGATCGCTACGAAGAGATCTCGTGGGACAGGGCCATCGAGATCATCGCCGAGAAGATCATGGAGGCGCCAGACCGCTTCGGGATCTACGGTAGCGGGCAGTGGACCATCGGCGAGGGCTTCGTCGCCAACAAGATGATGAAGGCCGGCCTCGGCAGCAACCAGATCGACGGCAACCCCCGCCTGTGCATGTCCTCGGCCGTGACCGGGTTCATCTCGACCTACGGCGTCGACGAACCCGCGGGCTGCTACGACGACCTCGACGAGTGCGATGTGCTGATCATGTGGGGCAACAACCCCGCGGAGATGCACCCCGTCCTCTTCTCCCGCGTCGTCGACCGCCGGGCCAAGGGCGAGGAGGTCACGCTGATCGACATCAGCACCAGGCGCACACGCACCACCGACCTCTGCCAGCACTACCTGGAGTTCAAGCCGCACTCAGACCTGGCGATCGCCAACGGCATCGCGCACCTCCTGATCAAGAACAACAACTACGACCGCGGGTTCGTCGAGAAGCACTGCAACTTCCGACAGCTCGACCCGGACAACCCGGGCCTGATGACCGGCAAGGCGATGTCGTTCGATGAGTACGCCGCGTCGCTCGAGGAATACACGCCCGAGCGCGTCGCGGAGCTCTCGGGCATCCCCGCCGACAAGATCCGCATGCTCGGCGAGCTGTTCGGCCGGCGCGACATCCGCATCACCAGCCTCTGGTGCATGGGGATGAACCAGCACACGCGAGGCACCGCCATCAACTGCCTCGTCCACGGCATCCACCTGCTCAGCGGCCACTTCGGAAGGCCCGGCGACGCACCGACCAGCCTCACCGGACAGCCCTCCGCCTGCGGCACCGTCCGCGAGGTCGGCACCCTCTGCCACCTCCTCCCCGGCGGGATGCTCGTCGCAAACGCGGCCGACCGCGCCAAGGCCGAAGAGCTCTGGAATGTCCCCGCAGGACGCATCCGCCCCACCCCCGGCCACCACACCGTCGCGATGTTCGACAGCTTCTGCACGCCCAAGGCCGAAGGCGGCGACCTCGACACCCTCTGGGTCCAGGTCACCAACCCAGGGCAGACGCTCCCCAACCTCCACAAGCTCTTCAACCGCAAGAAGGATCTGGAAGAAAAGTTCCTCATCGTCTCGGATGTCTACCCCACCGCCACCACAAAGCTCGCCGACCTCATCCTCCCCTCGGCCATGTGGGTCGAGAAGAACGGGATGTACGGCAACTCCGAGCGCCGCACCCAGCAATGGTTCAAAATGGTCGACCCGCCCGAGGGCGCCCGTGACGACTGCTGGCAACTCATCGCCGTCGCACGCAAGCTCCTGGACATGGGCCACCCCGGCATGCGCGACAAGGACGGCAAGTGGCTCTTCGAGACCCGCGACGAGAACGGCGACGAGGTCCCCATCTGGGAATGGGCGCACTACTACGACACCAATGTCGACGAGCGCCTGTTCGAGGAGTACCGCCCCTTCTCCCGCATCAAGCAGAAAGACCTGGCGCCTTACGAGGAGTACGTCAAGGCCCGAGGCCTGCGCTGGCCCGTCGTCGAACAGCCCGACGGGAGCTGGCGCGAGACCCGCTTCCGCTTCTCCGGCTTCGACGACCCCTATGTCGCCGAGGGCGAGGAGTTCGACTTCTACCACTCGGTCACCAAAGACAGCCGCGCCCTGATCTGGTTCCGCCCCTGGGAGCCGCCGCCCGAGATCCCCGACGAGGAATACCCCTTCTGGCTCAACACCGGGCGTGTGATCGAGCACTGGCACTCCGGCACGATGACGCGACGGATCCCCGAGCTGCACCGCGCCGTCCCCCGCGCCTACGCCGAACTGCACGCCGAAGATGCGCGCGAGCTCGGCGTCCAGCGGGGCGACATGGTCCTCGTCGAGTCTCGCAGAGGCAAGATCGAGCTTCCCGTCTGGATCAACGGCCGGGGCAAGCCCCCGCGCGGGCAGGTCTTCGTCCCCTTCTTTGATGAAACAAAGCTCATCAACGAGGTCACGCTCCACGAGTTCGACCCGTTCTCACGCCAGCCCGACTACAAGAAGTGCGCCGTCCGCGTGACGCCCGTCGCGCAGGGAACGACGCGACGCCCCGAGCCAAGGCGGGGGGAGTAAGCCTTGGCCCAGCCCGAAGACATGAAGCCCGACACCGACACGCAGGCCGACCCCGCGCCGAGCCAGGCGACCCGGCGCGCAACGCAGCTCTTCCTCGCCGGCGTGATCGGTGTCTCGTTCGTCGGCCTCGTCGTCGGCATGCGCCAGGGCGTCCCGACGCACGACCCGCCCGAGTTCGAACACACGCCCGCGCCCCGCGGCCAGGCCTCCATCCCCGCCATGACCTACGCCGAGTTCGACAGGCGCAAGCACGGCCCCAACCGCGACTGGCAGAGCAACCTCGGCGACCTCCAGCAACCGGAGGTCGATCTCTTCGCCCCCGTCGAGTTCGACGAGGCCGAGCGACAGGCCCTGCTCGAAGCCCGCGCATCACGACGCGCCTTCGACGGCGCGCCGCCAACCATCCCGCACCCCGCCGACCAGATGACCTCGGCGAGCTGCATGGCCTGCCACGGAGACGGCCTCACCATCAACGAGGTCTACGCCCCGCGCATGTCCCACGCCTACATGCCAAGCTGCACGCAGTGCCATGTCGAGCAGCAGGCGAGCGACATCCTCGCCACGCGCGAGTTCCAGAACCTCTTCGAAGGACTCTTCTCCTCCGGCCAGGGCCAGCGCGCGTGGGAAGGCGCCCCGCCGACCATCCCCCACTCGACTTTCATGCGCGAGGACTGCATGGCCTGCCACGGGCCCAAGGGCCCCGAGCCCATCCGCACCTCCCACCCCTGGCAGACCAGCTGCATGCAGTGCCACGCCCCCTCGGCAGTGCTCGATCAGGGCGTGCACGACGACCTGCCCTCGTTCCTCCCCGGCGTGCCCGTCTTTCTCCAGGAATCCCCGGCCGATCCCCGCCCCGATCCCACGCCCGACCCCGGCTGAACCGATGGCCGACCAGCCCGACATCAGCCGTCGAAAATTCCTCCGGGGCCACATGCTCGGCCAGATGCTCAACGGCATCGACGAAGTCATCTCCGATACCTCCGAAGAAGATCACGCCCGCTCCGACGCAGACACCCCCGACCAGCGCCGCGCCTCCTTCCCGATCCTCCGCCCGCCCGGCGCAGTCGAGGAAGAACGCTTCCTCCGCGACTGCACGCGCTGCGACGCCTGCCTGAAAGCCTGCCCGCCCAACGCGATCATCCACGCCCCCGACCGCTTCCGCAAAGCCGCCGGCACGCCCATGATCGACCCCACGCGCCAGCCCTGCACCATGTGCCCCGACACACCCTGCGTCACAGCCTGCGACCCCGGCGTCCTCAGCCCAGACCTCCCCATCAAAATGGGCACAGCCAGCGTCAGCACCGTCTCATGCCTGGCCCACAACGGCAGCTTCTGCACCGTCTGCTCAGAACACTGCCCCGTCGAGAACGCCATCGAACTCAATATGGGCAAGCCCACGATCAACGCAGACGCCTGCACCGGCTGCGGCGTCTGCCAGTTCGTCTGCCCCGCGCCAGACAACGCCATCCTCCTCCTCCCCGCCGAACACCGCCCCGACCCCAAAGCCCCCCCGCAATCAACACAGCAAACAACCCAGCAAACAACCAAGCAACCCGCGCCCGCGCAGAAGAAGCCCGGACCCCCGCCCGCCCCGTGGGAGCTCGACGCCAACCTCGTCTCCGACCCCTTCGCCAAAGATGCGGGTCAGGACACCCAACCCCGGGAGCCCGGGCGTGACGCATGAAGACCCCCCGCCGCCCCCGATGAGCGATGCGATCCTCGACGACGAGGCCCTCGACGCCCTCTTCCGCGACATCGGCACGCTCACGCTGATCGACGAGATCATCGTCAAGCACGGCCCCGGCATGGTCGGCGACGCCCCGCCGCCAACACTCGACGAGGCCCGCGCCATGCTCGACGCCCGCACCGTCCGCGGCGTCCAGATCCGCTACCGCCACGAGGGTGCCGCCTGGTACGACACGCTGATGGTGACGCTCCAAGGCGTCAGACTCCTCCGCGTCCGCCACGATTTTTCGTGATCGCGGCGCAACCGGTGTCGGCCGGACGGCGCCTGCGTCGCGGAGCAGCTTCGAACGACACTGTAGAAAAGTTAAGACGCTCGCCGTACGGCAGACACCGAACGCGACCGTGTTGACGCTCCGAGACCTGTCGCCCGGGATCACAAAAAACTCACAACGCATTGAGGTCTCCCTCGATCGGGGTCTTCCTCATTGCTGATCGCGGTATGATCGGCCACCACCACTGACTGCTGCGTCCGGGTGGCCTGACCCAAGGGGAATCAACATGGGCTTCATCGATCGAATCCTCGCCAGGTTCCGCAAGCCAGGCGACCACAGCGACGAGGAGCAGGGCGTCATCATCGAAATCCCAAGCTCAGGCGATGTCAGCGGCGTGCCCGCCATCGCCGACCTTGAGGACGAACTCGAAGCGGCCATAGAGGACACCGAACTCGGCGAGCTCGACGGCAACGAGTTCGGGCCCGAAGGAGTGCGGATTTTCTTCTACGGCCCTGACGCGGACCGTCTTGCCGCGGCGTTTGTGCCCGTGCTGGGCAGGCACCGGTTCCCGGCCGGGACGATCATCGAAAAGCAGTACGACCTGGACGCGGACGACCGGGTGCGTGTCCCGCTGGAAGATCTGATCGGGCGCGGCTGAGTGAGGCGTTCGCCGCCAGTGCATCAGCTAGAGTGTCACCGCAGCGATCCCGCATCCAGCGTGTTCGCTGCGTTGGGGGGGACGGTCCGAGATCTTCTTCTGCAGGGAGTCGCACGATGCCCGTTTCAGCCTTCGCCGCCAAGTCCGCCGAGTCGCCCCTCGCCCCGCTCTCGATCGAGCGTCGCGAGCCACTGGAACAGGATGTCGAGATCGACATTCTCTACTGCGGCGTCTGCCACAGCGACCTGCACATCGCCCGCAACGAATGGGGCGGCACGACCTACCCGGTCGTGCCCGGCCACGAGATCCTCGGTCGGGTGACACGCGTCGGCTCGAAGGTCAAACGCTTCAAGGCGGGAGATCTCGCCGCGGTCGGCTGCATGGTCGATTCCTGCCGATCCTGCGAGAGCTGCAAGGAGGATCTGGAGCAGTTCTGCCTCAAGGGCGCCGTCTTCACCTACAACAGCGAGGACAAGCACTCGGGTGGCATGACCTACGGCGGGTACTCGACCGGAGTCGTCGTCGACGAGGCGTTCACCCTCAAGGTCCCCGAAAACCTCGACCCGGCCCGCGCGGCGCCGCTGCTGTGCGCCGGGATCACGACCTACTCGCCGCTGCGACGCTGGGGCGCCGGCAAGGGCAAGAAGGTCGGCGTGGTCGGGCTTGGCGGGCTCGGGCACATGGGCGTCAAGTTCGCCCACGCTCTTGGGGCGCACACCGTACTGTTTACGACCTCTGAAGGCAAGGTCGCCGACGCCAAGCGTCTCGGCGCAGATGAGGTGGTCATCTCGAAGGACGCCGATCAGATGGCCGCACACGCCGCCAGCTTCGACATGATCCTCGACACGGTCTCGGCGGACCACGACCTCAACGCCTACCTGAACCTGCTCAAGCTCGACGGGACGCTCGTGCTCGTCGGCGTGCCGCCGAACCCGCAGCCGGTCGGCGTCTTCGGCCTGCTCATGCCCCGGCGCCAGATCGCCGGATCACTGATCGGCGGCATCGCCGAGACGCAGGAGATGCTCGACTTCTGCGGCAAGCACAAGATCGAGTGCGACATCGAGCTCATCAAAATGCAACAGATCAACGAGGCCTACGAGCGCATGCTCAAGAGCGATGTGAAGTACCGCTTCGTGATCGACATGGCCTCGCTGAAGGGCTGAGGCTCACCCCAGCCACTTGTCCTCGAACGCCATCCCGGGCAGCAGGCCCGCGGCGTCGCCTCGCTCGATCAGGCCCGCCACTGGGTACGCGCAGTAGTCCAGGCTGTACGCGCCGGCGGGGCGGTGGTTGCCGCTGTGTCCCAAGCCCCCGAACGGCAGCTTGCTGCTGGCGCCGGCGGTGCCCGTGTTGACATTCACGCACCCGGCCCGCGCCTCGTGCATGAAGCGGGCGATCGCTTGCTCGTCGCTGGAAAAGATGCTCGCGGCAAGGCCGAACCTCGTCGCGTTGGCCTGGGCGATCATGTCGTCGAGGCTGTCCGAGACGCTGATCCGCAGGAGGGGGCCGAAGACCTCCTCGTCCCGCCCCGGGCCGTCATCGATCGAAAAGCGATCGACTTTCATGACGCCCGGCGAGAGGTAGTAACCTTCCCCGTGCTCGGAAATGGCGCGCGCCTGCAGGCGCAGCTCGGCCCCGGCATCGGCGGCGTTGTGCTGGAACTCCAACACCGCGTCGCGGGCCTCAGCGGAGATGATCGGGCCCATGAAGACCGGGTGCTCGGCGTCGGGCTTCCCGATCACCAGCAGGCTCGCGGCTTTGCACACGGCGCCGATGAACCGGTCGGCGACCGATTCGTGCACGATCACCCGCCGCGTGCAGGTGCAGCGTTGGCCGGTCGTTACGAACGCGGCCCGGACGCACTCGATCGCGGCCTGACGCAGGTCGGCGTCGGGCATGACGAGGGCCGCGTTGTTGCCGCCCATCTCCAGCGCGATGATGCGCCCGGGATTGTCGAGGTTAGCTTCGAGGATTCGCCGCCCGACAGGCCACGAGCCGGTGAAGAGCACGCCGTCGATATCGTTGTGGGCGACGAGCTTGGACGCGGGGCCCGCGCCGCCCTGGACGAGGTTGACCACGCCGAGCGGCGCACCTTCTGCCGCGAGAGCTTCGCGGTACATCGAGGCGAGCACCTGCCCCACCGCAGGGGCCTTGTCGCTGGGCTTGAAGACGACGGTGTTGCCCATCGCCAGGGCGGGGATGATGTGCCCGTTGGGCAGGTGGGCGGGGAAGTTGAACGGGCCGATGACAGCCATCACCCCGTGCGGCCGGAACCAGCACCGCCCCACCCGCGTCTCTGTCGCCGGGACCTCGTACCCGCTGACCCGGGCCATGCCCGCGTTCGGCACTGTTGTGTCGAGCGTGATGTCGACCTTGGAAGCCAGCAGCCCCGCCTCGGCCTTGGAATCCCAGAACACTTTGCCCGTCTCGCGGCTGATGAGCAACGCGACCTCATCGACGCGGGAAGCCGCGATCTCCTTGAATCGCTGCAGCACCTTTACGCGTCGCTCGAACGGCCATCGAGACCAGACCTCGAAGGCCTCGCGAGCTTCGCCGACCGCCTCGTCCGCGTGGGCGTCCACCGGCGCCGCGCTGAACACGACCTCCGAAGGATCGGCCGGGTTGATCGAGACGAGACTGTCGCCCGGGATGGGGATCTCGCGGTCGCCGACAAAGTCGTGCGGCATGATCATGATCCCGCCTCCGAACCCGGCGCCGCAGAGACCTTGCGCTTCCGTGGTGTCGCCGGAGCGGGCTTCTTTGGCGAGGGCTTCGGACCGCCGGCTCGCTTGCTCCCGATCTTCGCGGCGACATCGACCGGTCCGAGCCCGTCGGTCGGGGTCACGCCGACCTCATCGTCGGGGCTCGCCCGCAGGACCTTCATCGTGGCTTTGCCGATGCGGAGCGTTCCATCGGTAGCGAGGCTGAACGAATCCTCCACAGCGAGAAACTCGCCATCGGTGTCGAGCAGGCTGACAATGCCACGCCGGTTCAGCCGGGCCTTGGGCAGCCCCTCGCCGAGCTTGAGCCGCACCGTCTCGCGGACGGGCGTGATCTCGTCGGTCACAGCGTGCAGGTGCGGCCCGCCGTCGAACGGATCGACGAAGTTGTTGTACCTGAAGCCGAGCTTCTCGAGCATCCGTCGCGCCGGGACGGTCTCGGCCCCGACCTTGCCGACCGAGTCGCGCGCGTGCGGCGGCAGCAGCGTCAGGTAGATGTCGTCGTGAGGCAACAGCGAGGAGATGAACTCGCGCGAGATCTGGCAGTGGCGGTCGGCCTCGTCGTAACTGAGCGGGATAAACCGACGCCCGAAATACTCCCAGAAGGTGTTGCGCCCGTCGGGTGTGATCTCGGCCATCATCTCCGCCAGCAAATCGCCGGCGAATGCCGCGCGGTGCAGGCCGATGAAGTGAAACCTCACCATCGAGAGGAACCGCCCCAGCTTCAGTTTGTGGCCTCTGAACGACGGCTGGAGGATCAGCCCGCCCAGTTCGGTCGGTCCCGAAGCATCCGAGTGCAGGCGAGCGACGGTGTGCGTCGTGCCGGTGTGGATGTCCTCGGCGAAGAAGTCCCGCTTCTCGAGCTTGAGGGTGTAGTTGGGCCGGTCCTCCCCGCCCATCTTCGCCACGAGCTGGCTCGTGCCGATCATCCCGCCCGACTCGGTGTCCTCCATCGCGAACATGAACAGGTCCGAAGCATGGATGTTCGACGCCAGCCCGCCGGACTTTGTGCGCGCAAGGTCGCCGTAGCGGCACTCGCCCGCCGCGGCCCGCACGAAACAGTTCCGCGAGTGCGTGATCTTCTCGGTGATGATCTGCTGGTCGGGCGGGAGGTTGATGAAATGCACCATCCGCGCGAGCTTGAGCAGCGTCCCCACATCCTCGATCTTGGCGCGACGGATCACGAACATCTTGCACCGTCTTTCTGAAAGTCACTCGGGCGTCTGTTGAAGGCGAAGAGCCGCCGGCGTCAGCGTGAAGCGACGCGGGCGAGCGCCGCCTCGATCCGCTCGAATACACGGGGCCAGTCCTCCAGCTTCATCACGCCAAGCGGGGGCAGCATGCGCATGTGGTACGGCCCGTGCCCGCAGTAGAACAGCACCACCCCCTCGTCGAAGCATGCCTTGCAGGCCGCCTGGATCTTCGCACGGTCGCCGCCGAAGGGCGTGAATCGCATCATGCCGCCGATGCCGCCCGGGTTCTCGGCGCAGAAGGGGACCTTGGGGAACCAGTCGGGGTGCTTGTCCATCATGGCCTTGGTCAGGCGCCGGAAGGCGTCGTGGTGCTTGGCGATCAGGCCCGTGTCGCCGTAGTAGTCCCCGTCGCGGAGCATCTCGATGATGCGTGTGCCGACGGTGAACTCGCTGGTCGCGCCGGTGAAGGTGCCGCTGAGCAGGCCCGGCTTGGGCGCGTACTCGTCGGTGTACAGCGTGGCGCACGCCTGGGTCATCTTGCCGACGCAGAAGACATCGACATAGTCGCCCAGGTCGTACTGCTCGTACGCGAACATCCGCGGCGTACGCCCGAACGACTGGATCTCGTCATCCCAGACCGCGATGCCCTTGGCCCGGCAGATCTCCATCAGCTCCACGAAAAACTCGCGCGGCGCCGTGTTGAATCCGCCCTCGCCCTGCACCAGCTCGAAGATGAAGCAGGCGTGCATGCCCGGGTAGCGCTCAATGTACTGATCGAGCCTCCAGCACGCGTGGTCGATGAACGCCTTCTTGCCGCCGACCTTCTCGGCCGCTTCCTCGTTCCAGAAGGGCATGTAGTCGACCTGCGTCGTCAGCGGGATACCCTGTCGCCCTGCGGCGGAGTCGCCGATCTGGCACATCGTCACGCTGCGTCCCATGAAGCAGTTGCGGAACGCCAGCACACGCGATGCGGGCGCGTTCTTCTGGTAGCAGACCTTGATCGCGCTCTCGTTGGCCATCGCGCCCGAAGTCGTGATGAACGCCTGCGACAGGCGCGAGTTCTTTCCAGCCTCGGCCAGCAGGGTCTCGGCGAACCGATACGCGTCGAAGCCCGACTGCAGGTTGCCGTGCTTGGTCGTGTCTTCAAGCGAGGACTCGACCTGCGCCCGGACGATCTCGGGGTGCGAGTGCCCGAAGAAGTTGACGCCGATCCCCGAGATCATGTCCCACTTCACCGACCCGTCGGCGAGCTCCACCAGCGCCCCGTTGCCCAGCCCCGAGCCGATGTAGGGGTAGAGCAGGTCGCGCCCCTTCGTCGCGGCCGCACGCTTCATGAGCGCCTCGTAGCCCTCGCTCGCGCCGTCGCGCGGCGGGCGAACATCGGTGATCTGCGCCGACCGCTCCGTCACACGCTCGACGATCGTGTCGATGGCCGAGGCGATCGCGGGGTCGGTCTTCAGCTCGGCGCCGAGGCTGTGAGACGCGGAGGCGGATGCGGGCATGGGGGGCTCCAAAGAAGATCAGAAGGTGCGGACAAACCCAAAGGCGGACGGGCGGCGGGCGGTCGGAAAGCCCGTGCCGCTCCACCGAAGCGTATGAGGGCGTTTATCGGGCGGCTCAGCGGGGTGGATCCAGCCCGATCCGCCCCGAAGCCAGCCTCGACAGCAGCACCGCCAAAAGCTGGCACCGCTCCACCAGGCTCGCCAGCTCGATCCACTCCTCGGTCGTGTGCAGGCCCCCGCCCCGCACCCCCAGCGTGTCGATCGTCGGCAACCCGGCGTCCTGCAGGGTGTTCCCGTCGCAGACCCCCCCGGTCTTGGCGAAAGGCAGGCTCTGGCCGAGGTCTTCCGCGGCCGCCCGGGCCGCCAGGGCCAGCCGCTCGGTCTCGGGGATCAGGGGCTTGGCGGGGCGATTAAAACTCCGCCGGATGATCGTCGCGGGCATGGCGTCCTCGCCCGTCCCGATCGCATCGAGCAACGCCCCCACCTCCTCGCCGACCTCGGGGGTCGGATAGCGGGCGTTGCCCCACGCCTTGGCCAGGGGGGGCACGACATTCGGGGGCGTCGTGCACTCCAGGGGCCCGACATTGACGATCCGGCCCTTCGCCGGGTCGGCGATCTCCGACACCTTCACAATCGCCCGTCCCAAAGCCGTGACCGCGGACACCCCGTCGACAAACGCCCGCCCCACATGGGCCGACTTGCCGCGGCACTCGATCATGAACTGCCCGCTGCCCATCCGCTCGATCGCCAGCTCGCCACCGGGCAGGGCCGGCTCGATGGCGATGCCAAAGTCATGCCTCGCGGCCTCGGCCCGCAGCGCCGGCTCGGAGTGATAGGTCCCCGTCTCCTCGTCGGCGTTCATCAGGAACGACCACGACGCGTCGATCCCCGCCTCTTCCAGCGCCTCCAGGGCCGCGACCGCGATCACCAGCCCGCCCTTCATGTCCACACACCCCGGCCCGGTCGCGGTCTTGGCGTCGGGTGCGACCGTGAGCGCCCGGAACGGGCTGCTGACGCTGTGCACCGTGTCGAGGTGCCCGGCGATCAGGACTCGGGGCATCCCCTCCCTCGTCCTGCGGCAGACCGCCGTCGGCGGGATCGGCGTCTCGGGGTCGGTCCCCCGCAGCCAGTCGGGCTTCGGGACCCCCGGGACAAGCTCGGTCGTTGCCCCGAGCCTCTCCAGACGCTCGGTGAATCGCTCGCGAGTCTCATCGATCGCGTCGCCCCCCGGCCCGGTCGGCAGGCCGACATGCAGGGTCAGATCGGCGAGCAGGGCGTCACGGCGCCGCCCGATCAGATCGCAGAGTTCGCGTTCCTTCGCGTCAAGACCCATCGCCGCTCCTTTCGCCGATGCGACAGAGCGAGAGCGTAGGACGCGGACAAGACAAGACCCCCGAGCATCGGCGCGGGGGTCTTGTCCGGAGAATTCAGCGACGATGAAGATCGCTGAGGTTCGATCAGCGGCGGCGGCGGACCGCGGCCAGCCCGGCAAAGCCGAGCAGAGCGGCCGTGCCCGGCGCGGGCACAGCGTCAACAAACACTGAGACGCCGAAAGTGTCGGCCGCGACCGAGCCCAGCGCGAACGCCGAGACGTTCGTGTTGGCGATCAGCTCAAGGCCCGGGATGTCCTGAAGCACGGCGTTCGAAACCGCGTCGACGACCCGGATGTCGTAGAAGCCCGGGGCGAGCTCGAAGTAGCCGGTGACATCCTCGAACTCAACATCGGTGAGGAAGCTCGAGCCGTTGACGAGGATGTTCACCGCGCCCGCGTCGGGCACGAAGTGGCCGAGCCGCAGCTGCGCGACCGAGGGGTTGGTCGTGCGATTGTCGACCAGGATCACGGGGCGAACATTGGCGAGGAAGTCGATCGCGACCACGCTCACCGGGATGTTCGCGTCGATCGAGGCGAACGCGTCGATGGCGACAAGCGACGGATCGGCCTCCGGCGTCACCTTGAAGGTGTAGTCGCCGCTGGGCACCGCCAGGTACCCGCTGTCCTCGCGAAACGAGAGCGACGGGATCACCGGCGAACCGCTGACCGGATTGCCCACGGTGTTGCCGCCATCGACAAACACGCTGACGGCGGGCGTATCCGGCGAACCGTGGATCACGCGGACATTCGCGGACGCCCCTCCCGCGAGGGCGAGCACGCAACCAACTGCAATGTACTTCTGCATCTGCATCTCCTTCTCCAACTGCCGAACCGCCTCCGCGGTCGACCGCCCGATCCTCCGGGCGAAAACCATCCTCCCGCTCGGCCGGAGCGCAACGATCGCGCCGAAACAGTTCGCTGCGATCCTTAATTGCACTCCGCACTCGCGGCCGGAACGAACGATGAGAAACGATTCTCACCTCCGGTCCTGATCGGTTCGGCGTCCCCGCCGTGCGGTTGCACCCGTTTGCGATTTCTTCATAGTCAGGCCATCGAACCGTGCGCCGCGAGCAAGAGAACCGTGATCACGCCGCACAAAACAATGGCGATCTTCACAATGCGCACATGACGATCAATCGGCAGCGCGATCGCGCGCATCCCGACGATCTTCTCCAAATTGCGCTGCCTGCGCCGGATCGAACCGTGGCGCCACGAACGACGCTCGGGAGCGATCCCGTTGCCGATCGCGACGCGCTCGAGTGCGCCGATCATCGCGTCGACTGCTTCGTTTCTAATATGGATTTCCGGATCCGAAGCGCCGCGTGCGGTCGCGAGTCCGCTCATGTGCTGCGCCGCGAACGCATCGGCCTGCCACTCGAATCTGCGGCTGACCACCCCGAACACAGCCATCCCCGCGAGCAGGCCCAGCGCGATCGCTGCGGCGCCCCGCCAGTCGTCCATCGCGATCGGCCCCCAAACCGCAAAGACAAGCATCGAAACAACCACCGACACGCCGGTGAGCAGCACGATCGCCGCGCCCGCGAGCCAAGGGATGTGTCTCCGCCGGATGTGCCCGACCTCGTGCGCCGCGACCGCCTCGATCTGACGCTCGTCGAGCTGGTCGACCAGCGCGTCGCTCAAGAGCACCGCACGCACACCCGGAAACAGGCCGGTCACCGCGGCGTTGAGCACCGTCCCGTGCGTCCGCCAGATCAGCAGCTTGCCGAGCCCCACGCCGTGACGCTCGCCGAGATTGCGCAGCCGAGCCCTGATCGCGCCGTCGCCCAGGGGCGTGGTGTCCCAGATCAGCCGCAGCAGCATGGGGGCGAAGGCGAAGACCGCCAGGAGCCCCGCCAGCGTCGCACCGAGCCGGATGAGGTCGTCCTGCAGCCACAGCGCAATCCGTCCATCGCCCATGGAGAGCTTTTCAAGCGTCTCGATCCAAGACGCCGCGAACATCAGGGGGACGAGGATCAGCAGCACCTGGTGGCGCATAGCGTCGAGCACGAAAACCCAACGCGACGGCCCCGGCCCCACCGGCAGCCCCTCGTCAAGACGGCGCAGCAGCGTCGCCTCGCGCAGCCTCCGCTCGACCGGCTCGACCGACCACCACGAGCACGCCCACACAACGAACAGCGGCAGCATCGCCAGAAGCTCATCGAGCAGCACCGGGTCCCCCACCACCGATCGCACCGCCTCCAGCCAGCCGAACACCACAACCGAGACCGCGAGCCAGACGGTCGCCAGCGTCCGCGACCTGGCCGAGGAGCGCATCGCCCGAAACACATCGATACCGCGCCCCCGCCGATCGATCCGGCGCAGCCGCAGACGGACCATCAGATCCGTCCACACCGCAAGCAGCGCAAAGCCCCCAAGCGTAATGCCGAGGCTCTGCCAGAAGCCAAGCTCCATCGCGACCGGACGCATCGACGGCACATCGCGGAGATGCAACGAGACATACGCGGCGATGATCAGCAGGTGGGTCATGCGCAGGAACGCCCGGGCGGTGCGTCAATCATCGACCAGCCCAAGGTCCACCACCGCCCCGTGCGGGAAGTAGATATCGGCGTTCAGCCGACCGCGGTCCACAGAGGTGAACACCATGCAGGTCCGCCCCGACCGCGCGGCGTACACCAGATCCTCACGCCCAGGCCCCGCGTACGCCGCCTGCGAGGGCTGCTGCACATGCATGTGGTAGTGGATCAGCGAGCGGGCGGAGTTGGCGAGCATCTCTTCCGACGCGACAAACGCCCGATCGCCCAGCCGCTCGCTCGGTCGCGGGACATAGAGCTGGGCTCGGAACGCTTGTCCGTCGGCGTCGAGCGTGCCGCCGTACTCGGTCGTGGTGTCCGCCCTGTCGGCCTCGGCCTGGCGGTACAACTCACGCCGGACGCCCGGATCCTTCAACGCCTCGTCGGCGATCAAGATCGCAAGAAGATCGCCCCACAGCAGTCGGTCACGCCAATCGCTGAGGCGTTCGCGGTTCGGTCCGTCCGAGTGGATGCGTGTCGCCGTGCGCACATACACGGGCCGTCCGCGCAGCCTGCTCTCAAGCTCGGCGTACAGCGCCGAACGCCCCTTCGAAAGCCACTCGGGCCTGTGCTCCTTCGCCCAGCGGACCGGCTCGATGTGCCGCATCGCAAAGCCCCGACGCTGCTCGTCAGACAGCGACGCGTGCGCCGCCTCGGCGTCCTCCCACCACCGGCGCTGGCGGGCGTCACCGGCCCGCATCGTCTCCGCCCAGCGGATCTCCATCCCCGTCTCGGGCAGCACGCCGAATGTCCCGACCACCGCCGAGACCGCCTCGACCATCGGGTCGACATCGGCCGGGATCTCCGCCAGCATCGTCCGCCGCTGCGTCCCTCCGGGGTCCAGCCTCGCCAGGAGGTCCCACGCCTCGGTCCGGAATCGCCGGCGCAGGTCGACCCCGCGCATCGTCGCCTCGTCGTCGGGGTGCACCGTGGGCCTGAGAAACTGCACGAAGACGATCTGCTCCAGCGAACGATTGGGGTGCAGCCGCAGCAGCGCCTTCGCCTCGGCCCGCTCGCGCTCGGGGCCCTCCGCCCGCGATCTCGACATCGTGCGCATGAGCGTCGTCGTCAGCTCTGTCCAATCCCGATCGGCAATCACGCCCGAGACCGCCTCGATCACATCCCGCTCCGACTCGTGCGGCAAGCTCAGCCGAAACAGCGCCTTGGCGTGCTCGGAGACTTCCGGGTCGGGGTCTCGTCCGATCGTCTCGGCGATCGCCTGGCGGAGCGGTGCCGGCGTTGTCGGCCGCCAGTACACCTGCCGCAACGCGTCCGCCTCGCGGGGCTTCTGCTCCGTCTCCAGACTGTCCCAGTACACGCGCACGGCGTCCGCCCGCCTCGTCGGGGGCTGCAGCGTGTCGTTGATCACCTGCGCCGGCTCGCCGGACATCCGCCCCGAACCCCCTCCCGCGCACCCCGCAAGGGCGCCCGCCAGCAGGCAGGCGAGAAGTACAACCGTCGTGCGCACAAAGAAGCTCGGTGGTGGCTGATGCATCTGGCGAGTCTAGAAATCGCCCGACGCCCGCGCCGCCTCTGACGCCAAATGGGGGAGCGAACATCCGGCCGGCATGTTGTCCGGGGATTAGAAGGATTCTAAACTGGACGGAAGCAGGAGCAGCCATGGCCACGCCACCGACCACCCCCGACGATGAGACGCGCGCCAGAGCCGCGAAGGTGATCGAGCTGATGCGCCCGGCCATCCAGGCCGACGGCGGCGACATCGAGTTCGTCGACCTCCTGCCCGACGGCGTCGTCCGCATCCGCCTCCACGGGGCGTGCGTGGGGTGCCCCTCCAGCGACATCACGCTCCAGACCGGCGTCGAGCGGAATCTCCGGGCCCATGTGCCCGGCGTGACCGGCGTCGAAGCGATCGATTGACGAACACCATCCCGATTTGTTACCATTATGGCCGGGTCTCGCCAGAGATCTCGGACGCTTGTCGGATCATCCCCGGGCGAGGGTGCGAAAAGGGTTCCGAAACGCCGCCGCTTCGGGTATAGTCCGAGTCGGTGGTTTGGTGGTACGGGCAGGTGGGCCCGATTTCGTTCATGCCGGTCAAGGACGGGAGGCAAATCAGATGTTGGTCATCACGAGGCGAGAGGGCGAGGAGGTCGTCATTGGCGACCCGAGGAACCCTATCGGAGTTGTGCGGATTGCGTCGGTGCGCGGCGAGCGTGTGCGCGTCGCGTTCGACTTCCCCCGCAATGTCGAGATCCACCGGCGAGAAGTCGCCGACCAGATCACTGCCTCGCCCGAGGATGTGGTCGGAAGGATCAAGCCCGAGGCCGCGGCGAACTGACTATGCCGGCCTGCGCCGGTGCGTCTCGACTCGCCGGTGCTTAAGAGGTCGCCGGTGCGGAACCGACGCCGCGCATGAAAAAGCGGGCCGAGCCGGCCCGCCGAGTTCCTGCAACGAGCACTTTGAGAGAGGCCCCGACCGTGCCGCTGCCGGGCGGTCGGGCGCGCGCTCACTCAGGCTTGCCGCCCGACATGTCGTAGACCCAGGCGTCGCCAGCCCGCTCGAAGCTCAGCACCTCACCCTGCTTGAAGAACAGCGAGAGTTCACGCTCCGCGGCCTCCGGGCTGTCAGACCCGTGGATCAGGTTGAACGAGTTCGACACGCCGAAGTCGCCACGGATCGTCCCAGGCTCGGCCTTGGAGCCGAAGGTGGCGCCCATCATCTTGCGGCTGATGGCGATGGCGTCGTTGCCCCGGATCGCCAGCACCAAGACCGGCGAGCTGGTCATGAACGAGACGAGGCCCTTGTAGAACGGACGCTCCTTGTGGGCCTCGTAGTGGGTCGCGGCCAGATCCTGGGAGATCTGCATCATCTTCGAACCGACGACCTGGAGGCCCTTGTCCTCGAAACGGGAGATGATGCGGCCCATCAGACCCCGCTGCACGGCGTCGGGCTTGAGGATGATCAGCGTGGTTTCCATGGCTTGCTCCGCCTCTCTGTCTTGTCTGTTGAAACGCGATTTCGGGTCGAGAGGATAGCGCCGATCCGCCCGCCCGTCTCGGGATAGAAGCCCGCTTGGCGCCGCCCAAGCAAAGAAAACGGGCGGCCCGGAGGCCGCCCGCTGAGAGTTTGTGAGAACGCGCGGGCGATCAGGCCCGGCGACGACGGACCGCCACCAGCCCGAGCCCGGCCAGGCCGAGTCCCGCCGCGCCGGGGAGGGGGATGACCACCACTTCGCCGACAAAGCGGACGGGCGAGAATTCACCACCTTCGAAGAACTCGGCGATCCGAAGCGTGCCGCCGGCAGCGATGCCGGTGTTGCCGTCGGCGCGGGTGTCAGACAGAGCGACGATCCGGAACTCCACCTCGCCGGTCAGGCCCGCCAGGCCGCTCAGATCGATCTCGCTGTTCAGGAACGCGGTCCCGCTCTGCGTGAAGGTGAACAGGTTGTTGGAGAATCCGTCGCCGCTGAAGAACAGACCGAGATCGCCCGGTCCAGTGTTCGACGCACGAGTCGCGATGAACAGGCTCGACAGATTGACGACCGCGTTCTCGGCGACCGTGAATCCGAACGAGAAATAGTCCTCCGAGGCGTTGAGCGTGTTCCAGCCGCTTGAGCTGAACGAGTTGGCAGCACTTGTCGCGTTCAGCCCCGTACCACGGGTCATGTTCAGACCTGTGACACCCGTCGCCGACTCCGAAGGCGCAGTAAAGGCCTGATTGCCCGGCTCGCCGAACAAGTCGTACGCGGTGATGATCGTCGACGCGCCTGAGGCCGAGGTCAGCGACGCGAGGCCGACCGCTGCTGCACTGATATGCATGTAAACTCTCCTTCCGAGTGCTGTTTGCAAGCTCTCTCTGAGCTCGGATGCGGAGCATAACGAGCGCACCTGCGTGCGTTGTCAACGGCAGATGAAGATTGCGCGGTCCCGCTGTGCAAAAAAGACAACGGGCGGCCCGGAGGCCGCCCGCTGCTTGTGTCTTGCAACCGTGCGCGTCGCTGGCGATCAGGCGCGGCGGCGACGACCCGCGACCAGGCCGGCCAGGCCGAGCAGGGCGGCCGAGGCCGGCGCGGGGACGACCTCGCCCGTGAACTGCACCGGGAAGAAGTCGCTGCCGTCGAAGAACTCGCTGATGCGGAGCGTGCCGCCCGAGGCGATGCCCATGTTCCCGTCGGCACGCAGATCGGAGATCGGGCTGATCCGGAACTCCACCGAGCCGTCAAGGTTGGTCAGGGCGCTCAGATCGATCGTGCTGTTGAGGAAGCTGGTGCCGCTCTGGGTGAAGGTGTGGAGGTTGGTGCTGAAGTTGTCGCCGCTGTAGAACAGGCCGAGCTCGCCCGGGCCGGTGTTCGAGGCGCGGGTCGCGATGATCAGCTCGTTGAGGTTGACCACGAAGCCCGCGTCAACGCTGAAGCCGAACGAGAAGTACGAGTTGCTGTCGGGCGTCCAGCCGTTGGCGCTGATCGAGTTGCCCGCGGCGGTCGGGTTCAGGTTCGCGCTGCGGGTCATGTCCAGACCCGCCACATTCGCGGCCGAGGTGGTCGCGGGGGTCGACACCTGGTTGCCCGGCTCCTGGAAGAGCGTGTAACTGGTGATGACGGTGGCATTTGCGGCGCCGGCGAATGCGGCGGCCGCGACGATTGCTGCGATCTTGTTCATGCTGTCTCTCCTGGCTCTCTCGAAAACGATGCTGGTCTCTCTCGCGTCCTTTGCGTGCCTCGGCCGTCTCTCCGTCCGGCCGAACACTTCTCCCGTCGGGACACGCGTCGTTGCGTAAATCCCAGCGGGACCTGAGCATAAGGGGGATCGCGGGAAGACGGAAGCGGGGAAGGCGTGTTCAACCCCCCGAAATGCGTGAAGATTGCGCTCACCGGGGCCGCTCGCCGCCCTCGACCGAACCGATGACGATCAGTCGCCCGGACAGCAGAGACCGATAACTTCCGCGTCAGCGCACACGACAGCGGTTGCAATCCGCAGGCCTCGATCGACGCCACCTGTGCGCCCCGCTACGCTGGCGGCACATGATGTTGGCCGCCCCCGATGGGCCGCCCACCACGGAGGGTCATCATGGCGAAATCGTCGGGCAAGCCCCGCACGGAAAGCAAACGCTCGGGCTCGTCCGCGACCGGTGGCCAGAGTGTCAAACGCGTCACCGCCGAGACCATGGCCGCCAAACAGCGCGAGATCTCCGTCTCGGAGTTCTTCGCCAAGAACCGGCACCTCCTCGGCTTCGACAACCCCCGCAAGGCCCTGCTCACCACCGTCAAGGAAGCCGTCGACAACGCCCTGGACGCCTGCGAAGAAGCCGGCATCCTCCCGGACATCACCGTCCAGATCGAACACCTCCCCAAGGCCGGGCCCGACCGCTTCAGGGTCACCGTCACCGACAACGGCCCCGGCATCGTCCGCCGACAGGGCGAAACCATCTTCGGCATGCTGCTCTACCGCTCCAAGTTCCACCGCCTGAAGATGAGCCGTGGGCAGCAGGGCATCGGCATCTCCGCCGCGGGGATGTACGGCCTCATGACCACCGGCCGCCCGATGGTCATCACCACCAAGCCCCACAAGTCCAAGCCCGCCCACCACATCGAGCTGGCGATGGACACCACCAAAAACAAGCCCGAAGTCACGATCGACATCGAGACCGACGACTTCCCCACCACCAGCAGCGGCACCGGCACCCGCGTCTCCCTCGAACTCGAAGCCCGCTACATCAAGGGCAAGACCTCCGTCGACGCCTACCTCGAGCAGACGGCGATCGCCAACCCCCACGCCCAGATCACCTTCCTCCCCCCCGCCAAGTCCGCCATCGAAGAGGAAGCCCCCGCCCTCAAGCCCGAGGCCCCGCCCGACGACGCGGAGGTCACCAAGGCCCTCATCGAGTCCAAGGCCGACAGCGAGGGCCCGCTCCGCACGATCGAGCTCGACGACCGCCTGATCTTCCCCCGGGGTATCGCCGAGCTGCCACACGAGGCCGTCGAGATCAAGCCCCACCCATACGGCGTCGAACTCGGCACCTTCCTCCGCATGCTCAAGCAGACGAGCGAGACGCAGCTCGGCGGCTTCATGAAGAAGGAGTTCTGCCGCGTGACGCCCGCCGTCGCCTCGCAGGTCTTCAAGGCCGCGGGCGTGACGGGGCAGAGCTGGGTCAGCCGCATCGACCACGCGACTGCAGAGAAAATCTACAAAAACCTTCAGGCGTCGAAGCTGCGAGCCCCCCCCACCGACTGCCTGAGCCCCATCGGCGTGCGCACGCTGCTGGCGGGCCTGCTCAAGGGCGTCAAGGCGGAGTTCTACGCCGCCAGCACCAGATCGCCCGCGGTCTACCGCGGCATGCCCTTCCAGATCGAGGCGGCCGTCGCGTTCGGTGGCGAGCTGCCGGGCGATGAGTCGGCGCGGGTGATCCGTTTCGCCAACCGCGTGCCGCTGCTCTACCAGCAGTCGGCGTGCTGCTCGTTCAAGAGCGTTGTGGAGACGGCCTGGCGCGGGTACGGCCTCGCCCAGCCCCGCAACGGCGCCCCGGTCGGCCCGCTGGTGGTGATGATCCACATGGCCAGCGTCTGGGTCCCCTTCACCAGCGAGAGCAAAGAAGCGATCGCCGACTACGACGAGATCCGCAAGGAGATGAAGCTCGCGCTACAGGAGTGCGGGCGCAAGCTCGGCACCTACATCCGGCGTCGCAAGGCGATGCGCAAAGAGGGCGAGCGCCGCGATGTCTTCGAGCGCTACATCGGCGAGATCGCCAAGGCCTGCAACGCCATCACCGGCGCCGACGCCAAGGCCCTCTACGACGCCCTCCAGCGCCAGGCCCAACGCCGCACCGAGCTCGCAGACGCCATCCTCGACGAGGACGGCAAGATCATCGGCAGAAAGAGCGAACAGCTCGCCGGCAGCAACGGCCGCCTCGACAAAGACGACGGCGTGATCATCCTCGGCTCCCCCAACGACGCCCACGCCGCAGCGGCTCTGACCGAGCCCGCAGTCGAGGCCAAGCCCGCAAAGCGGAGCAAGAAGCCCGCCAAGCCCGGCGCGAAGGTCAAGACCAAAGCGGGAGCGAAGTCGGGCGGGATGAAGACCGTGAAGAAGAAGACGCGGGCAAAGCCCTCCGGCAGCGGGTTGTTCGATGGCTAGCGTCGCCCGGGGCCAACGAGGGCGGACCGCGCCGAAGCCCCGATCTCGCTCGGTCCCGGCTGCCGAAGAGCTCTTCGACCCGCCGAACATCACCGATCCGCGTCCCGCCATAGACGCAACGATCGCATGGACGGAGAAGAAGCTCGGCGTTCGCCTGCCCGCTTCGTACAAGAAGCTCGTCAAGCTACGAAACGGTGGCTCGCTGCGGCTGTCGACGCTCAGGCTCCGCAAGCCGATCGACGGTTCGCGGGAACTGTGGGTGACTGAGATCGCTGGCGTGCACCGCAAGCACGACCGGAGCCTGACCGCTCTCGCGGAGATCACGGCGCGATGGGAGATCGACCCCCTGCTGGTCCCCCTCGCCGATGTCGGCTACGCCTACCTCGCCTTCGACTACCGCAGAGGCCGGACAGCTTCACCCCGGATCGTGCATGTCGACGCGTACGAGCACACCGTCACGCCGATCGCGGACTCGTTCGAGGACTTCCTGCGGATGCTTGAGCCGGGCGAGCACGCCTCCGAGCCGGCCAAAGAAGCATCCGAGCCGCAGGATCTCAACGGCGCCATCGCGCGGGGCAACATCGCCGCCATCCGACGCATTCTTGACTCTGGCGTCGATCCCGCGTCGGCCCGGCCCGACCCGGGCGCATCGAGCGCCCTGGACCTCGCCGCATCAGCCGGAAACACCGCGATCTTCAGGCTCTGCCTGCTGCACACCAATCGCCTGCCAACAAGGAACGCGACCAGCATCGCAATCCGCAGAGGTCATCTCGGCACCGTCAAGCTTCTGTTGGAGCGCAGATGGAAACCCAACGAGACGGACCTCGACAGCGCCGTTTGGTCCAGATCACCCTCGATGGTCCGCCTGATCCTCGACCAGGGCGTTCAACCGAAGAAGTCCACAGTCCGGCACGCCGCGGGTCTGATCCCGCCGAGCATGGTGGTCACAGGTCACCACGGCAAGAAACACCCCAAGATCCTCAAGATGCTGATCGACGCAGGCGGAGAAACGCCGAGAGAGCTCCGCACTGCAAGCCCTTCCAATGCAAAGCCAAACGCAGGGAAGCCCACGAAGAAAGCACGGGTCGTACGCTGACTAACCACCCGGACATTGCGAAGGCTGCTCTGACCGACCCCGGCCGCGGGTCTGTCGCGTTCGGTATCGCCAAGGGGACGCGAGGCTGGCACGCGCTGCACGCCCGTTGTGAGGCGCCCTTCGGCGAGTGGTCGTTCCAAGACGAGTGCCTGACCGCAGACGAGACGGTTGCGTGGGTGCAGTGGCTCCGTGGCTGTGTCGATCTCGCACACAGCAACCCCGAGGACGCCCGGGTGCAGCCCTGGCCCGCCGCGCCGCTGCTGGAGATCTCCTTTCTGGAACCGGAGCTCTCGATGCAGCTCATCGCGGCCGGTGGCGGGTGGGCTCGCCTCCGCACCGGCGTGCAATGGAACGCCGCGCCGTCGCCGGCGCACGACGGCCGTTACGATTTCATTGAGCAGGGGCCGCTCTATATCGACCTCTGCATCGAAGCCGGGCAGATCGCCTCGCTCGCCAACCACATCGAGACACAACAGAAGACCCAGGGGTGGCCCGCGGGCACACCGATGGATTAAGACCAATGGCCAAGAAGAAAACATCCCGCCCCGCCTCCGGCAAGAAGAAGGTCGCACGCAAGGGCTCGGCCGACAAGCCCGCGAGCAAAGCCCCCGGCGCCCCCCGCGAGCGTGACACCCGCACCGCCGCGGCGATCTCGCGCCTCGCAGAGTCGATCGTCACCTCCGCCATGGCCGGGCGAGAGCCGCGCGTCCATGTGCCGACACGATCCAAGGCCAACACCAAGTGGAACAAGTCCCGCGGCATCCTCCAGATGGGCCCCGACCAGCAGGAGCGCCAGCTCTTCAATGTCGGTCAGGCTCGCAAGTTCATGCAGACGATGCTCCACTCACAGAGCATCAACGAGCTCATCGACCAGGACAAGACCCTCAGCCTCCGCGGCATGTTCTACAAGAGCCTCCACACCATCCAGGGCACAGGCGCAAAGGGCAAGGGCGAGAAGACCTTCGACGATCAGACCGAGTCCGACGGCATCCTCGAAGACCTCGAAGTCACGCTCGGCAGCCTCCGCGAAGAACTCCACATCTTCGCCAAGAAGCGCGGCACGATGATCGGCAACATCACCGTCGTCGACGCGGGCGACGAGATCGACTGCCGAAAGATGGGCACCGGGGGCTACGCCATCCCCAGCATCTGCGAGCCCGATGTCATCCAGTTCAAAGACATCGATGCCGAGTTCGTCCTCCATGTCGAGAAGGACACGGTCTGGCAACGCTTCAACGAGGACAAGTTCTGGAAAGAACACAACTGCATCCTCACCGAGGGCTCGGGCCAGCCCCCGCGAGGCGTCCGGCGCATGCTCCACCGCCTCAACAAGGAGCACGGCCTGCCCATCATCTGCCTGCTCGACTGCGACCCATGGGGACACTACATCTACAGCGTCATCAAGCAGGGATCGATCTCCCTCGCCTTCGAGTCCGAACGACTCGCCATCCCCGACGCCAAGTTCCTCGGCATCCGGTCGAAGGACTACGAGGCCTGCGGCCTGACCGACGATGTCCAGATCGAGCTCAACGAACGCGACATCGCCCGCGCCAAACAGATCGCCGCATACCCGTGGTTCGTGGGCAACAAGGGCTGGCAGCGCGAGATCAAGAAGATGCTCGACAACGGCTTCAAGATGGAAGTCGAATCGATGATCACCAAGGGCATCAGCTTCATCACCGAGGAGTATGTGCCCGAGCGGCTGGACGCCCAAGACTGGCTCTCGTAGCAGGGCTGCGGGCACCGCCCCTCGCCGAAAACCAGCGGACTCCCCCGGGCGGGCGGCAGCGGGCCGCGTCAGACGCCGTGAAGTGTGTATGAAGCGGGCGATTATCGGGTAAACACCCCTTGCATCGGGTGTTGCTTTGCTGTAGGTTCATCTGTGTCAGGCGGCCATCTTCGGGCGGCCGGCTCGGATGCGCTCTTGCGTCCACGCCCGCCCACGGCAAGCCTCGTGGGGTCCCTCAAAGGACCGCCAGCAACACGATGCTCATCCCCGACGAGCCGACGATGTCCGGGCGCTTGGAGGAGGCGCCTGCGCGCAGCGTCGGCCGTCGGTCTCTTTTGGGAGTGGTATGGGGCGTTACATGTAGGGTATTGCATGTAAGGTGTTGGGTGTAGAAAAGAAAACGCCGCCCTTTGGAAAAGGGCGGCGTCGATGGGTTTGGTTGCCGGGCAATCAGTCGAGCATGCCGAGTTGCCACATCATGAAGATCCGGGCGTCGGCGACATCGCGGATCCGCATCTCCAGGGGCTTGCCCCCGCCGTGCCCCGCCTCACGCTCGACCCAGAGCAGGACCGGCTTGTCTGCGGGGTCCGACGCCGTGGCGTGCTGCATGAGCGCTGCCATCTTGCGGGCGTGCATCGGGTGGACGCGCATGTCGTTCTCGCCCGCGGTGATCAGCATCGCGGGGTACTCGACGCCCTTCTCGATGTTGTGGTAGGGCGAGTACGCGTAAAGCCACTGGAAGTGCGACGGGTCCTCGGCCGTGCCGTACTCGGGCACCCAGTAGCGGGCCATCAGGAAGTCCTGATACCGCAGCATGTCCAGAAGGGGCACCGCGGAGATCGCGGCGCTGAAGAGCTCCGGCCGCTGGGCGACCACGGCGCCCGTCAGCAGCCCGCCGTTGGACCCGCCGACGATCCCGAGGTTGGCCGGGCTGGTGTACTTGTTGTCGATCAGCCACTCGGCCGCGGCGATGAAGTCGTCGAAAACATTCTGCTTGTTCTCCAGCATGCCGGCGCGGTGCCAGTCGGCGCCGTACTCGCCCCCGCCCCTGATGCACGCGACGGCGTAGACGCCCCCGTTCTCGTACCAGGGAAACATCGTCGAGCCGAACGAGGGCGTGCGCGGGATGTTGAAGCCGCCGTAGCCCCCGAGGATGGTCGGGTTGGTCCCGTCGAGCTCGAGCCCCCGCTTATGGACGAGGAACATCGGCACGCGGGTCCCGTCGCGCGACTCGTAGAAGACCTGCTTCACCTCGACCGTGGTCGGATCGACGGGGATCTCCGGTCGCTCCCACAGCGACCGCTCGCCGCTTGCGAGGTCGACGCGGTAGATCGAGGGCGGGGTGTCGAAGCTGGAATAGCTCAGGAACGCCTCGCTCCGATCGTTCTTGGTCGAGATGCCCGCCGAGCCGATGCCGGGGAGCTCGACATCGCCCATCTCCCGCCCGTCGAGCGAGAACATCCGCAGTCGGGTCGAGGCGTGCTCGAGGTAGTTGGCGACGATCCGGCCCCGCGCGACCGAGAAGCCCCGCAGGACCGTGTCCTCGCGTTCGGGCACGACATCACGCCAATGCTCGAAGGCGGGGTTGTGCAGGTCGACAGCGACGACGCGCCCGTTGGGCGACTCCTGATTGGTGCTCAGGTAGAGCGTGTCGCCGACAAACTCGAACCCGCCCACGCGCCCGTCCTTGCCGATCGCCGCCTCGACGAGCTCAAGCTCACCGGTGCGGAACCAGTGGTCGAGGTCGGCGATCCAGAGGTCGACGCCGCTGGTGCCGGTCCAGTAGCCGACCGCGAGCCAGCGCCCGTCTTCTGAGGGAGCCGCAAACGGGCCCCAGGTCCGAGCAAGGTACGCCAGCCGGTCCTCAGACAGGCCGTGCCCGGCGTAGAAGGTCTCGGCGACATCGCGCTGGCGGAAGAGCACCGGGTCGTGCCTGTGGTGCGTGCCGATCTTGTGGTAGCGGAACTCCGCCGAGTACGGGTCGTCGAGGTCTTCAAGCCGGCGGTAGAAGAAGCTCCGCCCGTCGGGCATCCACCCGCTCAGCGAGACCTTGCCCGGGATCTCCTCGGCCAGCCAGCGCCCGGTGTCGACCTCCATGATGTACAGCGTCGAGTTTTCGTCGCCGGAGGTGTACATGCCGAAGGCGAGCAGCGAGCCGTCGGGGCTCGGCGAGGTCCACGAGACGGTGGTCAGCCCGGTCGGATCGATTTCGACAGGGTCGAGGAGCTGGACGGGCTCGCCGTCATGCCCCTCGCGCATGTAGACGACCGACTGCTGCTGGTCGCCCTCGCGCATCGAGTAGAAGTAGCGGTTGCCCCGCATCGTCGGGGCGGAGACCGAACCGACGCTCATGAGCTCGCGTAAGCGGGATTCCAGGGCTTCACGCCCGGGCAGGCCGTCCAGCACGCCCCGGGTGTATTCGTTCTGGCGATCGGTCCATTCGGCGACCTCCGGGGTCAGACGACCCATCCGCCGGGGATCGGAGTTGTCGCCCTCCAGCCACTGGTAGTCGTCGGTGATCTCGACGCCGTGGAGCGTCTCGGTGACGGGGCGGCGCTCGGTCGGGGGCGGGGCGGCCAGCGCGATCTGGCAGGAAGCGGCGCACAGCAGGGCCGCGGCGGTGAGCTGTCTCATCTGGAAGTCTCCGTGAGAACGAAAAAATCGTGTTCGGAGACGATCGTACCGTCGATCCCGCCCCGCGTTGCCGAGGTATCGTTTTACGGAGGCCCGCTTAAGGAGGCCCTGACCGCCCATGACCGGGTTTGAACCGTTCAGTCTGCAGCACGCCCTCGTCGTCACCGCCTGCCTGGGGGTGATGGCGGCGTTTGTGTGGCTGGGGGTCATCGCCGGGCGTCGGGAGCGGTGGGTCCGCTTCGGGTGGGTCGGGCTCTGCGTCATCGCCGAGAGCGTGACCGGCTGGTACTGGCTGACCAACTGGGACCCGGGCGTGAGCCTGCCCCTGCATGTCTGCAACATCGCTTCGCTCTTGGCGCCCGTCGCCCTGCTCTTGCCCGCCCGCTGGTTGCGGATCATCCTGTACTTCTGGGGTCTGGGCCTCTCGACCCAGGCCTTCCTGACCCCCCTCGTCCACGAGGGGACCGCCTTCTGGCTGTTCTGGGTCAACCACACCCAGATCGTCGGCACGGCGGTCTACCTGCTCGTCATCGAGGGCTACCGGCCCGACTGGCGCGACTACCGCAACATCACGATCATCAACGCCGGGTACGCCGTGGTGATCAGCGCGATCAACCTCTCCTTCGGCTTCAACTACGCCTACATCGGCAACCAGCTCCCCGAGGCGACGACGCTGATGCACAAGCTCGGGCCGTGGCCGTGGCGGATCTTTGTCGCCTGGGCGATCGTGCAGGCGTTCTTCGCCGCGATGGTCGCCGCATGGATGCCCTGGGCCGCCGAGGACGAGGCTATCGAGTCGATGTTCGAGCCCGGGTCTTCGGGCGCCGATCCCAACGAGGACTCGGGCGAGTTCGCCGCCCATCGCTGACGCACCGGCCACGAGCCCGGCCCTCCGCACGGCAACAGCGAAAACGCTCTAGACTCGGCCCGTGATCGTTCCCGTCCTGTTCCTCGTGCTCGTCGCCTTCGCGATCGCCTGCCCGGCGACGCTGGCGATCATCCGCGTCAGCCGCAGGCTCGGCGCCCTCGACACCGAGCCGATCCCGGGGCAGGAAAAGATGACCCGACGGGCGATCCCCAACACGGGCGGGATCGCGATCGTGCTCGGCTTCACCCTGCCGATGCTGCTTGGGCTCGCAGCGATCGGGCTCGCCCCGGGCGCCCTCACCGAAGTCGTCCCCGCCCTGGCCGAGCACATCGAGGGCGTCTCGGAGGTCATCCCCGACGCGGCGGTCCTGATCCTCGCCCTGCTCTGCCTCCACGCACTGGGCCTGGCCGACGACCGCAGGCCCCTCGGGCCGATGGTCAAGCTCGGGGTCATGCTCGGGCTCTCGCTGGTGGTCATCCTGCTCACCGACACCCGCCTGCTGATGCTGCTCGACGGGCATGTCGGCGGGGCGTGGCTGAGCATCGCCCTGACCGTCCTCTGGTTCGGCGTGGTCATCAACGCCATGAACTTCATGGACAACATGGACGGGCTGGCGGGGGGGACCGCGGCCGTCGCCTCGGCCTTCTTTCTCGCCGCCGCCCTCATCAACGGGCAGTGGTTCATCGCGGCCTGCCTCGCCCTGCTGCTGGGCGCGTGCCTTGGCTTTCTCGTCTGGAACTTCGCCCCCGCCAAGGTCTTCATGGGCGACGGAGGCTCGCTGGTGCTGGGCTTCCTGCTCGCCTTCCTCACCACGCGCACGACCTACTACGACCCCGCCAGCGCCGGCGGGTGGTACGCCGTCTTCATGCCGCTGCTGGTCCTCGCCGTCCCGCTGTACGACTTCGTCAGCGTCACGCTGATCCGCATCAGTCAGGGCAAGAGCCCGTTCGTCGGCGACCTGCAGCACTTCTCCCACCGCCTGCACCGCAGAGGCCTGAGCGTCCGCCAGACGGCGCTGGTGGTCTACGGCGCCACCGCCATCACCGGCGTCGGAGGGATCGCCCTCGCCTCGCTGGAGCCATGGCAGGCGGTCCTGATCGGTCTGCAGACCGTCCTCGTGCTGGGCGTGATCGCCCTCTTCGAGTTCGGCAGCGCCTCACCCCAGAGCAAGCGGCAGCATCAACCGTGAACGCAACCCCGGACACCCCCACGCCGCAGCGACACAAGCACGAACTCCTGCGCCTGATCGGCCTGCTGCTCATCCTCTTTCCTGCGCTGTTGCGGGCGAGCGTCACGCACGACTCCCTCCCCTTCTGGAGCATGGACCCGGCAACGGTCGCGACACCGATCGACCACACCGCCCCGGAGAGCCCGGCGGTCTTCAGCGCGATCAGCGCCTCGCTCTCGGGCGTCGGACCGACCGGCGTCCTGCTGATGGACCTCGTCGGCCTGCTCGGCGCGTCGGTCCTGCTGCTGGGGCTGGCGTTGGGCGGCGTCCGCGTGCCGGGGCTCTGGCTGCTGCTGGCGACCTTCGGCACCATCGGCGTCCTGCTCCACGCGCTGGTGCTCAGGCAGGGCGACCTCGACCACCTGCGGATCGGATCCTCGTGGATCTGCGCGATCTGGTCGGCGCTGGCGGTCTATTGCGCCGCGGCCGACGAGAAGCTCCGGCGCCTCGCCATCGGCCTCGCCCTGGGCTTCGTGGTGATCCTCGCCCTCCGCGGCGGCGTGCAGGTCTTCTCCGAACACGCACGCACCGTCGCAGACTTCGACCGAAACCGCCAAGCGATCCTCGCCTCACGCGGCTGGGCCGACGGCTCCGCCTCCGCCCTCGTCTACGAGCGACGCCTCCGCCAGCCCGAGGCCCTCGGCTGGTTCGGGCTCTCCAATGTCTACGCGAGCTTCGCCGCGACCGCGTCGGTCGTCTTCGTCGGCCTCGCGATCTCCGCGGGCGTGCTGGCGCGGAAAGCAAAGCCCCTGCTCCTGCCCGCGATCGTGCTGGGCGTGGTCGCGTGCGTCTCGCTGCTCGCCCTCTTCTACAACGACTCCAAGGGCGGATTCGCGTCGGCGGCGCTCGGCTTCGGCGTGCTCGCCTGCGTCTGGGCGGCCCGCAAACCCCTGCAGGGCCTGGCCGGGCACGGGGCGACGGCCGTGGTCCGCTGGGCAGGAGCGCTCGCGATCGCCCTCCCGCTGGCGGCGCTCGCGCTCCGCGGCCTCGTCGGCGAGCGGATCGGCGAACTCAGCCTGCTCTTCAGATGGTTCTACCTCGTCGGGTCGGCGCGCATCTTCGGCGATGCGCCGCTGCTGGGCGTAGGCCCCGGCGGGTTCCAGGAGGCGTACACCGCCGCCCGCCCGCTGCTCAGCCCCGAAGAAGTCACCAGCCCGCACTCGGTCCTGTTCGACTGGTCCGCCACGCTCGGGCTCTTCGGGGTCGCGTGGTGCGTGCTCCTCGTGCTCATGGCGCTCCGGGCCGGACGCCGACCGCTGACCGAAGCCGTTGAAGCACCATCCACCCCGTCGCTCCTGGACGCGACCCGCCCGAAGCTGTACGCGATCGCCGGGGTGATCGCGGGTGTGCTGGCGGTCTCGATGTGGCTTGAGCGGGGCGCCTCGTTCGCCGCGAGCAACGCGATGGCGCTGACCGACACCGACCCGATGCCCCTGTGGGCGCTCGGGGCCGGGCTCATGATGGTCGTGCTCGCGGCGGTCCTCTGGGGGATGTGCGCGTCGGCGATGCTCTCGAAGGCTGTCCCTGCGCGGGCGCTCGACGCCGTCGGACTCGCCGGGGCGTGCGTCATGCTCGCGCACTGGCAGATCGAGATGACCCCGACCCAGCCATCATCGGCGCCGTTGGCGCTGGTGATCTTCGGCGCCTGCGCCGCGGGTCTGTTGCCAAGAGACGCCGGCAGCCGCGAGGGCCGGTTCGCGAGACTTCCCGGGCTCGTCGGCGGGCTTGTGCCGCTGCTCCTGATCCCGACACTCTGGGCCGGGGGGGTCGCACGCGTCGCCGCGTGGGAGGCGCAGCTCGCCCAAGCCGCGAAGATTCTCGAACCGATCGGGCGTGTGCGCACGATCGCGGGCGCTGTCGACGCCCGGGAACGCGCCGCCGTGCGTGCGGCCCTGGAAGAACTCCGGCTCCAGCACAGCAATCTGCTCGGGGTCCCGCCGCCGCAGACCTTCGAACAGCTCGAATCGCGGCTTGTCGAGCTGGAGTTGGATCGCCGTCCGCTGTCCCACGAAGTCCTGAACGACGCGATGCAGGACCTCGGCCTCGGCTCGGACTCGACGAGGCGGCTGCTGGTCGAGGAGGCGATCCGCATCTCCGAGCGTTACCGGGCCACCGGTGAGCGGGGCCCGGCGGAGGCGTGGGCGGCGCGGGCGATGGCCGCGGCCGACGCCTGGGTGTCGGCCGACCCGGACCGCTTCGGGCCGACGCTGATTCGGGCCAGGGCGGCCGAGGCCGTCAGAACCGCGACCGACGCTGACGAGGCCTTGGCCCGGCGGGCGTGGGAGCGTGCCCACGAGCTGGCGCCGACCGAGCCCGCCCCGATCCGACGCCTCTGGACGCTGGCGGAAGAGCGGGGCGACACCGAACAGGCCTCGATCTGGGCGGCCAAGCTCCTGGAGACCGACGCCCGCTTCCGCCTCGATCCCTTGCGGGGTTTGTCAGAATCTGAACGGGAACGGGCGAGACAGGCGGCCCGTCAGCCTTGATTGCGGGGTCTGTGCTGCGAACGATTCTCTCTCCGCGTCATTGACGGACGCGGTCTCTGTCTGGGAGTGACGGTGATGAACAGCGACGACCCCGACGCCGACCCGGATCACGCGGGCTAGAGAGCCCATCGCGTCGAGGTCGGTGTTTCCACCGGCCCCCCCTCGCCCCGAGAGGGATGTCAAAGCCCGACGACTATCGCCCCGAACGGGGTGATCTACAGATCCCCGTAATCCGCGGCGGGGCGCGGATCTTGCAGCAGCAGATTTTCATCGTTCCCCGGAAGCACCCGAGGTGTTTCCGGCGGGCGGGATTAGACCAGAGAAGACCCGGTGTTTGTCGCCGGGACACAACGAGCCGCCAAGCGGCTCGACGCAACCCACCGGCCCGTCGCCAAGGCACCGCGACGGGGAAGAACCGGATCACGAACCGAGGGAGCCCGGCAAGACCGAGGAACGGCACCATGTCAGACGAACTCAAAGCTGTTGGCCTTCAGCATGTCCGCAACATCGGCATCTGCGCGCACATCGACGCCGGCAAGACCACGGTCACCGAGCGCATCCTCTACTACACCGGCAAGAGCCACAAGATGGGCGAGGTGCACGAGGGCACCGCGACCATGGACTTCCTGCAGGAAGAGCAGGAGCGCGGGATCACGATCCAGTCGGCCGCGACCACCTGCCCCTGGACCCGCAACAACGAGATCTACAAGATCAACCTGATCGACACCCCCGGCCACGTGGACTTCACCATCGAGGTCGAGCGTTCGATGCGCGTGCTCGACGGCGCGGTCGCTGTCTTCGACGGCAAAGAGGGCGTCGAGGCCCAGTCCGAGACCGTCTGGCGCCAGGCCGACCGGTACAGGGTTCCCCGCCTCTGCTTCATCAACAAGATGGACAAGCTGGGCGCCGACTTCGAGTTCAGCTTCCGCACGATCCACGAGCGCCTCGGCGCAAACCCGATCGCGGTGCAGTACCCGATCGGCTATGGCCAGGAGCTCGAGGGCATCATCGACCTCCTGTCGATGCGGGCCTTCTACTTCGACGCCGACGAGAAGGGCGCCGTCGTCACCGAGAAGGACATCCCCGACCACCTCGCCGAGACGGCCGCCAAGTGGCGCCACGACATGATCGAGAAGGCGGTCGAGTTCGACGACGCCCTCATGGAGCGGTACCTCGACGACGAGAACTCGATCACGGTCGAGGAGATCCGCGCCGCGATCCGCAAGGGCACGCTCGCCCGCGAGTGCAACCCCGTCTTCTGTGGCGCCGCCCTCCGCAACATCGGTGTGCAGCGCCTGCTCGACGGCGTCATCGACTACCTGCCCAACCCGACGGAGGTCCCGCCGGTCGAGGGCCTGAACCCCAAGAACAAGGACGAGAAGCTCGTCCGCCCCAACTCGCCCGACGCTCCGTTCTCCGGCCTGGTGTTCAAGGTCGTCAACGACGCGCACGGCGACCTGACCTATGTCCGCATCTACTCGGGCATCATGACCAAGGGCGCCCGCCTGCTCAACCCCGTCAACGGCAAGAAGGAGATCGCCAGCCGCATCTTCGAGATGCACGCCAAGGACCGCCTGGCGCTGGAAGAGGCTCACGCGGGCGCGATCGTCGCGGTCGTGGGCATCAAGGACTCGATCACCGGCGACACCCTCTGCGCCGCGGACGACCCGATCGTTCTGGAGCGGATGGACTTCCCCGAGCCGGTCATCAGCATGTCGATCGAGCCCAAGACCGCCGACGACAAGCGCAAGCTCTCGGAGGCACTCGTCACCATCCGGCGCGAGGACCCCTCCTTCCGCTCTGAGTACAACGACGAGACCGGCCAGACGATCATCAGCGGCATGGGCGAGCTCCACCTTGAGATCATCAAGAACAAGCTCGTCCGCGACATGAAGATCGGCGTCGAGGTCGGGCGTCCCCGCGTCAGCTACCGCGAGGCCATCAGCGGCACCGCGACCAATGTCCGCGGCATCTTCAAGAAGCAGACCGGCGGTCGCGGTCAGTTCGGCGATGTCACCATCAACCTCATGCCCTACACCAAGGAGGAGGCGGAGGAGGAGGGTCTGAACTTCAAGGACAGCATCGCCTTCGTCAACAAGATCGTCGGCGGCTCGATCCCCCGCGAGTTCATCCCGTCGGTCGAGTCGGGCGTCCGCCAGACCGCCGTCTCGGGCGTCACCGCCGGCTACCCCTTGATCAACATCAAGGCCGAGCTGATCGACGGCTCGTTCCACGCGGTCGACTCGTCGAATGTCGCGTTCGAGCAGGCCGCACGCCTCGCCCTCCGCGACGCGGTGAGCAAGGCCGGCAATGTCCTCCTCGAGCCGATCATGAAGGTCGTGATCACCACCCCCGAGGACTACCTGGGCAACATCACCGGCGACCTCTCCTCCCGTCGCGGCATGATCACCGAGACCGAGGACCGCGGCCCGGTCAAGATCGTCTACGCCGAGGTCCCCCTCAGCGAGATGTTCGGCTACACGACCGTGCTCCGTGGCGTCTCGCAGGGACGGGCCACCAGCACGATGGAGTTCCTCGAGTACCGCGCCATGCCAGCCAGCCTCCAGAAGGAAGTCCTGGCGACCGGCGGCTGAGCCCGAACGCTCCGGCGAATCCCGAGTCCCTCCCCCGCCCCGGCCCAGAGCCGGGGCGTTTTCTTTGCCGCATCGCCGCCAGAAGCCGAGAAACGATTGTCCGGACACCGACGGTGGTTTATCCTCTCTTCTGCCCGTTTCGGCGCCGCCCCAACGCGGCCGATGGGCAGTCGCGGCGCACCGCCGCCCGATCCGAGCGGCCCCTACCGGCGAAGGAGAGCCTCATGGCCGAACCGATTTACCAGACCCTTCTGCTCTTCGGGGCCCCGGGCGCCGGCAAGGGCACCCAGGGCAAGATCCTCGGGCAGATCCCCGGGTTCTTCCATCTCTCCTGCGGCGAGATGTTCCGCAGCCTGGACATCCACTCCGAGCTCGGCCAGATCTTCTACGAGTACTCCAGCCGCGGCGAATTGGTGCCCGACGATGTAACCGTCAAGATGTGGGCGGAGAACATCCGCGCGCAGACGATCCTGAGCCTGTACAAGCCGCACGACGACCTGCTGATCCTCGACGGGATCCCGCGGAGTGTCGAGCAGGCGAAGCTGATGGAGAAGTACATCAAGGTGCTGGGCATCGTGCACCTTGTCTGCCGCGACAAGGAAGCGATGGTCAAAAGGCTCCGCCGGCGCGCGCTGAAGGAGAACCGGGTCGACGACGCCAAGGAAGATGTGATTCGCAACCGCTGGCAGGTGTACGAGAGAGACACCGAGCCGGTGCTGAAGCACTACCGCGACAGTCTGATCCACGAGGTCGACGCGGTGGGCTCCCCCGCCAGCGTGCTCCAGCATGTTCTGGAGGTCGTCGTTCCGATCCAGGACACGCACTTCAACAACCCGATCGACGGCTCGGAGACCGGGCCCGGCAAGGCCTGAGCGGGCCGGAACCCGACACGGACATCCCCGAGAGCCGACCGACGATCGCCGCGCAGCGCGCGTAGGCTGGCGGATGCGTCGGCTCGCTTTCACTCTGATCGAGCTTCTGGTCGTGATGGCGATCATCGCGGTGCTGGCTGGCATCATGCTGCCCATGCTTGCCGGGGCGAGGGAACAGGCCCGGCAGGTTGTCTGCGGCTCACGCCTCCGCCAGATCGCGATCGGGATGGACCTGTACTGGAAGGATTTCGACCGCCTGCTCCCGCAGATGGCCGGCCCCCTGCCCGGCGGGGGCGAGTCGATCATCGGCTCGCTGTTCGCCGGCAAGAGGGGCACGCTGCCGATGTTCGGGCTCGACGAGTATGGCGCCTCCCGCCGCCCCCTGAACCCCTACGTGCTCACCCAGGCCCTCCCGCCCGACGAGGACAAGGGGACGGTCGAGCTGGAGGTCTTCCGGTCCCCGCTCGATCGCGGGGCGACGGTGCCCGGGCTGGGCAGGGTCGACTCGATGTACGACCTTGTCGGGTGCAGCTATGCCCTGAACGACCACGCGGTCGACAGCGACCCGATCAACGAGCTCTGGGCGACGCTCGTTCCGCCCGGGGGCGGGCGGATGCCCCCGATCCTCAACCCAAGCTTCACCTGGATGGTCGGGACGCACACGATCTACAACTACGACGGCGGGGGCGACCGCGAGTCGCGATGGTTCAGGGGTAACCAGGAACGGGCGAACCTGCTCTACGCCGATCTGCACGTCGAACTCGGGATGATCGTGCCCGAGGGCGAGGTGCACACGACCGACCGGTACACCTTCCTGCCCCGCCCAGACTGGATCGAAAACTACCCCCACCGCTGAAGGTTCACTCGCGGTTTCTGCGCTGCTCGCGCTCGCGGCGTTGGTCCTCGGCAGTGATCGGTGTCGTCGTGACACTGAAGATCAGCGCCTGCACGGCGCGGTCCGGCGGGGTTGGCGTGATCAGCCAGCCCCAGAAGCCGGGCATGCCGGACTGCCCGTGCGAGCGGACGGTCGTGGGCGGGAAGAAGTGGAATGCGATGGGGGCGACGCCGTCGAGCTCGTCGTGGCTGCCGAAGTAGCGGACCGGTCGCTGCCAGTAGTTGCGCGGCATGCGCGACGAGACGCGGCGCATCCGCTGCGGGTCGACGGGGATCCATGTGACCGAGCCGTCGCGCTCGTCGTACAGGGCGAACTCGACCCACGAGCGGAGCGGGATGGCGGGGCCGCCCCTGCGGGTGCCGACGCCGCGGTCGCGGTCGCCCCGCTGCTCGTGCACGTCATATCCGATGACGACGCGCGCGGGGATACCGACGCGCCGGTAGACCGAGGCGAGGAGCGTGGCCATGTCGAAGGGCGTGCCGCGCATCTCTCTGGCGGCGACGGTCGGCCCGTAGACCTCGACGGCCTCGAACTGGCCGGCGTGGTTGAAGAGCAGGCCGTTGCCCGATGGGGTGTAGTTCTCTGCGACCCTGCCCGCGAGGAACTTGGCGAGCACCGCGGGGCGCATCGCGCTCTTGACGCGGTCGATGCTCGCGCCGTCGGTCCACTCGGCGATCAGGCGGTCGACCGGGGCTGTGTCGTAGGGGCGGCTCGGCCCGACGCCGGGATCGAACTCGATAAAGGGCTGCGGCTCCATCACGCGCTTGAGCTCGTCGGGCAGTTCGTCCTCCCACCACGCGACTCGCTCGGCGACCTCGTCTCTGTACACCGTGCGGTAGGAACGCATGGGGATCTCGAGCTGCAGGTTCATCTCGCGCGAGGTGATCGGCTCGCGGTTGGGCGCAACGAAGCCGAACCTGATGTACCCGGCGCCCGCCGCGACATCTTCGAGGTAGGCGTCGGGCGCGTCGGCGACCTTGTGCCCGTCGAACTGCATCTCACCCCGGATCTTCGAGATGTCTGTGCGGTGCGAGGCGGAGGTGTTGGGGGCGGGGAAGATGACCGCGGCGGTCTCGATCTTCCACTGATCGATCTCGGGCATGCGGTCTTCGGGCGGGCGGCGCTCGAACCACGAACGCACCTCGACGCGGGCGCGGACCGTCCAGCGTCGTTCGTTGGTGAACTCCATGATGTCGGGGTTGGGCAGGCCGGGCCCGCGCTGGGCCCGCTGGCCGGGCTCGGCGGGCTGGGCCGCTGCGGGCGCAACGGGCAAGGCCAGGGCCGCGAGCGCCAACGAAAGGATCGCGGGCAGCACGCCTGCGTGGCAACGAACGGTCGGGCTCGGCATGGCTGGGGCTCCGTTTCCGGCTTGCGGTCCGGGCTCTGGCTCCGGGCATTCGCTCAAGGGGGAGGGCCGTGCGGCCCGGGCGAGCGTCGCCCTGTTGGTCCCTGCCGGGGGTGGGCGCGTACCCTCGTCGCCCCGGCGCTCCCTGCAAGAGTATAACTGCATGCGGGCCCGGCACAAAGCGGGGCACGAGGCCGGACCCGAACTTCACAGACCAGACCCACACCGGAGGCGTTGATGAGCCCGACCAAGGCGACCAGGACCCGGATCGAGAAAGACTCCATGGGCGAGATGCAGGTGCCCGCCGATGTGCTCTACGGCGCCTCGACCCAGCGGGCCGTGCTCAACTTCCCGATCTCCGGGCGGCCCCTCCCCTTCGAGCTGATCCGGGCGTACGCGATGCTCAAGGCGGCGTGCGCGGGCGTCAACGCCGAGCTCGGGAGGCTGTCGAAGCAGCGGGCGACCGCGATCGTCAAGGCCTGCCGCAAGATCGAGGCGGGGCTAGAGGAGCATGGGGGCTGGGCCCGGCACTTCCCCGTCGATGTCTTCCAGACCGGCTCTGGCACAAGCACGAACATGAATGTGAACGAGGTCGTCGCCAACCTCGTCTGCCTGGAGCGGGGGGCGCCGATCGGCTCATCGAAGAACGCCGAATACCTCGAAAAAGGCGGCGTGCACCCCAACGACCATGTGAACATGGGGCAGTCGTCCAACGACACCTTCCCCACCGCCATGAATGTCTCGGCGACCCTGGCGATCCACCGCGACCTGCTGCCCGCGGTCCGCGCCACGGCCGAGGCGCTGGAGGCCAAGGCCAAGGCGTGGGACAAGATCGTCAAGATCGGGCGCACGCACATGCAGGACGCGACGCCGATCCGACTCGGGCAGGAGTTCTCCGGCTTCGCCCGCCAGATGCGCCTCGCAGAAGCAAGGCTGACGCGGGCACTCGAAGCGCTTTCAGAGTTGCCCCTGGGCGGCACAGCCGTCGGCACCGGCATCAACACGCACAAGGACTTCGGCAAGAAGGTCGCCGAGGCGCTGACCGAGGCCTGCGCCGGCAAAGGCAAGGCGAAGGGTTCCGGCCCGGTCTTCCGCGAGGCGAAGAACCACTTCGAGGCCCAGCACACGCGCGACGCAACCGTCGAACTCGCCGGGCACCTCAAGACAGTCGCGGTGAGTCTCTCGAAGATCGCCGGCGACATCCGCCTGATGGGCTGCGGCCCCCGCTGCGGCATCGGTGAACTGAAGCTGCCGGCGGTGCAGCCGGGCTCGTCGATCATGCCGGGCAAGGTGAACCCGGTGATCTGCGAGGCGGTGGTGATGGTCTGCTGCCGCGTGATCGGCAACGACGCGACGGTGACCACGGCGGGCCTCGGCGGGGTCGGCGGCCTGCTCGACCTGCATGTGGCGATGCCGGTGATGGCCGAGGCGACGCTGGACTCGATCGGGCTCTTGGCGGGCGCGTGCCGCGTGATGAATGAGAACCTGCTGGCCGATCTCGAGCCCGACGAGGCGAGGTGCGAGCAGCTCATCGAGGGCTCGCTGGCGATGTGCACGAGCCTCGTGCCGGCGATCGGGTACGACAAGTCCGCGGCGCTTGCCTACCAGGCCTTCAAGGAAGGCAAGACCATCCGAGAGCTCGTGCTCGAATCGGGCGAAATCTCCGCGGCGGAGGTCAAAAAGCTCCTCGACCCGGCGAAGATGACCAGGCCGGACAGGGATTAAGACCGCCCGAGAGTTTGCCGAAGACCGACACAAAGGACAGGACGCCGGGCGGCAGCGCCCGGCGTCCTTGTCCTTGTGGAGTCGGCAGGACATGGCCGCGTCAGCAGCCGATCGCAAACGCGTTGAGGAACTCGAAGAAGTCGTCGGCATCGATCACGCCGTCGTTGTTGAAGTCGGCTCGCATATCGCCATCTGCGAAGAGCTGGAGGAAGAGGAAGAAGTCGTCGGCGTCGACCACGCCGTCGCCGTTGAGGTCGGGCGGGCAGGCCGTGCCCGAGCTGACCATGACGCGCAGAGCACTCATGTTGCTGTTTGGAAAGAGCGTCCAGGTTCCGGGCCCGCCACGCCAAGCCCAGCGGTCATTGGTGTGACCGAACGAGTTCCGCAGCCAGGCGCCCCAACTATTGGAGCCGGGCATGATGCCCATCCAGTAGACGACACCCTGCTCGAGTTGGACCGATCCGTCCGCCGTGATACTCAGCGGAAGGTCCGCGATGTTCGGAGAGTTCGGCGCATCCCATTCGGCCAAGAGCGTGCCGGGCTCGCCGAAACTGTCTTCGTAGATCTGGAACCAGAAGAGATCGTCGCTGCCGCGATGGATCAGCGGGAAGGTGATCTCGGTGATCCCGCCGCTCGCCTCAGGAACGATGCGGAAGAAAGGTCCCCACGGCTGGCCTGCGTCCGGCCCCATGACAACCATGCCGAGCGACTCGAACTCGTTGCCCGGCCCCATGTTGTCAAAGGCGGTCTCGATTGCGTGAGCGCCGGACGCGAGCACTGCGATTGAAATCGCGATGGTCGACGCCGTTGCCCCGCGTCTTCGTAACTGTGCCATGGTCTACTCCGATCGGTGAGCGGTTGAAGCGACTTCAGCAGCCCGCAGCAAATGCGTTGAGGAACTCGAAGAAGTCGTCGGCATCGATCACGCCGTCGTTGTTGAAGTCGGCCCGGAGGTCGCCCGCGGCGAAGAGCTGCAGGAAGAGGAAGAAATCGTCAGCGTCGACCACGCCGTCGCCGTTGAGGTCCGGCGGGCAGGTCGGGCCGGCTGCGTCGACCATGATGCGCAGGCCACTCATGTTGCTGTTCGCAAAGAGGGTCCAGGTACCAGGACCTCGCCAGGCCCAGCGGTTCTTGGTCTCGCCGAACGAGTTGCGCCGCCAGGTACCGTTGCTGTCCATCGCGGGCATGATGCCGATCCAGTAGGTCGTGCCCTGGTCGAGGCTCGTCGAACCATCGAACTGGAAGGTGCTGAGGCCGTTGGCCGGATCACCGGAGACCTCGTGCTCGCCGACGAGCGCACCGATCTGCCCGAAGTCGTCCTGGTAGACCTGGAACCAGAACTGGTTGTTCTGATTGCTGTGGGCCAGGGGGAACGAGACCTCGACGATGCCGCCGCTCGCCTCGGCGGTGATGTCGAAGAACGCGGCCCACGGAACTCCGACATCGGGCCCGCGGACGAGCATGCCCGTCCCCGGCTCAAACGCGTTGCCAGAGCCGAGGTTGTCGTACGCCGTCGATTGCGCTGAAGCACCGGATGCGGCGATCAAGCCAGCGCACACAGACACACCAAACAGCTTTGCTCTGTTCACCACAAGAATCTCCTTTTCACTACCCAAACGCTCCGCCACTCCGACGGCGGCCCACGGTGACGAGACCCATCGCCTCATCTGCGGCGAACTTAACAGAACCACTCCGCCGCGTCAACAGTTTCCGCGCAGGATGCCATTTTCAGGCGGCATCCAAACTCTTTTCCTCCCGACATTCAGCAGCCGATTGCGAACGCGTTGAGGAACTCGAAGAAGTCGTCGGCATCGATCACGCCGTCGTTGTTGAAGTCGGCTCGCATATCGCCATCTGCGAAGAGCTGGAGGAAGAGGAAGAAGTCGTCGGCGGCGACGACGCCGTCGCCGTTGAGGTCAGGCGGGCAGGCCGGGACAGTGGCACCGACCATGACACGGAGCGCGCTCACTTGGCTGTTAGAGAACAGGGTCCATGTGTCGGGGCCGCGCCAGGCCCAACGGTTCTTGGTCTCGCCGAAGTTGTTCCGGCGCCAGGTACCGTGGCTGTTCATGGCCGGCAAGACACCGATCCAGTAGACCGTGCCCTGCTCGAGGTTGATTGTGCCGTCGAGCTGGAAGGTGCTGAGACCGTTGTCCGGATCGCCGGTGACCTCGTGCTCGCCGACCAGCGCACCGATCTGCCCGAAATCGTCCTCGTAGACCTGGAACCAATACTGGTTGTTGTGGTTGTTGTGGTGCAGCGGGAACGAGACCTCGACGATGCCGCCGCTCGCCTCAGCGGTGATGTCGAAGAACGCGGCCCACGGAACACCGACATCGGGCCCGCGAACGAGCATGCCCGCCATGGCGTCGAACTCATTGCCCGGGCCCATGTTGTCGTAGGCGGTCGTCTGCGCCGAAGCACCTGACGCGGCGACCAACCCTGCACACACAGACAGACCCAACAGCTTTGTTCTGTTCATCACGACGCTCTCCTTTGAATATCGAAACTCTCCGCCACTCCGACAGCGGACCCACGGTGACGAGACCCGGCACCCCGTCCAATACGGAACTTAACAGAACCTCATCTGCGCGTCAAGAAGTTATCCGGCGGAGATTCCGGCTCCGAACAGAATTCGGCCAGTCCATTCAGCACCCTTGCGCAAACGCGTTGAGGAACTCGAAGAAGTCGTCCGCGTCGATCACGCCGTCGTTGTTGAAGTCGGCTCGCAGGTCGCCATCGGCGAACAGCTGCAGGAAGAGAAAGAAGTCGTCGGCGTCGACCACGCCATCGCCGTTGAGGTCGGGCGGGCAGGTCGGGCCGGCGGCGTCGACCATGATGCGCAGCCCGGCCATGCCGGTGCTGGAAAAGAAGCTCCAAGTATCCGGCCCGCGCCAGGCCCAGCGGCTCCTGGTCTCGCCGAAGTTGTTCCAGTGCCAGGTGCCGTGGCTGGCCGGCCCCGGCATGATGCCGATCCAGTAGGTCGTGCCCTGTTCGAGGTTGATCGAGCCGTCGAACTGGAAGGTGCTGACACCGATGTTCGGATCGGCAAAGACCTCGTGCTCGCCGACCAGCGGGCCGATCTGGCCGAAATCGTCCTGGTAGACCTGGAACCAGAAGAGATTGTTCTGGTTGTTGAGAAGCAGCGGAAACGAAACTTCAACAATGCCGCCGCTCGCCTCGACGGGGATGCCGAAGAACGCCGCCCAGGGCGAGAGCGTCGATGCGTCCGGTCCACGAGTAACCATGCCATGCGTGGCGTCGAACTCATTGCCCGGGCCGAGGTTGTCGTACGCCGTCAACTGCGCCGAAGCGCCGGACGCGGCGACCAACCCAGCGCACGCAGACACACCAAACAGCTTTGTTCTGTTCACCACGAGGTTCTCCTTTGAGCACCGAAACTCTCAGCCGCAACGACGGCGGACCCACGGAACCAGACCCGACGCGCGACCGAACGGAACTTAACAGAACATCATCAGCGCGTCAAGAAGTTACCGGGCGGGCCCGCCGGAGACCCCGATCCCCGAACCGGACCCTGTCCGCCTGTTAGCAGCCCTGAGCGAAGGCGGCGAGGAACGCGAAGAAGTCGTCGGCGTCGATCACGCCGTCGCCGTTGAAGTCCGCCCTCGGGTCGCCGTTGGCAAAGCCCGTCAGGAAGCCGAAGAAGTCGTCGGCGTCGACCACGCCGTCGCCGTTCCAGTCCGCCGGGCAGGGGGCCGAAGCCTCGCAGACGAACTCGCGGATCAGGAACGCGTCCAGCGCGGCTTCGACGATCGAGGGTGAGCCGAAATCTGAGGCAACGAAACGCAGTTGCACGCTGTTCGTCGGCTCGCCGAGTTCCGCCACCGACCAGTCGGCAAAGAACCAGCCGCCCTGGCTGCCCGGGCCCGACGGGCCGAGGGTCTCGGCGTTCGTCCATGTCTGCCCGGCGTCGAAGGAGATGTCGATCTCGAAGACATCGTCGGAGGGGAAGCCCCGGTTGTTGCTGTACCAGCGCCAGTAGGAGATCTCGGCGCCCTCGTGTTCAGCGAGGTCGAAGACCGGCGAGAAGAGCGTCGTCGCGCCCCCGCTGACGGCGTGCGTGCCGGTGAAGAGCCCCGACCGACCGTCGGTCACCCAGACCTTCTCACCGACGATCGGTGTGCCGGGCTGAGCAGGCGTGGGCTCTGAAACCATCCGCGTCCAGACGCCGGATGTCGCGGTGTCGCCGGGCGCACCGACGGTCCACCCTCTGTCGGTGTCGAAGTCGTCGTAGAAGATCTCGACCCACTCGCCGATGTCTGCGCTGAGCGGGTCGGCCGCGCCGCCTGCGGGGTAGGTGGTCACGCCGCTCTCGACGCCCTCAGCGGTGAAGTAATACTCGACGACACCCTCGCAGCCGAGGCCGGGCAGCACACCCCGGTGCATGCCGCCCTCGACCGACTCCAGAGGCACGCTCTGGAACGAGCCCGAGCCCGTTCGGTACCGAAGCTGCGCTGAGCCGGGCACGACATTGTCCTCGAACGCCGTAAGCCGGATCGGCAGGGCCGTCGGCTCGGCGGCGGGCACATCGGGCGGCAACTCAATCGTCTGCATCAGACGCACGCCGGATGCCGCGAGGTCCGGCGAACCGACGATCGAGAACGCCTGCGGCCCCTGCGGCACCTCGTGGCCGACAACTTCCGCGACCCATTCGCCGGGCGCGGGGTTCTCGACGAAGACCTGCTCGATGTTGTCGACACGGTTGGGCCCGTCGCGGGTCGCGGGCGAAGACGGGTTCTGCGGGTCGAGCCGCCACGGGTAGTGCACGACGCCGCCGGGATCGATCAGGCGGAGGTCGAGGTCGTTGACGAGCGAGGGGATGGTGTTCGGCGTTCCGGGCACATCGTCCCACGCGATGGTGACCTTCAGCTCGCTCGCGCCCGCGGGGACACTCACGCGGAAACGCTGCGTCTGCCCTTGGTCGACCGATCCGGAGGCGAAGTTCCCGCTGCGGAGTTGGTCGATCGCGCGATCGATCCGGACCGAGCCGTAGCCGCTCTTGTAGTCCGGCCCGGGCTCGAAGAGGTCGACGGCGGTATGGGCGAAGACGGCCTTGACCATCGCGTTGGTCGGCTCACCCTCGCCGGGGAAACGGGCGCGGTAGTCCTGCACGAAGAGCGCGCCAAGGCCCGCTGCTGTCGGCGAGGCCATCGATGTGCCGCACATGGTGGAGTAGGCCATGTCCGAGCCCTGGCCCGTGCTGGTGACCCGGCCGACGCCCCCCTCCTCGCAGCCCGGCGCGACCATGTCGGGGTGGAGCCTGCCGTCGTCGGTCGGGCCCCAACTCGAAAAGTTTGTCATCGTGTCGTTATCGGAGTTTACCGCGCCGATGGTGATGCAGTTCTTGGCGGTGCCCGGGGGCGGGGCGGTGTAGTACTGGCCCATCCCGCTGGTGAGGCACCGCGACTGCGACCGCTCGTTGCCGGCGGCCCAGAAAACGATCATCGGCCGACCGAGGTCGCCGAGCACGATGTTGTCGATCAGCGCCGAGGTGACGCCGTAATCGCCCATGATCGCGCAGTCGTGCCCGTTGATACTGACATTGCTGCCGATGGAGTTGTTGGAGATCACGACGGGGCTGAGCGAGATCGCGTCGGTGTAGGCGCTCTCGGTGTTGCCGGGGTTGTCGTAGAGGTTGATGCCGCCCGAACCGCCGACGAAGGTCCATGAGTGGATGGCTGCGTTGGGCGCCATGCCGGCGAACTTGCCCTCCGAGGCGACGCCGGCGCCCGCGACGGTGCCCGCAACATGCGAAGCGTGGGCCGAGGCATTCGCGCCGGGCTGATAGGTCGAGACCCGCCCTGTAAAGTCGGCATGCGTCGGCCGGGCGACGCCGACATCGAAGACCATCACATCCACGCCCGAGCCGTCGAGGCTGTACGCGGGGCCCTGCACGATGTCGGCCCGCGTGAGCGCGCGGTTGCCGTCGTTGAGCATCATCGGGTCCATGGGGGGCAGCGCCGGCTCGATCCACTGCACATCGGCGAGGCTTGCGATGCCACCGATCGCGTCGGCGGGCGCTTCGACCACGAGCGTGCGCACGCTGGGAGCCGTGTCGCGGACGATCCCTCCCGCCGCCTCGACCGCGTCGATCGCGGTCAGATCGGGCGTTCGGTCGGCATGGAGCACGACATTGATCGCAAGCAACTCGCCCGCTCCCTCGCGGGTTCCTGCCGGAAGCGTGACCCACGCGGAGGGCTCTTCACCGGCGAGCTGCGGGTGGAGCTTCATGTCCGGCGTGACATCGCCAGAGGCGACTACCCGCCCGACGATACCCGCCGCGTCGAACGAAGCCCCGTCGATGCGGGCGAAGTAGAACCCATCGCCGAGCGGCGCCAGCAGGTGCAAACCCGCGGCGTGCAGTTCCGCCCGCTCCGAAGCGTCGGGCGTGGAAGCGAGGCGGACGAGCACCGGCCCCTCGGCCGCCGCAAGCGCTGCCCCATCGGCCACGGGCGAGAGCACGACGCCCGTCCCGGGGTTCTTCCACTGCACGGCTCCCTCGGGAGCGGCCTGGTCGGCCAGAGCGTTTGCGGCCCCAGCGGCAACCACGAGCGTCAGCGTCGGCGCGAGCTTCATCCGCATTGTCGTAATTCTCCAATCGTCGCCTACCCAATGTCAGACAACCATACACCCGATTCCCGCCGCAGCAGCGTCCCGATCGGTTATCGGGATCTGCAACTCTGAAAAACGGCCGCCCGACGGAACGGGGGTTCTCGTCCGTCGGGCGACCGCTTCAAAGGAGAGCCAGATTCAGATCCCGCAACGCCTCAGCACCCCGCGGCGAACGCGGCGAGATAGGCGAAGAAGTCGTCGGCGTCGATCACGCCGTCGTTGTTGAAGTCGGCGCGGCTGTCGCCCGCGGCAAAGAGCTGGAGGAACAGGAAGAAGTCGTCGGCGTCGACCACACCGTCGCCCGTAAGGTCGGCCGGGCAGGACGGAGCGTCCACGCCCAGACGGAGCACATAGGGGACCATGCAGCACCCGTCCTGCGTCAGCGCGTTGCCGACAATCGTCTTGCCGTCGCCTGCGGCGTAGGCGGTGCTCAGGGCGCGGTAGGCGTCAAAGTTGACGCCCTGGTAGTTGGCCTCGACATGGTCGATCAGCCGCTCAAGGCCGCCGGTCTCTGTCCAGATGAACGCGTCGCCGGACGGGTTGTCGTAGAAGCCGAACTGATCGAGGATGCCGATCACGGTGCTGCCGTCGTCGGCGACCCATGTCGGGCTGGCGGACTTGAACGGCGCGGGCGTCTGGCCGAGCATGGTCAGCGTCTGCGTCTGGACATCGAACATGAAGGCGTCTTCGCGGAAGTCACCGAAGCCGCCCCCCGAGTCCATGAGCGCAAAGCCGGCGATGAATCGGCCGTTGGCGCTCATGTGGATGAAGCGTTCGCTGTCGCTGCCGGGCACCTCGACGCGGGCGAGGCCGCCAGAGCGGTCCCAGATGACCGCGGCCGCAGTCTCGTCGAAGAACTGGGCGAAGCCCGCGAAAAGCTGGCCATCGGCGCTCACGGTGGTCGCGGCGGTGCGCCCCGAGCCGCTGGCGAGGTCGGGCAGGGTCTGCGGCGCCTGCATCGTGTCCAGATCCCAGAAGTACGCGTCTGAGAACTCATCGCAGCAGGGGTTGAAGATCCGCTGGAAGTTGATCATTCCGACGATGGTCGAGCCGTCGGCGCTGGCCCGCCAGACCTCGCTGAAGGTGTTGGGAAACTGGTTCGGGACGAGGGTCTTGTCGGTGTCGCCGTCGCGGAAGAACCAGCCGAACAGGCCGAAGCGTCCGGGATCCCACGGATCCTCGGTGAATGTCACGCCGAAGGCGGTCTGCGCGTTGGCGGAGGCCGACCGCAGGTCGCCCCCCGTCGCGGGCAGCAGCGTGAACTCCTCCGTCTGGACATTGAAACGCATGAGCTGCGGCCCGCTCGGGCTCGGGGCGCCGTAGAAGAACGCCTGGCCCGTCACGGTCTCGCCATCGGCGCTGACGGCGCGGAGCGCCATCCCGTTGTGGGCGCCCGGCAGGTCTTCCAGCAGGATCAGTTCGGCTTGGGGCGTCGCGTGCGCGGCGCCGGCGCAGAGCAGCGTCAGAGTCGCGAGCGATCGTCTGGTCATCACCATGGGATCTCCTTCCCGTCGTGTTGCGCCGGGTCTCCGGCGGCTTCGGGGGTAAACCCCGGCGGCGGCGTTTCCACCGCGCCGGGCAGAGGGGGAATCAGCAGCCGGCGGCGAACGCCGAGAGGTAGGCGAAGAAGTCGTCGGCGTCGATCACGCCGTCGTTGTTAAAGTCGGCGCGGCTGTCGCCCGCCGCGAAGAGCTGGAGGAACAGGAAGAAGTCGTCGGCGTCCACAACACCGTCGCCGGTAAGGTCGGCCGGGCAGGACGGAGCGTCCACGCCCAGGCGGACGGCGTAGGGGAAGCGGTTGTAGTCGCCGTCGATCCCGACGCCGACGATCACGCTTCCGTCCGGCGAGGCGCCGTTGGCGGTCTCGAGCTCCAAGAACGCCGAGGGATCGATGCCCTGGTAGTGGTCGATGATGTGGTCGGCCAGAAGTTCGAGGCCGTGCGCTTCGGTCCAGATGAACGCCGCGCCGGCGGGGAAGTCGTAGAACCCGTAGCGGTCGAGTGTGCCGACGACCGTCTTGCCGTCGCCCGAGATCCAGGTCGGGATCGCGCCCTTGAAGGGCTGGGGCGTCTGCCCGAGGATCGTGACGGCCTGCTCCTGAAGGTCGTAGATGAACGCGTCCTCGCGGTACTCGAACATCCCGGGGCCGACATACATCAGGGCGAAGCCCGCGGCGTAGCGTCCGTCGGGGCTCATCACCATGAATCGGCTGCTCATCGAGCCCGGCACATCGATCACCGCGCTGTCGCCCGTCGCCGTCCAGATCACCGAGACAGCCTCCTCGTCGGAGTACTCGGCGAACCCGGCGATCAGTCCGCCGTCGGCGCTGACGCCTGTGGCGCTGGTGCGCCCGACGCCGCCCACGATGTCCGGCAGGGTGAGCGGCGAGCTCATCGTCTGCAGATCCCAGATAAAGGCGTCCATGTAGGTCGGGCAACAGGGGTCGAAGTAGCGGGCGTAGTTCTTGTACCCGACGATGTAGCGCCCGTCGGGGCTGACGCCCCACGCGTTGCTGGAGGTGCGGACATAGTCGTTGGGCACGATGCTCGCCGCGGGATCGCCCTGCTCGTAGTAGAAGCCGAAGGCCGAGAAGCGTCCGGGCTCGATCGGATCCTCGCCCCAGATCCAACCCACGAGAGTCTCGGCGTTGTACGACGCGGCCCGAAGGTCGCCGCCGATCGCGGGGATCGGGGTGTAGGCGCCGGTATCGAAGCTGAAACTCGCGGCCTGCCACTGCGTCCCGCTCTGGCCGTCGGGCAGGTTGCCTTCGACGATCACGGTCCGGTTGTCGACATTGACCGCGCGGGGCTTCATGTCGTCGGGCGCACCGGCGAACGAACCGAGGTCGGTGAGTTCAGCGTGCGGCAGCGCGAGAGCCGAGCCGCAAGCCAGAAGCATGGCGAGAGCGACGCCTGGAACCGTTGGATGCAAACCGTTCATGCCTGATGTTCTCCATCTGTTGCTTGACGCGCAGCCCCGTGGCCCGGGGCGCTGCGTCTTCGGGGGTGGGGTAAACCCCGTCGCGCCGTTTCCGCCGCGACGGAGCTGGGGAGTCAGCGGCGACGGCGCGTCACGAAGAGGCCGCCGACCGCGAGGGGTGCGAGCACGCCGGGGGCGGGCACGACCGTCAGGATCGCGCCCATGCCCCCGCCCGTAGCCGGGAAGGGAGAGACCTGGTTGTTGTTGTCCAGATCGAGGATGTAGATGTTGTTGTCGCTGGAGCCGACGGTGAAATCGTCGTACATCTCGGTGCCGAAGTTCACGAAGCTCGTCGCATCGGTGTGGTACCGGATGCCCAGCCAGAGCCGGTCACCGGCGTTGACCATGACGCCCGGGCTGATGTCCAGCGTGGGGAAGAGCGTCTGACCGAGGCCGACGGTCGTCGGCTCGATCACGCCGTTCCACAGGAGCACATCGGTGCCGTCGATGATCTGGGGCTGGCCGTCCCCGTCGTCGAGATAAAGGGCGACATCGGCGCCGATGCTGATCGAGCTGGGGCCGCCGAAGCCGCCGCCGGAAAAGCTCATCGTCACGGTGATGTCCTGCAACTCACCGCCGCCGGCGATCAACAGATCGTCCAGCAGGACCTGATTGTCGAAGTTGGTGATGTTGAACCCGCCCGACGGGTTGGTCATGTTGCTGTACACGGGGATGGCCGAGGCGGAACCGGCGGCCAACAGCAGGGCGGTCATCGAGCAAGCAATCTTCTTCATCTCTGGATCTCCTCCGGTCATGGTGTCTTGTCTCTCTTCTGCAAACCGCCGGAACCGGTTGCCGGCGTCCGCTCTCCTGCCCGCGAGGCGGGTTGCCGGGCGGGTGTTCTGAACTGTGCTCAGCATACATCCGTCCGAAGGTTGCGCCAAGCGGTTCTTTGGAATTCGAGAAATTTCCTTTCAAAGTCCCGAAAGTCCTGCACGGGGTCAAATAATGTGCTGATCGCCGGAATCCGCTTGTGCTCGGGCACGACCCGAGGTATGCTGAGCACAGTTCAGAGATTTTTTCCGCCCACCTCCGGACGGGGTTGCGGCACTCCGCCGATACCTCAGACAAACATGCGTCCAACATCCGGCCCAACATCCAATCAAAGACCGATCGAAGTCCCCTGGGAGGGCCGCGACGCCGAGTCCCCCACCCAGGAGCCCCTCTCCCAGGAGGAACGCTCCGCCCTCGATCGCATCGCAAGGCGCCTCCACGGCGAGCTCCGCTCGGCCATCCTCGCCCTGCCCGAGCCCGCGCGGGGCGCCAGCGGCATGGCCCGCCACCTCGGCGTCGAGCGGACCACCTGCCAGCGGATCGTCTCGGCCGTGAGCGGCCCCTTTCCGGGCCCGGAGCTGGTGACCCGCCTGCCGGGGGTCCAGGGGCTCCGCCGGTTTGTCGGCTCCCTCCGCGAGGGGGAGGACCTGGACGACTCATCGATCGATTCGGTCGAGGCGGCGGTCGACCGCTTCGCCGAGGGGGTGCGGACGATGGGGCCCAGCCGCAGCAAGCTGCTCCGGCGGATGCGGACCGCGCCGGGGACCCCCGCGACGACGCCGGGCGAGGCCGACAGCGAACTGACGCTACGGACCCAGCTCTTTGAGAGCGGGCGCCAGCTCACCGGCCAGCATTCAGAGGTGAGCCTGGCAACCTTCGCCTTCCGCCCAACGCCGGGCGAGCCGGGGCTGATGGACTCGGCCCAGCTCCGCGGGTTCCTCGGGCACCATGTGCGCCGGGACGCGATGCCGTTCTCGTTCCTGTGGTTCTCGGACATGAGCGCGTCGGAAGACCCGGGAACCGGCTCGTACAGCACGCTCGAGCGTGAGCCTGTCAAGGGGCGAAGCCAGGGACTTGTGCTGCCGGAGTTCAGCTCCGAGCCACTGCCGGTCATCACATCGAGGGGGCCGGGCAACAAGACCGTCTTCCTTGTAGACCCCAAGGAGATGGACCCGGACCGCCCGATCGATGTCGTCGCGGCGGGACGGACGGACGCGGCGCAGAGACACCCCGCCGGGGGCAAGCCCCCGCTGCACGAGGTCTGGATGCTCGGGCGGTTCCCCGCCAAGCGGCTGATCTTCGATGTGCTCTTGCACCGCTCGCTGGCGCGCGCGTGCATCCCCAGCGTCGGGGTCTACAGCGTGCAGCCGAACCTCGCCGAGACGCAGGAGCTCCGCTGGCTGGACCGCTTTCCCGTCACGCCCAAGCTCGAGGTGCTCCAGCCGGGGATCGCCAATATCGCGCACGCGGCCTACCCCCGCTACACCGAACTGCTCGGCCACCTCTTCGACCGCCTGGGCTGGGACGCGGGCGAGTTCATCGGGTACCGCTGCGATGTGGTCTACCCCGTCTGGGGCGGCGGGCACTGCATGATCTTCGACTTCGGTCGCGAGGAAGAGGACGCGGGCTGAAACCGCTCACCCCGCCGGACACACCGAAAGGAACATCCAAATGATGCATCGCTCCGACACGCGGACGCTGCGCCTCGCGCTCGCCGGCAACGCTGTGTTTTCGCTGATCTCGGCCTCCCTGCTTGTCTCGATGCCCCGGCTCGTCGGGGGGTGGCTCGGCGGGTGGCCTTCGTGGGTGCTTGTCGCGATCGGCGCCGGCCTGCTCGTGTTTGGCGCGGACCTGCTCCACCAGGCGACACGCAGACGCGTGGCGACCTGGCGCGCGCTGTACGCCAGCCTCGCGGACTTCGCCTGGGTCGCGGGGACGGTCGTGCTGCTGCTGGTCCCCGGCGTGTTCTCCCGGGGCGGGGCGATCCTGGCGTTGGGCGTCGCGGCTGTCGTGCTGGGCTTCGGAATCGTGCAAATGATCGGGATCGGCAGGGCGCACCGCGTGCGGAGTGGCGTGTACCGCCACTGCATCCTTGTCGGCGTCGATGCGCCCACCGCGGCGATGTGGGGCGTGATCGGGCGGATCGGCGACATCCATCGGTACATGCCGATGCTTCAGGATTCGTGCGTGCTGGACGACCGCGAGCCGGGCCCCGGCGCGGTGAGGTCCTGCACCGATCGCGCCGGGAGGCACTGGAGCGAAGAATGTACAGAGTTCCGGGAGGGAGAGGGCTTCACCGTCCGCTTCCTGACCGACGAGCCCGGCTTTCCCTTCCCCGCCCGCTCGATGCGCGGCGGCTGGGAGGTTCGACCGGCCGGGAACGGCTCGACCGTACAGGTCTGGTGGGAACTGGAACCGTCGTCGAAACTGCCGGCGCCGGTGCTGATGCCCATGCTCGGGCTGAAGGCGGACCTTGACTTCCCAAAGGTCATTCGGCGTATGGCTGAAGCCGCGTCGCCGGAGGGACAAAGCTCATGGTCCGCACGCGAGCGTGGCTTGCGTGGACGCCTGTTGCCCAGGCTGTGCTGAGCGTCGCCGAACCCTCACCACCCCAGCACATACGCGAAGATCAGCGGCGCGACGATCGACGCGTCCGACTCGATCATGAAGCGCGGCGTGTCTTTCTCCAGCTTGCCCCATGTGATCTTCTCGCCCGGCTCGGCGCCCGAGTACGAGCCGAAGCTCGTCGTCGAGTCGCCGATCTGGCAGAAGTACGACCAGACGGGCACATCCTGCTTCAGGTCGAAGTTGAGCATCGGGACGACGCAGATGGGGAAATCGCCGGCGATGCCGCCGCCGATCTGGAAGAAGCCGACGCCCGAGCCCTTCGGCGCGATTTCCTTGTACCACTTGGCGAGGCTGACCATGTAATCGACGCCGGGTCGGATGATGGTCGTGCGCGAGAGCTCGCCCTCGATGTTGCGGGCGGTGAAGATGTTGCCGAGGGTCGAGTCCTCCCAGCCGGGGACGAAGAGGGGGATGTTCTTCTCGGCCGCGGCGAGCAGCCACGAGTTTTTCGGGTCGGCCTGGTACTGCGCCTCCAGCTCGCCCGAGAGCAGCAGGCGGTAGAAGAACTCGTGCGGCAGGAGCGACTCGCCCTTCTCGTCGGCCTCCTTCCACAGACGCATCATCGAGCCCTCGATCCTGCGGATCGCCTCCTCCTCGGGGATGCAGGTGTCGGTGACGCGGGCGAGCCCCTCGTCGAGCAGGGCCTGCTCGTCTTCGGCGGTCAGCTCGCGGTAGTTGGGCACGGGGCGGTAGTGGTCGTGGGCGACGAGGTTGAAGACATCCTCTTCAAGGTTCGCCCCGGTGCAGCTGATCGCGTGCACCTTGCCCTTGCGGATCATCTCGGCGAGCGAGCGCCCGAGCTCGGCGGTGCTCATCGCCCCAGCCAGCGTCAGGAACATCGTCCCGCCCCGGTCGAGGTGGTCGTTCCACGCCTTGGCGGCGCGGACCGTCGTCGCGGCGTTGAAGTGGCGGTAATGCTCGTCCATGAAGGCTTTGATGCTCAAGGGTGACCTCCGAGAGGGTTGGTGGCTACTCGTGCATCGAGTCTAGAAGCGTCCGGCCCAGCCGGGCGGCCAGGGCCTCCGCCGCGGCGGGGTCGGTGAGCAGGTCGCTGCGGACCTCCAGTTCGAGACCGATGTACATCCAGGACGGGAACTGTCGGCGCAGGGCGGTGGTGTGGCCGTCGGCGACGCCTTCGTACGGCTCGTTGGCCCGGGCGTCGAGGCCCAGCCCGCGGATCGCCTCGATCCAGCGCTCGGCGAGGCGTTTTTCGGCCTTGCGGACCGGGTCGAAGAGCACGCCCACCTCGACGCTCCGGCGCACGCCCTCGAAGACCGGCGTGAAGGAGTGGATCGAAAGATGCAGCATCGTCATGCCCGCCCGGGAGGCGAGGTCGACGAGCTGCACCGCCCGCGACCGCAGCGGCGTGTAGTGCTCGGCGAGGATCTCCCGCTTGTCGTCGTCGTGCAGCCCCCGCGTGTACTCCGACCAGAGGCCGGGGTTGTCGAGCGAGCGGTTCGGCTCGACGACGAGGCGCGAGACGGTCGAGAGGAGCAGCGGCGCCCCGAGGTCGGAGGCGAGCCGCAGCGCGAGGGGAAGCGCGCCCTCGTCGCAACCCCGGTGCGAATTCAGGTCGGCCTCGGCGCCTGCGAAGGCCTCCGACCACGCCTCGGGCACACGGTTGCCCGCGTGCTCGCACGAGAGCATGAGGAAGAAGTCGCGGGCGGGAGTCGGCGCGGCCATGGCGGTCAACCCTCGGGCACGAAGGGCGTGCCGCTGCGGAGCGCGTCGGCGAGCGACCCGTAGACCCGGCGTAGGGCGGCGCGGTCGGGTTCGCACCCCAGCGATCGGACGAGGCGGGTAGCGAGCGTGCCGTGGGTGAAGATGGCTTGCAGGGGCTGCGGATCGACGCCGGGCGTCTTTGGCAGTTCGGCGTCGAGGTGGCGCCAGAGTTCGCCGGCCGTGACGCCCCCGCTTCCCTCTGCGTCGATCCCGAAGACCCGCAGGAACGACGCATCGGTGATCGTCGCGTGCTCGGCCTGTTTGATGCAGTCCAGCAGGATCGCGTGCAGCGGCTCGATGCCGAAAGCTTGCAGCTCCTGCAGCCCCGCCCAACGCTCCTCGGCGAGGGCCCGCACGGCCCGGATCACCATGTCGCAGACCGCGATGTCCGAGGCGGGGCATTCCTGGATGTCCAGCAGCCGGATCTCGATCGCGCCGCGGTCGAAACGGGCGATGCACCCGCGTGCGTTGACCCATTCGTGGCGGATGATCCCGTCGGGGTCGAGCGGCTCAAGATCCTTGTAGATCCCAGCCAGCAGCACGCCCTCGTAGTCGCGCCTCGAAAAGACCGGCTCGGGGATCACCCGCCCGCTGACCGAGGGCACGGCACGCGCGTTAGAGCGATACACCTCCAGCCTCGCGTCGGCGAAGGCGGTCGGTTTGGCGTCCATGACGGGGGAAGCCGCGGCGAGCGCGGGCAGGATGGGCAGGACCAGACGGATCGCCGCGTGCAGGCGGGCGAACTCGGCGTCGCTACCGAAGGGGAGGTTGATGTGCGTGGACTGCAGGTTGGCCCACCCGTGCCCACGGCAGTCGAAGATGCGGTTGAACGCTTCGTACACCGGCGAGTACTCGTGGGGCCACAGCCGCATCTCCGCGTGCGGGTCCATCCACGGGTGCGTCGCGCCGGGCAGCAGGCGGCAGCCCATCGGCGCCAGCACCTCCTCGACCCTGGCGACATGCGACTGGAAGAGGTCCGCCAATCCCTCCAGCGAGGCGACGGGCCGGATGGTTTTCAGCTCGACGACATGCAGGGCGAGTTCGTTGGACCAGCCGATGACGCCGTCATCACCGTCGGGCTCGACATCGGTGGCGTACTCGCCGGCGATCGCCTTCATGACCTCGTCGGCGACGGGGCGGACATCGAGCGTGCGCTCGTCGACGATCATGTACTCCAACTCGATGCCGCAGCCTCCGAAGAGTCCGAGGGGGTAGCTGTAGTCGGCCGGGGTCGGCGCTGTGTCTGTCATCTGCGGCTCGATTCGATTTTGGCGAGCAGGTGGTCGACGATGCGCCGGTAGAGCCAGTCGCCGAGAATTTTGTCTTCCACGCCCGAGTCGATGCTCGGGTTGTCGTTGACTTCGATGATCTTGGGCTTGCCCCCAAGAACCTTGATGTCCACGCCGTAGAGCCCGTCGCCGATGAGCCTTGCGGCCTTGACGGCCATGGAGACGACGGCGCGGGGCGCATCGTCGAGGGAGAAGCTCTGGAACCCGCCCTCGTGCACGCCCTTGTCGTGGTGCTGGAGGATCTGCCAGTGCTTGCGTGCCATGAAGTACTTGCAGGCGAAGATCGCCTCGCCGCCGAGCACGCCGATGCGCCAGTCGAACTCGGTGGGCGCGAATTCCTGGGCGATCAGGAGCTCTGAGCCGTTGAAGAGCTCGTCGATGCGGGCGTGGAACTCGTCCTCGGTGTCGACCTTGATGACGCCGCGGGAGAAGGCCTCGTCCGGGCGTTTGATGACGCAGGGGAAGCCGATCTTCTCGGCGACGAGGTGGACGCGGTCCTTGGAGAGGATGATGGTCTCGGGCGTCGCCAGCCCGTGGCGGGTCATCAGCTCGGCGAGGAAGACCTTGTTGGCGCAGCGGAGGATCGAGTGCGGGTCGTCGATCACCGCCAGGCCCTCGGCCTCGGCCCGCCGGGAGATCCTGTACGTGTGGTGATCAACGGCGGTCGTCTCACGGATCAGGAGCGCATCGAACTCGGCGATCCGGCCCGCGTCATCGGCGTGGATGAGCTCGGCCCTGAACCCCGCGGCCTCGGCCGCTTTGAGAAACTTCTTGATCGCAGGCGGGTCGGAGGGCGGGATCTCCTCGTGCTCGTTGACGAGGATCGCAAGGTCGTAGCGTGCCTGGGTCTTCTTGGCGCCCCGGCGCGTGGGCCGGTGGAGGAATCGCTGGGCCTGCTCGATGGCGTACGGCCTGTGGTCCTCGGGGATCTCGCCAGCGCCGATAATCCGAACGCTCTCGATGTTCCACTTGTCTTCTTTGACGAAGACCGCCCGGAGGAAAGGGGCGGGGAACTGATTGAACAGCGCCAGCGAGAGCCGGTCGTACCGATGGGCCATGTTGCGCCCGAAGTAGATGCTCAGCTCGAACGCGTCGGACTTGAGGGGGGCGAGGCTCTTGCGGACCAGCTCGTCCAGCTCCTGCCCGACGATCCTGATGATCGGGGAGAGGCGGAAGTCGAGGATCGTGCCGACCGATGGCCAGGGTGTGTGACCCCGTGCCGCCGCCAGAAGCGAAACATAGTAACCGGCGGACTGATAGCGGTAGGACCGACAGAGATTGAAGACCTTCGCCCGCCGGATGGCCGCGAAGCGCGGGTCGGTCAGGTAGTCGCGCGAGGCGACGACCTCCGTCCCCGGCACATGCAGCGGCCAGCGTTCGGGCCGATCAACAACGACGAGGGCGTTCATCGGGCCGGCTTCCTTTTCGTTCGGCTTTTCTTGCGGCGCTTCTTGGCGGGTGGCTTCCGATCGCCCGCCGGCTCGATCACCAGCAGGTTGGCGTCGTGGGTGAGGACGCCGAGCATGATCGCCGCGACAACGCGGGACATCGGCGCCTCGTAGACGCGGGCGGGGTCGCCCGGGCGTTCGGCGAGCGGGTCGGCGATGGTCAGCCGCCTTTTGCGCCCCCGGTGCCCGCAGAGGACGACGAAGTGACCCGCCGGCTCGCCCCGGATGTCGTCGGAATCGTCGTTGGGGCCGTACTCGCGCGGGACGCGGTAGAGGTAGGTCGAGCTCAGGCCGGTGATGAGCGGCTGCCCGTCTCGCAGGTGCGAGCTGATAAGCGCCGAGCTCACATCCTCCATGAGGATCTCGCCGCCGGCTTCGAGAAAGGCGAGGTAACCCTCCGTCGCCGCGGCGAAGCGCTTATCGCGCCCCTCGCCCTTCGCCTCGGCCTGTTTGGCGAGGCGGTTGCACAGCAGGGCGGGGTCGGCGGGGCCGCCGTCGATCGAGGGGAACCAGCTCGGGTCGAACATGTGCAGGTTAAAGGTGTACAGCCTGGCGCGATATCCCCGCCCCAGCGCGTGCACCCCGAGCAGCACCGCTAATGTTCCCCCGTGATCCAGACGCGGCACCGTCTCGATCACCTCCGCGAGCTCGGCGTCGTCGCCGAAGTAGCGGTAGACCGCGTGCAGGCAGGTCGGCCCGCAGGCGACATCTGTCGGCTGGGGCTGCATCTCCAGGGGGAGTCGTGTCTGTTGGACCAAAGCGGGGACGCCCCTTGGAGCTCGTGTCTGCTGACTTGCGGCTGCGAAAGCCGATGGTAATGGTAGATGTTGCGCGGGGATGTCAAGCCCCGCAAGCCCGGAGGGCAGAAAGCGATCGGCGATGACTGAAACCAGCGGCCAGGCATCTCAGAGTGTTCCCGGAGGAGTGTCCGGCGGCCCGGTGCGGGTCGGGGGGGTCTGCCACGCCCTGTTCGCCTTCGATGTCGGGATCGGGATCGACCTTGCCCGTGCCGAGGCCCTCGTCCGCGACGGGGTGCGGGGGAGCGTCGTCCGGATCCGGCGGCCCTCGCCCGCGTGGTTCGAGTACAAGCCGACGCCCCTGCGCGTCTCGGCCGAGGTCGCCCCGATCAAGGTCGCGCAGATGGCCTGCGAGCCGGCCGTCGAGTGCACGCTGTACGACTTCGGGGCGATCGGGGTGAACTTCCGCGTCCCGTTCGACGCCGACATCGCCGACCTCGCCGAGCTGACCCGCGCGCTGTACGACAACCAGGAGTTGATCGACGCGGCCCGGTCCTGCGCCGAGTCGCTGGCCGGGTCGGTCAAAGAGGCGATCAGCAAGTACGAGCTGTCGGCGATGGTCGAGGACTACGCCGCAATCTCCGTGCTTCGATGGCCCGAAGGCGTCACGCCCGAGGGGCTGCTCGTGTCGCACCGGACGCTGCTCGCCCGGACGCTCCAGGCCGAGGGCGGGGGGCTTTCCGAGCAGCAGATCGAGCACACACTGGGCGCCCGAATGGGCTACGGCTCTGGCGACCTGACGGTCATCGACTGGAACGCGGCGCTGATCTTCGACCCCGAGCCCGCCGATGTCGTCAGCCTCCTCCAGCACGCCAATGTCGAGCTCCTGGAGATGCGCCTGCTCGACGAACAGCTCGACGACATGCTCGACCGGTCGCGGGAGATGATGGAGAAGGTCCTCAAGACCAGGATCTGGCCGCTGGGCAAGGGCACGCGGGCGATCCGGGAGTTCGCGGAGCTCGCGACCGACAAGGCCCTGCTCTTCGAGGGCGTCAACAACGGGATCAAGCTGCTGGGCGAGCAGTACATGGCCCGCCTGTACCGCCTGATCTCCGACCGCATGAACCTGCCCCAGTGGGACGCGGCGGTGCTGCACAAGCTCGAAACCGTCGAGAGCGTCTACGACAAGCTCGGCACGATCGAATCGACCAAGAGGCTCGAGGTGCTGGAGATCATCATCATCCTGCTCATCGCGATCTCGATCCTGATGCCGTTCATCCCGGGGCTGTCGGGCAAGTGAGACCCGCCTATCGCAGCTCGACGATGAGCAGCAGCACCATGTAGGCCGCAAAGCCCGCCAGCAGCAGGCCGCCCTCCCGGCGCGAGATGCGCCCCCCGCTCTTCATGATCGGCACGAGCGCGACGCTCAGGATGAAGACCGCCGGAACATCCAGCCAGAACGAACGGGCCTGCACCGTCTGCGGGCCGATGGTCGCGGCGACCCCCAGGATCCCGAACGCGTTGAAGATGTTCGAGCCGAGGATGTTGCCCACCGCGATGTCGGCCTGACCCCGCACCGCCGCCAGCACGCTCGTGACCAGCTCGGGCATCGAGGTGCCCGCCGCGATGATCGTCAGGCCGATCATCAGCTCGCTGACGCCCAGCACGCGGGCGAGCTCGACCGCCTGCCAGACCAAGAGGCGCGAGCCGCCGATCAGGATCACAAGCCCCGCCGCGATCAGGAGCACCAGCAGCCACGCGGGCGGGCGGCTCGCCGGCGCGGGGATCGGCAGCTCGTCGGCGGTCACCTCGGGCACGCCCGGGGTCGCCCTCGAAGCCGCCCGGATCGCGCCGGCGAGGAACGCGATCAGCACGACCACGAGCAACGGCCCGGACCAGCGGGGGATGGCGCCCGCCCCGGCGAGGGCCAGCAGAGGAACGAGCGCGGCCGCCACGCCCAAGACCGCCTCGCGTCGGACCTCCGCGTAACGCACCACCATCGGGCGCACGATCGCCGTGATCCCGAGGATCACCCCGATGTTGAAGGCGTTGGAGCCGATGACATTGCCGACAGAAAGGTCCGTCACGCCCCCGAGCGTCGCGGTGACGCTCGCGCCGAGCTCGGGGGTGGAAGTCCCGAACCCGACGACGGTCATCCCGACAAACAACGGCGAGAGCCCCGCCCGCAGCGCCAGCCCCGAGGCCCCGCGCACCAGCAGCTCGGCCCCGAGCGTCAGGAGCACGAGGCTGGCGACGATCGCCCCGATGGCTGCCAGCACGGACATCCGACACCCCCCTTGGCCCGGCCTCTCGTGGGCCGAGCCTACTTGCGCACGCCCCCGAATCTGCCGAAGCTGGTGAAGGCGATCCGTCCCGCGGGCGTTTCGGCGGCCGCCGCGGCCCGGTCGGCCCGCTCCACCGACACGAACGCCTCGGGCGCCACGCCCCTGACCATCTCCAAGGTCTGCTGGAGCTTCCGCCTTGGGATCGCCAGGAACGCAACCTCGACCGGGCCCTTCATGCCCGAGCCCTCGATCCGCGTGACCTTGTAGCCCGCACCCCGCATCACGGAGCTGACATCGATCTCCGGGCGGGAGTTGATCACCCGCAGCACGCGGTAGCCCAGGGCGATGCGGCTCTCGATCGTCATACCGATGAGCGTGCCCGTGGCGAAGCCGGCCCCGTACGCCACCAGCGCGAACGGGTTGGTCAGGAAGCTGATCACGCCCCCAACCGCCAGCGCCCAGATGATGACCTCAAAGAAGCCGAGCACCGCGGCCAGGAACTTCTGGCCGTTGATCACCACGATCATGCGGAAAGTGCCGATCGGCACATCCAAAATGCGGGCGAGGAAGATCAGCAGCGGGATGTACCAGGCCATCTCCATCGGGCAGCCTCGCGCGGGAAAACTCGGCGGCGGAAAGGGCGGAACACGCTCGCCCGGATCAAGCCGCAAGTATTGGCGCACACCGGCCCGGCCGCTCGCCTCCCAGTCCCGCGAATGGCCGCTATCTGCTCGATTTTTCGGTGGCGGACGGGTCGGTCCGGAGCCGTGCGACCGCCGGGTCGGCGTTCAGGGCCTTGGCCAGCCCGAACGCCCCGACCACGAGCACGATGCAGAACGGCAAGGCCGTCGCGATTGCCCCCGCCTGGAGCGCCGCCAACCCCCCCGCGAGCAGCAGGACCGCCGCGACCGCACCCTCGGCGACCGCCCAGAACACGCGCAGCCAGGGCGCAGGGTGGGGTTTGCCCCCAGAGGCGATCGTGTCAATCACCAGCGAGGCCGAGTCCGACGAGGTTACGAAGAACAGCGTGATGCACAGCACCGCCGCCATCGCCGTGATCGCCGCCAGGGGCAGCCCGTCGAGCATCACGAAGAGCGCGACCGGGACATTGCCCCAGTTGACTTGGTGGACCAGCGGCGCAACCGCCTCCGCCGTCGCCTCGCCGGCGGCCGGGCTCTCCGTCGCAACTGACACGGCCCCCTCCGCCGGGACGCTGTCGTGCAAGAAGTCCGCGAGGCTCCCTTCGCGGATCGGGGCGTCGCGCTCGGGCGGGGTGAGCACGCCCGTTTCCGGGTTGTAGAGCTGCTGGTGCAGGGCGGTGTTGCCGAAGACGCTCAGCCAGAGGAAGGTCGTCAGGGGCGCGATGATCATCACGCCGCAGACGAACTCTCGGATCGTCCTGCCCTTGGAGATCCTGGCGATGAACATGCCCACAAAGGGCGACCACGAGATCCACCACGCCCAGTAGAAGACGGTCCAGCTTCCCAGCCACCGTTCGCGGTCGGGCGCGTCCCAGGTCGCGGTCCAGAACGAGTTGACCGGGAGCTGCTGGAAGTAGGTGCCGATGTTCTCAACGAACCCGTTGAGGACAAAGAGCGTCGGCCCGGCTGCTGCAACAAACAGCAGCAGACAGACCGCCAGCACCATGTTCACCTCGCTGAGCCGGCGCACGCCGACATGCAGCCCGGTGACGACCGACACCGTCGCGATCGCGGTGATGATGCCGATGAGCATCACCTGCGTCCTTTCCCCATTGGAAAAGCCGAAGATGTGCGAGAGCCCCGCGTTGATCTGCTGCGCCCCCAGCCCCAGCGAGGTCGCCACACCGAACAGCGTCGCCACGACCGCGATGATGTCGATCAGGTCGCCGATCCGCCCGTGCACGCGATCGCCCAGCAGCGGCACGAACAGCGAGCGGATGCTCAGCGGCAGCCCCTTGCGATACCCGAAGTACGCCAGCCCCATCCCGACCAGCGCGTAGCACGCCCAAGGGTGCAGGCCCCAGTGGAAGAAGGTGATGCCCATCGCGGCCCGGGCGGCATCAAGGTCCCGTCCGCGTCCGATCGGCGGCGTGACATAGTGCAACACGGGCTCGGCGACGCTGAAGAACAGCAGCCCGATGCCCATCCCCGCGCTGAAGAGCATCGCCAGCCAGGTCAGCACGCCGAACTCGGGTCGGTCGGTGTCCTTGCCCAGCCGGACCTTGCCCCAGGGCCCCAGCCCCGCGAACAGCACAAACACGAGGAAGGCCGACATCGACAGGATGTACATCCAGCCGAAGTGCCCGGTGATCGCCGTGTTCAACTGCCCGAAGACGGTCTCCGCCGAGCCCGGCGCCAGCACCCCGTAGAGCGCAAACGCAATGATCAGCCCCACCGAGACGGGGAAGACCACCGGATGAAACGGCAGGTTGCGCTTCAGGCCGCCCCCGCTCCTGCTCACGCCGGCTTCTCAAAGTGCATGACACCCCAGGCGAGCCAGCCCTTCTCGCCGCCCTCGATCCAATGCCCCAGCCCCTTGCGCATCCTCTCGATGTAGTCGGAGCTGACCATCGACCGGAGCTCTTCCTCTCGCTTCTCTGTCTCCTCGAGCACACGCGAGTAGTGGCGGACGAGCTGGTGGGTCAGGTCTTCAAACCCCCTGAACTCCAGCCCCGCGGCTTCGCACGACTTCTTGTAGAAACCCGGCGAGCCGAGGCTCGACAGGTTGATCCTCGCGAGGATCGGGTCGAGCACGCCCTTCGGGCAGTCGTCGGCCTGCATCGGGTCGGTAAAGACGAACCGCCCGTCGGGCGCGAGCACGCGGGCGACCTCTTTCACCACCGCCTCGCGGTCGCCGGCGTGCAGGATCGCGTCCTGCGACCACGCGAGGTCGAACGAGGCGTCCTTGGCGTCGATCTTCTCGAACGAGCCGTCGACGACGGTGATGTAGTCATCGAGCCCGCGTTCGGTGTTGATCGAGCGGTGGCGCTCGTTCTCGGTCTCGCTGAGGTTCAGCGCGGTCACGCCGCAGCCGTAACGCTGTGCGAGGTAGCGTGCCGCGCCGCCGTAGCCTGCGCCCAGATCGATCACGCGCGACTTTGCGTTGATCTCCGGCGGGACGGAGGCGAGCTTCTCGACGGTGCGTCGGCTCGCCTCGGCGATGGAGTCGTCATCGGACTCGTAGAGCCCGATGTGGATGTCCTCGCCGCCCCAGATGGTGGCGTAGAAGTTATCGGCGTCCTCGCTGTTGTAGTACTCGCGGGCCGCGTCTGTGGCGCTGTTGGTCGGAGCGCTCATGCTTCGGTCTTCTCCTTGGAAGGGTCGTTCTCGGGTGAGTGGTAAGTCTTCTCGGCGACATGGATGAAGAAGTCCGGTTCTTGCTCACGATGGGTCTCGTGGAAGTCGCCGAAGGTCTCGATCTCCTGGAAGCCGACCTGCTGCATGATCGACCGCGTGTAGTTCTTGCGGAGCGGGAACATGTTCAGGTGGAACACAGACTTGTCGGGGAAGCTGTACCGGAAGCGGGCGAGCCCCTCGTCGATGTACTCCGGCTCGGCGGCGACATCCTCCCCGCAGTAGTAGAAGCGCCGCCCCGTCTTGGTCCGCCCGTCGAGCAGGGCGTCGTAGTTGCGGTGGTCGAGCACGAGCACCCCGTCGTGGCGGAGCACCGCGTAGAACTCCGCGAGCGACTTGCGCCGGTCGTGGTCGTTGAACAGGTGCGTGAACGAGTTGCCCAGGCAGATCACCGCGTCGAAGCGCCCGTGCACATCGCGGTTCAGCCAGCGCCAGTCGGCTTGGACGGTGCGGAGGATGTGCCCGCGCCGGCGCCCGTTCTCGAACGCTTTGGCGAGCATCTCCGGGCTCCCGTCGGCGCTGACGACATCGAACCCCTCCTCCATCAGCCTGACGGAGTGGAACCCGGTGCCAGCGGCGACATCGAGCACGCGCTTGGCGCCCCGCTGCTTGAGCACATCGATGAAGAATCGCCCCTCGGTCTCGGCCCTGCGGTCCCAGTCGATCAACTCGTCCCACTTGTCGACAAAGCCTTCGACATACTCCTGCTCGTAATGGTCGGTCCGACGGACTTTCACCGGGTCCTTGCCGAAGCCCTGAGCGGGATTGACGAAAATCTCGGGTTTCCGGGCGGTGTCGCCCGCGGTACGGTTGACTGAAGTCACTGGTCCTCCTTGGTGAAGATCGTACTTGTTGATGATCGCTCTTGTCAGAGGATCGTTGAAGCCGCCCGCCCCGCGACGCCGCGACCGTGCTGAACGCACGCCGGTTCGACGCACAAAAGGACGCTCGCAGAACACCGGGTCCCGTTCACAGGGACACCGCCACAAGACAGGCCTCGATCTGTATCATGCGGCATCGAGGCGCACGATGCAAGCCGTCGTCGGCACATCACGCGGAAATACCCGAAGATTTTCAGGTTTTTGTCGCATCTTGACACGCCACGCTCCGATCACCGCCGAGCGAGCCGGCCGACAGGCTCAACGCGCCATCAGAGCGGGGTGGACAGACGCGATGATCGGCGATAGGCTGCCTACTGGTCCGTCGCCGATCTGGCCCGCCGTGATCCGTCCAGCACGGCCGACAGCGAAGCCATCTGTGCGGCCGGTCGACGCGGAATCACCGAAGCACCGCCACGCAGGAATGCCCGCACCGAACCAGCTCGTTCCGAAACAGCTCGCTCCGTATCAGGCAATTCTCAAGCCCAAGCAGGCCTATCCAGAGACAGCGCAAACTTCCAGCGTTGATCATGCAGCAGTGCATCGTCCGATACATCTCTGAGCCCCGAGGCGGTAAGCACCAAACGCCAAGAGCGCACACGATGCGGACCACGCCCACACGCACAAGTCGCCTCGTTGCCGTGACAGCGGCGTTCCTGTCCGCCGCGATCTTGGCGCTCGCCGCCCCCGCCTCGGCGAAAGCCGACGAACCGGTCCGAGCTGTCTTCACCGACGCCGACAGCGAGCCCCTCTCCGGCGATGACCTTGCCGCCAACTCGGCCAGAGGCGACATCCAGTTGCACTGGGCGGCCGACCCGCCAGGCGCGTCCCCGATGTTCCGCCTCGTCGGACGCCTCGACGGCGAGCTCGTCGACGACCGCATCGTCTACTACGAGGGGCCGCAACAACGATCGTTCATCTCCGGCCTCGAAGACGGCACGCACGAGTTTGTCGTGATGGCCCGCCTCGCCGACACCGATCCGTGGGGCCCCGAGAGCGAGCCGATCGTCTTCACCGTCCTGCACCACTCCCTCCGCCAGACCTTCATCCTGCTGGGGATCGGCGCGTTCCTGTTCATCGCGATCGTCTTCGTCGTCGTGCGTGAGGCCATCTTCGCCGAGAACCCCTTCGCCGACGAGGACGAGGCGGCCGATCCCGCGCCGGCGGACCGAGCCGCGGAGAAAGGGGGCGAGGCGTGAACAGCAACACGAACGAGGGCCTCCTCCTCGATCCCGGCGTCGGCTTCGCCCTGCTCGCGGTCTTCGGCCTCGGCTGGATCGCCTTGGGTATCTGGTGGGGCCGCAAAGCCAAGACCACCGAGGGCCACATGCTCGCGGGGCGCAATGTCGGCCTCGCCCTGGGCACCGCGACAGCCGCGGCGACATGGATCACCTCAAACACCACCATGCTCGCCCCGCAGTTCGCGCTGCAGCTCGGCATCATCGGCGCCCTGGCCTATTGCACCGCCTCTTTCGGTCTGTTTCTCTTCGCCCCCATGGCCGCACGCATCAGAACGCTGATGCCCAACGGGTTCACCAGCGTCGAGTTCATCCGCCTGCGCTACGGCGAGACCGCCTACTGGCTCTTCCTGCTCATCTCGATCTTCTACAGCATGACCTGGCTGGTCAGCATGGCCATGGCCGGGGGCATCGCGCTAGAAGCCCTATCGGGCATCCCCTACCTCACGGGGATGTCCGTCATCTTGGCGGTCTGCGTCGCGTACACCGTGTTTGGCGGGCTGTACGCCGTCATCGGCACCGACTTCATCCAGAGCATCATCATCCTCGCGGGGCTGGTGATCGTCGCGGTGATGATCCTCGCCAAGGAGCCGCCCGGCTCGGTCTACGAGCGCCTTGAAGAGTCTCGCCCGATGCTGCTGAGCGCCCTCTTCCCCGCTGCGCTGATGGCCCTCTTCAACAACATGCTCTTCGGGATCGGCGAGATCACCCACAGCAATGTCTGGTGGAGCCGCGCCTTTGCGATGCGCAAGGGCGTCGGCGCCAAGGCATTCCTGCTCGGCGGGCTTGTCTGGCTGCCCATCCCGCTGGTCGCGGGCTTCCTGGGCCTGGCGGCGCCCGCCCTGGGCATCAACATCCTCAGGCCCGATGTCGCCGGGCCGGTCGTCGCCGCTGAGATGCTCGGCACACTCGGCGCCGTCCTCGTCTTCATCGTCGTCTTCTGCTCGCTCGCTTCGAGCATCGACAGCCTGCTCGCGGCCACCAGCGACCTGATCACCAAGGACATTGTCCAGAACCTGTTCATGAAGGACGCGACCGACCGCCAGCTCCGCACCGTGGTCATGGTCGTGATCATCGGCCTGGGCGTCGTCACCTGGTTGCTCTGCCTGGGCAGGTCGCAGACGCTCGCCGAGGTGCTCTTCTTTGCCGGCCCGTTGGTCGGCTCCACGATCTGGCCCATCATCGCGGGCCTGTACTGGAAGCGGGCCAACCCCATCGGCGTCTCGCTGGCGATGCTGCTGGGCACCGCCATCGGCCTCGCCGCCTACATGACCATCGGCTGGTACACCGGCGCGCTCGTCGGCACGGCCGTATCATTCGTCATCGTGGTCGCCACCACCGCGATCTTCCCCCGCGAGTTCGACTGGCGCAGGCTCCGCGTGAGCACCGCCCCGAAGTCGCCCGCCGACCGCATCAGAGAGGAGGCCGCCCAGTGATCTCCCTCGTGCCCCAGTGGATTTTCTCGACACTCATCTACGGCGCCGTCGCCCTGGCCGCCATCGCGGCCGTCGGCCTGATCGCACTGCTCCTGATCGACCGGAAAAACGGAGAACTCTGGTAATGCCCTCCACACCCTCAACCTCCATCGAAGTCCCCGCCCCGATGGACACGCTGCCGTTCCGGAGCAACTCCAAGGGCGTCCGCCTCGATCCTCGCACGCTCCTCAAGAGCGGCAAGATCGACTGGGAACGCCTCGGCGCCCTCAACAACACCAGCCTCGTCCACGCAAAGGACCTCGACCGCGAGAGCGTCGTGGCGCTCGCGAGGGCCTCAGCCCTTCTCGAGTCCGTCCACATCGAGGAAACCAAGCCCCTCGACGGCAAGATCGCCATCACCGCCTTCTTCGAGGCCAGCACGCGCACGAGGCTCTCCTTCGAGTCCGCGGTGCTCCGCCTCGACGGCAAGGTGCTCAGCGTTCCCGACGGACAGGTCACCGGCATCGCCAAAGGCGAGTCGCTCGTCGACATCGGCGAGATGTTCAACACCTACGGCGATGTCGTCATCATGCGACACCCCGCCACCGAGAGCGTCGACGAGATCCGCCAGAACCTCGCCGTGCCGCTGATCAACGCGGGCAACGGCTCGGGCCAGCACCCCACCCAGGGCCTCTTGGACTGGTACGCCCTGCTCAAGTGGCGCCCGACGCTCGCCTCGCCGGACTGCCCCAAGGAGGATCGCATCCACCTGGGCATCGTCGGCACGCCGGGCAGCATGCGCGCCGTCAAGAGCTTCGTCCGCATCGCGCTGCGCTTCGCCGGCGCCGTCGAGAAGATCACGATCGTCTCGGAGATGGCCGACCCCGTCGGCCTCGACCTGGGCAACGAGGTCGAGAACTCCCCCATCACCGTCGAGGTCACCAACAACCTGCAAGAGGTCGTCGCCGACCTCGACGCGATCTACATGAACTCGATCGCCCTGCTCGGCGACAGCTACAAGAGGCTCGACAGCCGGTACAAGCTCTCGCCCGACACCAACCTCAAGCCGGGCGCGGTCATCATGCACCCCCTGGCCCGCAACAACGAGCTCGACCCGGCGCTCGACGACACCATGCACAACCTCTACTTCGCCCAGGCCGCCGGCGCGGTCTTCTCGCGCCAGGCGCTCCTGTGCGCCGTCCTCGGGCGGATCGGTCGCCTCGCAGACATCGCCAGACGCTGATCGCGAGCCGCGACCGCCGACGGACAGATCCCAAGATTCTTGCTCACAACCACCACAAAGGAGCCCACGCGTGTGCGGCATCACCGGCTACTGGGAACCCAACAGACAACTCGACAACGCAGAAAAAATCCTCGGCGACATGATGGACACCATCCATCACCGAGGCCCCGACGGCAGAGGCAGATTCCTCGACAATGACGAAGGCCTCGCCATGGGCCACACCCGCCTCTCGATCATCGACCTCGAAGGCGGCGAGCAACCGATCCACAGCCCAAACCATCGACGCATCCTCACCGTTAACGGCGAGTTCTACGACTACAAGCAGATCCGCGCAAACCTCGTCTTCAAGGGCCACCGCTTCAGCACAAAGAGCGACAGCGAGATCGCCCTCCCCCTCTACGAAGAGCACGGCCTCTCCTTCGTCGACCACCTCCGGGGCGAGTTCGCCTTCGCCATCTTCGACCGCGACGAGAAGGCCATGATCCTCGTCCGCGACCGCTTCGGCATCAAGCCCCTCTACTACCGCGTCACCGACGAGGGCTTCTACTACGGCTCGGAGGTCAAGTCCCTCCTCGCCCACCCGCGCGTCCCCGCCGAGCTCGACCCCAAGGCCACGCTTCACCAGATGATGCAGGTGATGGTCCCCGGCACGACCTCCTTCAAGGGCGTCAAGGCGCTGCTCCCCGGCCACATGCTCGTCGTCAAGCACGAGGGCGACCGCCTCACCGCGCGTGAGGTCCGCTACTGGGACCTGGAGTTCCCCGAGGCCTCCGACCACGACATGGACGCCAAGCCCGAGCCCTACATCGAGGCCGTCCGCGCCAACCTCATCGACGCCGTCCGCACACGCCTGGAGGCCGATGTTCCCGTCGGCTGCTACCTCTCGGGCGGCATCGACAGTTGCTCCATCCTCGGCATGGCCACGCCCATGCAGCAGTCCCCCGTCAAAGCCTTCACCATCGCCTTCGACCACACCGACTACGACGAGTCCTCCATCGCACGCGAGATGGCCGAGATGACCGGCGCAGATCAGGAGGTCCTCGAACTCTCCGCCCACACGCTCTACGGCGACCACTTCGCAAAGGTCGCCTGGCACGCCGAACGAACCTTCTACAACACACTCAGCGTCGCCAAATGGCACATGTCCAAACGCGTCCGCGAGTGCGGCTTCAAGGTCGTCATCACCGGCGAGGGCTCCGACGAACTCTTCGGCGGCTATCCGTTCTTCAAGCGAGACTTCTTCCTGCACTCCACCGAAGGGGGCGCGCAGCTCGCAAGGGAAGTCGAGGACGCAAACGCCGTCTTCCGCGGCGCCATCCTCTCAGAAGAGCAACGCTCCCACCCCGCCTGGGAAGAACTCTGCGGCTTCACCCCCTCGTGGATCCAGCCCTGGATGATGACCCTCGACGCGGTCCGCCCCCTGCTCTCTGACGACCTCGCCGCAGAGCTCGAAGGCTACGACCCCCTCGCCGCGATCGCCGAGACGATCCGCCCCGAGATGGTCAAGGGCCGCCACCCGCTCGACATCGCCCAGTACACATGGTCCAAGACGATGCTCGAAGGCCAGATCCTCACCTGGGGAGGCGACCGCGTCGACATGGCCAACTCCATGGAGTCGCGCCCCGCCTTCCTCGACCACCATGTCGCAGAGCACGCCGTCACCATCCCGCCCAACATCCGCATCAAGGGCGGCATCGAGAAGTGGGTCCTCCGCGAAGCGATGAAGCCGGTCCTCCCCGAGACCCTCTACAAGCGCGAGAAGTTCGCCTTCATGGCGCCGCCGAGCCGCACGGACGAGAGCAAGCTCTCTGCGGCCATGGCCCTCGTCGGCCGCTGGATGCCCGAAGAGCGCGTCACCGAGGCCGGCCTCTTCGACGCAGAGCGCGTCAAGAAGTTCCTCGCCGGCGACGACGACAACCCGGAGATCCAGCGCCGGGGCGACATCATCCTCAACCACCTCCTCGGCGTCCACATCCTCTATGCAACCCTCGTCAAGGGCGAACAGATCGTCGAAGGCGAGACCGCCGGCGCCCGCTGAGCTCACCCAGACAACCGCATGCCGATTGTCTGAATCCAGCGTCGGCGGGGCCCGAAGCCCAAGGCATGACCGAGCAAACCAAAACCTGGCCGGACCTTGCCATCAGCCTGTACGACCGCCTCACGGGGCGCAACGCCGAGATCATCTACGATTTCGAGAACATGGACGTGCACATCCCCAGCGGCACCGGCGCCGACGCCGAGCACGCCCACTGGAAGCTGAACGGCACGCTCCGCATCCGCACGCGCGAGGCATCCCAGTCGGAAAAGTAACAACGCCGTTCGCCGTGACCGGGACGCTCAAAGCCTCCGGACACGGCGGCGGCTTCCGGATCGAAGGCCGCGGGGTCACAATCAGTGTTTACCCCGACAGCCGCGCTTCCATCAGAGAGTTCGCGAAGTTCCTCCGCACCGGCGCCCCGGCGAGGCGTATGGTCGACAGGCTGCTCAGCGCAGGAGGGCTGACCCTTCTCGCCCGCGGACCGCTGGGAACGAGAATCTGGTACCGCCCGGATCATGCCGGTGGTACCCTGGCGCGTGCGGCCGCCCGGCTCACGGGCATGCCCGTCTCCGGTTTCGGCAATCCGCCAGCAACGCTCACGCATTGAGGCCCCACCGTGGACGCCCGTCAGGGCCAAGGCCCGACACACACACTTTCTGAGCCACAAGATCAGAACACAGACGATCGCCCGGTTCTGGTCACCGGCGCGTCGGGCTATGTCGGCGGCAGGCTCGTCCCGATGCTGCTCGAACAAGGCCACGCTGTCCGCTGCCTCGCCCGCACCCCCCGCAAGCTCGAAGACCGCACCTGGACCCACCACCCCCGTGTCGAGATCGTCGAGGGCGACCTCTCCAACCCCGAAGACGCCCGACGCGCGTTCGAGGGTTGCCGCGCGGCCTACTACCTCGTCCACTCGATGGCCGCCGACCGCGGCGGCTTCTCCGAGCTCGACCGCAAGCTCGCCGAAACCACCGCCCAAGCCGCAGAAGCCGCCGGCCTCGAACAGATCATCTACCTCGGCGGGCTGGGTGAACTCGGCGAAGACCTCAGCCCCCACCTCCGCTCCAGGCGTGAGGTCGAAGAGGTGCTGCGCTCCGGCAAGACGCCCGTCACCGTTCTCCGCGCCGCGATGATCATCGGCGCCGGCTCCGCCTCTTTCGAGATCCTCCGCTACACCGTCGAACGCCTCCCGCTCATGATCACGCCCCGCTGGGTCAGGACAGAGTGCCAGCCGATCGCCATCCGCGATGTCCTCTTCTACCTCGCCGAGTCGCTCGTCACGCCCGAGACTCGGGGCAAAACCATCGACATCGGCGGCCCGGATGTTGTGACCTACCGCGAACTGATCAACACCATGGCCGAGGTCCGGGGCCTGCGCAAGCGTCTGCTCATCAGCGTCCCCGTGCTCACGCCCCGCCTCAGCAGCCTCTGGCTCGGGCTCGTGACGCCCGTCACCGCCTCGATCGCCCGCCCGCTCGCCGAGGGCCTGAGAAACCGCGTCGTCTGCCGCAACGACGACGCCAACAAGATGATGCCCCACAACCCGATCACGGTGCGCGAGGCGATCGAGCGGGCATTGGCCCGCTGGCAGAGCCGCGACATCGAAACCTCGTGGTCGGCCGCCGGCCCGATCCCGGGAGATCCCGACTGGGCGGGCGGGACGGTCTTTCACGACATACGCAGCATCGCGATCGACGCCCCGGCCGACGAAGTCTTCAAGGCGGTCTGCCGCATCGGGGGCGGCCACGGGTGGTACGCCGCGAACATCCTCTGGAAGATCCGGGGCCTGATGGACCTCACCCTCGGCGGCCCCGGCCTGCAGCGCGGGCGGCGCGACCCCGAGAATGTCCGCTTCGGCGAGGCCCTCGACTTCTGGCGCGTCACCGGCCTGGACCGCAACCGCTGGCTCCGCCTCAACGCCGAGATGCGCCTGCCCGGCGAGGCCGTGCTCCAGTTCACCATCACGCCCGACGAGGGGGACCCGGGCCGGTGCAGCCTCGAACAGGCCGCAAAGTTCCGCCCCAAGGGCCTCCTCGGCTTGGCCTACTGGTACGCCGTCCTCCCGCTGCACGGGATCGTCTTCAAGGGCATGCTCCGCGGCATCCGCGCCTCGGCGGAGAAACACCACGCCGCAGAAGGCACACCCTCAGACACCGCGGCCTGACCAAAGCGCTCCCAATCACTCCGCCGGCGGCTTCCAGGTGCTGGCGATGTGCAGTTCCTTCAGCTGCGCGTCGTCGACGCCGCTGGGCGCACCCGCCATCAGGTCTGCGCCGGTGTGCGTCTTGGGGAAGGGGATCACATCGCGGATGTTGTCGGTGCCCACAAGGTGCATCACCAGGCGGTCGAGCCCGAACGCAACGCCGCCGTGGGGCGGCGCACCGTGGCGCAGCGCCCGCAGCAGGAAGCTGAACTTCGCCTCCGCCTCCTCGTCGCTCATGCCCAGCAGGTTGAACACCTTCTGCTGCACATCGCGCCGGTGGATACGGATCGACCCGCCCCCGATCTCGCTCCCGTTGAGCACAATGTCGTACCCGTCGGACACAATCCCCTCGATCGCGTCCCGGTCGCCCGGGTCGGCGTTTAGGAACGCCTCGATCTGGTCTTCGCGCGGCGCCGTAAACGGATGGTGCATCGCGTAGAAGCGCCCCGAGGCCTCGTCGTACTCGAACATCGGGAAGTCGACCACCCACAGGAAGTTCCACAGCCCCTCTGGAACCATCCCCATGTCCTCGGCGACCTTCTGCCGCAGCTCGCCCAGCGCCTTGGTGCAGACCGAGTAGCCGTCGGCGCCGAACAGCAGCGTGTCGCCCGGCTCGGCCCCGACCCGCTCGCGGAGCTCGGCCGCGATCGGCTCGATGAACCGTGCGATCCCCGTCTCGAACCCGCCCTCGGTCACCTTCGTCACGGCGCAGCCCCCGGCGCCGAACTGCTTGACAAACTCGGTGTATCCGTCGGTCAGCTTCCGCGTCAGCTTCTCCGCCCCGCCCGGCACACGGATCACCTTCACCACGCCCTTGCGCTTGGCCAACGCGTCGGCGAAAACCTTGAAGTCCGTCTTCGCGGCGAGGTCAGAAATGTCCACCAGCTCCAGCCCGTACCGCGTGTCGGGCCGGTCGATCCCGTAGCGGTCCATCGCCTCCTGGTAGGTGATCCGCTGCATCGCCGGCGCCTCGTAGCCGGTCATCTGCGACCACAGCTCGCGCACAAACGACTCCATGATCTCCAGCACCGCATCGCGGTCGACGAACGACATCTCAAGGTCGATCTGCGTGAACTCGGCCTGACGGTCCGCACGCGGGTCCTCGTCGCGGAAGCATCTGGGGATCTGCAGGTACCGGTCGGCGCCCGCCACCATCAAGAGCTGCTTGAAAAGCTGCGGGCTCTGCGGCAGCGCGTAAAACTCGCCCGGCTGCAAGCGCGACGGCACCAGAAAGTCCCGCGCCCCCTCCGGCGTCGACTTGCACAGGATCGGCGTCTCGATCTCCAGGAACCCGTGCTTGTCGAAGAAGTCGCGCGTGATCTTCGTCACGCGGTGGCGCGTCTGCAGGATCTGCTGCATCCGGGGGCGGCGCAGGTCGATGAACCGGTGCTGCATCCGGATGTTCTCGCCCGGCAGGTCCCCCTTCTCAGCCCCGGGCATGAACGGGGGCGTCTCGGCCTTGCTCAAGAGCTCAAGCCGGGTGACGACCACCTCGACCTTGCCGGTCGCAAGCTTGGGGTTCTCCCCGCCCACGCGGGTCCGCACCTTGCCCACCGCGGCGACCACATCCTCGTTGCGGAGCTTGTCGGCGACCTCCAGCAGGGCGTCGTCGGCGTTCTCCTTGTCAAAGACGAGCTGGGTCAGCCCGTAGCGGTCTCGGAGGTCTGCAAAGACCAGACCCGTCCCGTGGTCGCGGTAGGCGTTCACCCAGCCGTTGAGGGTGACTTCTTCGCCGATGTTCGTTTCACGGAGTTCGCCGCAGGTGTGCGTGCGTCTGAGCATGTCTGGCCTCGTATCGTCTCGTGCTTGATCGCTTGAAGGGCGGGAGTATAGGGATCGGCCGCCCGGCCACCCGACATCGAAGAAACCCCCTCCACGCCCCGACAACCCCGAACGGAAACGAACACCGATGCCACCACCCAAAGACCAGCCCGCCCCTGTCGCCATCATCACAGGGGGCGGGTCGGGCATCGGCCTGGCCGCCGCGACCCGGCTGGCCGCCCTCGGCTGGCGCTTGGTCCTGGCCGGCCGCAACCCCTACAAGCTCACCGAAGCCGCCAAGCAACTCGGCTCGGAGGCCATCGCGGTCCCCACCCATGTCGAGCGGCCCGAGGAGGCGGCCCGGATGATCGACCGCGCGATCGACCACTTCGGAGCACTCGACGCCCTGGTCAACAACGCCGGCCTCGCCCCCCTCGTCCCGATCGCCGAGACCACCCCCGAGCTGATCGCCGAATGCTTCGCGATCAACGCCATGGGGCCCGCCTACGCCATCGCCAAGGCCTGGCCCCACTTCGTGCGCCAGAACCGAGGCTGCATCGTCAACATCTCCACCATGGGCACCGACGACCCGTTCCCGGGCTTCCTCGCCTACGCGTCGAGCAAGGCGGCCGTGAATGTCATGGCCAAGAGCTGCGCCGCCGAGGGCGCCGAGCACAACATCCGCGCCTTCGCCATCGCACCGGGGGCCGTCGAAACGGAGATGCTCCGCTCGATCTTCGACGAGAAGACGATCCCCAAAGACAAGACCATGCACCCCGACGAGGTCGCCGCGGTTGTCGTCGACTGCATCCTCGGCAATCGCGACGCCGACAACGGCAAGACCATCTTCATGCCAGGCTGACCGGGATAGACCGGACGCCGATCCCTGAGCGAAGCGAAGGGTCGGGTCTTCGCTCGGGGACTTACCGCCCCCGCAGCCACCCCTCCACCAACCCCTCGCAGCTGTCAACATCCCCCACCACCCCGATCCGTTCGCGCCAGTCCTTCCGGTACACCCCCGCCCCGGCCATCGCGTCCAGCACGCCCAGGAGCGGCCCCCAAAACCCCTTGTAATCCACCAGCGTCAGCGGCTTTTCGATCAGCCCGAGCTGGTCCAGCGTCACCACCTCGAACAGTTCATCGAGCGTCCCGATCCCCCCCGGTAAGACCAGGAACGCGTCGGACTCCTCGATCATCACCGTCTTGCGCTCGGCCATCGTCTCGACGATCCGCAGGTCCTGCAGGCCCGGGTGGGCGACCTCGCGCGAGGCCATCGAGCGGGGGATCACCCCGCAGACCTGCCCGCCCGCCTCGATCGCCGCGTCGGCGACGACGCCCATGAGCCCGACCGCCCCGCCGCCGTAGACCAGCCTGACCTCCCGCTCGGCGAGCATCCGGCCCAGCGCAGCGGATTGCTGCGCAAAGCCCGGATCACTCCCCATCCGCGAGGCGCAGAAGACGCCGACCGACAGCCGCCACGCCGGGGCGCGGCTCATTCGAACCGGCCCTTCACCTCCAGCTCAAAGTCGTGCAGCGAGGCGATCTCGTCGGCCGACTTCTCGGCGATCTTGGCGAAACGCACCACGATCGGCTTCGGATCGTCGGTCACAAAACGCCCGAGCAGCTCGAACTTGTGGGCCAGCAAGCCGTTGAGATCTGCCGTGGTGTTGCGTGCGTGCCCGGTCGGGTACATCACCAGCCCGCTGTCATGCTCGGCGCCCTTGCTGTCGGTGATGACGACGCTGGTCGGGATGCCGTCGGGGTAGCGCCGGTCGTACTCCTCGCCTCCGTGGACGAACTCGATCTTCTGCATGAGCTCGCGTGTGCGCTCGTTGAAGATCGCGCTCTCGTTGTAGTCCAGTGGCGAGAGCATCAGGCTCTTCCAGTCGGGCTTCTGCCCGGCGCTCTGCTGCTCGATCGCCTTGCGAAGCAGCGTCGCGATGATGTACGCCATCGAGTGGTCGGCGGACTGGCGCGTGCGGGGGTCTTTCTTGGCCGGGTCGCCGATGATGCCGTAGGCGGGCTCGTAGGCGACGATCTTGATCGTCTTGATCGCCGAGCCGCCGTCGGCCGCGAGCTCGGGCGAGCGCGCCACCAGATCTACCACGCCCTGAATCGCCCCGGCAGACTGGTGCTCGTACAGCCCCAGCTTGAAGTGCATCCCCATCACCGCAAAGTCGTCGCCCCGCATCGCAAGGTGCAGGTCGAACGGCGACGCGTCCCGCGGCTCGAGGTTCTTCGCCCCCGAACCCACCTTCGCGAACATCTGCCCCGGCCCCTCGAACAGCCGGAAGACCGCCTCGGGGTTGCGGAAGATGTCTTTGGGTCCGACAAACCCGGCCATCGAACGCTTGACCGCCAGAACCGCAAACTCGGTCGTGATCGCCGCCGAAGAACCCTTCGAGTCAGAAAGCTGCTTGCCCGCCCGGATCGCCCTGAACGGCACGGCGTGCGCCACGACCATCCCGATCGCCGACTCGATCTCTTCTTCGCTCGCCCCGAGCATCGCGCCGAAGACCGCCGCCGAAGCGATGCCCCCGTGCAGCACATGGTCGATCTTGTAGCTCTTGAGGCTGAAGACCTCGGCCAGGCGCCCGCGGATCTCGTCGTGGGCGATCATGCCGAGCATCGCGGCCCGCCCGTCGAGCCCGGCCATCTGGGCCGCGGCGACCGCCACCGGGTAGAAGTCGTTGTGCCCGAACTCCCCGGCGGTGTGCCCGAGCTTGGGGTTGTACCCGAAGTTGGTCCCGTTGGAGTCCCACTCGCGGACTGCGGCGCAGTTGGCGACCGCCGCCTTCTCCGGCTGCACGAGCGACTTCGAGCCGAAGACCGTCGCCCCCGGACGCACCGCCCGCCCCGGCCTCGGCGCGTCCTCGCCCACCCGGTACGACAACGCCTCGTTGCGGAGCACATTGGGGGCATTGGTGCCCAAGGCGATCGCCGAGAGCCCGCAGAGCACCGCGTCGGTGTGGAAGAGGTCGGTCTTCTCGATCACCGCGTCGCCCGGCTCGCCCGATTCGAGGAACGCCTTGGCGTAGCGGGCGATGCCGAGGGCCTGGTTGGTGTCAGCGGGAAGGATCGTGTGCGTCTGCTCGCTCATCGGTGCTCGCCTGTCTTTTCGGTGTCGATTGATCAAAGCCGCTCGCCGGTCCGGACTCCTCGCCATCCGGACCGCGTTGGGCCGAAACGGTAGGCGCTCGCCCGGACCGCCCACCCCCCAACATCCTTGCCGGGCCCTACCGACGCGTCTTTGCGCACATGCGTGCACGGTCCGGCCCCGACCCCGCCCGCTGCGGGTCGTACACTGCCTCTATGTGGCCCGCACGCCTGCTGATCATCGCCTCGGTGCTCCTGATTCTCGGCGTCCCCTTCGCCTTCCGGCAGTCCGCGGGCGTCGACGCCCCGCCGCCCGACGCGCGTCGCCTGATCGTCATCACCCCCCATGTCCCGCAGATCCAGGAGGAGTTCGCCCGCGTCTTCTCCGACTGGCACCTCCGCGTCTATGACGAGCCGGCGGTTGTCGACTTCCGCCACCCCGGGGGCACCAGCGACATCCTCAAGCAACTCCGGGCCGAGTACGAACGCGCGATACGCGACGGCCGCTACACCCTCGACGGCGACCGAGTCGTCATGGAGCCCGGCACGGTCAACCAGGATGTCATGTTCGGCGGGGGCTCCTACGACCACACCCAGCTCATCCGAGGCATCACCCTCCGCCTGACCATCGACGGGCAGGAGCGGGACCTGACCGTCCCCCTCTCCACCCCGCCTTACGAGCCGTTCGAACAGTCGACGCTCCAAGCCTGGTACGGCCCCGAAAACCGCATCGGTTCGGGCCTGCTGTACCACCCCGAGCAGTACTGGTTCGGCACCGCCCTCTCGGGCTTCGGCATCGTCTACAACCGCGAGATCCTCGCCGAGCTCGGCGTACCCGAGCCTCAGCACTTCGCCGACCTGACCGACCCGAGGCTCGCCGGCTGGGTGGCGCTGGCCGACCCGCGCCAGTCCGGCTCGATCACGACCTCGCTGGAATCGATCCTCAGCAACGAGGGCTGGCCGATGGGCTGGCGCATCCTGCGCGGGATTGGCGCCAACACCCGCTACTTCACCGACGCCGCGACCAAGCCCCCGATCGATGTCGCCTCAGGCGAAGCCGCGGCAGGCCTCGCCATCGACTTCTACGGGCGCAGCCAGGCCCAGAGCGTCCTCCGCCGGGGCCAGGCGCCCGAGGAGAGCCGCGTCGGGTACATCGATCCACCCGGACGCACCTACATCGACGCCGACCCGGTCTCGATCCTCCGAGGAGGGCCGGACCCCGAGCTCGCCAAACGCTTCGTCGAGTTCCTGCTCGCCGACGAGGCCCAGGCCCTCTGGCAGTTCTACGCGACACGCTCTGATCGCGGGCGCAACAACCCCGCGGGCCCCGACGGCCGCCCGATGGGCCCCCGCCAGCACGAACTCCGGCGCATGCCAGCACGCCCGGACCTCTACGAGCCCGACCGCGGCTTCTTCGAGCACTTTGTCGACAAGGTCAACCCGTTCGAGGTCGCCTCGCCCGTCCGCAGCCGGGGCTGGCGATCGGGCATCACCCCGATGATGGCCGCCTTCGCGATCGACACCCACGACGAAATCAGACGGGCCTGGGCCGCGATCGACCGTGTCGCGAGGGCGAATCCCGAAGCTGCGAACCGCCTGAGCGCAGCCGCCGACGCCTTCGACCTCGCCTCCGACCGCTATTGGACCAGCCCCGACCGCGCCCCGACGCCCGGCGACGCCGCCTCCGACCGCTACCACAACGGGGGGCATATCGGCGCGTTCGACTGGGGCGACCGCGACAGACTCCCCTCCGAATGGCCAGAGGAACTTAGAAATGCCCACGCAGAACTCGCCTCGGCCGCCCGGGCGGCCCCCCCGCTCTTCGAGCTACGGCGCGGCTTTTTAGCCTTACCGCCGGGGGAAGAGGTGCGTGCGATGTGGGATCGGCGTTTCGGGGGGTTGGCCC
>JAFIFZ010000044.1 GCA_020831775.1 Phycisphaerales bacterium
GCGCGCAAAAACATGACGATACCCCTACGCCCTCTTGAACCCCGCCACCAAACAGATACCTTCGCGGCATGCACGCCGCAGACGACCCACTCGCAGACTTCACCCCCGAAGAAATCGACGAGGCCACACACGCCCTCCTCGACGACTGGGACAAACCCAGCCTCTCCGAGCTCGACCTCAGCCGCACCCACCAACTCACACTGCGGCAGATCCTCGCCCTCGCCTCACGCCCCGACTTCCAATCCGCACTCGAAACACTCCGAGCCGTCAAGGCCCTCCGCGCACCCGCCGTAGAACTCGCGGCAAGACACCTCGTCGTCGAAAAACTCTGCAACCTCGCCCAACACGAACCCATCAACGGCGCCTTCGCCAGAGAACTCCGCCTCGCCATCAAACTCCTCAACGACCTCTTCCCACCACCAAAATCCGGCCCCGGCAACCCGCCCCCAAGTGCTCCCCGCCAAAGACCCCCCAAGTCACCTACGCCCCCTCCCCCTTCACCGCCTACCAACCCTCTCGACTGCTCGCCTCTCGACTGCTCTACCCTCTCACCCGCCCAAGGCGGGCGACCCCGCGCCCAGCGCCCAACTCCCAGCGCCCGGGGCGCAGCCCCCCTCTCCTGCTCCACCCTCTCGCTCGCAAAGCGAGCCTCACCGCGGCGTCGTCACCGGCGAAGGCGAACTCACCCGGACCTCATCCGTCACAAGATTCCACACAAACGCCCGCGCCGACTGCGGCGAGCCCTGCGCCGGATCCAGATACCGCACCAGCCGCCCCGGCTCGGCCGTCGCCCGGGCAAAGCCTTCGTGCGGGTCGTACACGACCGTGTCGGCCTGCAACACGCGGTCATCACGCGTAAACTCGACCGCCCCTTCCGCGTGCACCGACCGCAACTCAGGGTCGGCCTCGGACCCGGCGGACTCGGGCATCGCCAGCTTTGCGGTCAGGCGATCGCAGACGAGGGTTGTGCGGAGCGAATCGCCCAGCCGCAGGTGTGTCATCCGCACATCGCCGGTCATGACCGAATCGCCCGAGGCGTGGTCGATCAGCAGCGACTCCTGCCAGGTGAACAGCGCGCTGCCCCGCACATCGTCGCGCCCCTCGTCCACGGGCTGAGCGGCATCGCGCCGGTCGGCGAAGACAAGCCGCCCCGGCTCATCGACACGCAGCGTGCCGGCACGGTTGTCCGCGAAAATCTGCGGGCCCTCCAGGCGCATCAAACGCTCGATCGGCGGGCCCTCGGCCGCGCGGTCACGCGTCCCCGCACCCGGCGCGGCGGACTCGGGCGAGGTCTGCGGCGCATGCCTCGCCCGCGGCAGCGGCCCCGGCCCGACACGCAGCGACTGCGCCACCGCCAGCGCACCGCCGCTCTCAGACGCCCCGCGCCCGATCGCATGCACCGTCTCGACCTGACGCGACGAACCCCCGGAGCGGAACGCGAACGGGTCTTCCTGGCGCGGCTCGCCCTCGGCCCGCGACAGCGTCACATGGATCTGCTCGCCCTGCAGCGTCTCGGTCGTCTGGCGAGCGGTGCGGTAGACGACCGCCGCGTCGCCGAAGCAGGACAGCAATCCCTCGTCACCGGCGTAGACCATCTGCTCGGTCCAGGTCGCTTCGGCGGCGGGCTCGCCCGAACCCCGCGGCTGCTGCAAAAAGCGTCCGCGTCCAATCACCTCGGCAAGCCTCGCCTCGCGCCGATATGTGACCCAAGGCCCCTCGACGATCGCGTCGCCGCGGGTCAGCCGCACGGGCGCGCCTTCGAGCTCGATGCGGTCCATCCCCGCGTCGGCGGTCAGCCGGTCGGCCAGCGCCCGCGAGTTGTCGTCGCGCCGAACGACCTCGACATTCTCCGTCGCCACGAGCCGGTCAAGGGCGAACCGGCCCTCGCCCTCGGGCTTGAGCCTCGCGTCGATCGTCTCGGCCGCAAGCGATGCGTCCTGCTGGCTGACGCGCGCAGTGCCCGCGACCGTCAGGCGGTCGGGACGCGAGGCGAACTCACGATCGGGATCGTGCTCGAAATCAATGACCAGGCGGTCGCCCGTCACCCTCGAACGATCGATGTCTTCCAGCGCGACGCGCTCGGACATATCGAGCTGCATCAGGCGGCTGCGCGAACGCTCAGCGTCCGCCTCGAACCTCGCCACCAGCATCTGCGAAGAGCCGATCGCGTCACGCCCGCGAGCCTCGACCTCGCCCATGAACCGGGCGTTGCGGATCGCGCTGGTCATCTCGCCGTCGAGCATCGCGAAGTTGAACTCCGCCTGCTCGGTCCAGGTGATCATCTGCGGGCGGGCCGGGTTCGGGGCGTTCTGCCCGTCCTCGTACGCGTGCAGCAGACCGGGACCGGGGATCACCGCCTGCCCGTCGAGCAGGTACGCGTTCAGGCGCGTCGTCTCCAGCCGCCCGTCGCCCGGCGCGTTGAAGGTGACCGCGCGGGGCCCGACGCCCGAGAGCGTCAGCTCCCGACGCGTCGCGTAATAGAACAGCTCCGAGCACCGAGCCGTGGCGCCCGAACCCTCATCGCCCATGCGCACGAGGCCGGTGCTCGTGGCGGTAAACCGCACCGCGAGCTGGTTGCCGTCGCGCAGCTCGTCGGATCGCGCGTCCAGCCCGTTGACCACCAGCGGACCGGTCCATGTCATCGTCACCGTGCCGTCGGGCTCGCTCTCTTCGATGGGATCTTCAGCAGACGCCTCGCCCTCCTGCATCGTCATGGCAAGAACAGGAAGCTGCGCCGCCACCGGCCCCGACCATCCCGGCTGCGCAGAAGCGAGCGCGATCGCCGGGCTCTCCGCCCGATCGACAGAAGCCCGGCTCGGCCCGAAGGTGTTCTCCGGCAGCTTCCCATCGATCGTGTGCAGCCACAGGTCCATCCGATCGCCCGAGATCGTCCGCCCGGCCTGATTGAGCACGACCTCGCCGCTGGCGACGATGTGGTAGTTCGCCCGGCGCGGCTGGCGAGGCTGCGCCTGCCCGCCCTGCTGTCCCGACTGCGCTGTCTGCTGCTGTTCCGGCTCCGCCGCAACACGCTCGCCAGAGGCCGGTCGCTCGGCGGGGGGCGCTGGCACAGGCTCGGGCCGCTCGGCCTCAGCAACCGTGGTCCCTTCCTCCGAAGGCCGCGGCCGATACACCAGCCGCTCGCCCCGCTCGATCCGCAGATGCTCGATCCGACGCCGAAGCTCATGGAACACCACCGTCGCGTCGTGCCCCACGAACTCGATCTCGTCGGACACAACCTCCACACGCTGCGGCGCCGAAGCACGGCTGATCGAAAAGTCAAAGTCCAGAATCGGCGTCGTGCCCACGAGAGTCGGCGTCGCCGTTTCGGGGTCGGGCCTCGAACCGTCCGGTGTCGGGTCGTACATCCGCACCTCGACCCCATCGCGGAACCGCCCCGACTCGACATCGTCGCGCAGGTTCCTGGCGATCCGCCCCGCCGGAGCGCTCACAAAGACAAAGCGCCCGTCCTCAAGAAAGAACCACGCACGCGGCTTGGCGAGCTCGTAGTTCCTCCCGCGCAGCGGGTCCAGCCGGTCAAACTCCAGCACACCCGCCACACGCGTCGGATCGTCCCGATCGGTGAACTGGATGAACAGCCCGTCGGCGCTCCGCAGCGACCCCGCCTCGCCCGAACGAGGCGTCCCCAGATCCCGCAGGTCCGGCGGCGGCGGCAGGCTCTCCGCCTCGCCCTCCTCCGCCCCCGACGACTGCAGGAGCGACCAGGCGAATATCGATGCGAACAGCAGCGCGCAGACCGCCGAAGCGATCAGCGCCACCGTCTTCGCGTCAGCGCGTCCGGGGCGTGTCATGACCATGACCTTTATCGTACGCGCCGGCCGCTCACCCCGTGAAAGATCCCAACAGCCCCTCCAGCACGCCCTTGGCCCCCAAGAGGTGCTCCACCGCATCGCGCACAGCCCCCCGCCCCCCCGCACGCTCGCTCACAAACGCCGCAGCCTCCCGCACCGCCCCCTCCGCGTCCGCCGGCGCCATCGGGTACCCCGCCAGACGCATCGCCGGCAGGTCCGGCCAGTCGTCGCCCATGTACGCCATACGCCCCGGCTCCACGCCCGACCTCGACGCGATCTCCGCCAGCCCCGCCGCCTTGTCCGCCGAGCCCTCGACAATCACGCGGATCCCAAGCTCCCGCGCCCGCCGAACCACCGCGCCCCCGCCCCGCCCCGTCAAAATCGCCGCCTCAAACCCCGCCCGCCGCCACAAGTTCAGCCCAAACCCATCGCGGATGTTGAACGCCTTCAGCTCCCGCCCCGAATCGTCGTACACGATCGACCCGTCGGTCAGCACGCCGTCGACATCCAGCACCAAAAGCTCAACACCCGCGGGCTCGATTCGCGCCAAGGCCGCCTCCCTTTCAGTCCGCAACCAGCTTCAGCGTCACGAGGTCCTGCACATCCAGCAGCCCCACGGGCTTCCCATCCCCATCGATGATCGGGATCTCGTCCTGCCGATGCGTCCGCACCATCAGCACCGCGTCCTTCACCAGCGCCGTATGCCCCAGCGTCCGAGGCGACGCCGTCATCACCTCCCGCATCACGCTCTCCAGCAGCCCCGGGTCGCGACGCACCAGCCGCCGCAAATCCGCGTCGGTAAAAATGCCCGTCAGCCTGCCCCCATCCCCGGTCACCAGCATCGCCCCCGGCCGCCGCTCGCCCGGCGCCGGCGCCGCGGCTTCCAGCGCCTCGCGCACGCTCATCCCCTCTTCCACCGTCTTCAGCCGCTCGCCGACTCGAAACCGCAAGATCTCCGTCACCGGCCGAAGCTGCATCCCCAGCGAGCCCCCCGGATGCCGCTTCGCAAAGTCGTGCGGCGTGAAGTTCCGCCGCCTCGACGCCGCCAACGCCAACGCATCCCCAAGCGCCAGCGTCGCCGTCGTCGAAGTGGTGGGGGCGTCCAGGTGCCCAGCCTCCTCCACAACCCCCAGGTGCAGCGCCACCGTCGCCAACCGTTCCAGGTCGCTCGGCTCGCCCCCGTTCCCCCCACCCGTGATCGCGATGATCGGCACCCCATCCTGCCGCAAACTCGCGGCAAGGTTCACCACCTCCTCCGTCCGCCCCGAGTACGACAGACACACACACACATCCGTCGCCCGAAACCGCCCCAGGTCGCCGTGGGCCGCCTCCGTCGGGTGCACGGGGTGCGAGGGGATGCCGACCGACGCCAGCGTCGCGGAGATCTTCGCCCCCACATGCCCGGACTTGCCGATCCCCGACACCAGCACCGTCCCGCCCGCGTCCGCACACCGGCACAGAATCTCCACCGCACGGCAGAACCGCTCGTCCAGCCGCCCCGCCAGCCCCTCGAGCGCCGCCGCCTCGTGACGCAGCACCTCCCGCGCGAAGTCCAGTTCGGCCCTGCTCTGAGCCCCATCCATCGGTGTCGATTCGCCAGTTCCGCCCATGGCCCCAAGGGTACACTCCAATAAACCCCTCCATCGCCCTACCCGCCGTCGTCCCCGACTCCCGCTCACCGGCGCGCCTGATCCCCCGCACCCACCCCCCCGCACCCCCCCCCCGCCGCGCCCCCCCCCCCCCCCCCCCCCCCCCCCCTCTTTTAAAAAAAAAAACTCGGGGGGGGGGGGGGGGCGCCCCCCCGGGGGGGGGGCAACCCCCCCCCCCCCCCCGGCCTCAGCCCAAAACGGCCATCCAGAACCAGGCGCTGAACGCACAGGCCACTGT
>JAFIFZ010000047.1 GCA_020831775.1 Phycisphaerales bacterium
CAACGGCATCATGTTCAGCACCACGCTGGTGCGCATCTACAAGGACCAGGAGGACGAGTGGAAAGAGACCCACAGCCTCGGGCGTGACGATCTGTTGCTCGCGGCCAAGGTGCTCGACCAGGTCCACTCGTTCATCGTGGAAGAAGAGCGGCGGATGCGGGAAGAGGACTGACACTCCCTGTTCCCGACGCTCGACGACGAGGTTGTGACCGAGACGGTCGTTCCGTCCCGGTCAACGGTTCATCTGGGATGCTTCCCCCGGCACCCTTCTGACGGCCCCTTCTTATGGAGCCCATCGCCGCCAGCAACGCACCCGACGGCGGGTCATGGCCGGGCGAAGCCCGGCGTACCATGCCCGCTGGCGGGTTGTTGCGGCCAGTGGGATGCGCTCATGGGGCGGGCGGGTCGCATGAACAAGCCGTGACATCGCGCAGCCCGCAAGCACCAAGGCCCGTCGCTGGCGTGGTCACAGCAGGTCGACACGCGGTCAGAGGCGAGAAGCGTCGCGCAACCACGAAGGCCTACTGAAAGTCCCCGCCCAGCGCCATGTGCAGATCCACCCGCAGGCTCCGCCGCGCCGTCCGCAGCGCCACCAGCGTCGACCGGCCCGCGAACACCTGCCGCTGCAGTTGAAGGACACTCAGCGTGTCCGCCTTGCCCGCATCGGCCTCGAGTGTCCGCAGTCTCAACGCCTCCTCGGCGTCCCGCACCGCCGCGGCGATCAACGCCTCGCGCTCCGCCAGCGCCGCCTCGCCTCCCAGCGCGTTCTCCACATCGAGGAACGCCTTCAGCGCGGTCTGCCCGTACGCGGCCAGCGCCTGCTCCTGCTCGGCGGTTGCGATCCGGACTTCCGCCTCGCGCGCCCCGCCGTCGAACAAGGGCGCAAAGAAGTTCGCCCCCACATTGAAAAACCCGCCGCCGCGGCTCGTCAGGTCGGTCAGACCGCTGTTCACTCCGATGCCCGAAGTCAGCGCGATCCGGGGGAGCTTGGCCAGCTGCTTCGCCTGCACATTCTGGAACGCGCCCCGCACACGCCGCTCCGCCGCGGCCACGTCCGGCCGACGCTCCAGCACTTCCGAAGGAATCCCCGCCGGCACCTCGCCCGGCATCTCGGGAAGCGTCGCCCCGGTGCTCAGCTCGTTGCTCGGATACCTGCCCAGCAGCGTCTCCAGCGCCCGCACCGCCTGGTCGTGCGCGTTCTCCGCGGCCGCCAGCCTGTTCTTGGACGCGTTCAGCTCCGCCTGCGCCAGCCGCACATCCTGTTCGGTCACCTTGCCGGCGGCGCGACGCAGGCCGATCACGCGTGACATCTCCTCCCCGGCCTCCACATCGGCCGCGGCCAGCAACTGCTGCTGCAGCGTCTCGGTCGCCAGGAAATACGCCTTCGCCGCCGCCGCCGCGATCGACTGGCGCGCGAACTCAAAGTCGAGTTCAGCGCCCTCGTACATCTCCGTCGCCGCCGCCGCCTGCGATCGCACACGGCCCCACACGTCCAACTCCCACGACATGTTCAGCCCGACCCCGCGGCTTGTGACCCGGTTGTCGCTCGCGCCGCCCTGCACCACGCCCCCGCCGGTCGCATCCACCACCGGCTTGAGCGACGCGCCCGCCGCCGCCGCCGCCGCTCCGGCCTGGTCCAGCCGCGCCTGCGCCGCCCGCAGGTCCAGGTTGTTCTTCAACGCCTCCCCGACGACCGCCTCGAGTCCGCGGTCGTTGAAAGATTGCACCCAACCGTCGGGCACAGACCCTTGCCGGGCCGCCTCGCCCCACACACCGGGGATCACGGTCGCCGGCAGCGCGTCCGCCACGATCTGGTCCCGCTCAGGCGGAGACTTGGTCGCGCACCCGCTCATCCCCAGGCCCACGGCGCAACCCACGCCGGCCCACGCCCACAGCATCCCGCCACGCATTCTCATGAAACTTCCATTCCGATGCTCAGGGCACGAAGACCCAGTTTTCCCAGCTCTTGATCCGGATGATCATCTTTCGAAGCAGATTCAGGTGATGCTTCTTGCCCGTGTACACCGTGGCCAGCCCGCTCGACCCTGACGGCAACTGGTACCCGTCCAGGTCATCGGTGATCTCCAGCATCACGGGCAGCCGCCCCGCCTGAGCGCCGTCGAGCGTCACGAGCCGGCCCGATGCCGACACCATTCCTTCGGCCAGCACCGGCTGCAGCGACACCACCCTCGCCGAGAACACCCGCCCGGGCGCGCCATAGAACGCGATCTCCGCCTTGTCGCCCGGGTCGATGAACCGCACGGCGTTCTGGGCGAACCCCGCCACCATGTACGGCCCCTCGTTATGCACGAAAACCATGACCTGGTTGAACGCCATCGGCGTGACCATCTGCCCCGGCCGGATCAACACCTGCGTCACGAACCCGTCCGCCGGCGCCCGCACCACCGTCGCTTCGAGCTGGAATTCCGCCGTCCGCAGCTCCGCGGCCAGCCTGTCCACCTCCGATGACGCCCGGTCCAGGTCGTACCGGTTCCCGGCCCCCTGATCGACCAGGCCCTGCTCCTGCTCCAGGCGCGTCTTGGCCAGGTTGTATTGAGCCGCCACCGCGTCACGCCGCGCCTCAAATGGCGTCGGGTCGATGCGGAACAGCATGTCGCCCTTCTTCAGGTCTCGCGCGCCCTCGCCGACGACCTCGATCACGCGTCCGGACACCTCGGAAACGATCGGCGTGGTGATCGAGACCGTCCTCGCATGGCGGGTCATCGGCTGATACCGCCCGAGCCACAGGAAGCCCATCGCCAGGACCGCCAGCAGGATGAACACCGCCGTCACCATCGTCCACAGATTGATGGGCAGCAGCTTGAACTTCTTGAACACGAGCCAGCAGATCAGCCCGTAGATCCCGAACAGCAACTCGATCATGATGCGCCCACGCGTGCCGAGCCCCGGCCGGCTTCGCCGCCACGTTCCAACGCCGCCAGTCGACTCTCCACCTCCGCCAGCGCGGCACGCAAACGCTTCACATCCGCCTCCGCACCCCCGCCCGCTTCGTCCAGCAACCGCACATCCAGCGCCCCACGGTTCGACACCGCCCACAGGAACACCAGCGGCCAGATCGCGTGCAGCGTGAACAGACTCAGCCAACAGGCATAGTGAATCGCGTCCGCCTGCGGGTGCGCCCGCTTCTTGGCGATCCGGTGCGGAAGATCATGGATGAAAATGAAAATGTAGAACAGCGCCGTCAACGACAGCAGCAGCATCCCAAGCGCGACATACTCAAGCATGGTGCAGCGACCTCACCGGGGATCCGCCCGGTCGGAAAACGGTCCGCGATAGTAGCGCATCCCGGCCTCAACCTCGCTCGACGATGAGGCAATGCTCCTGCGGCGAACACCCGTCCCGGTGCGCGGCGGTCTCCGCCGGATGCTCGGACGACACGGGGCTTGGCCGCCGCCCCTGGTCATCATCGCCCGCCAGGCGCCGGGCCTGCCATTGGGTGTACGCCACCTTCGCCTCGGTCTCGACCGCGAAGCGGTGCTTCTTGGCGACACCGGTATCCGGATCTTGGTAGTCAGCATGCCAACCGACACCCCGGATCGTGGTGCAGCAGAGCCGGGGATCCGCTTCTTCAGATCGACCGAGCCGGGTCGCTTCGCCATGGACTGCCCACGCTTCCGATGGGCGGCTCGGGCTGAAAAGGGTCGTGCAGGTCGAGCCCAAAGAGTCGTGCAAGCGAGGCGACAACCCGGTCTTTGACACCGCAGCGATTGAAGTTCAGTGGTAAAACGTCAGCTGTGGAGCAAGAGCGTCGGAAGCGGGAAGAGGACTGACTCTCCCGTGCCCGACGCTCGGCGACGAGGTTGTGACCGAGACGGGCGTTCCGTCCCGGTCGACGGTTCATCTGGGATGCTTCCCCCGGCTCCCTTCTCATGGCCCCTTGCATGGAGCCCATCGCCGCCAGCAACGCACCCGACGGCGGGTCATGGCCGGGCGAAGCCCGGCGTACCATGCCCGCTGGCGGGTTGTTGCGGCGCGGGCGGTGCACCCCTGCGATGACGCACCTTGCGTGCGGGCCAAGCTCAACCGGCGTGGAGCCGAGTGCTTGAACGCCGGCTTTCTGGTCGCCGGTGCGGTGTTGTCCACGGTCCGAATCGGATGCGCCTCATCCGTGCCCTCCGTCGGCTCGACGAAGAGTCGGCCGAACGGGGCATCGGGATCATCGCCCCGGTCCGCTCCAACAGACGGCCGGAGAACAAGACCCTGGACGGCCGTCCCCTCCGCCGCTACAAACGACGCTGGAAGGCCGAACGGACGATCGCATGGATCGAGAACTTCAGGCGGCTGTGCGTCCGCTACGAGAAATCCACCATGATGTTCAAGGGCTTCGTCCAGTTCGGATGCGCCATGCTGCTGCTCAGAGAGGTCTGGGATAGCTTCTAGCCCCTGAGGAGTTCGCTGCATCAACCGGCCATGATGCAGATCCCTGAGCCTGGAACTGGTACAGGAACGGGAGCATGAGCACTCCGAGCGGGCGGGAGTATATGCTCGACCGCCAGGTCCCTTGGCCAATGTTCAATCAGAGTCCACTCAGTCTGAAGGCAGGAATACCCAGAGCGAGGGCCTGCCACAGTTGCAGTGCACCGCTCGCCCGAGAAGACCCAGGCCGGACGCGCTCAGGAACACGGCTGTGCGGGCGGCATCGAGGTAGCCGCGTCGACCCGTCGCGAGCGGGCTCTCGATGCGGTGTCGTGCGGAAGGGATCGGATGGAAGATGGTCTCGATTCCGACGGGTCGTTCCGGCTCGCGGTCCTGCAAGTTGTCCAGGCGTTCGATCGTTTCGTTGAGTGAATCGGCATCACCGACCGATGCCCGCAACGCCGCGTCCACCTCGATGACACCCGCTCGTGAAGGGGTCGGGAGCGTCAGGAGTCCCAGGAACGACCACAGGGTGAACCAGAGGCTGAAGGTGATGATCCCCTCTCCGGTTCCGAGGCGCACTGATCCCACAATCAGTGCGGAGATTGCAATCCCAATCCATGTAAAGGCGAGAGCAAGGACGCGCCCGCGCAGCCATGCGCCGGTCTGGAGAGCGAGGCTTCGACGGTCTGTCACTGAAGCGAGGCACTGTTCGCCGAGATGATCCAGCCATCGCGCGGGCATCAATATTGTGCGTGGGCGGAGCACGCCCGTGTACCCGCCGGTGAATCCCTCGTCATCGCAGCGAATGACTTTGACTGATGGGACAGCACAGGCAGTCTGGGCGGCCGGACGGCCTGCACCGCGACCGCAGAGCGGAGCGAATGTGCATGCGAGCGGTTTTCGGATCACAAGGAGTACTAGCGAGATAAGCACGCCCGTGGCGGTCACGCCAATCACACCGAGCCACCGGCCGGCAAGAAGCAACGCTATCCCGGCCAGCATCAGCAGCAGCAGATGGAGGCTTGCGCCGCGAAACAGACGGGACACGAAACGACCGAGGGGCGGGTGCGCTCTATCGAATCGCTTGGGAAGCAGATAGCCACCGAGCAGATCGAAGGGGGCTTGGACAATCGCATACGCCAGCAAGAAACCGGCCAGCATGAGCGAGTGTGCTGCAGCCGAATCATTGAACGCCGTAGCGAGCAGTTGGGGCAGACCAAGAATAAGCGAGACCGCGGCCAGCGCAACCATCGTCCCGACGGCGCTGATCCCAAGCCACAGGCGAGCTCGACCGTATGTCATCGATTCAACTCCTGCGAGGAGTGTCGGCTGTAATGTGCGGGTCGGGATGCGGGTTGCTGAGAATGAGCAAAGGTCAGCTTGCGTTCGTGCCCGGAGGGGAGTCGGATTCGGTCCTTTGCCGATGGTTGCCTGGTAGCCCGAGCGGCAAGCGTCGTTGGGTTCAGCGATCGGGATCCGGTCGTCTAACTGCCGCCCATGATCGAGGCGCCGCTGGCGAGCTCTTCAAAGAGCTTCAGTGCGGCTGATCCGGACATCCCGAACGGGTCGATCTGCGGCTTCTCGGAGTATTTGAGTACGATCGACGCGTTGATCTTGTCGAGGTCCACGCGACCCATCCGCCACCCCGAGAATCGCCGCTCGGTGATCTCGGCGTATTCGAGCAGGGTTACAACAGTGTGCCGGTCGTCGCGGAGCACCTTGCTGTAGAGATGATTCACCTCGTCACGTCCGCCTTCGAGCAGCTGGAGGAACACGCCCCCGTGGCAGACGCAGAGCACGCCGGTTACGCCCGTTTGTGGATTGTTCTTGCGTGACTGGGCCAAGATGCTCGCAAGAAGCTCGTCGGTGATGGCGTCCCGGGCTTTGCTCGCGTATAGCAGGCGTACCAACATGGTGCTTCCTCTCAGGACTTGTTGCCGTCGTGCAGGAGTGACAAAAACTCACGTCGGAGGTCGGGGTTCTTCAGGAAACTTCCCCGCATGACACTGTTGACCATTTTCGAGTCCATATCTTTCACGCCGCGCCACTGCATGCAGTAGTGGTCGGCCTTGAGAACAATGGCGAGGCCGTCCGGATGCAGTTTCTCCTGGAGCAGATCGGCGAGCTGGATGACGGCTTCCTCCTGAATCTGCGGACGGGCCATCACCCACTCGACGAGGCGCGCATACTTCGAGAGACCGATCAGCGCCGAGTGCTCGTTGGGCATTACACCCACCCACACCTTGCCGATGATCGGACACAGGTGATGCGAGCAGGCGCTGCGGACTGTGACGGGCCCCACGATCATCAGTTCGTTCAGATGCTCGATATTCGGGAACTCCGTGACAGGGGGCATCTCGGTATACCGCCCGCGGAACACTTCGGTCACGAACATCTTGGCGACCCGCTTGGCGGTGTCCTGCGTGTTGTGGTCGCTGCTGGTGTCGATCACGAGCGCATCGAGGACTCGCTGGAGGTTCTTCTCCACTTCGGCCTGGAGCATCTCCAGCTCGCCGGCCTGGATGAATTCAGCGATGGAGTCGTTGGCATGAAAACGCTTCTTTGCTGCGATCAGTCTCGCGCGGATCTTCGCGGCTGCAGAGTGCTCATCACCAAGATCCGATGCTCCGTTCATGGCCTGCTCCTCGATGCTCCGCGGCTGATAGCGAACGCGTGATTGTAGTACAGGCCGTAGGGCCGACTGCCCGCAGCGTCCTTCGGGCGGTGAACGAGGTGAGGAGATTCGTCGGCCCGTTGTCCGCCGACTCGATGCGCGTCCGCACGGGGCTGTCTGCGGGCAGGCAAGACGAGCCGAGCGTTCTCAGACCGGGTGGCATGCAGAGGAGCGGCCCACGGACCTACGACGGACCGTTGCATCCGTATTGAGCGGTTGAAGAGACCTATGGGTTCGCGGTCACGGCTTGTCGCGAGGCGACCGTCTCTGATTGGGTGTCCCATCCGCCGCCGAGCACAACGGAAAGAGTCACGGTCTCTCGGAGCAGGTCCGATCGTGCCGTCGCGAGCAGCTCCTCGATGGCGAGACTGGTGAGGGGCGTCTCCACTTCGCGGACCGTGTCCAAGTCTTACCGCTCCAGCCGGAGCCCGGCCGCCCGAGCCTCTGACTCCGCACGCGGATGTTCGAGCGGATCCGCCCGCCGTGGAAGAGGGGTACGTGTCGCGGGGCCCAAATGAGAACCCGCGTGAGTCCGGGATCGACGAGGTCGGCGAGGTCGGCGCCGCCTGGGACGAACGATCCACCGAAGCTCAACCGGGGGTGGCGGTCTCCCTCCGCCGCGCCGATCCGTGCGACGGCGGCGGTGTAGGCATGCTCTGCCGCTCAGCTAGTCATGACCCTCGTGACAAATGTCGCAGGTTGGGGCTTAGCCGGCAGGCGTTCTGCCGTTGAACGAAGAAGTGTGCTGCTGTTCGCGTTGGGGGGCGTGGGTGTCAGCCTCGGCTGGGCAGGTCCAGCCGGCGACGACGCACCACCCAGACTTCCCGCTCTGTTCTCTTGAGCAGCCCGGCCGCCCGGAGGACGGCACGGGCGATGGCGGGGATCGCGAGCAGCGCCCGCATCGGCATGCGTTGGTACGGGGTCGGCCGAGAGTGATGGACCCGGTAGCCGAAGAGGTGGAACACATCGCGGGTCATCAGCGCCGCCACGCCGTGGTCGACTTCCAGCGTGACGGCGTCGGTCCGGCGAACCCCCGGCAGCGCCGCCAGGACCCGGTGCGTCCAGGCCCGCCGGCGGAGGCTCGCCGACATCCACATCAGCCTTCGCCACACCGGGCGGATGACAAAGAACGCGTCGTCTTCCGGGCGGCGTCTGGCCTGGCGGTTGGGCATGAAGAGGAGTCCGTCCGCGGGGGCGCGGACGGTCTCGGTGCGGTCGGGGTGCTGTCGCGTGGCGACCGTTGTGATCCCCTTCCAGACGCGTTTGAACGCCTGGGAGGACTCGGCCATCTCCAGGGGCGGCGAGCCGACGGGGACGCGGCAGCGGATGTCGAAGGTCTTTGCGGCCTGACGACCCGCCGCTGCTCGCAGTCGTTGTGCGACATCGAAGCCGGCGGCCCGCTGCGCGTCGTCGACGAGCCCGCGGTGTTGGAGGATTGTCCAGATCGCGGCCTCGTGGACGGTGACGCTCTCGGGGTCGTCGTGCGTTCCAGCCTCGACGAGGAGCGACAGGATCCCCAGTTCGTTGGTGGCGTAGTCGACAAGCAGCCCGCGGAGCTCTTCTTCAAAGCCCAGGACGAGCGGCAGTCCGAGCCCGAGCCCGAGTCTGCGGGCGGGGATCGAGTCCTCGACGAAGGCGAACGCGGGGCTCGGGGAGCTCACCGTGTGCAGGTCCACGAGCGTGGCGTCGCCCCCCGACTGCTCCGCGGCTGCGCCGAGCCGTTGGACGAGTTCGACGAGTTCGGCATGCTCGGGCGAGCGTTCTGCAGGCGCGGTGCGCGAGGCGGTGTCGATCTCTTCTCTGGTGACGATCCGGTTGAGGTCGCGTTCGAAGCAGCGCAGGGTGGGGTCGGCGGCGTTGGAGGCGGCAACATGCCCGACCATCGCCAGGAATCGCCCTCGCCACTGCGCAAGGTCCGACAGCTTCTGTCCGACGACGGCCGCCGCGGCGATGCCGGCGGGTTCGTTGCCGTGAACCCCGCCCACGCAGATGACGGTCGGGCCTTGCCCGCGTGACAGGTCGGTGATGAGCCGCGTGAACGGGAGCGGCGGGCTTCGGCCAGGCGTCGCGGCGTCGCGGGGTCTGTCTGTCGCGGGGGGGGTCATCTGTCGGGATTTTTCGCGCTGCGCAGACGCTCCTCCAGCAGCTCGCCGGCGATCCTGGTCAGGTCGTGCTCGGACACGATGCCCACCAGACGCTGGTCTTCGACAACCGGGAGGGCCGACAGGCGGTGTGTTCGCATGATGGCGATCGCCTCCAGCGTGGGTGTGTCGGGCGCTGCGGTGATCGGTTCGGCGACCATGACCTCCCGAGCGGCGGCTTCCGACGCGTTGTTTGAGGGGTCGGCGAGGAACCTCAGCAGGCGTCGCCAGGAAATGATGCCGATCAGCCGGTGGTTGTGGTCTTCCACGAGGACATGCCTGATGTGCTCCCAGTCCATGATTCTCGCGACGAGTTCGACCAGTTCGTCCTCGGCGACGGTGAAGAGGTTCGTGGACATGATCTGGCCGATTGTGGCGAAGGCGGTCGGGTCGCTGGCGCACGATGCGGCGTCCGCGGCGGGCCACCGGTGCACCGGCCGTCCTTCTTCGCAGAGCCGGAGCATCGCGCCGGTGAGGCAGGTGGCGGCCCGCCCGCGTCTGAGGGACTCGTGCATGTTCTCGAACGAGCGGAGCTGCCAGGCGGCGCCGGTGCACCCGGACTCGACGCGTTCTTCGATAACCCCGATGTAGCGTTCGATCTCTTCGCCGGGGAGGCCCGCGCTCTGGAGCCCATCGCGGGCCGCGGGGATGACATCGCGCCGGAGGATCGTTTCGGCGGGGTGCGAGCGTCCGTCGGTCCACTCAAGGTGCGTGTCGAGGCCCTGGCGTGCGGCACGCAGGAAGTTGGTTGACGCGCGGTCGAACGGCATCCGGTCCGTGAAATCCCCGAAGCGTTCGCGTCCGGCGAGCATGACGCCGATCCAGAGCGCGGCGCCGGCCATCTCGTCGAGGACGGTGGGGCCCGAGGGGAGGTAGCGGTTCTCGATGCGCAGATGGGGCTTGCCGTCGGTGACGCCGTAGCAGGGACGGTTCCAGCGGTAGATCGTCCCGTTGTGCAGCTGCAGGGCGCGGAGCTTGGGGACGCGTCCGGCATCGAGTTCTTCCAGGGGGTTCTCGGAGGTCTCCTGGCGGAAGATCATGCGGAACCGAGCGATGTCTGTGCGGAAGATCTCCGCGGCGCCGCGGGAGATCCAGTTGTCGCCGAAGCGGACGCGGGCGAGCGTCTCGCGTCTGGTTCCGCCCACGGGCCTTGTGTCGACGGCCTGCTGGAAGATCGCGATCCTCGTCTCGTGCCAGAGTCGCCGACCGAAGAGGATCGGGCTGTTGACGCACGCGGCCAGCACGGGCCCGGCGACGAGCTGCGCCAGGTTGTACATCGGCACGAACTCTTCTGCGCCGACCTGCAGGTGGACCTGGAAGCTGGTGTTGAGCGCTTCGAGCATGATCGACGGGTAGCGGATCGACAGCTCGTCGGTCCCCCTGAGGAACAGCTCGTAGTCACGCCCGCGCATCTCGCGGACGAGTCTGTCGAGCGCGAAGTACCGTTCGAGCGGGGTGATGTTCGCGGCCCCGAGGTCGCGGAGTTCCAGCGTGGGGAGGATCCCCGTCAGCAGCGGTCGGCAGCCGAGTTCGGCGGCGGACTTGCGGATGTTCCCGAGGGTTTCCTCGACGCCCGCTTCGAGCGTTCGCAGCATCCCCGCTCCCACTTCGACGGGGGGGATGTTGCACTCGAGATTGAAACGGGCCAGTTCGCCGGTGATCCGCTCGTCGGGCTGCGACGCGGCGATCCGTTCGAGCACCTCGGGGCCCTTGGGCGCCGGCCGGTGGTCCTGGTCGACAAGGACCATCTCCTGTTCTGCGCCGATCCGCCGGCGGTCCTCCTCGATCAGCCCCTCGCGGATCATCCGGTCCAGGGCCTCAAGGTCGCGGAGGAGCAGCGCCATGAAGGCCCGGTGCTCAGGCCCGCCGGGGTTGGCTCTGATATCTTGTGATCCCAACGAGAGTGCTCCGCTGCGTGACGCCTGGCCGCCCGGGTCGGAGTATCGGGGTTTTTTCGTTCGGCCGCAACCGCCCGCGTGGTCGGAGCGCGGCGGGAACGCTCGCCGGCCGGTCACGCCAGAGCGACGCGGATTTGCAAACCGCAGCATCCGGATTCGTCCCCCCGGGCACTGGGTCGGTCCGCGCTGACCTCGTCGCGGCAGGGCGACGCCGAGTGGGGGGGCGGTCGTCTTCGGGGCCGGGCGTTCGTGCGGATGCGCCGAGCCGAGTGCTGTTCGACCGTGTTCTTCTGAAGACAAACTTCTGTCCCTGAACGGCGCCGTCGCTCGACGAGCACACCAAGGCGCCAGCAGTCTTCCAAAGCTCTCCCGGTTCATTCGGCCATCGGCATCCATGTCCGCCCACGGGCTCGATGACGAGTGTCTCGGCGCCGGAATCTGTCGCGTGAACCCGATCGTCTTCTGGGGACGACATCAGTCACGCATCGACACCGGAAAGGGCCCGCAGGATGAAGGCGTTTACCTGCTCGGCGTGCGTCCAGGTCATCAGGTGGGCCTTGCCGGGGATGGTCACATCGGCATGCTCGGCGTTGTAGGGGATGATGGGGTCGTGCTCGGCATGGATCTGGCAGATGGGGATGCCGGCGGATTCGATGTGGCGTGCGTCCTGTTCGGTGAACGCCCATCCGGCCGCCGCGCGGGCGCCCCAGCGGAGCATCGGGAGGTCGGCGTCGCGGGCCATGTCCTTCAGGGTGCGGGTCCAGCGTTCATCGAGTTCGTGCATGCGGGCGAAGCGTGGAGCGACGGCCCGCAGCGTCAGGCGAAACAGCGGGTTCGGGACCAATCTTGCAAGGCGTTCCTGCCTGCGGAAGCGGTCGGTGATGGCGGCGTCGGTGCGCGGCGCGGAGACGAGCACGATGGCGGTGGGGCGCGGGAGGTCCGTGGCCCGGCTGAGCAGGTGCCGCGTGGTCTCCAGGGCGATCTGCCCGCCGAACGAGAAGCCGACGAAGGCGTAGGGCGATGCGAGCGCCCCGTGGCCGTGGAGGTGCTTTGCCAAGCGTGCGGCGTATCGGGTGATGGTTTCCGGGCGGCGGGTTTGGGGGTCTCGGATCGGGTCGGTCCAGGCGGGGACATGGGCCTGCTCGATCGACTCGAGCTGTGGGATGAACAGCCGATGATCGGCGCCGAGCCCTGGGAGCATGATGAGGTTGGGGAGCGACATGGACCGCGGATTCGATGGATGGATGGATTCGGTTGCGGCGGTCTTGCGGTCCGGGCCGATGGCGACACCGACCCGACTGCGGAGGCGGTGGTGTGGCGGGTCACGGCGGCGGGCCTTGAGACGCTGGACATGTACGAGGGCGTCGGGGCCGGCCATTACCGGCGAGAGACCTGGGCCGTGCGCACGCGGGCGGGTGAGACTGTCGAGGCGGCGGTGTACCTTGCCGAGCCGGAATTCATTGAGGACGGCCTCCTGCCCGCACGGCGGTATGTAGAGCACCTGCTCGCCGGGGCTGAACAGTTTCTCTCAGAGGCGTACCGCGCGTGGCTGAGGACGGTCCGCAGAGAGGAGGTCGGCTCTTGACTGCACAGCACGATCTGCCAGAGAGCGCGTGCAGCGTCTTCGTGTACGGCACGCTCAAGCGGGGCCAGTGCCGCGAAACCTGCTGGCCCGCGGCGCCGGTCGATGTCCGGCCCGCGCAGGTGCAGGGCCTGCTCTACGACCTCGGGGCGTATCCGGCCCTGCGAAACGGTGAGGGCCGCGTCGCGGGCGAGCTCTGGGAGTTCGCGCCCGAGCACATGCCCCGCGTTCTGGAAGTCTTGGACATGGTCGAGGGGTACGCCGACTCCCCGTCGGACCTGTACCGCCGCGTTCAGGTCGAGGTCCGGTGCGGAGAGGGTCGGGTGACCGCGTGGACGTATGTGCTCTGCGAAGAACCGCCAAGTTCATCGCGAATCCTCGCGGAGCCGGCCGAATGGCCCCTGCGGGAGGATGACACCCCCTGAGTCCCGGTTCGCTTGACGGAAGTTGAAATTCTCACACATGAAAGGAGCGAAGCATGAGCAACCCATTCGATCGAGGACGTCCGTCGGTTTGGACGGAGAGAGACGGATTGAGCCGCTTGCCCCGATCTGCGGGCGGTTACCGGTTCGTGAGCGTCGACGGCGGGAGCATCGACTACATCGGCATCACTTCCAATCTGTACAGCAGATTGTCGCAGCACAGGTCCACAAAACCGTACGGCGACCCGGAACGTCATCGCGTCGAGTACCAGGTCGCACGGACCGACCACGATTGGGCCCAGCTCTGCGGGTGGGAAGCGGAGAAGATCGGGGTGCACAGACCCTCTCTGAACGCGACGAGAGGTCGGAACGGACGAGTCGCCAGCGTCTATCTTCAGAACAAGGAGATTCCTGTTGCCGTGAATGAGTCCATCGAAGACGCTGCCGCACGACGCGGCCTGCTCGGCCTCGTGCTCGGCCTGTTCCGGCGGTGACCGCAACTCGGGCCCGCAGGCCGCTCTCTGGCAGAGAGACCTCTGTCGGAGCGGCCTGCGGACACCTCGCGG
>JAFIFZ010000072.1 GCA_020831775.1 Phycisphaerales bacterium
CGTGGCGAAGCTGGTCTGGCGTTTGCCCTGTGCGTTGAAGGGGCTGACGCGGGCGAGGCGGTGGGTGCCGCGCTCGCAGTTGAGGTAGCCGAAGGCGTACGGCCCCTTGACATGCAGGGTGACATGGTCGACGCCGACTTCTGTGCCGTAGGTCTTGGAGAGCTCTTCGAGCTTCCAGCCGACGCGCTCGCAGTAGTAGATGTACATTCGGAGAAGCATCTCGGCCCAGTCGTTGGCCTCGGTGCCGCCGTCGCCTGCGGAGATGGTCAGGAAGCAGTTGCGGTGGTCGTGCTTGCCCGAGAGGAGGGACTGGAGCTCGACCTGGTCCATCTTCTTTGACAGGGAGTAGAGGGCTTGGTCGGCCTCGAGGAGCATGTCCTCGTCGCCCTCTTCGCGGGCGAGTTCGTAGGCGGCCTTGGCGTCTTCGAGCTTTTCCTCGACCTGGCCGACGGGGCCGATCTGGGCCTTGATGAGCTTGAGCTCGCCGACGACCTCCTGGGCCTTGTCCTGGTCATCCCAGAAGTCGGGGGTTCCCATGCGTTCTTCCAGCTCCTTGAGGCGCTGGGTCTTCTTGTCGTAGTTAAAGAGAGTCGCGGATGGTCAAGATCCGCGCCTCAAGGTCATCGATGACGGGCTGGTGGGTCTCGTAGTGCATGGCTTCTCCGGGACGGGGAGTGTAGACGGGAGGATGGGGGGTGGGCAGCGGGTGATGGGCGCGGGGCGCTGGGAGCCGGGCGCGGGGTGGGCGGCACTTTTCTTTCGGGGGAGCGCCGGATCGGCCGTTCGGCGGCGTTGAGAGGGTGGGACGGGCCCCACGCCCGGCACATGCACCCAGAGCCACGCCCAGAGCTCACCCAGCACTCACCCAGCTCTCACAAGGAGACCAGCCATGCCAGCACGCAGACCCGCCCGCCTCGGCGCGGCGTTGATCGCCGCATCTCTCGTTCTCGCCCCGGCCCCTGTGCTCGCCCTCCAGAACGGCGAGGGAAGCGGCGCCGCGGAGGCTCAGAAGGCCAAGACCGCCGACATCGACTTCCCGGGGGGGACGGTGGAGTGGTACATCGAGGCGCTGCGGCGGGCGTTTGAGGAGCCGCGGAATGTGCTGATGGATGACGAAACGGCCGGCACGAAGCTCGGCAGCGCGAGGATGCGGTCGATGACACTTGAGGGCGCGCTGAGTCTGATGCGGGATCTGGGCCCGCAGCGAGGCCCGACAAGCCGACTCTCGATCCAAGAGCGCCCCGGCTACTTGAGGATTCATTTGTTGCCGGAACCGCCTACGCGGCAAGCTACGCCGTCGAACGAGGTGCTGGTGCTTTCGATCCGCGGACTGATCGCATCGCCATCCGATGACGACTCATCTGCGCTGCGCCCTCAAGACATCCTGACCGCGGTCGAGCTGGTGATCACCGCCAGCAACCCGGAGGCCGATCCTGAGATCCGCTTTCATCCGGAGACCGGTCTTCTGATTGTTTCTGCACCGACGAATTCGCTGGGCGCCGCGTCGAGAGCGATCGATCTGATGGCCAGAGACGCGCGGACACTTCGAGAACAGGCCGAGGCCGCGCGACTCGCCGGTCCCGACGGCAGGCTTGAGGCCATGCTCAGAGGCGAAGGCGGCGACCCTGAACTCCGCCTCATCGAGCTCCGAGGCCTGCTCGACAGCGCGAAGCTCAAACTCGAACAGGTCGAGCTCCGCGTCAAAGAGGCCGAAGCGGAGCTCAAGAAGAACCAGACGATCTACGAGAACGAGCAAGGGCTTGTCTACGAAGAAGTCCGGGAGGCCGAGTTCAAGCTTCGCCATCGCCAGCTCGAAGCCCGGATGGCCGCGGCCGAGGTCGAGCGGATCCAAAGGCTCGTCGAGCACACCGAGAAGACCGCGGATCCGCGCGAACGCAGGAGTCGGGTCTCAAGCCTTCAGCGGAGCATCGCCGAACTGACAGGCGAACTCGAAAGACGCAAGGTTGACTCCATCAACGCGGGGGTAGATGCCGGCAAACGAGGCCAGCTCGCGTATCGAATCACTCTGTTGGAGCTCCAAATCGACGAGATGCGTCGCGAACTCGAAGAGCTCACCCGCCGCCCCGGCGGGGATTGACCCGCCGTACCGCTCCGGTTCTACTGCCCGTGTGCCCCCAGCCCTCTCCATCACCCAGGCCCGCCCCATGCCGGACGAGACGGCCAGACTCACCACTGCCGCGGCGTCCGGCGATGACCGGGCGTTCGCGGCGCTCTATCGCGCGTGGTTCGACCGCGCCCTCGCCCTGGCCTACCGCCTCACGGGGCGCGACGAATCGTTCTGCCTCGATGTGGTGCAGGACGCGATGCTCAGGGCGGCGAGGAAAGTGCCGCCCGGGCTCGACGAGGACGCGTTCCGGCGATGGCTCACCCGCGTGGTGCACACCTGCGCCCTGGACCGCCTGCGGGCCGAACGCCGCAGGCTCAGGCGGGAGTCGCTCGGGCATGGTCGGCCCGGCGATGGCGAAGACCATGCCCGGGGTGTCGAGCTCGACGAACGCATCGAGCAGCTCAGGGCGGCGATCGCCCGTCTTGAGCCCGACGATCGGTCGCTGCTGTTGCTCCGGTTTGTCAGAGGGTGCACGCTGGATCAGGCCGCGGGGGCGAACGGGATCACCGGGGGCGCGGCGCACGGCAGGATCCGGCGTCTGCTCAAACGGCTCCGCAGCGACCTTGACCCGTCGGCCTCGGAGCGATCGGCCGATCGTGACAGTTAGCCCGAAGGAAGTGACTTATGTCCGGACCGCAACTCTCTGAAGAAGGCGTGGAGCGGCGCGAGCGGATGCTCGATGAGCTCCGTCCGATCGTTCGGCGTCGCCCGCGTGTCGCCCGTGCTCGGGCGGGGATGGCGGCGGGTCTGCTTGGGGCGGTGGTGCTGGGTGTGTTTTGGCAGTTTTCGATGCCGAAGGGGGTCGGGCCGGGAGAGGGCGTCGATCGTGGGCCGACGCAGGTCGCCGACGCCGGGCGTGGGGAGCCGGAGGCGGCGCCGCGGGAAACAGCGGTCGAGGCGTCCTCGGAAACGCTGGCTGGGCGTGGCGAGGGGGGCGGCGAGGGGACCCGTGAGACAGCCGGTGAGGAGGAGGGTCGGAAGTCGAGGATCGTCATCGTCCGGTCCGACCCGTCGGTGATCGGGCGGGTGAAGATCGCGGGGCGGGAGCCGACGCTGACGCGGATCATCGGGGACGACGATCTGGCGAAGGAGCTGGGCCCGCGGGGGATCGGTGTGGTGCGCACGGCCGACGGCGTCTTCCTCACCGGCGACCCGACGGAGCGCCCGGGCCGCTCGATGCTCGATGCGGAGCGGGCGACCGAATCGATCGAGTAGGGACGGGGTGGGCGGGCGATCGTCCCGTATACTCGGTCGTGCTCGAACTGCTGTACATCCTGCAGTCCGATCCGTCGCAGACGCAGGCCGTGCGGCGGTTGGTGATGCTGCTCCTGCTCTTTGCGGTCATCGGGATCGTGCTGGTGACCTGCGTGGCGATGGTGTTCGTGCTGCGGCGACGGCGGCATCGCAAGGCGAAGTCCGGGCGCAAGCGGGTTCCGACCGAAAGCGTCGACGCCTGGGCCGAGGCGGGGCGGCGGGCCACTGTCCCCGATGATGATGAGGACGACGAAGACGAGGATGAAGATGACGACCGGGGCGGGGCGCGATGAGCGAGCGGGCATCATCGAATGAGCACGCACGACGCCCCGTCGCGATGGTGACGGGCGGGGCGAAGCGGGTCGGAAGGGCGATCGCGATCGAGTTCGCGTCGCGCGGGTTCGATCTCGTGGTGACCTACCGGAGCAGCGAGAGCGAGGCGGCGTCGCTGGCGGCGTTGGTCGCCGAGTCGTTCGCGCCGGCTTCGGTCGAGCTGCACCGGCTTGATCTTGGCGACCTTGAAGCGGTGCGGGCGTTCGCTCGGGGGTATGCGGCTTCCGGCGCCGGGCTGGATGTGCTGGTGCACAACGCGTCGCTGTACTTTCCGACGGCGCTGGACGGACTCGACGCCGAACGGGCGGAGCTGTTGCACCGTGTCAACGCGATCGCCCCCCTGCTGCTCACGGCCGGGCTTGCGCCGGTGCTGTCAAGGAGCACACTGCCCGGGGGCGGGTGCGTCGTGGCGATGAGCGACATCCACGCGCTGGGGCGGCCCCGCAAGGATTTTTCGGCGTATTCGATGTCGAAGGCGGCGCTGTCGGAGATGGTGCGGTCGCTCGCACGGGATCTGTCGCCGCGGGTGCGTGTGGTGGGTGTGGCGCCGGGGGTGGTGCAGTGGCCGGAGGATGGGTACGAGGCGGACCTTGCGGCGCAGGAGGCGTATCTGCGTCGTGTGCCTTTGGGGCGGGCGGGGACGCCGGAGGACGCCGCGAAGACGGTGGGATGGCTGGCGACAGAAGCGACCTACATCACCGGGCAGATCATCAAGCTCGACGGGGGGCGATCGATCGCGTGAAGTGTCGAGGGCCTTCTGTTGCGACTTAGTGATTAAGCGATCCCGAAGAACCGTTGCGTGTTTTCGTTGAGGCGTTGATGGAAGTCGTCGAAGGGTTCTCTTCGGACTTGGGAGAGCTTTTCGGCCGTGTCGCGGACCCAGGCGATGCGGCAGGGGCGCTTGCCTCTGTTGGGCGCGGGGGCGAGGAAGGGGGCGTCGGTCTCGACCATGATCCTGTCGGCGGGAACGAGCTTGGCGGCGTCGCGCACCGCCTGGGCGTTTGGGTAGGTGACCACGCCGGTGAACGAGATCATCGCGCCGAAGTCCAGGCACTTGCGGACCTCCTCGGGCCCGCCCGTGAAGCAGTGGAAGACGAACCGGTCGCCCGAGAACCGTGTTGACTTGAGGATCGGGATCAGGTCGTCGAACGCTTCGCGGCAGTGCAGCACGATGGGCAGGTCGATCCCCTCGCCCCGCCAGCGTTCCAGATGCCCGAGCTGTTCTTCCAGGACGCGGCGCTGCAGGTCGCGGGGCGGGCGGTCGTAGTGGTTGTCGAGCCCGAGCTCGCCCCAGGCGACGCATTTAGGGTGCTCGGCGACTCGGCGGAGGTTGGCCCACTCGTGGGGCCCCTTGTCTGCATAGAGGGGGTGGACGCCGGCGGTGCACCAGACGCGGTCGTGGGCCTTGGCGATCGCCAGGGCGTCGAGGCAGTCGCGGGTGGTCGTGGAGATCGTGATCGCCCCGGTCACCCCCCGCCCGGCGGCCTCGTCGAGCAGGCCGCCGATGTCTGTGCGCAAATCCTCGAAGGTCAGGTGGCAGTGGGTGTCGATCACGCATCGAGGGTACGCGACGCGGGTAGACTCGGTCCGGGCAGGAGGCCGACGCATGGCGTATTCGTCTTCGGGCACTCGGACACGGCAGCGGATCTGTGGCACTGGCGGCTTGCCCGCCAGTGGTTGGATGTGTTTGGGGAGAAGGTGTAGCCAGCGAGGCGACTTCCTCGTGCCTCGCTGCCCCGAAGGGGCAGTGGGTTGTAGCCACGGGTGGAGACGACCGCGACGCGCAGCGACGCGGGCGTCGGAACCCGTGGAAAGGTCACACAACCGAAACATCGCCCCGGAGGGGCGAAGGACCGAAGGGCGTGCAGGTTTGCAGCGACGGTCCGGGGCGGGCGCTGTCCTCCGCCCCTTCAGGGCGGCACTCATTATTGATCGCTTTCCACGGGTTCCGCTCGGCCTTCGGGCCTCGCTCCACCCGTGGCTACAGCCCATCGCCCCTCCGGGGCTTACGAGAGCAGGACACTCCGATACCCCCATCCGTAATCAGGGACTTTCAACACGGATCTGCCTCGCCTTCCTCCTCGCCCTGCTGACCCTCATCGCCTCGCCCGTGCTTGCTGGGGAGAAGATCGATCGCTGGTACATCGTCACCCTCGGGGGGGATCGCTCGGGGTATGTGCATGAGACCATCGGGGCGGACGAGGACGGGAACACGGTCAGTAGCTACCGCCTCGTGCTGGAGATCCGGCGCGACCGTCAGCGGCTGACGATCGAGCAGGCCTCGTCGTTCGTCGAGACGCCAGCGGGCGAGCCCGTCTCGATGCGCTCCGAGCAATCGCTCGGCGCAGAGCCGGTGATCCTCGAAGCCTCGTTCAAGCCCGACGGCGTCGAGCTCGTCACCCGCTCGGGCGGGCGGACCGTCCGCGACTCGCGCCCGCCGATCGAGGGGCGTTGGCTCCCCCCCGCCGCCGCGGCCGAGTACATCCGCCAACGCCTCGAAGCCGGCGCCGAGGAGATCGTCGTCCGCACGGTCGACCCCGCGGGCGGGCTTGTCCCCGTCACTATCACGCGATCGAACATCACCAGGACCGAGGTCGAGGTGATCGGCAAGCGTGTCCCGGCGTTCAGGACACGCGTGCGGCACAGCTCCCTGCCCGGGATCGAATCAACCGAGTACCTCGACGCCTCGGGGCGTGCGGTGCGGTCGTCGATCAACCTCGGGCCGATGTCATTGGAGATCATCGCTTCGGAACGCGAACTCGCCCTCGCCGAGCTCGACCCGCCCGAGCTGATGCAGCGGACCTTTGTCAGGCCGGACCGGTTGATCGAGCGGCCGCGGGGCGCGGCGTCGGCCTCGTTTGTGCTCAGCGTGCCCGAGGGCGCGTTGCCGGAGCTTCCTGTCTCGGGGGCGCAGAGGGTCGAGCCGCTGGAGGACGGGCGGGTGCGCGTGCATGTGCGGGCCGGGCGCACCACTGCCGCCCCGGATGCGGACGATCCGGTGTACCTGCAGGCGAGCACGATGCTCGACCTGACCGACCCGGAGCTGATCGCCCTGCACAGACGGGCGACTCGGAACCTGGGCGATGATCCAAAGGCCCGAGCCGAGGCGCTCCGCCGGTTTGTCTACCGCTACATCACCGACAAGTCGCTGGGTGTCGGCTTTGCGACCGCTTCGGAGGTCGCGCGGACGCGCCACGGGGACTGCACGGAGCACTCGGCGCTGCTGGCGGCGCTCTTGCGGCTGGACGGGGTGCCGTCGCGGGTGGTGAGCGGGCTGATCTACGCCGACAGCTTCGCGGGTTCTGACGACATCTTCGGGTTCCACATGTGGGTGCAGGCGGCGGTCGAGATCGATGGGGAGCGGCGGTGGCTGGACCTCGATCCGGCGCTGCCGGAGCGGTCGATCTTCGACGCGACGCACATCGCGCTGGCGACCTCGACACTCCGCGACGACGAACCGACCAACTCGATGGTCGCGCTGGTGCCTTTGATGGGCCGTCTTGAGATCGTGGTCGAACGCGTGGAGCACGACTCCCGTGGACGCTGAAACACACGACCTCCCCCGCCTGCCCGCCCGCTCGCCCGACGCCCACAAGGGGGACGCGGGGCGCGTGGCGGTCTTCGGCGGGCGCTGCGGCGAGGCCTGGATGCCCGGCGCGCCGGCGCTCGTCGCCCGCGGCGCTTTCAGGGCCGGGGCGGGGCTGGTGCGGATCTGTGCGCCCTCGCCGGTGCTGCCCGGGGCGGTGCAGATCGAGCCTTCGGCGACGGGCGTGCCCCTGCCGACCGACGGCACGGGCTCGCTGATCCCGCACGAGACGGCCGAGCTGTTCGACGAGATCGTCGAGACCTGCGACGCGATCGCGGTCGGGCCGGGGCTTGGGACGGACATCGGGGCGATCGCGCTCTGCCTCCGGGCGGTGCAGCAGGAGCACGCGCCGGTGATCGTCGACGCCGACGCGATCAACTGCCTGGCGCTGGTGCCCGAGTTGCACCGGGACTTCCGCGCCCGCGCGGTGCTGACCCCCCACCCCGGCGAGTTTTCGCGCCTCGCCTCGGCGCTGCGGCTGGGGGTCAAGCCCGAGGACGGGGCTTCACGAAGAGATTCAGCCGAACGCCTGGCGCAGCGGCTGGGGTGCGTCGTGGTGCTCAAAGGGCTCGGGACGGTCGTGAGCGACGGGGTGCGGACCTGGGTCTGCGACCGTGGGCACCCGTGTTTGGCGACGGCGGGCACGGGCGATGTGCTGACGGGGGTGATCGCCGCACTGGCGGGCCAATACCTGCAGGCGGCGCCGATGCCGGGCCTGCCCGAGCACATCCGGGCCAAGATGCCGGCGGATCCTTCGCGCCCCTTGGACCTGTTCGATGTCGCGCGGCTCGGCGTGCAGGCCCACGCGGTGGCGGGCGAGCTCTGGGCCGAGCGGAGCGGGGTCGAGAGCGGGCTGCTGGCGCGCGAGCTGGCGGACCTGCTGCCCGAGGCGCTCGGCGGGCTGCGCGATCACGCGGAATGACAGGCCGCGGGTCAGTCCGGGCGTCAGTCCAGGCGTCTGGGGGCGATGCTGGTGACGAGGCGGACGAAGGGGGCGCGGAGCTCGCCGACCATGCTGTCGGCCTGCGTGTCGTCGGGGCGGAGGGTGAGGTCGATGGTGGCGCGGGTGAGGCGGGGGCCGACATCGTATTCGAGTGTGAACATCGCGTCCTCGACGCGGCGCACGAGGGTGCGCGTGCTGGTCTCGACGAGGGTCGATCCCTCGTACTGCTCGACGGTGGCCTGGAGCTCGAAGGGGCCGGTGGGGCCGGGCGCGTCGACGCGTTCGATGCGCCAGACCTGGCGCGCATTGCTGAAGGGGTCGGGGATGAGCTCGAACTCGATGGAGGTCGACTCGATGCGCGGGTCGATGATCGGGTTAACGGGGAAGGGGCCGAAGTTTTCGCCGGTGCGGATGAGGGCGGTCAGGCGCTGCATGACCAGGCGCCCGACGACATGGGTGGAGACGGACTCGGAGGTGACCTTGTAGCTCTTGAAGCTCGTGTCGAGGGCGACCATGGTCGCGGTGAGCAGCGTGGCGCTGATGGTGAGCGCCACGAGCATTTCGATGAGGCTGAAGCCTCTGCTCATGCTTCTGCGGCGGCGATTGCGTTGGCTGGGATTCACTGCGCACCCTCCCTGTAGCTGAGCGGGATCGGCCGGACGCTGAGGGGGAGCATGATGCCGTTGGGCATGCTCATGAGGGGATCGAAGCGGATGGTGATGCGTCCGTAGCCGTGGAAGGGGACGGGTGTGGAGCCGTCGGGCTGATCGTCGAAGGGGCCGACATCGGCGAGGCCGTCGCCGGTGGTGTCGTAGCCGACGATCTTGACGCCGCCGACCTTGGGGAGGGTGCGGGGGTCGAGGGATTCCTCGTCGCCGTCTTCGGGTCCGAAGTAGCCGATGGTGCAGTTGAAGAGCCCGGGGTTGCCGATGGGGTTGCCGAAGACATCGACGAGGGGGGGCTCGCCGTAGCGGGGCTGGAAGGTGAGGAGGATGGCGCCCTCGATGTTTGCGTTGCCCCTGACATCGAGGATGCCCGCGACGATGACGCCCCGGAGCTGGACATTCTGCTCGGGCGGGCTGTTGAAGGTGCCCACATCGACGGAGTAGTGCGGGAGCATCATCGAGCTCTTGACGATCTCCTGCAGGGCCTGGACTGTGGGGTTAAAGTCGGGGTCGCCCGGGTGCTCGGGGTGTTCGTTGGTGAAGCGGGTTTTGCCGGTGAACTGGATCTTGTTGCGGACATGGGTGAAGGCCTGCGGCTTGTCGCTGACGATCGAGCCGACGAAGAGGCAGTCGTGGAAGCGGAGGTTGTTGGAGAGCTTCTTGGTGTTGACGATGCGCTTGCCGTCGATGACGAGGGGATCGGGGAGTCTGTCGTACTCGCTGGGCGCGTAGGTGCTGATCTCGGACTGGAGGATGTCGCCCTTGTCGAGCGCGGGGCGTGCGAGGAGGATGTTCTCCTCGGGCGGGACGGCTGTCGGGGGGAGCATGGGCGGCGCGTCGTCGGCGGTCTCGCCGGGGTTGGGGCCGTAGATGTCACGGTTGAAGGCTGGGGCTGGCCTGCCGAGGCCGGTGTCGAAGCCCATGCGCCCGTAGAGCGACCAGTGCGGGTGGGTGTTGTTGGTCTGGGTGCGGACCCATGTGACGCCGATGAACTCGCAGTTGACGAAGAGGGCGTTGAGGCCCTTGGGGATCTGTGTGTTTCTGAAGACCATGTTCTCGAAGACGGGGCGGTAGTACCAGTCGACGAAGACCGGTGCGTTGAAGGGCATCTTCTCGAAGTAGGCGTCCATGTAGTTGTCGGGGAGGCCGTCCTCGGTGGTGTCGGGGTCGAGGCGGATGTAGCGCGGGGAGGACGAGCCCTGTGGGTTGGTCTCGACATAGGTCTCCAGGTCGGAGACGGAGACGCCCAGGTTGTCGGCGACCTGCTCCCAGAAGTCCGGGCCGTTGGCCTGGGCCTTCAGGCCGTCCTCGGAGTCGATGAAGGTGTCGGCGTCGACGCGTGGGAGTTCGTCCTCGCCGGCGGCGAAGACCAGCGGCGGGTTGCCGGGGGCCGGGCGGATGGCGCCTCGGATCGAGTCTCGCCATTCGCCGTGCTCGTTGTTCCACTGCGCCTGGGTGACGCCGATCTTGACGGATCCCTGGAGCTTGACATAGCGGTCGAGTCGGTCGAGGACGCCGTCGCGGTAGCCGAGGACCTGGTCTCTGACGGTACCGTCGCCTGCGGTGTCGAAGTGTGGTTCGTTGACGGGGTCCCACCAACCGGTGTTGGCGAGGTCGTCGAAGCCCCAGACGCCGTTGCGGTTTCGGTCTGGGTTAAACGAGTCGATGAGGATGGCGAGGTCTTTGTCGATCTCCGAACCGTCGGCGGCGACGAACTCCGCTGCGAGGTGGGAGTTTGGAGTGCCGGCGCGGAGGAGGTCGGAGAGGGCGACCATGCCGTCGTTGTTCTGGTCGAAGTGGTTGAGGAAGATGTCGAACTCATCGACATAGCCGTCGCCGGTTGCGTCTGCGAAGGGGCTGTGATCGGGCGAGCCGCCGTAGTCGCCGCCGTGCTTGTCGGGGATGCCGAGGCGTTCGATGGGGTGTGCGACGCGGAGTCTGTTGTCGCCGTCGACATCGTATTCGGCGACGCCTTCGTAGAAATCGTCGAGCTTCTGGTCGAGGACGGGGTCAACGCCGTAGAAATCGCTCTTCATCAGCAGCGGCTGGGCGTTTGGGAAGTTGATGTCGTCGAACCAGATGCCGAGATCGCCGGTGACGCTGACATTCTTGCCGATCATCACGCGGTTGGGGCTGACGATGGCGTGGCGGACCTGCTTGGTGATGCGGTAGTCCTTGGAGACGACGCGGGTGAGGGCCTGGCCCTGGCGCCGGTAGCCGAAGTCGTAGCCGATCGAGATGACGCGGACATCGGTGCCGTTGGCGCGCGGCGCGTAGATGACCTGGAAGCCGGCGGTTGTGGGCTCGCCGTTGAGGTAGTTGACCTGGTCGAGCCCGATGACGGGCGTGACGACCCAGCCGTCGAGCTTGAACTCTGCGGGGTCGGTGCCCGCGGGGGCGGAGGTGATGACGGGGGCGGAGACACCGTCGTGGAGGATGATGTTCTGGTCTGCGGCATGGATGAGCGCGACGGCCTCTGCGACGCCCGCGGGGCTTGCGGCCTCGGGGTGGCCGCTGGGGGGCGGGAGGATCTCGATGTTGCCGAGCCCGCTGGTGTCGCCGGTCCAGAGCTTCCAGACATTGTCCGCGTCCATCTCGCTGGAGCTGACGACGAAGCGTTGTGAGGCTTCGGTGAGGCGCTGGGCGCCCATGGCCAGCCCGGTCTCGGCGGCGCCCATGGCGCGCATGACATGCAGGTGGGTGCCGGCGGCGCGTGTGTTGCCCTGGCTGGCGACAGCCATGGCGGCCACGAGCGAGCCGAAGAGCACGAGGAACATCATGGAAAGCACGGAGACAACGCCCCGGCGTGTCAGACGCCTTCGGGGCGGTGCGGGCCGGTGCTTGCCAGCCTCCCGGCCGGCGGATCTCCGATCGCGGCGATGGGTCATGGCTTGCTCCGCTCCTTGGTTTCTCACGGGACGATCCAGCTGACTCGGACGATTTCCTCGGCCTGCGCGGCGCCGGGCTCGCGGTAGGAGACCACGACGGTGACGCGGAGGGGGAACTCGTCGACCGCCCTGCCCGGGCTGGTTCCCGAGGCGGGCTCGAAGTAGTTCGGTGCGAGGGAGAGGGATGTGTCGAAGGGGTGGACCTTGTCGACGAGGACGAGCTGCGACCAGCCCCTCATGGGAACGGGGTTGTTGTCGTTGTCGCGGACGACATTGCCGTCGGGGTCGATCTCGAAGATGACCTCGCCGAAGCCGTTGATGGGTCCGGGCATGTCGCCGCCATCGCCGAAGCGGATGCCGGCGAAGTCGTCGATGTCGTTGAAGTCCTGAACGGTGACCTCGCCGGGCTCCGGCCCCCAGCCGACGAGGTTGGTGCCGTCGAGCTCGAGGCCTGTGACGGGGTCGTGGCGGCGGAGCGGCCTTGTGATTTCTCGGATCTCGTTGGCGAGGTAGGTGGCGGTGGCGGCGTGGCTGGACCAGCGGTTGGCCATCATGAAGGACTGCTGGGCGTCGACGACGGCGACGACGCCGACTCCGATGATGATGACCGCGAGGGCGGTCTCGAGGAGGGTGAATCCCCGAGGCCGGTTCCTGCGCCGTCGCCTTGCTCGTTGGCTGGCGGGGTGCATGTCGGACCTCCTGACACCCTTAAGGATGCGATTCAGCTGACGATCTGGCTCATCTTGAAGATGGGGAGAATGATCGCCATGGCGATGAAGCCGACGATTGATCCCATCACAATGATCATGATGGGTTCGATAAGCCCGGTGGCGGCCTTGATGTTTTCCTTGAGCTGCTTGGCGTAGTAGACGCTGATCTGGTCGAGCACCTCGCCGAGCTTGCCGGACTCCTCGCCCGCGGAGATCATCTGGCAGACGGCCTTGGGGAGGAGGGTGTCCTTGAGGAGGGGCTGGGCGATCTTCTTGCCCTGCTTCACATTTGCGTGGACGCGGACCCACATGGACTTGAAGAGGCGGTTGCCCGAGATCTCGCCGGTGATCACCAGCGTGTCGAGCATGGGCACGCCGGCGTTGATGAGCTGGCCCATGGTCTGGAGCGAGCGGCTGATGTAGAGCGAGCGGAACATGTTCTTCACCACGGGGATGGTGAGCTTGAGCCGGTCTGCCCAGTAGGCGCCGACCTCGGTCTTCAGGGCGATGAAGAGCAGCACGAATGCGCCGAACGCGCCGCCGACGATCAACTGCCACTGGGCGACGAGAACCTTGGAGAGGTTCATGAGGAAGGTCGTCGTCCAGGGCAGGATGTCTTCCTTGCCCTCGAAGACCTCGTAGAACTTGGGCAGCACGAAGGTGAGCAGGAAGATGGTGACGGCCACGGCGAGCACGCCGATGACGGCGGGGTAGATCGAGGCGCCGACGACCATCTTGCGGGTTTCGATCTGCTGACCGATGTAGACGGCGATGCGGTCGAGCATGTCGGCGAAGGAGCCGGACATTTCCGAAGCACGGACCATGTTGATGTAGAGTGGCCCGAAGAGCTTGGGGTGCTTGGCGAGGGCTTCGGAGAACTGCTTGCCGCTCTCGACATCCTCTTTCACGCCGAGGATGATCTTCTTGAAGGTGGCGTGTGTGGTCTGATCGGCGATGCCGTCGAGGGCGGCGCGGAGGTTGATGCCCGCGCGGACCATGACGGCGAGCTGCGTGGTGAAGTCGAGGACATGCTTCTGCGTGGGCTTTGAGGCGTTGGCCCTCTTGATGAGCTCGATGACGGCCGAGCCCGAGCTGTTCTCCCCGACCGGGGCGACGCTCATGACATGGGCGCCCTGGTTGCGGAGGATCGCGGCGGCTGTCGCGGCGCTGTCGGCCGCGACGATGCCCCCGCGGACAACGCCTTCGGCGGAACGGACCTGGTAGCGATAGTTCGGCATCGTTGCTCCGCTTCCTCACGCTTGGCCCGGCACAGCCCCCGGGCCGGCGGGCACTCAGGCCGCCAACTGCTTGTCGAGCTTGTCGGGGTAGACGGCCTGGGCGATGGCGTCTTCCTTGCTGATCATGCCGTTGAAGTACAGCTCCGCGATGGAGGTGTCCAGGCTGCACATGCCGATCGCCCTGTTGGTCTCGATGACATTGGGGATCTCGTAGGTGCGTCCCTCGCGGATGAGGTTGCGCACGGCGGAGGTGCAGAGGAGCGTCTCGACGGCGGGGACCATGCCCGGGCGGTCCTGTCGTGCGAACAGGGTCTGGGAGACGACCGCCTGGAGCGTGCCCGAGAGCATCGCGCGGATCTGGTTCTGCTGGGTGGCCGGGTACATGTCGATGATTCGCTCGACCGTCTGCGAGGCATTGACGGTGTGGAGCGTGGAGAGGACGAGGTGGCCGGTCTCGGCGGCGGAGATCGCAAGAGCGGTGGTTTCGAGGTCTCGCATTTCGCCGACGAGGATGATGTCGGGGTCCTGTCGCAGGGCGTGCTTGAGGCCGCTGGCGAAGGTGGGCATGTCCTGCCCGAGCTCGCGCTGCTCGATGAGGCACTGCTCGGACTCGAACTTGTATTCGACGGGGTCTTCGAGGGTGATGATGTGCTTGCTGTAGCGCTGGTTCATGGCCTGGATCATGGCCGCCAGCGTGGTGGACTTACCCGAGCCGGTGTCGCCGGTGACGAGGACGAGTCCGCGTGGGAGGTAGGTGAGGCGTGCGATGACCTCGGGGAGGTTGAGGGCCGCCAGGGGCGGGACCTTGGTCTTGATCATCCTGAGCGCCATGCCGATGGCGCCCTTCTGCATGTGGGCGTTGACGCGGTAGCGGGCGAGATCGGGGATCTCGTAGGAGAAGTCCGCGTCCTTGTTCTTGTGGAAGATGTCCTGGGCCTCTGGGGGCGCCATCTGCTCGAGCATCGACGCCGCGTCGTCGGGCGTGAGCTCGTCGAAGTCCATCGGGGTCATCACCTGGTGGACCCGCATGAAGGGCGGGTGGCCCGCGATGAGGTGCACATCGGACGCGTCCGCGTCGAACGCGGCGTGGAGAATGTCTTGCAGATCGATCGCCATGGCGCCTCCGTGGTGGCCGGCCCGGACCGGGCGGCTTCGAGAGACAGCATCGACGCTTGCCCGCCCCGGGTTGACGGGGGCGCTGCGGCAAACCGGGCGGAACACGCCGTCTGCGCCGACGCGCCCGCGCAACCCCTACAACCCGGCGCGTCCGGGAACTCTGTGGCGTCCAGAACGGGCGTGCGGGAGGGGCTATCGACCGGCCGCGGCGTCCCGGGCTGCGACGGCGAGCTCGTCGGCTCGCTCGTTCTCGGGATGGCCGGCGTGCCCCCGGACCCAGTGGAAGTCCAGCTCGTGGACGCCCGACAGCTCGTCAAGCCGTCGCCAGAGGTCCTCGTTCTTCACTGGCTTCTTCGAGGCGGTCTTCCAGCCCTTCGCCTTCCAGCCGGCGAGCCACTCCTTCAGCCCTTTGAGGACATACTGCGAGTCGGAGTAGAGCTCGACCTTCGAGGGCCTGTTCAGGCGCTCCAGCCCGTTGATGACCGCGAGCAGCTCCATGCGGTTGTTGGTGGTGCGTCCCTCGCCCCCGGAGCCCTCGATCTCCTTGCCCGTGGAGGGATGCTTGAGGATGTAGGCCCACCCCCCCGGGCCTGGGTTGCCCGAGCAGGCGCCGTCGGTGTAGAGCTCGACGGTCGTGTGGGGGCCTTTGTCGCTGGGCGAGGGGTCTGGGCTGGAGGACCTTGGGCTGGAGGGCGTTGGGGCGGCCATGGGGGCGATGGTACCGCCCGGAGGGTGTCGGTCTCGGCGACCGGGTCGGTCTTTGGCAGAGAGCGGAGGTACGATCGGGCCATGACGACAGCCGCGACGCTTGTAGTGAGGTTCGAAGTTCGCCCCAGGCCCGGCGCGGGCGATCCGCGGGGGGACGATCTCGTCCGTCGCGCCTGGGAGATCGGCGTGCGCCTCACGGCCGCCCGGGCGGCGAGGGTGTACCTGATCGAGGGCGACCTGTCGGACGAACAGGTCGAGACGATCCGGACCCGCCTGCTGACCGATCCGGTCGTCGAGGTTTCCGAGCTGGGGGCGAGCGAGCCGGTGCCGGAATCGGCGACGGTCGAGGTCCACCCGTTGCCCGGCGTGATGGACCCGACGGCCCAGTCGGTCCGCGACGCGGTGCTCGCGCTGACGGGGACTGAGGTCCGCGTCTCGACCGGGTGGCGGTACGACCTTGAGGGGGTCGACGCTTCGGAGGCGGAGGATCTGGCCCGCAGGCTGGTGGCCAACCCGGTGATCAACGCGATCCACGCCGCGCCCTTCCACCCCGAGGCGCTGCCGAGCGGGACGCCCGCCGAGTTCCGCGTGATGCGGGTGCCGATCCGCGATCTGGACGACGCGGGGCTGGAGAAGCTCAGCCGCGAGGGGCACCTGTTTCTGGACCTTGCCGAGATGCGGACGATCCGGGAGCACTACGCGGCGCAGGGTCGAGAGCCGACGGACATCGAGCTGGAGACCCTCGCCCAGACTTGGTCGGAGCACTGCGTCCACAAGACCCTCAAGAGCACGATCAGCTACACCGGTCCGCTCGAAAGCGACGCGATCGACTGGTCGGCACGCCCGGGCCACGAAAAATCCGGCGCGACCGAGATCACCGTCCGCAACCTGCTCAAGTCGACGGTCGCCGCGGCGACGCACGAGCTGATCGCAGAGGGCATCGACTGGACGCTCTCGGTCTTCGTCGACAACGCGGGGATCATCCGCTTCGACGACGAGACGGCGGTGTGCGTGAAGGTCGAGACGCACAACCATCCCTCGGCGCTGGAGCCCTACGGCGGCGCCGCAACGGGCATCGGCGGGTGCATCCGCGACATCATCGGCACCGGTCTCGCCGCGCGCCCGATCGCGAGCACCGATGTCTTCTGCGTCGCCCACCCCGACACCGAGGACATCCCCGCGGGCTGCATCCCCCCGCGTCGCGTGCTGACCGAGGTCGTCGCGGGCGTGCGCGACTACGGCAACCGCATGGGCATCCCGACCGTCAACGGCGCGGTGCTGTTCGACAACCGGTACATCGGCAACCCGCTGGTTTTCTGCGGGTGCGTCGGGGTTCTGCCGACCGACCTCATCGAGGGGCATGCCAAGCCCGGCGACCTGATCGTCGCCCTTGGCGGGCGGACGGGGCGGGACGGGATCCACGGCGCGACTTTTTCGTCGGCGGAGCTGACCGACACGCACGCGGACGAGTTTGCGCACGCCGTGCAGATCGGCAACGCGATCGAGGAAAAGCGCGTGCTTGACGCGATCCTGCGTGCGCGGGACGAGGCGGGCGGGCCGCTGTTTTCGGCGATTACCGACTGCGGGGCGGGCGGGTTCTCGTCGGCGGTCGGCGAGATGGGCGAGAGGATCGGCGCGAGCGTGACGCTCGACTCGGCGCCGCTCAAGTACGGCGGGCTGACCTACACCGAGATCTGGATCAGCGAGGCGCAGGAGCGGATGGTGCTGGCGGTGCCGGCCTCAAACCTCGACCGCCTGCGCGAGATCTGCGACGAGGAGCATGTCGAGCTGGCGGTGCTGGGCGAGTTCGGGACGCCGGACCGGGAGCTTGTGCTGAGCTTCCAGGGCGAGGAAGTTGGGCGCCTGTCGATGGAGTTTCTCCACGAGGGGCTGCCGACGCCGACGCGGAGCGCGAGCTGGTCTCCATCCCCGACGCCGAAGGCGGGCTCCGAGAGCGACCCGGATGTCAACGGCGCGGTTTTGGCGCTGCTGGCCCACCCCGACATCGCGAGCAAGCACTTCATCATCCGCCAGTACGACCACGATGTGCAGGGCAACACGGTCGTCAAGCCGCTGATGGGGGCACGCGCGATCGGGCCGGCCGACTCCAGCGTCATCGAGCCCAACCCGGGGACGGGGCGCGGGCTTGCGATCGGCTGCGGCGTCCAGACCGGCGTGGGCGACCCGAGGGTCGGGGGCGATCCGTACCAGATGGCGCTGGGCGCGATCGACGAGTGCGTGCGGAATCTGGTGTGCGTGGGCGCCGACCCCGACCGCATCGCGATCCTCGACAACTTCTGCTGGCCGAGCTGCAAGAAGCCGGAGAATCTCGGCTCCCTGGTGCGTGCGGCCGAGGGCTGCTACGACGGGGCGAAGGCGTACCGGACGCCGTTTGTGTCGGGCAAGGACTCGCTGAACAACCAGTTCACGACCGAGGACGGGCGGACGATCGAGATCCCCCCCACCCTGCTCATCACGGGCATCGGGGTGGTGCCGGATCTTGACCGGTGCGTGACTTCGGACGCCAAGCGGCCGGGCAACACGCTGATCGTGGTCGGTCAGGGCGAGACGCCGCCGACTGCGATGGGCGGGTCGCGCTACCAGTCGCTCTTCGGGCTGACCGAGCGGGACGACCCGGCGACGCCTCGTGTGGACCTGGAGGCGGGGCCTCGGACGGCTCGCGCCGTCGCGTCGCTGATCCGCGCGGGGCTGGTCGAGAGCGCGCACGATATTTCCGACGGCGGGCTGCTCGTCGCGGTGGCCGAACTGCTCATCGGCGGGCACAAGCCCGGCGCACCGCTCGGCGCGGAATTGGAGCTTCCGGGGCACGACGACACGGGGCTCTCTGCGGCGTTCTGCGAGTCGCCCTCGCGCTACCTGCTGGAGGTGTGCGCCGCGAGGTTGCCCGAGATCGAGAAGCTGCTTGGATCGACGCCTTGGGTCCACATCGGCGCGATTGACGAGAGCGGGCGTCTCGGCTGGGCCGGGGCGGGGCTGGACCTGGATGTTGAAGAACTGACCCACGCGTGGCGCGGGACGCTGAACTGGTAAGACGGAGTACTGCATGCACCCAGTGAACAAGGCCTTCTTCGACGGCCTGATCGATTACGCGGGCCTGTTTCCCCCCTCGAAACTGCCGATGGAGAAGGCCGTCGAGCGGTTCGCGCGGGACATCCGTTCCGAGTACGCGTGGGTGCTCGCCCACTTCATCTGCCCGGTCAGCCGTCTTGGCGAGTTCATGGAGCACGCGCGGGTGATGCTGCCGGGCACCTGGGCGACCAGCGGCTACCGCGAGATGGCCGACGACAGCGAGCCTTGGCGGATCAGCGCCATCGTCGACGGCGACCTCGACGCTTCCCTCGACACGGTTGTCGCCTTCAACGAGCACCACAGCAAGGAAGACAACGGGCTGGCGCAGATCGACTCGATCGAGATGCGGGTCACCTCGCCCGATGAGATCGACCGGGCGATCGAGGAGATCCCCGAGGACATCCACCCGTACTTCGAGTTCCCGATCTCGGGCGACTGCCGGGGGTTTGCCGCGGCGCTGGCGGGCGACGAGGCGGCGGCGAAGATCCGGTGCGGGGGTGTGACGCCGGACCTGATCCCCCCGAGCTCGGACATCGCGAGGTTTCTGCACGCCGCCAGGGCCGGGGGTGTGCGCTTCAAGGCGACGGCGGGCCTGCACCACCCGATCCGTGCCGAGCACGCGCTGACCTACGAGGCGGATTCGCCAAAGGCGTTGATGCACGGGTATCTCAACCTCTTCATGGCCGCGGCGTTCGTCCGCTCGGGCAAGACTGAACTCGACGCCACCGAGAAGATCCTCGAAGAACGCGACCCCACCGCCTTCCGCTTCAGCGAGGAAGGCGTGAGGTACAAGGACCTGACCCTGACCCCGGGCGAGGTCGTCAAGGCGAGGGAGGGCTTCGCGGTGGGCTACGGCTCGTGCTCGTTCGACGAGCCGGTTGGCGATGCGAAGAAGTTGGGGTTGCTGTGAGAGGGGCGAGCGTGGAAGGAACCGTGTAAAATCCCGACATGGCTAACCCGCATAGCGACATCCCGCAACTGGTGACGAGTCGTCTCGGGATCGATCTGGGGTTGCTCGCGGAGCTCGCTCGCGAGTTCGGCGTGCGTCGCCTCTCGTTCTTCGGATCGATCCTGCGGGACGACTGGGGGGATTCGAGCGATGTCGACATGCTCGCCGAGTTTGAGTCCGGTGAGGGCGACGACTTTGTCTGCATGGAGCTCGCCGATCGGCTCGCGAAGCTGACCGGGCGGGAGGTGCAGGTCTTGACGCCGGGCACGGTCCACCCCTACTACCGCGACGAGATCCTCGGCGCCGCCCGGAGCGTGTATGTCGCGGCGTGATGTCGCAACCCAGTTCGCTTGCAGTCTCCACCGAAATCCGGACCCGATCACAGAGTATGGACCCCGACTCGCTCCTCTCGGGCGATACCCTTTGACACCGTCGAACCAATCTTCACGACACGGCACGCGCACACACGGGAGAGCCCCAGATGTCCTACCCCATCGATGACACGCACGATCCGAAGCTGAAGTCATGGGTCGAATCGGCCAACGACCCCGCGACCGACTTCCCCGTGCAGAACCTCCCCTTCTGCGTCGCCGATCGGTCTGAGGCGCCCGGCGAGACCGATCCCCGCATCTGCGTCGCCATCGGCGACCAACTGCTCGACCTCCTGGAGGTCTCCAGCGCCGGGCTGCTGGGGGCGGACGACGGCGACATCGCCATGGCGCTGCAGTTCGAGACGCTCGACGACCTCGCCTCGCTGCCGACCGAAGACCGGCGACGCCTGCGCATGCGTCTTGTCGAGCTGCTGACCGACAAGTCCGACGACCTGCGATCCGACGAGGAGCTCGTCGGAGTCGCACTCTTCCCCCGGGCCGGCGCCGAGTTGCTGCTGCCCTTCGAAGTGCGCGATTACACCGACTTTTACGCATCGCTCTACCACGCCACCAATGTGGGCAGCATGTTCAGGCCCGACAACCCGATCTTGCCCAACTACAAGTGGCTGCCCGTCGGGTATCACGGGCGGGCGAGCTCGGTCGTGATCTCGGGCTCGCCGGTGCGCCGTCCGATGGGCCAGCTTTTGCCCGGGGCGACGATCGACGACGGGCCTCCCGCATTCGGCCCGTGCAAGCTCATGGACTACGAACTGGAGGTCGGGTTCTATGTCGGGCGGGGCAATGAGCTCGGCCGCTCGATCCCGATCGACAAGGCCGAGGAGCACATCTTCGGGCTGTGCCTCGTCAACGACTGGTCGGCGCGGGACATCCAGAAGTGGGAGTACCAGCCCCTCGGCCCGTTCCTCGCCAAGAGCTTCGCCACAAGCGTCAGCCCGTTCGTCGTGCCGCTCGAAGCGCTGACGCCCTACCGCTGTCGCGCCATGGAGCGCTCGGCGGACGATCCGCGGCCCCTCCCCCACCTCACCGGCGACATGGACCGCGAGACCGGCGGGATCGACCTGAAGCTCGAAGTCCTGCTCGCCAGCGCCGAGATGCGCAAGAAGGGGATCGACCCGATCCGCCTCAGCAGTGGCAACCTCAGGGACATGTACTGGACCATCGCGCAGATGCTCACGCATCACTCGAGCAACGGGTGCAACATGCGTCCGGGTGATCTGCTCGCCTCGGGCACAGTCTCGGGCCCCAAGCGTGACAGCCGCGGCTGCCTGCTGGAGCTCACCTGGGACGGCGACCCGTTCGCGAACCCGCCGGTCAGCAAGCCCGGCAGCGCCCGCACGCCGCTGAAGCTGCCCACAGGCGAGGAACGCAAGTTCCTCGCCGACGGCGACGAGGTGATTCTGCGGGGCTATTGCGAGCGGGACGGCTTTCGGCGCGTCGGTTTCGGCGAGTGCCGCGGCGTGGTGCTGCCCGCCGGCGACTGAGCGTCGCTGGTTGCGCCGATGGCAACGCGTTCGGGCGGCGGTTCGACCTCGCCGGGCCCGATGCGGAAGAACCCGCCGAGGATGCTCGCGCCCTCGCGGATCTCCAGCGAGGGCGCGGTCAAATCGCCCTTCCACTGTGCGCCCGAGTGGAGCGTGACGCACCGGCCGCTCTTGGCGTTGGCGTGGACGATGCCCTCGACCACGATGCCGTCGGCGGCGATGATGCGGTCGGCCTGGACGAGCCCGCGCTTGCGGACGGTGATCGAGCCGCAGGTCTCCAGGCGAGACATCTGCTCCATGTTCTTGACGACGATGCTTTCGAGCTGGATGCCCTTGAAGCATCCCGGGCACGAGCAGGTCATCGCCTTGGCGGGAACCTCGAAGGTTCTCCCGCAGTGGTAACACCGGACCGGTCGGGGGCCCTTCTGCTTTGCCATGCGGCGTCTTCCGGGGGCGGCTGCGCCCCGCTGCCGGGTTTACTTCTTGGCGGCGGCGGTGGCGCGACCGGCGGACTTGCGGCCGGCGTCGTCGTCGTCCTTGGACTCGGTGCGTCCTGCGTCGGGCTTGGTCTCGGCGACCGAGGCGGCGCTGCCGTTGGACGAGGCCTTGGCGCCCCCGCCGATCTTGCAGTGGCCGGTGAAGCTGGCGCCCTCTGCGACGATGAGCTTGGCGGCTTCGAGGTCGCCTTCGAGCCTCGCGTTGGCGCTGAGCTCGAGGCGATCGGAGGCCTTGACATTGCCCTGGACGAGCCCGTCGACGGTGACCTTGGCGGCGTCGATGGAGGCTCGGCAGTTGGCGCCGGCGGCGACATGGAGGTCGCCCTTGGCGACGACCGAACCCTCGATCGTCCCCATGATCTTCGCCGAGGACGCGAAGATCACTTCACCCTTGATCTGCGCATCCGCGCCGATCACCGTCTCGTTGTTGCTCGAGGCCATCAGAAGCTCCTGCTCTCCCGGATTGTTCAGAACCCACAGACCGTCGCCGGACGGATCGATCGGCCCGGGGCGGCAAGCGTAGCGAACCCGAGCCCGCCCGACATGCCAAAGGATCCGGGCCTGGCACTTCCGGGTCAATGCCGGTAATCCGGGCAATCTGCCGGGCGTCCTGCGGGCTCGCAACCGACAGGATTTCCCCCGCCAGCGACAACCAGCCAACGGCCGGGCTCGACGGCGGGCTCACTCCGCCCGGAACAGGGCGATGCAGGCGGTCTGGGTGTGCAGGAACCCCTGCCCGGCGATCGGGCCGATCTCGCCGGCGGCGAAGAAGCCCGCGGTCGGGAGGATCGGAGCTCCGGCGTCGATGGGCTGGCCGCCGCGGGCGGCACGCTCTCCAGGCTCGACGGTCTGAAAGGCCCGGGCGACGGCCATGGCGTCGTGGTGCGGGCGACCGAAGAGGGCCGAGCCTCTGGCGTTGCAGGTGCAGACCAGGGCCCCCGCCGGGGCGTCTTGCAGCCGCTGGGCGTCCATCAGGAGCAGGAGGTCGCTGGAGGCGGTCTCGCGGTCTCGGAGGTGCAGGCGGACGGTCTGGCCGGTCCTGAGGCGGTCGTCGACGGCGACGGCGCCGGATCGCTTGTCGATGCCGACGATGTGGCGGATGAGGTAGTCGCCCCGGCCGAAGCGGGGCTTGCGCTCGTCGACCACGCGGCCGAGAAGGAGACCGCCGGCGAGGAGCTTGCGGTCGGCCTGTTCGAGGTCTTCGACGGCTTCTTCGATGCGCTCCATCGCGGGGCGGCCGCCGAGCTCCTGGATGAGGTTCGGGCGGGCCTTTGTGATCACGAGGTTCGGGCCGAAGGGCTTGCAGCCCTGGCTGACGACCGCGTCGATCCTGACCGGGCCACGGAAAGACACCCCCACCACGCCGCTGTTGAAGACCCGGTCGTTCAGCATCATGGCGTTGGCGCCGGGCTCGTCGCCGGCGGAGGCCATGCCGCCGATCAGGGGGGACTCGCGGAGGTCGACGCCGGCCTGGGTCCGGGCGTCGTTGATTCGTGCGAGGAGGCCGCCGACGGGAACACTGAAGGCATCGGCGAAGAGGATGAGGCCCTTCTGGTCGGGCCCGGCGTGGATGACCCGCGCGAGCCTCTCGGGGTCGTCAGAGGCGTCGAGAACCTCCGGGCCCGCGAAGGGGTCGATCTGAACGCCGGGCATGGAGGCGACGAGGACGGCGACGCCTGGTCCGTCGTCGAACTCACGGTCGCCTGCGAGCACGCCGACGCCGCTGACGCCGACGAGGCACCGGGCGTTGGTGATCTCGCGGACGATCTTGCTGACGGTCGCGGCTTCGGCGACATGGGGCGTGGAGATGAAGACCAGTGCGAGGTCGGCGGGCCTGTCGAGGCGCTGCATCGCGGAGGAAGCGGCGCCGGATGCGGCTGCACCGGCGTCGTCCGCGGCCGAGAGGCCGTGTGCGAAGACGATCTGACCGGAGGCGTCTTGGGTCGGGGCCATGGGTCGGTGTTGCGCCCCGGCGCGGCGCGGGATCAGTCTGCGGCGGGATCGGGGAGGCGCTCGATCCGGTCGACCCGGATGATGCGCGCGCCCGACCTCCGGGTCGTCTCCACGCTGCCGTGGATGCCCACGACCCGGCCGACGAGCGTATGCGCCCGATCGACCTGAGCGGGGTCGATGTAGCCGAGGATCCGGTCGAGGCCCGAGACGGAGCGGAGGGCAAAGAGGCGTGGCAGGCCGTCGCCGGTGTAGACCGGCGAGGCGGAGAGCCTGCCGACGAAGTCGTGGCGGCCTGAAGAGACGGCTTCGCGGAAGCGCTGGACGGCGGCTTCTGTGTCGGTTGCGTCGGCGTCCGGATCGGTCAGGTTGGCGAGGCGGTCGCGCATCTGGATGCGGAGGTTGATCATCGCGATGCGGTCGCTGAGCTGCGTGCGCAGGCGTTCGGTGAAGGGGCTTTCCTCGGTGGCCTCCAGAGCGGCCTGGTACTCGCCGAGGAGGGCTTCGAGCTCTGCGGCGCCGCCCTCGCCGGCGCGGAGGCGCTGGTAGGCCGCATCGAGCTGCTGGAGATTCGCGGTCTCGGGAGCGCGGAGACGAGTCCGCTCGCCCTGATCGATGACGACGGGGGGTTCTTCTGCGCGGGTGTCTTCGCGGGCTTCGGTCTCGCGGTCGGGACGCTCGCGGTCTGTCTCGGTCGGCGCATCCTCCCGATCGGTGCGCGTCGTGCGCTCGGGAGTCGCCAGCGTGCCGGTCTGTTCGCCCGAGGCGGTCGTGGGAGCGTCTGAGACATGGTCGCTGCGGATGTAGACGCCCGCGTTCTCGGGCGGGACGACCCGGAAGGCCGCGGGACGCCCGTTGTCGTCGCGGACGACCTCGATGAGGCGGAGGTGCTCGCCGGCAGGGAGCGGCTCATCGAGCACGGAGCGCCAGCTCATGCGGAAGCCGCCGGCTTGGTTGGGCGCCTTGAGGCGTGAGGGGGCGGTCAGGCGGACGCGTGACTGCTCTTCGTCGAGGCGGCCCTCGGAGGCGGGCACAAAGGCGCCGATGCGGCTGGGGTAGCGGACGCGGTACCACCCGTCGCCCTCACCGATGACGGTGAGCTGGGCGCCCTCGCGGAGGAGAGCGACGGGGTAGAAGCGTTCGAGCTCACCGCTGCGGAGGGCTGCCTCCGAGACGCTGACGACGACGCGCCGGGGCTCGACTTCGCGGATCGACCGGCGTTCTGGCTCATCGGCGATCGCTGCGGCGGGGAGGCCCGCGAAGAGGGTGAGCGCGCAGAGTCCGGCGCAGATCGTTTGGGTGTGGAGTCGACGGCGACGCATGGGTGCCTCCTGCCGGGTGCGTGGGCCCGTTGGATCAGCGTGTGATCTTGTGCGGGCCCTCCGGACCCGCAATGAGGTAGTCTAGATCGCCTCGAAAGACTCCGCCCGCGGCCTTGGCCTGTCGTTTGAGGGGGGTCCGGCGGGAGGCGTGCTCCGACGCGCTTGGGCGGGGAGGGGTGGCTATCGTTCGTCCCCCCGTAGGCCGGCGTTTGCCGGCTGTCCGACCCCCACGCGGCTCGAACACCTCCCAAGACGCATGGAATCAGCAAAACGCCATTGGTCCGTCTCCCTCCGCAGCGCCGGCCTTTTGGCCCTGGTCGCGGGAGGGTTGTGGGGCTGCGCAAAGCCCCTGCCGCCCGACGGGCACGCCGAGTCGCTCCGCCGGAGCGTGATCGAGGGCGTCCGCAACGACCTCGCCCCGCTGACGCGTCGCCCCGAGAAGGTGGAGTCGACCCGGACGGTCGGGCTGAGCGGGTACCCCGAGTGGCTGGTGGAGGACATCGGCAACCGGATGCCCGAATTGACGCGGATGGCCGGCCCCGAGGCGTACGACCTGACGGAGATCGGGCTGCCCGAGATGACCAACCTGCTGGGCGACCCTGTTGAGACGGTCGCGCTCTCCCTCGAGGACGCGATCCGGGTGGCGGTGCAGAACAATCTGGAACTGGAGTTCGCCAGGATCGCGCCCTCGGTGAGCGAGGCGCAGCTCGTGCAGGCGGAGGCCGCCTTCGACTGGACGCTGTTTGCGTCGGCGCAGTTCGGTGCGACGGAGACGCCGACGATCTCGCGCGCAGCGCAGCAGCCGATAGGCGGCGACTTTCAGCAGCGGGACGCGCTGACGACGCAGGCCGGTGTGCGGCGAGCGTTGATCACCGGCGGGCAGATCGAGTTCCGCCAGGACCTTGAGTACTACGACCAGACCGAGGCGGGCCTGAGCCTCTCGCCCAACCCCGGGTGGCAGATGACGCTGGCGTTCCAGTACGACCAGCCGCTGCTCCGCGGGTTCGGCTCGGATGTGGCGCTGGCGCAGGTTCGTCTGTCGCGCAACGCCGAGCGTGAGGCGGTCGCCCGGTTCAAGGGCGAGATGCTGCGGACGGTGCTGGAGGTCGAGCGGGCGTACTGGCAGCTTGTCCAGGCGCACTGGGACCTTCTGATCCTCCAGCGTCAGACCGAGCGAGGCGAGCAACTGTTCAACCAGGTGTCGGCGCGTCGGGCGATCGACGCGACGCCCCCGCAGATCACCGCCGCGGCGTCGAATGTCGAGGACCGCAAGGGCAATGTGATCCGGGCGCAGAATGTGCTGCGTCGGCGGAGCGACCGACTGAAGGCGCTCTTGAACGACCCGAACATCCCGGTGACGAGCGAGCTTTTGCTTGTGCCGACCGACGGCGCGATGGACGCGCCGATCCGGTACAACCTGGGCGAGGCGGTCGCGTCGGCGGTGCGCCACCGGCCGGAGATCGACCAGGCGATCCTGTCGATCGACAACACGACAATCCAGCGTGTGGTGGCGGACAACGCGAGGCTGCCGCAGCTTGATCTGCGTGTGCTGCTCCGGCTGAACGCTTTAGAAAGCGGGCTCGGCAGCGCGTATTCCAGCGCGTTCGACCGTGACTTTGTCGACGCGATCGTGGGCGTGTTCTTCGAGCAGCCGATCGGGAATCGTTCCGCCGAGGCGCTGCTCCGCCAGCGGACGCTCGAGCGTCAGCAGGCGGTGATCTCGCTTCGGAACTCGGTGCAGCAGATCGCGCTTGAGATCAAGAACACGCTGGACAACGCGTCGACGAATTTCTCGCTGATCGAGCAGAGCCGCATCGCGCGGATCTCCGCGAGCGAGGCGTTGCGGGCGCTGCAGGCGGAGAAGGAAACGGTCGGCGGGTTCACGATCGAGAGGCTCGAGGTCGAGTTCAACCGCCAGGACCAGCTCGCCAATTCCGAGCGTGCGGAGGTGCAGGCGATGATCGACTACCAGATCTCGCTCGCGGAGCTGTACGCCTCGATGGGGACGCTGCTTGAGCGCAACCGGATCAGCTTCGAGGTGCGTGACCCCGAGGGGATCGACCCGAACTTCCTCGGACGCTGAATGAGCTCCGGACCTGAACAGATCGCCGAAGCCGTCAGACGCCTGAAAGATGGCGGACTAGTCGCCTTCCCGACGGAGACGGTCTACGGGCTCGGGGCGGACGCGCTGGACGCCGCGGCGGTCGAGCGGGTGTACGAACTCAAGGGGCGTCCGGCGGGCAACCCGCTGATCGTGCATGTCTCGGGGCCGGAGATGGCGCGGGAGGTCGCGGGCGTGTGGCCCGAATCGGCGCAGCGGCTGGCCGAGGCGTTCTGGCCCGGGCCGCTCTCGATCGTGCTGCCCAGATCTGAACGATTGCCCGAGCGAGTGACTGCCGGGGGCGGGACGGTGGCGGTGCGCTGCCCGGACCACCCGCTGACCCTGGCGCTGATCGAAGCCTTCGGCGGCCCCTTGGTCGGCCCGAGCGCCAACCGGTCGGGCCTGATCTCCCCCACCGACGCGGCGCATGTGCGTGCATCTTTTTCTGAGGACGAGGTGTTCCTCCTCGACGGCGGGCCCTGCCCACGCGGGATCGAATCGACCGTGCTGCGACTGGAGGGCGAGGGCTTCGGCGAGGCGTCGGTGCTCCGCCCTGGTGTGGTCGGCGCCGAGGCGATCGCCAGCGTGCTGGAAGGGCCGGTGCGCAACGCCGACGCGTGGAGCGACGAGATCCACAGCGTGGCCGAGTCGCCCGGCCTGATGGGGCGCCACTACGCGCCGCGGGCCAGGGCGGTGCTGGTGGAGCGCGAGGAACTCGTCAGCGCCGAGTCGGGCGAGGCGATTGTCGCGATCGACTTCGATGAAGCGCCCGAGGGGGTGTTTGTCGTGGCGATGCCGGCGAACGCCTCGGCGTACGCGGCGCGGCTTTACGCGGCCATGCGCGAGGCGGACGAGGCGAGGCCGAGCCGGATCCTGATCGAGCGTCCGCCGCGGCGCGGGCCGGACGCCGCTTCGGAGGCGGTCTGGCGCGCGGTGCACGACCGGTTGCGTCGAGCGACGGCGCCCGCGTGAGCGCGGGTTCGGGGACTTTTTGATGTTCTGAGGGCCGATGCCTGTCCGCAGGCGGGGCTTTGCGGCGGCTATGGTATCGACCCGGCGGCCGAGCCCGAACCGGCACATAACACACGGCTTGTCATGCGACAGGAAGGACCAGGAACGACCATGGCCGAGAAGATCCGAATCGCGCTGGCCCCCGGTGACGGCATCGGCCCTGAGATCATGGACGCGGCGCTGCTGATCTTCCGTGCCGCGGGCGTGGACGCGCATGTCGAGTTCCTCCCGGTGGAGATGGGCGAGTCGGTGTTCGACCGCGACACGCGCGGGATGACCGACGAGACGGTCGGGATGATCGAAGAGACGGGGATCGTCTACAAGGGCCCGATGGGCACGCCCAAGGGCGGCGGGGGCAAGTCGATCAATGTCTCTCTCCGCAAGATGTACGGCGCGTTCGCCAACATCCGCCACTTCCAGTCGCTGCCTGGGGTGGAGACGGTCTACTCCCGCGCCGGCGTGCCGGTGAACTTCTATGTGATCCGCGAGAACATCGAGGACACCTACGGCGGCATCGAGCACCGGATGACGCCGGATGTCTTCGAGTGCAAGCGGCTGATCTCGGCGCCGGGGTGCGACCAGGTGCACCGGGCCGCGTTCGAGCTGGCCAAGCGTTTGGGCATCGGCTCTGTGCACTGCGGGCACAAGGCCAACATCATGAAGCTGACCGACGGGATTTTCCTGGAGCGGTTCCGGTCGATCGCGGCGGAGTACCCCGAGATCGAGCACGGGGATGTGATCATCGATGCGTTGTGCATGAACCTGGTGCTCAAGCCGCAGAACTACCGGATGGTCGTGCTGCCGAACCTGCAGGGCGACATCGTGTCGGACCTCGCGGCGGGGCTCGTCGGCGGGCTGGGGTTTGCGCCGTCGGCGAACATCGGCAAGCATGTTTCGATCTTCGAGGCGGTGCACGGGACCGCGCCCGACATCGCGGGCAAGGGGCTGGCGAACCCGACGAGCCTGATCCTCTCGGGCCTGATGATGCTGCGCCACATCGGGCTGCTCGACGAGGCGGCGAGCATCGAGAACGCGGTCCTTCACACGCTCGAAAGCGGCGTGCACACCGGCGACTTCGGCGATCGGTCGACCGAGCCCGTCGGGACGCGGGCGTTCGCCGAGGCGATCATCTCGAACCTCGGCAACAAGCCGCAGACGCGCGAGGCGGCCCGGGGCGGCTCCGGTGCGTCGGCGGTGTTTTCTCGCCCGGAGCGTCCTCGCGCCAACGCGCTGATGCGCACCTTCGAGACCACGCGCAGCTCGTACGCGGGAGTGGACCTGTACCTCCACACGACGCTCGGGGCGCAGGAAGTCGCGCAGCGGCTGCAGGGCGTCTGCGAGTTCGCCCCGTTCAAGCTGACGATGCTTTCCAATCGCGGGACGCAGGTGTGGCCGACGGGCTCTGTCTTCACCGAGTGCGTCGATTACTACCGGGCGAGGTTCGAGCTCCGCGATCCGACGGGTGCTTCCTCGATGGGCCAGAGCCCGTGCATCGAACTGCTGCGGCGGGTGTCGGAGAAGTTCGAGGTCGTGCAGTACCAGCCGCTGAAGAACTACGACGGAGAGCGGGGCTACAGCCTGGCGCAGGGGCAGTGAACCGGTGCAGATCGTCCCTCCGGACGCGAAGACGCTCTCGGCGTGGGCGCAGATGCGCCTGTCGCTCTGGCCTCGCGAAGCGTTCGACGAGCTGAGGCGAGAGGCGGAAGACTACCTGAGCTCCGGGAAGCTTGACGGGCGAGCGCACGGCGTGTTTCTCGCGATCGACCTCGGCGCCCCGATCGGCATGATCGAGGTCGGGCTGGCGGGGAGCCCTGAGGAACGCAGGGCCCATATCGAGGCCTGGTTTGTCGAGCCTTCGGCGCGGCGCAGGGGTGTCGGGACGATGCTCATGGCCGAGGCGGAGCGTTGGGCGCGAGGGCGGGGTTGCCGCACGCTCAGCAGCGACACCACGCCTGAGTACCCCGAGTCTCCGGCGGCGCACGCGGCGCTGGGGTTTCGCGCCCGGCCGGGCGAGGGCGTGGCGGTCCTGTTCGACAAGCCGTTGTGATGGTGGGCCGGGAAGGCTGTCGCGGGGTCCGGGCTTGGGGCGCGACGCAAAGTGGATCCCCCGGCCCCGCGAGGCCGATCTGTAGCGGTGATGAGTCCTTTGGACATGCTCGCCATCGTGACGGCGATCCTCCTGTTCCGGCCGTTGGCCGGGCTGTGCGTCAACGCGGCGAATGTGTGTCAGGAGTCGCTGCGCGACCGGTGGCTGCTCGTGCAGGCGGTCCGGACGCGACCCGCGGCGTGGGGCGCAGTCGGTGTGTTGGCGGCTCTGGGCGTCGCTCTTGGCGGCTGGCCCGCGGGCGAGGGGGAGGCGGTGCTGCGTGCGGCGTCTGTGGTGATCGCGGGTCCGCTGGTCTGGGCCGCGGCGTTCTCGCACCTGAACCCTTGGACGGAACGGACGCACGCTGTTGAGCGGGTGCTGTGCGTGGGGCTGTTGGTCGGCCTGTGGTTCTCGCCCGGGTTCGGCGCGGCGCTGGTCGGGGTGCTCCTGCTGCAGCGGGCGGTGCTTGACCGGACGATGCCGATTCCCCTGAGCACGACCGACGGGCGGCTGGCGACCGACGGCCTGATCGCCATCGCGGCGCTGGGCGTGGTGTCGGGCGTGATGCCTGTCGCCCCGGCGGCGTGGGTCTTTGTGCTGTTGTGTGTGTTCGCGTCGAGCTACCTCGTGCCGGGGATCGCGAAGCTGCGCGTCGGGCCGAGGCCTGGGTGGTGGGCGAGGGAGAACCGGCTGAGCAACCTGGCGGCGTCGTGCCGCCTGCACGGGTGGCGGATGGGGCTGAGCGACGCGGGGTTTGCTCGCATGGCGGGGCTGGTGCGCCGGGTCAACGGGCCGATGCTGTGGGGGACGCTGGTGATCGAGGTCGGGGCGGTGCTGGTGTTCGTGGATCACCGGGCGGCGATCGGGCTGCTGCTGGCCGCGTCGGCGATGCACGCGGGGATCTTTCTGCTGACGGGGATCTGCTTCTGGAAGTGGGTCGTGTTCAATGGGGCGCTTGTCGGGGTGCTTGTCGCGATGCCGGCGGGGGCGATCGGCGGGGCGTTTGGGCCCGCGGCGCTCGTGCTGGGGGTGGTTGCGTGCGCGTTGTCGCCCTTGTGGCTGCGGTCGATCGGGTTGGCGTGGTGCGACACTCGACTGACGCACCTGTTCGATGTCGAGGCGGTGCTGCCCGGGGGGCGGGTGGTTGAGGTGCCGCGGAACTGGTGGGCGCCCTACGACCTGGCGTTCGCGCAGAGCCGCTTTGGGTTTCTGTGCGAGGCGCCGACGCTGGTCGGGGCGTGCGGGTGCCACACGCGGCGCGGGCGGGAGTTGGCCGACTTGGCGGAGCGGATCGAAAGGGCCGGCGACGATCCGTGCGAGATGGCCGCGTTGCTGGACTCGCACGGGGACAGGCGGCGCGACGATATCGCGGCGGCGAGGATGGAACGGTTTGTACGCAAGTTCATGCGCAACTCGGCGAGCCGCCGGCGCTGGTTTCTGGGTATGCCCCCGCCCCCGCCGCACCTCTGGTTCATGGCGAGCGGGCCGAAGCTGCGCCGGGGCGATCCCGCGCCGGAGCTCGTCCGGATCGTGCGGCGGGACATCTACTACCGCGACGACGGCGTGTTCACGGAGATCGCATCAATGGTCGTGCTGGAAGTCCGCTTAAGCGGAACAGGGACGGCAACGGCGCGGCGGGCGGCGTGAGGGCCGTCCGACGGCAGTGCGGATCAGCCGTGATCTTCGTGCTCTTCATCCTCTTCATCTGGGCGGATGATGCGCTCGATTTTGCCGCTGCGATCGACGAGGACTTCGTCGGCCTCGTAGAGGAAGAGGCCGTGGTCTATGACGCCGGGGATGTCGTTGAGCGCGGCGCTGATGCGTTCGAGGTCGGCGTCGTCTTCGAGGGTGACATCGAGGATGAGGTTGCCGTTGTCGGTGATGAAGAGGTCGCCGTTCATGTCGCGCCGGCAGACGCCGATGAGGCCCATCGCGCGGAGCTCGGAGCGGATGGCGGTCAGGCCGAAGGCGAGCACGGCGATGGCGAGCGTGTTGTTGCGGCCGAGGCGGTCGACGAGCTTGGAGTCGTCGACCATGTAGACGACGCGGTCTGCGGCCCACGCGACGATGCGTTCGCGGGTCATGGCGCCGCCACTGCCCTTGAGGACGCGGAGCTCTTTGTCGACCTCGTCTGCGCCGTCGAAGAGGTAGTCGATCTTTTCGACGAGTGCGAAGTCGAGGAGTTCGAGTCCGAGCTCCTTGGCGAGGGCCTCTGAGCCATTGCTGGTCGGCACGCACTGGACCTTGAGGTTCTCGTTCTTGACGCGGTCGGCGAGGGCGTGGATGCCGCGCTTGGCGGCGCGTCCGGTGCCGAGACCGACGAGCATGCCCGATTCGATTTCTCTGACGGCGGCTTCCGCCAGCGCGTCCGCGGTTCTGGCCTCACTACTCAAAGCGGATCCCCTGGGCGAGCTCGAACGCCCCGCTGAAGTTCACTGTGCATGTCTGTCGGCGCATGTACGCCTTCCACGCGTCGGAGCCGGACTCTCGTCCGCCGCCGGTGTCTTTCTCGCCGCCGAATGCGCCGCCGATCTCGGCGCCGCTGGTGCTCGTGTTGACGTAGGCCAGCCCGCAGTCGCTGCCCGTCCCGTCAGGAGACAGGAACCGCTCGGCGGCGCGGACCGAGCCGGTGCAGATGGCGCTGGACAGACCCTCGTTTGCGCTGTTGATCAGGGCGATCGCCTCGTCCAGATCCTTGAAGGTGAAGGCGTAGAGGATCGGCGCGAAGGTTTCTTCGCGTGAGATCGGGAGTTCGTTGTTCTTGGGCGCTCGCACAATTGTGGGCTTGACGAAGCCGCCGTTGAGACCGTCGACGGAGGCCCGCTCCCCGCCGCAGATCACCTCGCCGCCCTGCTCGGTCGCGGTCTTGACGGCTTTCTCGAACGCGGTCAGCGCGTCCTCGTGGATCAGCGGGCCCATCAGCACGCCATCGGCGAGCGGGTCGCCGATCTTCACCGACGCGTAGGCCTTGGCGAGGCGGGCGAGGAACTCGTCGGCGATCGATTCGTGCACGATCAGGCGGCGGGTCGTGGTGCAGCGCTGGCCGGCGGTGCCGACGGCGCCGAAGAGCACGGCACGCAGGGCGAGCTCCATGTCTGAGTCGGCATCGACGATCATCGCGTTGTTGCCGCCGAGTTCGAGGAGCGATCGCCCCAGCCGCTCGCCGACGATCGAGGCCACGCGCCGTCCCATGCGGCACGACCCGGTCGCGGAGATCAGGGGCAGTCGCTTGTCTTTGACCATCGGCTCGCCCACGACATCGTCGGTCCCGATGACCAGCCCGAAGATGTCCGGCGCGTTGTTGCGCTCGCAGACGCGTCGGGCGATCTCGGTCGTTGCGATCGCGGTGAGCGGGGCCATGAGGCTCGGCTTCCAGAGGATCGAGTCGCCGCAGACGGCCGCGAGCATCGCGTTCCATCCCCACACGGCGTGGGGGAAGTTGAAGGCCGTGATGACGCCGACGGGCCCGAGGGGGAGCCATTGCTCGCGCATCGCGTGCCCGGGGCGTTCGCTGGGCATGGTGATGCCGTGGAGCTGGCGGGAGAGGCCGACGGCGAAGTCGGCGATGTCGATGGTTTCCTGGACCTCGCCGAGGCCTTCGGAGCGGATTTTGCCGACTTCGAGAGCGATCAGCTCGCCCAGAGGCTCTTTGTACTGGCGGAGCTCGTCGGCGACCTCGCGCACCAACTGGCCCCGCACCGGGGCTGGGACGCGTCGCCACTGGTCGAACGCCTCGGCAGCGCCCGCGATCGCCCTTTCGAGCCCCTTCGCGTCGTCGAGCTTCACGCCCGCGATCGGCTCTCCGGCCGCGGGGTTGATGCTCAGGACGACGCCGGGGCCGGGCTCGGCACGCCCGGCGTCGACGACGCGGGGGTGTTCTTCAAGACCGAGTTGTTGCATCAGGCCGCGCATCGGGGTCAAACTCTAGACACGCAAGGGCGGATCGGCGGCGCGTTATCGGCGGGAGCCCCTCTGGCCCCGCCCGGTTCAACGCTCCGGGGCCGGGAGATCGCGCAGGAAGCCGATCAGGCGGTCCAAATCGGGCGAGATCGCGTCGCGGACATACGCCCCGCTGACGGCGCAACCAGCCGCCAGCGACTGTTCGAGGTCCAGCCCCAGAGTCTGGGCGAAGGCGAAGCCGCCGTTGAAATGGTCGCCCGCCCCGGTCGAGAGGCGGGGCGAGGAAGTGAAGGGGCCTTCGAACCAGGCGTTGTGCTCGGCGTTGGCGGCCGCGGCGCCCTCGCGGGGGTGCACGACGACGCAGGCGAGGCCGAGTTCTTCGCGTATGGCCGCCGCCCCGCGCCGCATCACCGAACCCAGCGGGTAGTTATGCGCGTCGTCGAACGCGTCGAGCCCGAGCACGCGGGCGATCCGTTCGCCCTCGGCGCGGTTGAGCCCGAGCGTGACGCGGACCGACTCGTTCAGCTTGCCCAGTTCTTCAAGTGCGGAGCGAATGTCTTCGTCGGTGCGTTTGGCGGGGTCTGACAGATCGACGAACAGGCGTCGGTCCGGGTCGGGCTCGATCTTCTGGAGCACATGCTCGCGGAGGCCTTTCCAGATGCCCTGCACGCCGCCGCAGAGCGTCCAATTGACGATGCCCAGCAGCTTTGCGCCCTCGACGCGTTTGCGGAGTTCATCTTCGCCGACGCGTTCGACCAGACGCTGCCATGTGACCGACTGCACGGCCTGCGGCTTGCCGAGCATGATCTTGCCGTCTTCGAACTCCAACGCGTCGGTGTGCCCGGGCGAGGCGACGGGGATCACCTCGCGGCAGCGCTCGGCGAAGGGCTGAAAGACCTCGGCGACCTTGTCGGACGCGTCTTCTTCCCCCACGGCCCCGATGAAGGTGACGGGCATGCCGAGCCGCCCGAGCGCCCCGGCCATGAGCGGGCCGTTGCCGCCGAAGCGTTCCTCGCGAACGAAGAGCTCGATGTTGGTGCTCTTGCCCGCGGCGCCGCCGCAGCGGGCGGCGAACTCGGGGATGGTCGAGATGCGCTGGAAATCCTCGTCGGCCATCGACCGCCGGCTGCCCACAACATGGATAATGGCGTCGACAAACCCGTCGAAGCCGACGAGGGCGGGGAAGCGGTCCAGACCGTCGGCCCGCGCGGCTTCGAGCCTGTCTGCGGCGGATCCGGCCACGCTGCCTCGTTCGCTGCTCATGTGCGGTCCTGCTCTCCTGACGCTGGAATGCGCCGATGGGGCGTTCGCTCGGTCGCTACGGTAGGTGCTGCTTGCAGGAGGCCGCCATGCGCCGGATCGTCATCGCCACGGGCAACCCGAAAAAGGTCGAAGAGCTCCGGGCGATCCTCGCCGAGGCGATGGGTGATGGCGGGCCGGAGGTGCTCGGGCTCGCAGACCTGCCCGGGGCCGACCACCTGACCGAGCCCGAGGAACACCATGACGAGCGGGGCTCGTTCGAGGGCAACGCGAGGCTCAAGGCGGTCGGGTACGCCGCCCAGACCGGCCTGCCCTGCCTCGCCGACGACTCGGGGCTGGAGGTCGACTCGCTGGGCGGCAGGCCGGGCGTCATCAGCAGCCACTACTCCACGGGCGGAGTCGAAACGGGCCTGAGCCGCGAGGAACGCGACGGGGCGAACAACCGCAAGCTGCTGGAAGACCTCGCGGGCGTGCCGCTCGAACGCCGGACGGCCCGTTTTGTCTGCGTGATGGCGCTGGCGATGCCGGGCGACCCGCCGAAAGTCGTGCTGACCTCGCGGGGCGAGTTCGAGGGGCGGATCGGCCTGCCCGAGGCCGAAGCGGGCGGGCGGGCGGAGCTGGTCGTGCCGCGAGGCGAGGGCGGCTTCGGCTACGACCCCCTGCTGCTGCTCCCGGATCCCGAGACGAGGTCGGGCGCAGAACTCTTGCCCGAGGAGAAGAACAGGCTGAGCCACAGGGGCAAGGCGGCGAGGGCGATGGTCGAGCGGATCGGGGCGATGCTGGCGGAACGCTGAGCGGAGGTCACGCCCGCGCGGCGACGGTCACGATCGTGCACCCCGGGTTCGGCCGCTCGGGCTGCGGGCGCAGCGACATCGAGCGGATCTCGAACCCGGCCTCTGCGAGCTCGGTGCGGAGCTCGTCGCGCAGGACCCAGTAGCGCGTGCGGTGCTCGTCGATGCGCGTTTTCGGATCGACGCCGAGCTCTTTGAAGTCGGGCTCGCCCTCTGCGGACATGGTCTCGGAGAAGAGGACGCCGCCGGGTCCGAGCACGCGTCTGGCTTCGGCGAGAAACCTGCGCCGGTCTTCGGGAAGCACGAGGCAGTGCAGGGTGTGGTTGTCGATCGCCAGATCGAACGCGTCCGACGGAATTTCGGGCATCGAGAGGCAGTCGGCGACGAGGAACTTGATGGACCTCATTTCGCTCCCTGCGTTCGCCCGCGCCAACTCGATCGCGGTCGGCGAGAAGTCCACGCCCAGGACGCGATAGCCCGCCCGTTCGATGCGGAGGGAGGCTTGGCCGCCGCCGCAGCCGAGATCGATGGCGAGAGGTCGCGCGGGGCCGAGCGGGTGATCGGCGAGGAACGCGTCCAGCGCGTCGTAGGAACCGGGGGCGGCGCCCGGGTGCAGATCGTCCCAGCCCCGCCCGCCGGCGTCCTTGATCCGGCGGTAGGCGGGCTCGTGGTCGTAGTAGGTGCGTCGCATCGCTGGGGATTCGGGGAGGGTCTGTCGGGCTCCGGGAGCGGGAGAACGGTGTTACTCTATCGATCGGATGTTTGACGACACGCGGAGTTTGGAGTTTCGTTCTGAAGGCGCCGATGCGCCCTCGCACAGGATCTGTTCCTTCGCCCCTTCAGGGCGAGGTCTGTTTTTTTGCTTTCCACGGGTTGCGCTGCGCCCGACGCTGCGCGTCGTTCTTCGCTCCACCCGTGGCGACAGCCTTGCGCCCCTTCGGGGCTTGATCTGATCCCGACAGCGACACGAGTAAATCCATGAGCCCGACCATTCTCCCCGATCCTCGCCGCTCGCCCCGCTTCGCGGGGATCTCGACTTTTTGCCGCTACCCGACGCTGGAGGAAGCGCAGAAGACGAGTGCTCCGGTCGACTGGGCGCTCTACGGCGTGCCGTTCGATTCGGGCGTGACCTACCGCCCCGGCTCGCGATTCGGGCCGCGGGCCGTTCGGGACGCGTCGCAGTATGTCAAGCGGTACTCGATCCACCACGGGCTCGACCTGTGCGATTCGCTCAGCCTCGCCGACGCGGGCGACGCGCCGGTGATCCCCTACGACTGCAAGGCCCACCTCGACGGCGTGGTCGGGTTCGCCTCGCAGCTCGCCGACCCGAAGCACACGAAGCTGCTGGCGGTCGGGGGCGACCACTCGCTCGCCTACGCCAACATCAAGGCGACCTGGCTGCGCCGGGGCAAGCCCGAGGGCGGGCTGGCGATGCTGCACTTTGACAGCCATGTCGACACGGTCGATGCGACGCTGGGCGAGAAGTGGTCGCACGCCTCGCCCTTCATCCGCCTGATCGAAGAGGGGTGCCTGGACCCCAAGGCGATGCTCTCGGTCGGGATCAAGGGCCCGCTGAATACGGGGGCCGACCTCGACTTCGCGAAGGAGCACGGGATCCGGATCGTCACGCGCGAACGCTTCGCCCGCGACGGGTTCGCCTCGATCGATCCGTTCCTGGCCGAGCTCGGCTCGCGCGAGGTCTACATCTCGTTCGACATCGATTGCCTCGATCCCGCCGACGCGCCGGGCACCGGCACGCTGGCGATGGGCGGGTTCAGCGCGACCGAGGGGCTGGGGATGCTCAGGCGCTGCGCGGGGGTCAATGTGGTCGGGGGCGATGTGGTCGAGGTGCTGCCGGATCGGGACCTGGGCGACAACACGGCGCTGCTGGCTGCGCATGTCGCGTTTGAGATCCTGTGCCTGGACGCGGTCAATCGCCGGGGATGAGCTTCGGTCTGTCGCGCGTCGCTTATTCGTCAGGTCTATTCGCCGGGGATGTACGAGATCGCGCCCTCCCAGGGGCTGCTCGCGGTCGCGTAGAGGCGCTTGGGGATGCGCCCGGCGAGGTAGCTCTGGCGGCCGGCGATGCAGGCGTGGCGCATCGCGTGGGCCATCATGACCGGGTCTTTGGCGTGGGCGACTGCGGTGTTGAGCAGCACGCCGTCGGCGCCGATCTCCATCGCGACCGAGACATCGCTGGCCGAGCCCACGCCCGCGTCGACGATGACGGGATAGGCCGCGTCGCCCTCTTTGAGCAGTTCGAGGCAGAGCAGGATGTTGTTGCGGTTCAGCACGCCCTGGCCGGAGCCGATCGGGCTGCCGGCGGGCATGACGCTGGTTGCGCCCGCTTCCTTGATCTTCACGGCCGAGGCTGGGTCGTCGCTGGTGTAGGCGAGGACTTTGAAGCCGTCGGCGACGAGTTCTTTCGTCGCTTCGATGGTGCCGACGGGGTCGGGGAGGAGGGTCTTCTTGTCGTGCAGGACCTCGACCTTGACCCAGCCCGCGCCGGGGTTGTTGAGCTGCTCCAGGATTTCCCGGCCGAGGCGTGCGACGCGTACGGCGTCTTCGGCACTAAAGCACCCGGCCGTGTTGGGCAGGATGGTGTAGCGGTCGGTGTCGATGAACTCCAGGAGGCTGCGGCCTTCCTTGTTGATCAGGCGTTCGCGCCGGACCGCGACCGTGACGACCTCGGCGCCGGAGGCGTCCAGGGCCTGCTGCATGGTCTCGTAGGACTCGTACTTGCCGGTGCCGACGATGAGGCGGCTGGACCAAGTGCGACCGGCGAGGGCGAGGGGATCGAGGCCGGGCTCGGCGGCGGGCGGGCTTGAGGTCTTGGCGGAGGTCATGGGTGAGGATAGGGGCCGGCCCGGTCGGCCGGACCGTGACTCACTCCCCAGCGGGCGCTCACCCCCCGCCGACGAGGGTCACCAGCTCGACCGAGTCGCCCTCGGCGAGCTCTCTGGAGGGGTGGTCGCGTTTGGGGACGAGGGCCTTGTTCACCTCCGCGGCGCAGGGCTGGCCGGCGAGGCCGAGGCGTTCGATCAGGGCGGCGAGGGTGGTCCCCTGCTCGACCTCTTGCGGCTCGCCGTTGACGGTGATGCGGATCTCTGGCATGGCTGGTGCTCGATCGGCCCTGAGAGCATCTCCGGGCTGCGTTGGAACGAAAAATCCTGTGCCCGCTGAAAGAACTTCCCGCCGCGCCCCAAAGAGCGAGACTGGACCGATCCCGCCCGCGGGCCCTGGGGGACCATATGCGACCGAACAGAGCACGGAACCCGCTCATGAACAAGCTGCTGACGCCGATCCTCGTTGTCTCGCTGGGGCTTTGCGCCTCGCTGATGGGCGGGTGCGACCGGGGCGACAACTTCACCTGGAGCCAGGAGACGCCCGACGATGTGGTCGAGTCGGCCCGGAAGATGGTCGTCGAGGGACGGGCGGATCTGCTCAGCGAGCTGATCTGGGCGGAGGACGAGAGCCAGCGCGAGCTGCTCACCGGGATCGGCAGCGTGATGCGGAGCCTGCAGTTGCTCTCCGAGGCCGTCGCGAGGCAGTACCCGGTCGAGATCGCCACCATCCGCGAGGAGGCCGAAAAGGCCCGGGCCGAGGGAGAGACCTCGGACCTGGCGATGCGGCTGATGTCGGGCCAGCGGCGCCAGCGCGGGGGCACGTCCTCTCGCTTTGCCCGGAGCGACGACCCGGTGAACGACCTGACCCAGGCGCTCTTGACCGATCCGTACGGGTGGGTGAGCCGCAGCACCGAGCGGGTCTCGACACAGCCCTACAGCCAGCGGGGCGTGCGCGTGCTGCTGGACAACAAGCCGATGTTCGGCTTCATGACGCTGACGATGGAGCGCAAGGAAGACGACAAGTGGTACATCAGCCTGCCGACCTTCCTGCCCCCGGTGCGCAACGCGCTGCCGCGCGACGAGAACGAGCAGGAGGTGCTGCTGGCGGTTCTCGCGGTCTTCCGCAACGCGATGGATGACCTGCGACGGGATGTCGAGACGGGGCGGGTGCGCAGTCTCGATCACGCCGCGGAGGAACTGGGCAAGAAGGTCGCGCTCCCCGCGATCCTGGCGTACACGGCGTACATGCAGGTGATCCGCCAACGCGAGCGCGAGGGCTCGTCGTAACGCGGTTGGCCCAGTTCAGCGACGCCGGAGCTCGACGGACTGTTCATCGCCGCTCTGCGTGTTGCGGAGGGTGATGCGCCGCCCGGGCTGGTCGATCTCCACGAGCCTCCAGCCCCGGACGGGCTCCTCGCCGATGACCGTCGGCCTGCCGTTGATGATCGCGACTGGGCGCCTGCCGCCCATGATGCCCCCGAGTTCGACTGCGACACGCTCCTGGGCCTGGCGTTCGGGCTCAGGCTCGGGCGTGGTGGGCTCGATTGGCTCGGGCTCGGGCAGCTTGATGCCGATGCGGGAGGCCATCGAACGGATCGATTCGAGCGACTGTTCGAGCATCGGGCTCTGGACCATCACAGGGTCGCCCACCGACGAGGCTGCTTCGCGGGCGAAGCGTTGCTGCTCGCTGGGGTTCTGGGCCCTGCCGGCGCTGACCGGCCCGCGTGTGGTGTAGCTCTGCGATGCGCCCGCCGAGCCGGGTGACGGCTTGGAGGGCAGCAGGATGAGCACCACCGACGCGATCGCCGGCGTGAGCACGCAGATGCCCAGCAGGGGCCCCGGGATGCGCACGCGTGACTTCATGGCGAACCTCCTGCGTCGCGGGCCTGCCCTTCCGGGCCGCCGACATGCCTTGATTCCAGCTTGGCCCTGACCGTTCCGCCACCCCCCTCTGTGGGGGAGATCTCGACGCGGTCCACCACCGAGGCGCCCATGCGCTGTTCGATCTCGCGGATGAAGCCGATCACCTGGTCGTAACCGCCTTCGAAGACGGCGCGGCGTTCGACGACCTGTCCTCCGCCCGAATCCGTCGTCTCGGCGATGCGGACGCCCGCCCGCTCGGCCCCGACTCTGAAGCCGCCCTCGGAGCGGTCGGCCAATGCGCCGCGGAGGCGATCGTGCTCTCTCTGGGCGTTGGACACGAGCCGGCCCGGTTCCTGGTCGGCGGTGTCTTCATCGAGCAGCCTGGCGATGCGGTCGCGCTGCGTCTGGAACTCGGCGCGGACCGCCTCGAGCCGCTCGGCGGCGGGTCGGGCGAGCACCATCCACGCGACGCCCCCGGCCGCGATCGCGACGCAGAGGTCGATCACCATCCGCTTTGGAAAGACGGGTCGCTTCACCGGTCCCCCTCCGCCATCGCGAGGCTGCCGAGTGTGTTCAGTTGCAGGCGCATGGCGAATCGGACCACGCCGTCGTCGCCCGGCGCATCGAGTTCGAGCTCGGCTGAAGCAATCAGCGGGCTCAGCCCGGCGTTGAGCCCCTCGGCCAGACCCGCGATGCCGAGACGGCCGCGATCGATGTGGACGAGCACGCCCTCGGCGATCGCCTCGCCGGCGGTGTCGCCCGAGCGGATGGAGGTGAACCTCGCCGCGCCGGGCGTGCGTCTGCCGAGCTCCTGAAGCAGCCCGGCCCAAGACACGCGACCGGCCGTCTGTTCGTCGAGCAGCTTGCGCATCTCAACGATCTCGGCGGTGAGATCGGCCGCCCTGTCGAGCATCGCGGATCGGTGCTCCAGGCGGGCGAGTTCGGGCGAGAGGTCGTGCAACTGCGTCGCGTAGGCGAGCGATTGTGTGTCGAGCTGGTGGGCGTAGACGGCGCTGAAGCCGGCCGCGACGCACGCGCCGGCGAAGCAGGCGACGCGCGCCTGGCGGAGCTGTCGCCGGGACTCCTGCGAGGCGGTGAGCAGCCCGAGGTCTCTGTGCAGTTTCGACGCGGTCGCGAGCGTCGATCCCTCGCCCCCGGGCTCGGCCGGATCGAAGGCGACCGCCTCGGGCACGACCTCGACCTCCGAGCCCTTCGCAAGAGACAGGTACTCGGCCAGGCCCGCCAAGGCGGCGCCGGAACCGTCGAGGTAGACGGGCATCGGCCCGGGCTCCCCGGAGGCCTCCAGCACACGAGAGACCAGCTCGGCGTAGCGGGCAGCGATCGGCTCGGCGAGGCGTCTGGCAGGGCGGCCGATGCGGTCGCCGAGATCAGCGATCGCGGATGCGGCGCCGGGCGCTCCGCAATCGAACAGGTGCGAACGGAGCTGGTTTCTGAGCATCGGACGGTCGGCGGGGCGGGTGTTCTGGGGGACCATCGCGTCGACGATGTCGTGCCAGCCGAAGGGGGCCGTGTCGGCCGAGAGCACCACCCCGCCCTTGGCGATCGCAAAGGCGGTCTGGAACTCGTCGAGGAAGGCGACACCGACGGGAGCGTCTGCCTCGCGGGAGAGCGTCGAGGCGCGGGTGCTGGCCTGCCGCAGCGCCAGGGCTCGAACCCCGACGACCCCGACGCACCTGCAGTTGCAGGCGTTGAGGAACTCGGCGATCTCGGCGAGACGGGACTCGGCGTCGGCGAAGACGAGGCTCGCGCGGCCAGACGCCCCGGCCCTGCCGACGGCCCGGACGCCCGCCGCGTCGGTCAGGTAGTCCAGCCCGTGCTCGGCCATGAACGGCTCGGCGAGTGTTGAGAAGGCGGTCTGATCGCTGGTGACGACCTCGGCGGGCGCCTGCTGGTGGTGCAGGAGGATCGCCGGACGCCTGCGGGCCCTGCCCAATCGCCCGAGGGCCTCAGAGAGCGGCTCGGCGAGCGGGGCGAGGCCCTGTTCCCAAGCCGCCTGGGCGAGATCGTCGGGCAGGTCGGCCGAGTCGGAGCGCAGCATCCTCCCGCCGGCGGCAATGCCGACGCGCAGGCTCGAGGGCCCGATCTGTATGGCGACATGGCTCGCGTTCCGCCAGAGCATGGGCAGCGGGCTCCCTGAGTGGCCTGAAACCTGTGCGGCCTGAAAGAAAGGGTCCGCTGCGGCGCATCGGCCGGAGCGGTCGCGGGCTTTGGGCCGGGCCCGGACGATGGCGGTTTCCGGACCTTCGGGGCCGGGAGTGCTCCGGCTGGGGATGATGCGCAAGGGAAGGTGTTGTCTGAGGGAGGGCCGGATCTATACTTAAGCCCGGGCGCGGATCGGCGTCCGGGGGCTGTTATTGCCTGCGGAAAGGCCGCGGGCTTGCCAGAGCAGATTGCGGGCGTGCGGGCTTTCGGCCCGGCGCCGAACCGAAGCGCCCTAGAGCGCGGGTCGTTCCATCGATGGATCCGATCCCGTCCCGTGCCGGTGTCGCTGCCAGCGGAAAGAGACCAGTCAGATGGCCGAGTCACTCGTCAAGGACCTGATCGAATCGGGTATTCACTTCGGCCAGCGCGCCAGCAACTGGTCGCCGAAGATGAAGCCGTTCATCTACGGCAAGCGCAACGGCATCCACATCATCGACATCAAGGAGACGGTCAAGGGCCTGCTCCTTGCGAAGAAGTTCGTCGCCAAGACCGTTGGCGACGGGAAGGATGTCTGCTTCGTCGGGACCAAGCGTCAGGCGAAGAATGTGATCGAAGAGCATGTGCCTGGGGTGAAGATGCACTATGTCACTGAGCGTTGGCTCGGCGGCACGTTGACGAACTTCCGCACGATCCGCAGCCGCCTGAAGAGGCTCGAAGAGCTCGAGCACATCGAGACCGAGACGAACTTCGCGGGCTACTCCAAGAAGATGGAGAGCCAGCTCCGTCGTGAACTGCGGAAGATCAAGCGGAACCTCGACGGCATCCGCGGGATGGACAAGCTGCCGGGCGTGATGGTGGTGATCGATGTCCGGCGCGAGATGACGGCGCTGAACGAGGCCCGCAAGCTCGGCATCCCGACGGTCTGCCTGATCGACACCGACGGCGACCCGGACATGGCCGACATCGCGATCCCCGGCAACGACGACTCGATGCGTTCGATCGATGTGATCGTGCGTGAGCTGTGCAAATCGATCGCCGAGGGCCGCCAGCAGCGGACGGAGCGTTCGGGCGGCGAGCCCGAGCAGGACGCCGAGGGCGAGGACGGGCGTCCCCGTCGCAGCCGGCGTGCCCAGTACCGCGCCGACGACGCCAACCAGGCCGCCGAGGGCGAGACGCCCGAGGGCGACGCCCCCGCGGCGACCAAGACGCCGATCGGCAACCGCGCAGAGTGATTTCGGCGCCTTTGGGCGTCTTTTCAGAGACCACGAACTATCCGAATGAACCCCGGCGTAGGGGGCGACGCCTCCGCCGCCCGACCCGAGCAGGGAGATGCGACCGATGGCCGAGATCAGCGCCAAGGATGTGATGAAGCTCCGCAACGAGACGGGGCTGCCGATGATGGCCTGCAAGAAAGCGCTCGGCGAGACCGAAGGCGACTTTGAAGCGGCCAAGGACCTGCTCCGCAAGCAGCTCAAGGGCAAGATGGACACCCGCACCGACCGCGCCGCGGGCGAGGGCCGGATCGCGATCGCCATCGACGGCTCCAAGGCCGCGATCGTCGAGTTGCGGGCCGAGACCGATTTCACCGCCAAGAACGACAAGTTCGTCGCGGCGGCCGAGAAGGCGGCGCAGGTCGCGCTGAGCGCCGCCGCGGGCTCTGTCGACGCGACCGAGGAGATCACCTCGGCGGTCGACGATGTCCGCATCTCCACCGGCGAGAACGCCTCGTACGCACGGGGCCTGAAGCTCGAGGGCGGCTCGTTCGGTCAGTATGTGCACCACGACGGGAAGACCGGCGTGCTGATCCAGGTCGAGGGCGAGGCGGACCCCGAGACGCTGCGTCAGGTGTGCATGCACATCACCGCCGCTGTGCCGCGTCCGATGGGCGTCACCTCCGACGACATCCCCAATGACATCGTCGAGAAGGAGCGGAAGTTCCGGATCGAGCAGGCGATGGAGAGCGGCAAGCCGAAAGAGATCGCCGAGAAGATGGTCGAGGGCGGGATGCGGAAGTTCTTCGCAGAGCTCGCCCTGCTCGAGCAGGACTATGTGATCGACCCGAGCAAGAAGATCAAGGATGTGCTGGGCGGCGCGGAAGTGAAGAGCTTCGTCCGCTGGGCCGTGGGCGAAGAGGGCTAAGGCCCCCACCACCATCAGACGCTCACAAGGCCGGGCCCAGCCCGGCCTTTTCATTGCCCCAGCGGGGCCGGTTCCGACGCTGAACGCTGCGCGAGGCTCTGTCCGGCGGCGGCAGGCGCGCCCACCTGCGGGCTGAATCGGCCCGCTGAGCCTCCGCCCGACTATCCTCAGCGGCAATGTTCGGCGGACTTGACCAAATCGTATCGACAGCGATCGCCTTCGCCGCTTTCGGCGGGCTGATCGCGTTGAGCGTCGTCCTCGCCCGGCCGGCCGACCGCATCGGCATGCCCGTGGTGCTCGTTCTGCTCGGGCTTGGCATGCTCGCGGGCTCGGAGGGGCTCGGCATCCCGTTCGATGACTACGAGCTCGCGTCGCAACTCGGGACGCTGGCTCTGGTGTTCATCCTCCTCGACGGCGGCCTGAACACGCGGCGATCGATGCTCAAGGCCGGCGCAGCGCCCGCCTCGGTGCTCGCGACATTCGGGGTCGTGGGCACCGCCGCGATGACCGCGCTGGCCGCGCGGCTGTTCGGCCTTTCGTGGCCCGAAGCGATCATGATCGGCGCAGTCGTGTCATCGACCGACGCCGCGGCGGTCTTCGCGGTGCTGCGCGGCAGCGGCGTCCACCTCAAGCAACGCGTTAAGGCGACACTGGAACTCGAGTCCTGCGTCAACGACCCGATGGCGGTCATCCTGACCACGGCGGCGATCGCCTGGTTCACCAACCAGAGCGCCAGCGTGCCGGTGCTGCTGGCGATCGTGCCGATGCAGCTCGCGATCGGCGCCGCTGTGGGCGCATTGATCGGCTACCTGACCTCGCGTGGACTGCGGCGCGTCCGCCTCACGGTCACGGGCCTCTACCCGGCTCTGACGATCGCCGCGGGACTTGTGGCCTACGGGGTCGCGACCCTCGTGCATGGGAGCGGGTTCCTTGCGGTCTTTGTCGCCGGGTTCGTGCTCGGCAACAGCCAGATCCCCTACCGCGGCGTGTTTCTCCGCGTGCATGACGCCTTGGCGTGGCTGAGCCAGATCTCGATGTTCCTGATGCTCGGACTTTTGGTGTTCCCGAGCCAGCTGCTTCCGGTGGCGCTGCAGGGGATGGCGTTGGGTCTTTTCCTGGCGTTTGTGGGCAGGCCGCTGGTGGTCGCGGCGTGCCTTGCGCCGTTCGGCTTCCCCAAGCGTGAAATCGCGTATGTCGGCTGGGCGGGGCTGCGCGGGGCGGTGCCGATCGTGCTGGCGACCTATCCGTTGATCGCGGGCGTGGGCGACGCGGGACGCGTCTTCAATGTGGTGTTCTTCATTGTCGTGGTCAGCACGATCGTGCCGGGCATGGGCATCCGGCCGCTGGGGCGACGCCTGGGTGTCACCGTGGCGCCGCCTTCGGTGCCTTCTGCGGCGCTGGAGATGCACACAACACGCCTGCTCGACGCCGACCTGATGGTCTTCCACATCAGCGAGTCGCTGGTCGTCAGCGGGGCCAAACTGTCGGAGCTGCATCTGCCGTCCGACGCCGCCGTCACCCTCATCGTCCGGGGCGAGCACCTGATCGCACCGCGCGGCAACGCACGCCTCCAGCCGGGCGATCATGCCTATGTCTTCTGCCAGAGCAAGGACCGCCCGCTGATCGAACTCCTCTTCGGCAGGCCGCAGGTCGAGAGCTGAGGCGGCAAGCCGATCCGGTTGTTCGTTCAGACCGCCGGAACGGGCGGTTGGCATGGCGACCGTTTCCCGGAACTGGTGAGCCCCCCCGCGACGCGCCGATCAATGCCGGTCCGCCCGCGGCGGATCGACGCCTGTACGCCCCGCCCGAGCGACCCCACGATGACAGAGCACGACGATCCCCTGCAACTCCCCCCCACCGGAGAGGCTGCGCACCCGTCCGGCGGCGGGTCTGAACCGGGAGATACGGCGCCCCGTGATGGGAGCTGGTCGTTCGTCAAGGGAGACCGGATCGGGCCCTACATCCTCCGCGATGCGTTGGGCAGGGGCGGGTTCGGAGAGGTCTGGCGCGCTGAGCGGCGATCGCCCAACATGACCGTGGCGGTCAAGGTCGTCCGGCGGGACAAGGTCGACGCCAACAGCCTGGCGAGGTTCTCGGCCGAGTGCCAGGCGCTGGCGATGCTCGACCATCCCTTCATCGCGCGGATCCACGAGGCGGGGGTCACCGAGACCGGCTCGCCCTATCTGGCGATGGAGTACATCCACGGCGTGCCGCTGCGTGAGTTCTGCGACCGCGAGATGCTGGGGATCGATGAGCGGCTGGCGATCGTTGCGAAATTGTGCGACGCGGTGCACCACGCGCACACGCAGGGGATCATCCACCGCGACCTCAAGCCCGACAACATCCTTGTGAGCATCCACGAGGGAGGCGAGGCGACGCCGAAGGTGGTCGACTTCGGCATCGCCAAGGCGGTGAACAAGAACACGCGCCTGAGCGATGTGACGATCACGCAGGACCTGCACACGACGATCGGCACGCCGCTGTACATGAGCCCCGAGCAGCTCGAGAGCACGCAGGCGGGCGTGGACACGCGGACTGATATCTTCGCTCTCGGTGTGGTGCTGTACGAGTTGCTCGCGGGCGTCTTGCCGATGACACCCGGGCACGGCACGCGGGGCGGGCTGGACGAGCTCTTGCGATTCGCTCGCGAGCAGCGCCCCGAGCCGGCCCCCCGCTTCGCCTCCTTGAGCGAGCAGGAGCGGGCGACGATCGCGCTGCGTCGGGGGCGGATGCGTCCGCAGGCGCTGGAGAAGCTGCTGCGTTCGCGCCTGCGCCACCTGCCGATGAAGGCGATGCGTCCGGAGCGGAACAAGCGGTTTTCGTCGGCCGCGGCGATGGCGCAGGACATCCGCCACTATCTCGCCGGTGAGAGCTTCGCCGAGGCGGCGGCGGAGGGAAGGCTCGAACGGTTCGGGCGGAGCGTTCAACGCAACAAACTCGCGTACGGATCGGGCGCGATGATCGTGCTGCTGCTTGCGGGGTGGACCGCGACGGCGACGGTGGCGCTGCAGCGGGCGCTGGCGGCGGAAGAAGCCGCGTCGTTCGAGGCGGCCCGGGCGTCCGAGGCGGAGGAGCGGGCCGTGGCGCGGGCCAACGAACTGGCGTTGGCGGCGGAGTTTCAGCGGTCGCAGCTCGGGGCGATCGAGCCGGCGGTGATGGGCGCGCAGATCCGCGAGGACGTGCTCTCCGAGGCCGGATCGCGCTGGCGGAGGGCGGGCCTGGACGAGGGCGCGGTCGCTGAGCGGGCGGCGGCGCTCGGCTCGCTGCTCGACGGCGTGAACATGACCAACATCGCGATGCGGACGCTGGAGCGCAACCTGTTCGACCAGACGCTCGCGGCGATCGACGAGCGGTTTGCTTCCCAGCCCTTGCTTCGGGCGCAGTTGTTGCAGAGCGCGGCCAAGTCGCTGCGTGAGCTCGGGCTGCACGGGAGTGCGATCGTGCCGCAGCGCGAGGCGAGGTCGGTGTTCGTGCAGGCGCTGGGCGAGGAAGACCTTTCTTCGATCGTCGCGGGTGTGGAGCTTGCGCGGGCGTTGCGTGACGCGGGCGAGCTTGGCGAGGCGGAGGCGTTGATCCGGCGCGTGCTGGAGAGCGCCGAACGCTCGCTCGGGCCCGACGATCCGGCGACGCTCGCCGCGATCGGCGTGCTGGCGCACTTGCGGTCAGACGCTGGGGATCTGCAGGGCGCGCTCGTCGGCCATAGGCAGGCGATGGAGGGCTGGCGCCGGGCGGGGAGCGAGCTTGATGCTGCCGCGTTGACCGCCGCGGCGAACTACGGGGCGGCCTTACGCGCGTTGGGGCGGTCCGACGAGGCCGAACCCTACTACCGGCTTGTGCTGGAGGGGCGTCGGCGCACGCTCGGCGATGATGCTCCGGACACGCTGGCCGCGATGAACAACGCGGGGGTGCTGCTGCTTGAGTCGCTGGATCGGCCCGAAGAAGCCGAGCCCCTGTTGCTTGGGGCGCTGCAAGGGCGGCGGCGCGTGCTCGGCGATGCGCACCCGGGCACGATCGCGACGATGACGAATGTCGGCGTGCTGCGGCTGCGCCAGGGACGGCGCGCCGAGGCGGGGCGGGTGCTGCGGGAGGCCCACGCGAGTTCTACCCGTGTGCTCGGGCCATCGCATCCCTCGACGCTGAGCGCGGCGGTCAACCTCGCGGGGCTGAAGCGAGACTCGGGCGATCTTGCCGGTGCAGAATCGCTGCTGCAGGAAGCGGCCGATGGCGCCCGAGTGTCGCTCGGTGAGCGTCACCCAACGACGCTGCGGCTGCTGCACGACCTCGCCGATGTGCTCGCCCGATCCGGACGGCTGGGCGAGGCGGGACGGTTGTTCGCCGAGGTGTTGGACGGTCGGCGCGAGACCCACGGCCTCGATCATCCGTACACCAGCGCGACTGCGAAGGCGCTCGGGGATGTGCGCGCAGCGATGGGCGATGCGGCCGGGGCCGAGACGATCTATCGGGAACTGCTGGAAACGCACACGCGCCGGGGCGAGGCGGAACGCCGGCAGGCGTGGGCGGCGGCATCGGCGCTGGCGAGCGTGCTGCAGCGGCAAGGCCGGCGTGCCGACGCGGCGCCCGTTTTGGAGCGAGCCGCGGAGCTTGCCGAGGCGGAGTTCGGGCGCACCCATCCCAATACGCTGACTGCGGTGCACACCCTCGGCGCGGCGCTGCTTGAGGAAGGCCGGTTCGAAGATGCCGCGGCGGTGCTCGGACCGAGGGTGTCCGACGCGCGCGAGGCTTGGACGGAACGGGACGGGTCTGCGCTTGGTCTGTACCTGCTGCGTCTTGGGGCGGCGCTGCTGAGCACGGGGAGAGCGAGCGAGGCCGAGCCGGTGCTGCTTGAGGCGCATGCGCTGTTGGCCGGTGCGCTGGGCGAGGGGCACGGGTACCCGCGCCAGGCCGCGGCGATGCTGGCGAGCCTGTACGAGACCCTGCACAACGCCGAACCCGGCGCCGGGCATGATGCGTCGGCCGTCCGTTGGAGGGGGCTGGCGACCGGCGGGTGACCGTTTTCTTACGGACCCGGGATGAACCTCCGTGGAACGAATGACCGATAGCCAACCGGTTTCTGTGTGAAGACATGCCCGAAGGCGACCGGAGCGACGCACGCTCGGGGCCCGGGCCCTGGAACAGGTGAATCCGAAGATGGCCGCGATCCAGATCGAGATCCAGACGGGGTACGCAAGCCCGTGGTCGGGCAAGTTTGAGCAGGAGCGCGTAACGATCGGGCGCGGGCCCAACGCGGATGTCCGGCTCCACCCGACCAAGGACACCGCCTGCGCACGCGAGGTCCACGCGACGATTGAGCGATCGCCGGACTCGCCGAGCGGGTGGAGGCTGACAGCCAACCACGCCAGCGGCTTGGGCGTGCTCGGCCCGGGGGGGAGGACGCTCAAGCGGCTGGGTGCGGGCGAGTCGCACCCGATCGACATCGAGGTGCAGTTCGAGCTCGGCGAGGGCGGGCCGCGGCTGGGTGCGAGCGCCGTGGGCCAGGAGCTTCCCGCGACCGAGGCGAGGCCGACGGGCGGGCGTGCCCCGCTGCCGGTCGGGCGCGTGTCGGGCGATGTGATCCAGCGGGCGAACCGGGCACCGAAGCTGATCGCGGCGGTGCTCGTCTTGGTGCTGCTGGTGGGGGGCGGGCTGGGCTACTGGATCATCGTGGTGCGAGGGCAGGGACAGGTGATCGCCCAGCAGACGACCGAGGCGCTCGAACGGCGAACAGAAGAACTCCGCGCCGCGATCGCGGCCGACACGGAGCTGACCGAAGCGCAGCTCGCCACGCTGCGCGAGTCGGTGACCGAGCTGCGCGAACAGCCCAGCGACCGTATGGCGCAGGTGCTTGTCGAGGCGTCGCCCTCGGTCTGGCTGACGGGCGTGATCAACCCGGAGACCGGCGGGTTTACCGCGGGCGGCACCGCTTGGACGGTTTCTGAGAACCAGCTCGCCACCAACGCGCATGTCGCCGAAGCGCTCGAGACGCTGACCAAGATGATCGAGGGCGCGATGCCGGTCGCGCTGCGCGAAGGGCGGCGTGACCAGATGATCACGCTTTCGTCCGAGATGCTCCTCCACCCGGGCTACAAGCGATGGTCCGAGATCCTTTCGCGCCAGCTGCAGGGCGACGCTGCGGGGCGGCTGCTGCAGTTCAGATTTATCCAACCGTGCGATGTCGCGATCCTCACACCGGCCGAGCCGGGCAAGGATCTCGGCGCGCCGCTGAAGATCGCATCGGGCGTCGATTCCAGGTCGCTTGTGGGCGACGCGGTCGGGTATGTCGGGTTTCCCAGCGAGAACATCGCGGGGCTGCCTTCGCAGCAGCGTGTCTCGGGGCGGATCTCCAACCAGACCGACTTCATCTTCCAGCCCGCGGATCTCCGCGACAACATGCTGCTGCACTACAGCGCCGTCACGACCGGCGGGGCCAGCGGCAGCCCGCTCTTTAACGAAGACGGCGAGGTGGTCGGCCTCGTCTCGGCGGGCAGCGTTATCGGCCTGGGCGGGTACCGCATCCCCGTCGGCATCAACTACGCCCAGCGGGTCGACTTTCTGACCGAACTGCTCGAAGGCGTCGCCGAAGCACGCCAGAACGAACGCCACGAGCGGTGGTCCGCGTCGCTGCGGTCGGCGCTCATCCCGCCCTCGCAGTTGCTCGAACGCATCACCCGCGACCAGACCCGGGGCGCAGAGGGCGCGACGTGGACCGACCGCGAGTTCGAGCTGAACCGGAGCGGCATCGAGCACGGGCACAGCGTCTCCATCCGCATCGAGCCGGGATTCCGGTACGCCTTTATCGCGATCTCTGAGGATTGGACCGACATCCGGAGCACGCTGCTCGCCGGAACCCTGATCCTCGCTCAGGAAACGAGCCCGAACTACTACAGCGTCATCACCGCCAACCCGCCGATCTTCGGCTACGACGCGACGCTCACCGTTTACATGCCGCAAAAACTCTCAGAACAGCCTTCAAAGATCCGCTTCCGGATCTTGCAGGCGCCCGTTGAACCGCCCCCGGATCAGGCGCCCGGCGGAGCGTAGCCATCCGGTGCATGTAACACCCTTGCGGGGCGTGTGATGATCGGGAGTCTTCGTTCGCTACGGTCTTCGGTGCACGCTCAGAGCAGCGTCGCGGCCGCCGCGGCGATCGCTGCGTAGATCAGCATCGGAACGATGGTGAGGCGGAGGATCGAGGCGACGCCGCCGTGGAGGGCGTCGGGGGCCTCGCCGGCGGTCGGTCTGTCGCGCAGGCCGATGACCGCGGCGACCGCCACGATGTTGTGGATGCAGACCATGTTGCCCAGCGATCCGCCCACGGTCTGGAGCGCGAGCACGCTGGTGATCTCCAAGTCGAGCGAATCGGCGATCGCCGCCTGGACGGGCGCGAAGGTGAGGTTCGAGACCGTGTTGGAGCCAGAGAAGAACGAGCCGAGCGCGCCGAGCAGCGGCGCGAGATAGATCCACGAGTCGCCGGCGGCGTCGGCCATGGCACGCCCGATCAGCATCACGGGGGAGGACTCCCCACCGAGCATCATCAGCTTGACCAGCACGAGCGCGCCGACGAGGGCGATCGCGGGGCGGGCGAGGCGCTTGAGTGTGTCCGTCCACGCCGAGACGGCGGCTTCGCGCCGGATCCGCAGCCCCGGGATCGCCAGCAGCGAGACCAGGACGAACGGGATCAGGAAAGGCACGAACAGCAGCGGCATCCGCCACGCGACATCGGTGCCGAGAATGTCGCGGAACCCGACGACCAGCCCGGGCGTGATCCACGCGTTGCCAGCGGTACCGAGGTCGAGATCCGCCGCCGGGCCGTCTGCCGTGAGCAGGGCGCGGAGGCCGAACTGCTCGATCCTCGTTAGTGCGAGAAGCAGGACGACGGCGATGATGGGGCTGGCGGCTCGGATCGTTCCGAAGGGATGCCCGGTGTCTTCGGAATCGGGGAGCGGAAGCGATTCTGCTTCCGGGCTGGCCGACAAGCCGACACGCTTGTAGGCGAGCAGTGCGCCGACGACCGTGCCCGAAATGCCGCCGATGATCGAGGGGAACTCGGACGAGTGCATGGCCATGAACGCGTACGGCAGTACGGTGGCCAGCGTCATGAAGAGAATGAACCCGAGCGAGGCCCGGATCGTTCGCCAGGGGAGCACCACTCGCAGGGCGAGGACAGGGATGACCAGCGCCGCAACGGCGTTGATGAACGCGGCCTTTGTCCCGACGGTGAGCAGTTCTTCCGAACTGAGCCCGAGTTCACCGAGGCCGAACCAGATCGGCGTGCCGACCGCCCCGAACGAGACGGGCACGCTGTTCATGATGAGGCACATCGCGGCGACGCGGACCGCGGGGAAGCCGAGCCCCACGAGAATGGGTGCGGCGAGTGCGGCGGGCGCCCCGAACCCGCAGAGGCCTTCGATCAGGAACGAGAAACCCCAGCCGACAAGCATGAGCTGCGCGACGGGGTGCGGGCTGAGCCCTCGGATGCGCCCTGTGAGCACGCGCATCGCGCCGGAGGCCTCCATGGTCTTGAACAGGAGCACCGCGCCGAACACGATCCCGATCGGGGTGAGCGCGGAGAGGGCGCCGTCGATGGCCGCGGCATGGATCCAGCGCCCGGGCTGAGCAAGTCCCGGCGGCGCGCCATCGGGGGTCGATCCGGCCCGAAACCACAGAAGTTGGAGGAGGTACGCGAAGGCGGCGACCGCCGGGAGCGCGATATGGGCCGGCAGCGGGAGCCAGCGGCGCGGTCGCGTCGCGGTCATCAGGACGATGAGCAGAGCGAGCGGCAGGATGGCCAGCACCAGCGACATCATGACCCCTGAACGCGGGTGCCGATCGTGAGCCTGGAATCCGGGTCAAGCGTAGCTGAGCAAGGGAGCGTGCCGGTTTGTGGGCGAGCGTCGGATCCGCACCGAACTGACGATGAACGACCTGGCGGGCGGTGCTGGCGTTGGTCCAGAGCGACCAAGAATAACGGTGACAGCCACGAGCGGACTCGAATCGGGCGGTGCAAGCGTCTCTGCGGGCAGGCGGCCGCGGCGCGGCGTGCGTGTCACTCTTCGTCGGCCAGCCAGCGGCGGAGGTGCTCTGAGGCGTCGGTCCAGCGGCGGGTGACGGTCCGCTCGCTCAGCCGCAGGATCTCGGCGATGTCCGGCGTTGACAGGCCGCCGAAGTAGCGAAGCTCGACGACCTCCGCCAGTGCCGCGTCTTGCTCTCTGAGGCGATCGACAAGCCGCTGGACTGTTTCGGCGTCGAGGGCTGCATCGGCGCTTTGGGGTGCCGTGGGTTCTGTAGCGATCCGGAGTTCGGGGTGACGCTTTCGCTGCCTTGCGCGGTCGATCAGGATTCGACGCATGCAGCCTGCGTAGGTCCGGAAGAGGTGCAGGCGGTCCTGGAATTCGAGCTCGGAGAGCCTTGCGTAGGCGTCGTTGACCAGCTCTCCAGAACGCGGCAGATCGCCCGTTTCGCGCTCCCTGGCCAGCCGGGCGTTGGCGATCGCCTGCAGTTCGGTGTAGACGCGGTTAAAGAGCCGGTCTTCTGCCCCCGGCCGCCCCTCGTTCGCCTCGTTGATCAGTCTGGTGATCGAGCCCTCGGACACAGTTGAAGGCCTCTTGTGGAAAAAAATCTGTGAAATCGTGTCCGCTGGCACGCCCGGCTGACGCTTGTGAGTGTAGCGAACGGGCGTCCGGAACGCGGACCCGGGATCGGTGCATGTACGGATCTGTCAAGTGACGGCGACATCGCACAATTCGCCGTGGCGGCCGCTCGAAGGGCCTGACTGTCCGATCCCGGGCCGCGTCTTCGGGCGGCCCCCTTGCGTCGGCGTGCTCGATCTGTAGGCTGGAGGTGGGTCTGATCGCGAACGAACCCAACCAAACGAACGGGAGTTGGCTTGTCACGGATTGAAGCACAGATCGTCCCTTGCGTTCCCGACCGGCGAGATGCACCTCGTTCTGCATCACAAGCCAGACGGCCCGGGCGGCGCCGATGAACACCGACGATCGCCGGGGAGTCAGCACCGATCCGCGCCCGTGGAAGGCTGAGGATGTGCTCAGAGTCGCCGTCGAGCGGCCGGACCGGGACGGAAGCCCCTTGTCGACGCGCGAACGGATCGAGCGGTGCTTCGATGCGACCGTCGGCGCCTCGTCCGAGGCCCCCACCGCCGATAGGTTGGGCGGGATCGGTTTGGAGATTAGCTCGATCGAGCCCTGGTCCGGATCGCCGGCGAAGTGGCCGACCTCCGACGCTGAGCTGCCGTCACAGCCTCCGGCCCAGATCCCCAATCACGAACTGGTCTCGTGCCTCGGCGCCGGCGGGTTCGGGCAGGTCTGGCTCGCCAGGCAGTTGCTGACCGGGCACTTCCGCGCATGCAAGCTGGTGCCCGAAGAGAAGTCCGTCGAGCTTGAGGGGCTGCGCCACCTCAAGCAACGCGTGCCTTCTCACCACGGCCTGCTGCCGATCGAGGATGTCGGGGCGGTCGAGGGCTGGCTGTATTGCCTCATGCCGCTGGCCGACAGCGCGACGAGCACGGTCGTGCGGGATGCTTCGAGCTACGACCCGATGACCCTGGCGGTCTACGCCGGGCGGGGCAGGCCCCCCAGCACCGAAACCGCCTCGATCGTGGCGTCGCTGGCCGATGCGACGGCCCACCTGCATGCCCACGGCGTGACCCACGGGGACATCAAGCCGGCGAACATCCTGCGGCTGGACGGCCGGTGGGTGCTGGCCGACTACGGGCTGGCGCGGGACCTCGCAAAGCCGAGTGGGCAAGGCCGGACCCCGGGGTATCTGCCCGAGAGCGAGGACCCCGGAAGCCCCGCCGCCGATCGCTTCGCGCTGGGCGTGGTGCTGATGGGGCTGCTGACGGTCCAAACGCCCGATCGGCTGGAAGAGGTCAGGTCGACGGCGCCCGAGCGGTTCGGGCTCGACCCAATCGGCCAGCGGCTCTTCGAGGTGATGCATCGAGCGACCTCGCCGCGGCCGGAGGACCGGTTCGGATCGGCCGGGGAGTTGGCCAGTGCGGTGCGGCGTGCGGCCGAGGAGGCCGAAGTCAGGCCGGCGCCATGGAAGAGATGGCTCCCGGCCGGTGTGCTGCTCGCCGCGGGTTTGTTGATCGCGGTGTTCGCCGGGCTTGTGCTGCTGCAGTCGGCAGGCCCAAAGGAGGGTCCGGCATCAACCGCCGCGGTCGATGCGGAGACAGCGCCGGCGACGGACGCGGAGGCCCTCTCACCCGCTTCGGTCAGGATCGAATCGTTTGAGATCCGCCATTACCGCTACGACCCGACTACGGACACCTTGGTCTCTGTCGGCCCGCTGGGGGCGGACAACCCCGCCGCCCGCGATGATGACGATGTGACCGTCCACGCCCGCTTGGACGGGCCGGCCTACTTCTACCTCGTCTCACTCGACACCGACGGCGTGGTCCGCCCGCGCCTGCCCGATTCGCCGACCGAAGCGCCCGCCCCCGTCGACCGGATCGACTACCCGAGCTTTCCGACGGGTTCGGAGGAAGACCTCGTGTTCAACCTGAGCCGGGGACCGGGAACGCAGGGATTCATGCTGCTGGTGAGCGCCGAGCCGTTGCCGAGCTGGTCGGACTGGGTCGCCGCCCGGGGCGAGCCGACCTGGACGACCGAGTCACTGCCGCCCAGCGGCGTGGTGTTCTTCGACGGGTCGGAGGTGCGCTACGCCAGCGCGACACGAGAGCCGATGCCGCGGAGGGGCCGTCTGGTGCAAGATCCGATCGACTGGGCGATGACCCATGGCGAGTTTTCTGCTGTTCGGTTTATCGCGTTCACGGTGCTTGAAGGCGGGGATGGATGATGGTTGCGAAGCGGACAGGGCTGGCGGTGTCGGCTGCGATTTTGGTCTTCGTGGCCTGCAGCGCGGCCGCTGCTTCTTCGGCCGAGGCTCGGGATGAGGCATCCCGACAGAATCTGCCCGAGTGGAGCCAGGACCCCGAGAGCCTGCCGCCGGAGTTGCGTCCGCTGGACATCACGCGGCCGATGCTGCCGGAAGGGGCTGCGGCGGAGGTGGCCGAGTTGGAGGCCCGGATCGCGAAGATCGAGAGTTCATGGCTCACGCTTGAGACTCGGGCCGAGCAGGACGCGGCGCTCGACGAGGCGATCGGGCTCGCCGAGCGTGTGCTGGCGATACATTTCGAGTACCAGGGCAACACGGAGGCGGGCGTCCGCTGGCGCGACGCGGCGGGCGAGCCGAGCGAGTGGTACGAAGTCGTCAACGCACGCCGAAAGTTCGCAGACCTTCGCCTGCTGCGAGCGCTCGGAGGCGAAGCCCGCGCTGCGCTCGCCACGCTCGACGGGAAAAACGCCGATCTCGAGCGACTCTACATGCAGGGAAAGTACGCCGAGGCGCAAGCTGTTGCGGAGCGACAGCTCTCCGTCCGCCGCCGCGTCTTTGGAGACGAGCATCCGTTTCTATTCGATTCCATCAGCAACATCGGTGTCCTGCTTCGGATCCAAGGCCGACTCGAAGAGGCCGAGGCGAACTACCGCGAGGTGTTGGAGGGCCGCCGGCGCGTGCTGGGCGACGAGCACCCGGATACGCTCATCTCAATCAGCAACATGGGCGCAATGCTTCACCACCAGAGCAAGCCCGCCGAGGCCGAGCCGTACTATCGCGAGGCGCTGGTGGGCAGCCGCCGCGTGCTGGGCGACGACCACCCGCACACGCTGACCTCAATGAACAACATGGGCGGCTTGCTTTCCTTGCAGGGCCGTATGGCCGAGGCCGAGCCACACCTGCACAAGGTGTTGGAGGGCCGCCGCCGCGTGCTTGGCGGCGAGCACCCGAGCACGCTCCACTCAATGAACAGCATGGGTGTCCTGCTCGGGAGACGGGGCAAGCTGGCCGAGGCCGAGCCGTACCTCCGCGAGGCGCTGGAGGTCCGGCGTCGCGTGCTGGGCGGTGATCACCCGGACACGCTCATCTCGAGCGGCCACATGGGCGTTCTTCTCCTGGAACTGGGCCGGCTCGCGGAGGCGGAGCCTTACACACGCGAGGCGATGGAAGGCCATCGCCGCGTGTTGGGCGACGACCACCTTGAAACGGTAACCTCTTTCGCGAGGGTGGGAATACTGTTCAAGCGCCAAGGTAAGCTGGCCGAGGCCGAGCCGTATCTCCGCGAGGCATTGGAAGTCCGGCGTCGCGTGCTGGGCGACGAGCACCCGGAGACGCTGAGCTCCAACATCAACATAGGCCTCTTGTTCCTGGCCCAGGGCAAGCTGTCGGAGGCCGAGGCGTACTGCCGCGAGGCGCTGGATGGCCGCCGCAGCGTGTTGGGCTCTGAGCACCCGAGCACGCTTCAAACCATCAACGACATGGGCTTTCTGCTCCAGGAGCAGGGCAAGCTGTCCGAGGCCGATGCGTACTACCGCGAGGCGTTGGAGGGCGTCCGCCTTGTGCTGGGGAACGACCACCCGAGCACTTTGAGGAGCATCCACAACATGGGCGCTCTGCTCCGGGCCCATGGCCGCCTGTCCGAGGCCGAGCCGTACTACAGCGAAGCGTTGGAAACCGCGGAGCGTTTGCGCCTGGATGTGATCGGCGATTCGCAGTCACGGGCGCAGATGGCCGGCGCGGTCAACTTACCCGGCATCGCGGCGGCGTACGCGCGAATGCTGGTTGAGCTCGGCAGGCCCGCCGAGGCGTTGGTGGTGCTCGAGCGTGGGCGTGGACGCGCGGGGCTCGATCTCTTTGCCGGCGGGCGTCGCGCGGCGGAGGAGGTGCTGCGGGCCGCCTCGGGTGAAGCGGAACTGACTCTCTACGACGCGGAGTTGGCTGCCGAGGAAGAGGCCCGCCTGGCGCTGATCGAGGCCGAGAACCGCCTGAGCGCTGCGCCCGAGGAGGAGAAGGCCGCTTGGACCGAGCGAGTCATGGCGGCGCGGGTCACACTTGGTGAAAAGACGGCGTCGGTCTTCGCCGAGCTGCGGGGTCTGGTGCCCACGCTCGACCCGCTCTTGATCGAACAGATTCTGGCGGCGTTGGCGCCCGGCGAGGCACTGCTGACCTTCGCCTTCACGCACGACGGCGCGATCGCGCTGGTGGCTCGTGACGGGCGGGTTCGCGGCGTGTCGCTGGCGAAGGACAGCGACGAGGCCGCGGCGCTGCTCGCGGCGATTGCTGATGTGCGCGGGGCGATCGCGTCGAGGCCGTCCGGCGGCGAGGCGATTGATGCGGGTGTGGTAGCCGCGGCGCGAGCAATTGCGGCCCCGGAGGAACTCCGCGCTCTGCTCGATGGCGCGGGCTCGGTCATCGCCGTCGCCGACGGGCCGCTGGCGGGCCTGCCCATGGAGCTGCTGTTCGAGGATCTGCAGATCGCCTACGCCCCCAGCGCGACGATCGCCCTGCGGCCGAGGCTGGAGGGCCAGACCGGCACAACAGTCGCGTCTTCGGCTCCGCAGGGCGCGGGCGTCGTCCTGGGCGATCCGGTCTTCGCAGGCTTCGAACGCGAGGAGCCGGACTATCCCGAGACGGGCATCCTGCTGGCGATGGTGCAGGAAGGGAGCAACGCCGCGACCGCGGGGCTGACGCGCGGCGATGTGTTGCTCAGCTACGGCGATCACGAACTGAGCTCGGCCGAAGCCCTCGGACCGGCGATCGGCGCGACGGCCGAGGCGATGGCGACGCGTGGCTCAGCGGAAGGCGACCGCCCCGTGCCCGCACGGGTTTGGCGAGATGGCAAAGAGATCGAAGTCTCGCTGGCGTTGGGCCGCATGGGCGTGGAGATGGACCAGCGTCCGCCCGCCGACGGCCTGCGCTCGATGGCGACCTTCGACCGTTCGGCAGACATCCTCGCCGCCAACGCCACGGCGCTCGAACAGGTCCGCTTCTACGGCGGCGGGCTGGGCCCGCTGCCTGCGACTCGCCTGGAAGCCGCCGCCGTCGCCGCGATGCTCGGCGGGGACGCCACGCTGCTGCTGGGCGAGGACGCGTCGGGACCTCGCCTGCGTAAAGCGATCGAGTCTTCCCCGCCGCGTGTGCTGCACCTGGCGACGCACGGCCTGCTGGGGTCGTCAGACCGCCCGCTGCTGGCGAGCCTGGCATTCACCACGCCCGACGAGCCGACGCTTGAAGACAACGGCTTCGTGACGCTGGGAGACATCCTCGCGACATGGGGCGGGCAGCTGCGCGACACCGAGCTGGTGGTGCTGTCGGCCTGCGACACGGCGTCGGCTGTGCGTCAGGGCGACACGATGATGGCTCTGCCGCTCGGCCTGCTGATCGCGGGCGCCGACACCGTCATCGCGAGCCTGTGGAAGGTCGACGACCGGGCGACGGCCTTCCTCATGGCCCGCTTCTACGCCAACTGGCTCGGCAAGGCCCAAGCCGAACGCGAGGTCGACGGCGTGCAATACGAGGCGGGACAGCCCATGCCCAAGCTCGCCGCACTGCGCGAAGCGCAGGCCTGGCTGCGTAACCTGACCGCCGATGACCGCGACCGATTGCTCGATGAGTCGGGTGATCTTGGCGAGAATATCGCCGCCTCACGCGGCGTCTCGCCGGCGCGGGCCCGGATCGTCCAGCCCGACCAGCAACGCCCCTACGAGCATCCATACTACTGGGCCGCGTTCGTCCTCTACGGCAGCCCGGACTGACACACACAGTTCAGCGACCAGACCCGAGTTCGACCGAGAACACCGCCACATCATCGGCGAACGCGCCGCCGCCGGCGAACGAGGTCAGCGCTTCGAGGATCGCTCGCACATCGCCTTCAGCATCGGTCGCGTTTGCGAACGCTTGCAACGCACGCTCTACGCCGAACTGTTCGCCTTCGGCGTCGGGTTGCTCGACCACGCCGTCGGAGAAGAGCACGAGCCTGGCCCGGTTGTACGCTCCGTCGGGCAGGTCGATGGTCGAGTCGGTGTAGGCCGCGTCCGGGTCGATGCCGAGAGGGAGGCCGCCTCCGGTCTTGGGGAGGCTTCGCGGCGGACCGTCGCCAGCGATGACCGCCAAGCCGTGCCCGGCGTCGCAGCACCTCGCCTCGCCAGCGCCGGGATCGATCACCGCAAGGAACAGGGTCACGAACGCCGCGTCGAGCGTGTGCGAACAGGCGAAGCGGTTGGCGGCTTGCATGATGCGGGCGGGGTTGTCGGTGGTGGATGCGACCGCGAGGATGTGCGAGAGCACGCCGGCCATGGTGATCGCCGCGCCGATCCCCTTGCCAGAAACATCGCCGAGCAAAACCAACGCCTTGCCGCCTTCAAGATCGGCGACGCCGAAGAGGTCGCCCCCGACCCCGCGGCCGGGCCTCAGCACCGCCCGGTAAGCCAGCCCCGCGACCTCGCCCTTTTCGGGCGGCGAGAGGCGACGCAGGGCGAGCGTCGCGGCTTCAATGTCGCGCTGTGTTCTTGCCCGCTCGACCTCCAACTCCTGACGCCGAAGGTTCGCGAGGGCAAGTGCGGTCAGCTTCGCGACGCTGTCGCAGTACGCGACCGCCGCCGAGCCCTCGTCGCTGCCCCCGACCGAGCTGTCGAGGTAGGCGTACGCGTCGGGCACGCCGCCGACAACGATCGGCACGCAGAGCGCCGAGACCACCGACGACTCTGCGAGCGAAACGGCGCCGGCGAAATCGGCCCGATCGCGAAGCTGTACCGGCTCGCCCGCTTCGGCGGCTTTCAGCAGCGTCCGCGAGACCGGGGCTTCCCGCGCGCCGTCGGCGGAACGCGAGGCGAGCAACTCGACCCGTTCGAACAGGTCCACCGGCCGCACGATCCTCGCCCGCTGGAACGAGCCGCTCCCGAGCAGCGCACGGCACGCCAGCGCGAAGACCGCCGCCTCATCGTCGGCGCTGTGGATCTTCTCGGCCGTCTCCATGAGCAAATGCAGGCGTTGTGCGTCCGGGCTGTCCGCGGCCGGCGCCCGCTCGGCCACGCTGCCCGGTCGTTCCTCGGACCGTGTTTGAGAGAAGGTGGAGGCTTCGCCTTCGGCGCCGGTCTTTGAGACGCGGAAGGTCCACGGGTTGATCGAGAGTCGGTCGCCGACGCGGAGGCGGGCGGGCTCGTCTGGCGTCAGCTTCATCCCGTTGAGCACCACGCCGTGGCGCGAGCCGAGGTCAACGACCGACGGCGAGGCATCCCGCCAGTCGATCCGGGCGTGGCGTCTGGAGACCGCTGGATCGTCGAGCTTCAGCCCGCACACCGCCGACCGACCGATGATCAGGCTCTCGCCGCGACCCAAGCGCGAAGCGTTGATCGAGGGTCCGCGGACGGGGGTGAGGATCAGTTCGTCGGCGTCGCTCCTGCGATGAGCGGGCTGGTCATCCATGGCCGACACGATACCTGAAACCCGCCGGGCCACGCCAAACCCGGGCTACGGACGCATGAAGCCGCCCGAATCGAGGACCTTCCCGGTATCCATCGCTCGAACCGCTTCGGATCGCGGCCGCCGAGACCCTCCGGCGAGACTCGCTAGGTCGATCGGCCCGTCGGGAGGAACCAGGGACGAACCCTCAGCCAACCCGCCCGAGCTCCAGCGGCTCTTTGAAGAGGCCCGCCGCCTCCCCGAGGCGGACCGTGCCGCGTTCCTCGACGAGCGGTGCGCCGACGACCCGGACCTGCGGGCGAAGCTCGAAGAGGCGAACCCCCGATCGCTACAAGGTCCGCAGCGTGATCAGCGAGGGCGGCTTCGGCGTCGTCTACGAGCACCCGGTGCCGCGCCGGGTCTCCCTCGGCCTTCAGAACATCGCTCGTGACGGCACTTGCGGGTCGAGCCCCGATCTCTCATCCGATTCGGCCAGGCACATCAAAGAAACGATCGCCTCTTAGCATGAACTCTTCGGAACGGTCCGTTTCCCAGCCATGCCCCGTGAGACCGGCACATGCCGAACGAGCACATCCTCGGCGAGGCCGCCCGAGCGTTCGTGCCGCACCCGCTTCCCCCAGCGGATCCTCCGCTCCTGGTCGCGGGTGAGGCACGCCGCGACCGTCGCCGCCCTCGGACTTCTCCGTATGGCCGGAGCGATGGTCCTCGATCCAAGCTGGATCCTTTACGGCTCCGTCCGCAAGGAAGCCGTGCTCTCGTCGCAGATCGAGAACGCGCAGGCGACGCTCCGCGATGTCGCCACATTCGAATCGACCAGCAACACCGGCCGCCCGGCCGATGTCGAGGAGATCTGCAACTGCGTGGATGCTCTCAACCACGCCCGTGCCCCCATCGCCGATCCCCACGGCCCGCCGCTGAGCACGCGGCTCTTGCGCGATGTGCATCGCTCAGACCGGCGCCCAACTCCCAATCGGGTTGTGAGCACAACCCGCGGTCAGCACAACCTAATCGCTTGTGCAACACGACCCATTCAACCGCTATTCGGGGCCGCATGGCGTCGATGCATCAGGATGTGAAGCCGCAGTTACCGCTCAACGCTTGTCAATCCGCTGCCGCCTTGAAGCGATGAGCCCTGCGAACGCCAATGCTGCTATAGGTGCAGGGCTCGGAACGACAGTCAGTGTGCCCGCGGCCAGATCGATGCTCACGAGCCCGGGGTGGATTCCAATGATCGAGACGGTTTCGAACTCCCCACTGATCACAGACGCCTCAATGAACTGGCGGGTCTGCGGGCCGGTGATTCCTGCGAGTGCATACTGCGTGAAGTCGAGCACAAGATCACCGCCGAGATCGGCTTCGCCTCCAAGGCTGAGCCTCGGGGCCACAAGGGCGTCGCCGGAGCCGACGAGCAAAAGTTCAAGCACGCTCACTTCCGGTTCGAAGTGCACCCCGTTCTGAACGGGAAGAACCGCCTCCCCAGAGAGCGACATCCGCCCGGCGTTTGATGTCAAAGCCGCAAGCGCCGGGAAAATGGCGGCTGCGCCCATCAGCTCGATATCGGCTTCGTTCCTGGTCACGCCGGCGCTGCCGAAGTCGAGATGGGATCCCTCGCCTACACGATAGGTTCCGCCGGTGAGCACGCCAGAGGGACCGAGATTTGTCAGCATCGAGGCGTCGTTTTCGAGGCGGAGCGTCGCTCCGTTGATCGCCTGCATCACGCCGTCGTTGGTCAGGTCGCTGATCGTGCCGAATACCCGGATCCTCTCGTTCGGGATATCTGCGCTCAGCGCCCCCTCCACAACAAGAGCGAGCGAGCCCCCGCCGGCTCCGCGAATGTCGAGTCGTGCCCCTCGGATGCTCGCGTCCTCTGCAATCTTGACCTCCGTTCCGGAGGGCCCCGGGATACGAGCGATCTCGATGGACCGTACACCGCCGTCGGTTGCCTCCGACACGATCATGCCATCGCTGATTGTCTGGCTGCCCAAGAGTCGAACAGTCGTGCTCTCGCCCGCAAGGTCAAGCCGATTGCCCCCGAGCCGAAGGCCGCCCGTAAGCGTCAGCCTTCCGTTGTCGTCGGCAATCACAAGGTCGTCGTTCTCGATCGAAACGCCCGCGAGACGATTCGCAACGCTTCCGGTGAAGCGCAGTCCCGCCCCGTCGAGCACGAGCGTTCCTCCATTGATCGTCCCGCCATCGAGCAGCCAGCTCCCGGTGGCGCTGTTGAAGGTGAAAGAATCATCCGAGTTGTTCCACGAGCCGGAGATTCGCAGATCGCCGGTCGACGCTCCCGTGATCTGGCCGAGATTCTCGGTAGCGAACGATCCGCCGAGGCGGATGCTGCCGCCATCGATCTCAAAGACACCGCCGTTCGACCAGGTCGGGGAGAGGATCTCTACCATCCCCCCGCTCGCCGCGCGCACAATCGCGGAGTTCTCGAACTCGCCGGAGAGAATTCTCAGGACTCCGTCGTCTACCGCCGTCGCGAGACCATGGTTCACGAAGCCGAGGATCGAGTCCTGAACGCGAAGAGTTTCGCCGGCGACACGAGCGACCAAGACCCCCTCATTGATAACCGATCGATCTCCAAGACCGAATCGCACGAAGTCAATGGCGCCGCCCGAGACCTCGGCGTTGGGGCCGATCGTGAAGGAAGCCGGTTCTGCCCCCACTATTGTCCGGATCTGGATCTGCCGCGGAGCGCCTCCGGCCTCAGTAACAACGATCGATCCATCAATGATTGACTGCTCACCATCGAAGCGCAGCAGCGAACCAGGGCCGGAGAGATCGATCGCACCGCCGTTCAGCAGAATGCCATTCTGGATATTCAGCCGCCCGCCGCCGAGAGCGAGATCTCCGCCCTCGACAGATACTCCATCGAACAGATTCTGGAGGGCATCTGTGAAGCCGAGGCCTGCGCCGTTGAACCGGACCACTCCTCCGGTGATCGTTCCCCCGGCCACCGTCCAACTTCCCGTTGAGGCGTTTAATTCGAAAGACTCGCCAGAATTGTCCCACCGCCCGGTCATATCAACTCGCCCGGTGTGCAGCCCAGAGAGCGTCCCCATATCATCGGTGGCGAATCTCCCGCCAAGGATGATGGCGCCGCCGTCGAGCTCAATCGCCCCGGTGTTCCTCCACTCGCTGATGAGTATCTCGAAGGATGAATCAGCATCGACGCGCACCACACCGGAATTGAGAAACTCTTGAGCCTGCATCCGGAGATATCCGCCATCTCTGGCGTGGAACAGGCCTTCGTTGTGTACCAGATCCAGATTGGACCGAAAATCAAGCATTTCGTCCGGAAGCTCGGAGATCACATCGCCTTTGTTGACGAACCGCATTTGACCCGCAGAGCCGACGACTTCGAGCCGGCCGCCGCGGATCGACGCGTCCGGTCCGATCGTGAGCGTTTGCGATTCAACGAACGGGGATGTTCTCAGCAAGACTCTGCGCGTGCTCCCGGCCTGTGAGGTAGACAGGATGGATCCGGACTCGATGTTGGCATCGCCGACAAAGACGATGCCCGACGACTGCGGGCTGAGGTCGATCGCGTTGCCGTTGAGTTCGATCCCATCGACGATCCTGAGACTGCTAGACCCCGACGGCTGATTCACGAGCCGCAGGTCACCGCCCTGGATCGACACGCCAACGAGCGCATTGTCATTTGAGCTTGATATCCGAGGGTGCACCCCGTCGAAGACGAGTGTCCCGCCGGAGATCGTGCCGCCATCGATCAGCCACTCTCCGAAGCTCTCGTTGAAGGTGATTGTTTCGCCCGCGTTGTTCCATGTTCCGGCCAGCGTGACCGAGCTGGAGTTCAGCCCAACGACATTGCCCAGGGAGGCTCGGGTAAATGTACCCCCGAGCGTGAGCGACGCGTTGTTGAGCTCGATCAGTCCGGGGTTTGTCCATGTGCCGAATAATTCAATCAAACCGCCGTTCTCGGCCCGCAGGATCCCGTTGTTTGTAAAGTCCGGAGACAGCGACCTGAGTGTGCCTCCATCTGTCGCGGCCATGAGGCCGTCGTTGGTCACTGTAAGAATGCGGATGCCAATCTGCCTTCCGCTCTGGTCGGCGGATATCACGCCATGGTTGCGCAGCTCGTGCTCGCCCACCGGCGCCACCCCGTTGAACTCCAGCGAGCCGCCGCGGACCACAGCGTCGGGGGCGATGGTGAGTATGGCGGGCTCTCCGGTGCTCACCTGCCTGATCTGGATGGTGCGTGTTGCAAGGGAGGGACTAGCGTCGGCAAACAGCGAGCCGTCGGACAGCGTCTGGGACCCCTCAAACCTGAGACGCGACCCCTGCTCCGTCAGGTCGATGGCGTTTCCATTCAGCGTGATCCCGCCAGCGATGGTTGCCCATCCGCCAGCGAGGAGCAGATCGCCGTTTTCCAGGGATATCCCTTCCAACCGATTCGCATAGGTATTAGTGAATGACAGTTCACCACCGGAGAAGCCGATCGATCCCCCCCGGAGCGTTCCGCCCGCGAAGCGCAGCCTGCCGGCAAGCAGGTCCAGCCTGTCTTCGACCGACAAGATTCCAGCCGAGAGTTCGAGCGTTCCTGTCGGCGCGTCGAGTGTGAGTGTCTCTACGGCGTGGTTGTTGCTCACAGTGCTCGTGAACAGTGGGACCGGACCGGCAGACTGAATCCGCACGCGATAGCGGTCGAGAGGATCGTTCGTCGGCGCGCCGTTCGTCCAGTTGGCTGGATCGGCCCAGTTGCCCGAGATCGGGCCGATCCAGTCGGTGTCGATCTGTGCCGCCGCGCCGCAAGCCAACAGCAGCGACAAGGCCCCGAACGAGACAGCACCAAGCGAGTGTCGAGGCGCAACAACACCGCGTGAACGATTCTGCGAAATGCACATGATGTCTCTCCCTGGTCCTTTGACTCGACAGACCGCTATCGTGACGCGGAAGTGAAGTCGAGCATTGCGGATACATTCGGATTGCCCAATGGCTTCGTTCACGTCCCTTTCGGCACTGCGATAGGCCTTGTCGGCAGTCTACCGGGATGTCCGGTGTGGTGCAAACGGTTTCACGGAGGAGTTCGGCTTCGCCGCCGCAATGCAACAGATAGGGAGATGCTCTGTGCTGGGCGTGCAGAGACAGTTGTGTGTTAAGCCTACCAACCTTGGAAACTTAAATGTGTCGCCACTCGGCCTGCAGCAGCATTCTCAGGACGGATGGGCTCAGCAGATAAATGCCAAGCCGTCTCATAACGCACCCAGCCGCTTTGGCTTTTCGGTATCGATCGACGGCGATGTCATGGTCGTCGGGGCGTATACAGAGAACAGCAGCGCAACCGGCGTCAACGGCCAGCCCGGGCCGATGAACGCCAGTGGGTCCGGCGCCGCGTATGTCTTTGTTAAAGAAGAGGGCGAGTGGGATCAAACGGCGTACCTCAAGGCATCAAGAACGAGGTCCAATATGCGATTCGGCTTCTCCGTTGCTGTCGGAGGCGACTTTGTTGTCGTGGGCGCACGCGACGAACACGGAACCGCGAGCGGCTTGAACGGCAACCCCTGCGCCCAGAACGCCACTTCCGCCGGGGCCGCGTATGCCTTCCTGCTTGATCCGGGATGCCCGGCGGACATCAACTATGACGGCGTGATAGACGCCGACGACTTCATGCAATTCCTCCAGTGGTATGCGGCAGGAGATTTTCGCGCAGATCTGACTAACGACTGCGTGATCGATGCCGACGACTTTTTCGAGTTTCTGGCCCGTTTCGCAAGCGGGTGCTGAGCTCGTGTTTCTTTCCGGCGTTGTCGACCGGGCAATGCCCGGCGATGTGTGGAGTTTCGTGGTGATCGGTGACGATCGCATCCGCAGCTACAGCCGGTGGTGGTTTCGCTCAACCCGCAGGATCGCGTCTGGCCGTCGCTACCGAGCAACATGGCCCCGGTGGTGCGTGCCGACCTGGAAGCCGCACGGGCCGTCTAGATCGCCGAGGCGAGGGATCGCGCCGAGCGCGAGGCCCGGGAGCGTTCGGACTTCCTGAGCCATGAGGACGCCGAGGGGCGTCGGGTGGACGCGCACGCCTGCCGGCACACCTTCTGTTCGATGCTCGCCCGCTCTAACGCGCCGGTCCGGGTGGTGCAGGAACTCGCACGCCACTCCGATCCCCGGCTGACGATGAGCACCTACTCGCATTTGCGGCTGGCGGACGCCGCGTCGGCGCTGGACGCCCTGCCCGACGACGCCGCCCCCGACAACGCCGAGGCCGCCGAGGCCCTGGCGACCGGCACCGACGACGCCCTCCCCGGCCCCGTGCGCGCAACACCGGCGCAACATTCTGAGCACACTTCGGTGCCTGACGGTGCAGGACTGCGCATTATCGGCGAAGGACTGGCCCCGAAGCCCGATCGCCAGAAACCTCTTGATTCAAAGGGTTTTTGCGCTCCGGTGCGTCCCGATGCACGCCGGAGCAGCAAAGCCGCCTGCCGGACTCGAACCGGCGACCTGCGGTTTACAAAACCGCTGCTCTACCAACTGAGCTAAGGCGGCGGTCGCGGGCGGATGGTATGCCCGGAGAGGGCGTGCCGGTTGGCCCCCAACATGGTCCCGGCGCCGCCCTGGCAAGGCGGACCGCCCCGGCTACGCGGCCCAAGACCCGACCACCCACCGCTCGGCGGTCAGCGCCGACGCCGGCAGGCCGCCAGCCCGCCCAGCAGGAGCACCGGCAGCACGCCGGGGGCGGGGATGACGACCTTGAAGCCCATGAACGGGCCGAAGTCGATCCTCGCCATGCCGACGATCGTCTGCCCGTCCGGCGTGATGTCCACCGCGGCGTGGAGGCGCCAGCCGTCGAGGTCGAGGCCGTACTCATGAACCAAGACATCCTGCAGCGGTCGCGCCCCGTTCACCTCGTCCCAGATGAACGCGAGATCGAGCGAAGAGTTCCCAAGGGAGGGGTCATGGAATCGGTCGGCCCATACGCCGACGATGGTCGAACCATCGTCCGACACTGCGATCGCTTCCCCGTGGGTGTAGTCAGGATGGAGATCGATAAGGTGCGGCGTGAGCGATTCGTCCCAATACGCCGGGTGGTATCGCCCATCGACTTCGAGTCGGCCGACGATCGTGCCGCCGTTGGCGGCCACACCCCTCGCCATGCCCAAGCCGGAGCCTTTCAGCGTGGCCCGCAGCACGCTGAACCCGCCGAGTTCATCCCAGAGGATGGGCCGGCGTTGTCCGTCGATCTCTGAGACACCGATATGCCTGTCGCCGGCGTTGGTCGTCGCGTAAAACGCCGAGTACCCTGTTGTACCTTGGGGATTCCCCAGCACTTGCAACGGCATTCCCTCACGCCACTCCACAAGGTTGCTGATCGGCTGTCCGGCGCCGCCGCCGATGCTGCCCACCGCAACGCTGGCGTCGTAATTCAATGCAGCAAGGGAGCTCTGCTCGCCGTGCGGCGCTCCGAGGCTGGAGCCGGCCCTTCCACGGAACCAACGAACCCCGCGCCAACTCTCTCGACTCTGATGCCAACCCCACCCCACCGCTGACGCACCGTCACCAGAGACGGCGCGGAGCAGCGCGCCCATCGGATAGAAGTTCATGGGTGTACTCAATATCTGGTGTTCGGCTCCATCCCAGAGGAACGATCTATGCGGATCGCCTCCGAATCTCGGGCTTGAGTACCCTCCGACAATACGACCATCGTCGGACAAACCGCTCACGAAACTCTGTGTGCTCCCGGGGATCGGCGGCACCAGCGTGAACGACGGCGCGGCTACAGCACCGGAAGTAGTCAGAACCAGTGCAACCAACGGAACACAGGCATTCACCATTTTCACTCCGTCCCTTTCTGTAAGCTCGATCGACCGCAACGAATTCGTCGAAGCCCGCGCTGCCAACGCGCCGCTGGTCACATCGATCGAAAAGTGATCGCGGGCCATCCCCGCCCCCGCACACTCACCGCCTCCGACGCCAACCCGCCAACCCCATCAGCAACAACCCCGGCAGCACACCCGGGGCAGGAATCACGACCACAAACCCCTGCGAGAATCCGGACGGCGCAGTCCCGCGGCCGATGATGCTGCGTCCGTCGGGCGTCACGCCGGTGACGATGTGCAGTTCCCAGCCTTCCATGTCGATCCCGTACTCCGACGCGAGCACTTCGCCCAGCGGGCGAGCGCCGTGCTCGGCGTCCCAGATGAACGCGAGACGCTCGAACGAGCTCGGGCCGGGGCCGAGCCACCAGTTGCCGAAGATGAGCTCACCGCCGTCGGTCGCGGCCGTCGCCACGCCGCCGTTGTACCCCGCCCAGCGGTTGATCTCGTGCGCTACTCCCGAAGGGTCCCAATACGCCGGGACGAGCGACGGGTAGATCTCCTGGTAACCGAACGCGGTGCTGCCGTCCGCGGAGATCCCTCGGGCCTGCCCCCTGCCCGATCCCCGCGGCACCGCGGCGAGGTACGACGCGCCGGCGGACTCGCTCCAGGCGGCCGGACGCCCGATCTCTTCGACAGAAGCCCCCGATACACCGACGAACGACAATCCGTCGGCGCTCACGCCGCTGAGCGACGACAGGGTCGGCTCGCCCTGTCCCGGTGTGATGGTTCGGTACCCCGTGTCCGCGGTCCAGACCAGCGCCAGGCTGTTCCCCGGCGACATGTCCGAGGCGATCACGCCGCTCGCGACCGTGCCGTCGCGGTTGATGGCGGTCGACCTCGCGTGATCGACAGAAGAGATCGGCTCGATCTGCGCCGCTCCGGTCCGGTCCCATCGGACACCGACGACGCGGTCGTTGATGTACCCCGTCCCGAGAACAGTCCCGCCGTCGCCGGAGATCCCGGTGACCGAAGCACCGAACGGGGCGAGTTCCGGCGGCACTTCAAGGTAGCGGGCCGTTGTCCCGTCCCAGAAGAACGGGACGGTCCCGGTCTGCGCCGTCATCGATTCGGCGACGACCAGCCCGCTGTCAGAGACCGCCGCCGCGTGGCTGAACGGATTGTCTGGCAGCCCGGGGACCGCGGAGATCGACGGCGCCGCCGGAGCGCTCGCGCTCACCAGGCCGGCGAGCAGCATCGCGGGCACGCCGGGGGATACAGTCGTCGGTCGCATCTCATCCCTTTCCCTGAGTCAGGTCATCTCTCTTGAACGATCGCCCGACCTCTCGTTCCTCAGGTGCGTGCATCGACGGATCCGCCTTCGCGGGACGAGATTTTCCGCCAAACACCACCCGGCCGAGATCAGGGGCGCTCCGGCCAGCCAGATCGCACAAAGAAAGCCCGGCGGGCCCCAATGGAGCACGCCGGGCATGGGTTGCGTTCCCGTGTTTGCGTCCGGCCAGAGGCCGGGGTTAGCGGTTACCCGCCGTAGCGGTCGGTGGCGGCGACCCGCGTCTCGACCATGACCTTCTCGATCATGCCGACGAACGCCGGGATGTCATCGGGAAGGCGTGAGGTGATGAGGTTGCGGTCGCGGACGACTTCTTCGTCCTTGTACCTGGCGCCCGCGTCCTCGACCTCGTCGGAGATCGACGAGATGCAGGTTGTCTCGAAGCCGTCGAGCACGCCCGCGGTCACGAGCACCTGCGGCCCGTGGCAGATCGCGGCGACGGGCTTGCCGGTCCGGAAGAAGTCGCCGGCGAAGCGCACCACGCCTTCGTGCTGCCGGATGTTGTCTGGCGCGCGACCGCCGGGGAGCACCAGCGCGTCGAAGTCGCCGACCGCGACATCTTCGACGGACTTTTCGATGCGCACCTTGATGTCGCTGTTGTAGGCGTCCACGACGCCGCGCTCGATCCCGATCACCGTGACTTTCGCGCCGCGGTTGCTCAGGTACGCCATCGGTGCGAGCGTTTCCATGTCGTGCAGACCCTCGCCGGTCAGCACGGCGACGCGCATGCCCTTGAGCGTGGCGTGCTCGTCTCTCTCGGATCGGTCGCGTCGGTCGTGGCGGTCGTGGCGGTCGGCCGCGTAAGCCCGATCCGTCGCCTGCTGCACGCTCCGCTGCCTGTCGGTGCGATCGCCGTACTGACCGGCCAGCGCGACGCCAGAAGCGCCAGCGACTGCAAGAGCAAGACCGGCGGCGGCGAAGTTGCGGATGTTGCGTGTCATGTGTGTGTCCTCCGTGTGAGTGTGTGTCATGACTCAGAGTTACGGGCTGCGTCGCCCGTTTCGCCCCGCGCCGTTTCCGCGACTCTCGCGACCGGCACGGGTACACATCGCAACCGCCCCGATTCCACGGGTATTTCCGGATGCTTCGCGATGGACGAAAATGGGGTGCTTGACCGCCAAAGATGCGGGTGTCTTCATCAAAGGCGAGGACAAACGGGTCGGTTGATCGCCAATGCAGCGTTCCTTCCGGGGCCGTCTGGCCGGGCTGTCGATCCGGCTTCGTGCGCGGAACAATAGAAACAGAAACGGCGGCCGCGTCTGCGACCGCCGCTCCCGTTGCCCTATGAGGTCAACGCTCAGCGCCTGCGCCGCGCAAGCAGCACGCCCGAGATCGCCAGTGCGCCGAGCGCACCCGGCGCGGGGATCACGACACGGAAGGCCTGCAGCTCGCCCATCGGGTTCAGCCCGGAGCCGACCATCGTCAGTCCGTCGGGCGTGATGTCGTTGACGACATTGATGGTCCAGCCCTGCAGGTCGAGCCCAAACTCGCTGACGAGCACATCCCCGAGCGGGCGGGCGCCGTTGTCGGCGTCCCAGATGAACGCGAGCGAGCCGAGTTCGTCGGAAGTCGGCGTCTCGCGCCAGTGGCCGACGACGACCGAGCCGTCGTTGGTCGCGGCGACCGCCTCACCGACCTGGAAACCGGGGAGCAGTTCGATCAGCGTGGGGCTGCGCGTCGAGTCCCAGAAGGTCGGGACATTCCTGTCGTTGATCTCGAGCGCCCCCACGATCGTCGAGCCATCGGCCGAGACATCGATCGCCATGCCGATGTGCGGGCCGGGAGGCGCCATGGGCACGCCGGGCAGCACCTCGAACCCGCCACTCTCGGTCCAGGTCACGGGAACGAGCTGGTTCTGGGTCGCAGCGCCAACGAATAGCGAGCCATCGTTGGTGACGCCGGTGATGCTCGCCTCGCCCTGGAAGCCCGGGATGTTGCCGATGTTCTGCTCGCCGCCTGAGCTCGTCCAGACCAGCGCGTCCGAGGCGGCGCCGAAGACAGCCTGGTTGACAAACCCGCCGGCGGCGCTCCCGTCGAAGTTGATCGCGTTGAAGCCGCTGAAGGTTCCAGGCGCGGTCGAGAGGACATGCGGCGTGCCGGCGCTGTCCCAGCGGATGCCACGGAACCCGTCGGGACCAAGGCCCATGGCGGCGGCCGATCGCCCGTCTCCGGAGATGGCGTTGATGTACGCGCCGCCGTCCTCAAATCCGGCCGGGAGCGAGAGCGTGTTGCGCGTCAGCCCGTCCCAGATGATCGGCGTGAAGCCGGATGCGGTCGGCCCGGATGTGTGCCCGCCGATGAACCGCCCGTCGTCTGAGACGGAGGTGACGAGGCTGAAATCCTCGCCCGCCTCAAAGGGCAGCGGCGTGAACGACGGAGCGCCCATCGCGGCGCCGGCGCACAGCGGGATCAACGAGACAAGTACGAGCCTTTCGGGGGTAAGGCGCATCTCGGTCTCCTCGTGGTTGGGCGGAGCGTGAAACTCCGCGGTTTCTTGTCGAAGCCCAAACCCGCCCACGCGAGCGGGAACGGGCATCGGACTTGCAGATCGTATTTCGCGCCGCTTGCTGTCGCTACCCCGCTGCAACACAGCTGATTCCATGGCCTGCGCCGGTCAGATACACTCAAACACGATGCGAACACGAGGACAGACCATCTCGGCGGCGCTGGCGATCGGCGTCGCCACGATGCTGGCGCCGATCATCGGCGGCCTCGCGACGCGCCGGTCTGTGGGGACCTGGTACCGCGAGGAGTTGGAGCTGCCCCCGTGGAACCCGCCCTCCTGGGTTTTCGGACCTGTCTGGACCACCCTCTACATCCTGATGGGGCTCGCGGCCTTCTTCGTCTGGAGGCGGCTCGCCGATCGGGCGGAACGGCCGCTGGACAGGTCAATGAAGCTGCCGATGGGGCTCTACGCGTCGCAGCTCGCGCTCAACGCCCTATGGCCCGTGCTCTTCTTCGGGATGCGCAGCCCCGGGGCTGCGCTGGTCGGGATCGTGCTGCTGCTGGCGGCGATCTGCGCAACCGCTTGGTCATTCTGGCGTGTACGGGCAGCGGCAGGCCTTGTGCTCCTTCCCTACCTCGGGTGGACGCTCTTCGCCGCTGCGCTGAACGCGACGATCTGGTGGACAAACAAGTAGCCGGCCGCCTCGTCACTCCGAGTATCACCCGAACTCAAATACCAACGAACAGCTTGAATCTCGAGCGATCTTCGGATATCACATCCGTTCAGAGATGACCGCTCGGCCAGCCCGAATCCAGGGCGCAGTGCGGTTCTCGATGACCGGCCGGGGCGTGCGCCTGTCGGCCGGCTCGGGAAGGAGTGATCCGATGAAAAAGCGTGTGTGTGTCGCGGCTCTGCTCGCGACCGCTGGCTCGGCGTTCGCCCAGAGTTCCACGGTCGTTCCCAACGCGTATGAGACCGACCCCGGTACCATCATCTTTCTCGGCCCGCTAGCCAACTCGGTCCGCACTTACCAGTTGATCATCAGCGAGTCGCAGCTCGGGAGCATCATCGGCCAGGACATCACCGGGATCGCTTGGCGGCTCCCCGCTTCGGCCACCGTCGGGTGGCCGGATCTCCAGATCGAGTATTTCACCTACGACATCCTCATGAGCGAAGCCGTGAATCCTGCCGACCGCCTGTTCGACTTCGGCGCCAACATCGTCGGCTCCCAGAGCGTCGTCAGGAGCGGCCCCTTGACGATCACCCCCTTCAGCTATCCCTCCGGCGGGGCCCCCAACGACTTCGGCGCGGAGATCGAGTTCGATACCCCATGGAACTACGCCGGAGGCAACCTTGCCGTGCAGATCGTGCACAACGGCTCCACCGGAACAAGCCGCGCCGTCGACGCGATCGGGACCGGCATTCCCGGCTATCTGACCGACTTCGCCGCCGTCTGGCAGGGCACCAGCAATGTCCTCCAGGGCAACTTCGCGGTCGTCAGACTCATCACAGAAGGCGGCGCACCGACCTGCCCGCCCGACCTCAACGGCGACGGCGTCGTCGACGCAGACGACTTCTTCCTCTTCCTCCAACTCTTTGCCGACGGCGACCCGCGCGCCGACTTCAACAGCGATGGCGTCATCGACGCAGACGATTTCTTCGCCTTTCTCAACGCCTTTGCACTGGGCTGCTGAGCCGGAAGCCATCCCACTCGATCGCCGGCACTTCCGCGGCGCTCAATATTCATCTGTACTTGGAAGAGAAGGAGATCCCAATGTTCACCAAAGCCCCGCTGATTCCCCTGCTGCTGGCGGCAGGCACGGCCCTCGCGCAGAACTCGGTCGTGATCCCCAACGGCTACGAGAACGCTCCAGGCCCAAGCGCTTTCATCGGCCCGCTCCACGGCGACCCCAGAACCAACCAGTTCATCATCCGTGAGTCGCAGCTCACCGCCATCGTCGGGCAGGACATCACCGCCATCGCGTTCCGCCTGCCCGCTTCTGCGACGAGCGACTGGCCGATCGTCGAGGTGACCTACTTCTCGTACGACATCTTGCTGAGCGACGGCGTAAACCCATCGAGCCGGCAGTTCGACTTCTTCGCCAATGTCGTCGGCCCGCAAGACCTCGTCCGCACCGGCCCGCTGGTGGTCACCCCGTTCAGCTTCACAACCGGGGGCGCCCCCAACGACTTCGGTCCAGAGATCGAGCTCAACGAGCCATGGCACTACGCCGGCGGCAACCTGGTCGTCGAGGTCCTCCACACCGGTCACGACCAGGGCTTCAGGAACAACGACGCGGTCGGCACCTCCGAACCCGGCTACCTCACCGAGTTCGCCAACATCTGGCAGGGCACGGGGCCTAGTCCGGTACAGGGCAACTTCAGCATCATCAAGCTCATCACCGACGGCGCGACCTGCCCGCCCGACCTCAACGGCGATGGCGTCGTCGATGCAGACGACTTCTTCCTCTTCCTCCAGCTCTTTGCCGACGGTGATCCCCGCGCCGACTTCAACAACGACGGCGTCATCGACGCCGACGACTTCTTCGCCTTCCTCAACGCCTTCGCCGCCGGCTGCTGAACACAGCGCCGGATCCCGCTCAAGAACAGCGCCCCCGCCACGGCAACGCCCGGCGGGGGTGTTTTTCCGCGCCGGCCGGGACGGCTCAGGGGTCGCCCGCGATCAGCCCGAAGAACACACCCACAAACATCGCAAAGCCCGACCACACGATGATGTGCCCGATCGCCCCCGCGCCCTTGACCACCGCGTCCGTCCCCGACAACAGCAGCCAAAGCCCGCCCGTCGCCGCGAGCGAATAGAGCAGGCAGACGCCCGCGAACGCCACGGCACGCCTCCGGTGCGATAATCGAAGCTCGGCGACCGACTGACCCGGGCTGAGCGCGCTCTTGCGCCGGAGGTTCCAGTAGATGTACCCGAACGCGCCCGCGATTCCGACCACGAAGGTGATCCCGATGCCGATCGCATCGCCGTTCTCGGCCATCTCCGTCCACGCGTCGCCGAAGTCGAGCATGAAGATCGCGCCGATCAGCAGCGAGACCCAGACCGTCGAGTAGTGCACCGCGAGCCGCCCCAAAGCGCCGCGCCGGCGGGCCCGATGATCAAGGTCGCGGGCGATCGACGACGCCGGGGCGGTCAGGTACCTGTCGAGGCACCACTTCAACGCGTCGCGCAACGCGTCGACCGCCCCGGGCCGGCGCCGAAGCTCCTCGTAGCGCGGGTCCTCAACCAGCGCCACGACCCTGGCCTCCTCGTTGCGGCCCGAGGCGTCCCTGACCAGCCAGACCCATGTCTCGGTCGCGAGCTCGACCAGCAGCCCGCGTTCCTCGCCAGCCGAGCTATACACGCCGTGCCCGAGCAACCCGTCCAGCAGCGAACGCCGGATCCCAAACGCCTCCGCTGCGGTCTCGACATCCGATGCCGAATCCAGCGACGATCTCCAGAGCACGCCGAGCAGATACCTGCGCACAACAACCGCGTCGACCGAAGCCACGCTGGCCATCGCGCCGGCAAGCTCCTCAGGCTCGGCCCGCCTCGCCGCGGCTTCGGGCCACGCCTCGGCGATCTCGCCCAGAAGCTCCGCCCAGTGCGACAGGTCGCGGTGCATCGATTCGACCGCCGCGCTAAGCAGCTCCGCCTCCACCCGGGGCAGCGCGTCGGCCAGCCTCCCCGCTGCGTGATCGAGCGTGGCCCGCAGCGAGAGCAGCGCCTCGCGCGACCCGTCGAGCCCGGACCATGTCTCGGGCAGAGCACGCGACACCAGCACACGCGAACGGGCGAGTTGCTTGGCGAGCTCTCCCTCCAGCTCAGCGAGCGTGCCCGTGCTCCACGCGGGGTAGCCACGCAGCACGAACGGTTCGTGCTGCGCCCCGGTCTGTTCGAGCAGGCCGATCAGTGTCCCGCGCGGCGCCGCACGCTCGCCCGACGGGTCCCCGATGAGGTTCGTCAGGCGCACCACGCGCTCGCGGAGGTCCGGCGTTTCCTCGGCGAGCGCCGCGAGCTCGTCGCGCAGCCGCGTCCCATCCTCCAGCCCGCCCGCGTCGCCGAACACGGGCGCAGGCCGGGGCTCGCCCGCGCGCCAGCGTGCGTCGGCCGCGGCTCCGGCGACCAACCGCGGGACATCCACCTCCGCCCCTTTGCTGTCCTTGTAGGTCCTGCCCGTGCACACGCTCCAGAGCGACTCAAAGAACGAGGCGTGCGGGCGCCGCACCAGCGCCATCCGCAGCAGGGCGTCGGGCGCAAACGACGCCTCGCGCCGAAGACGCCAGCGGAGCTGGTGCTCCATCGCGTCGGCGAGCACCGCCAGCACCGGGCTCCGCTCGTCTGATGGCAGCAGCGCCAGCAGCACCCTCGCGTCGTCGATCCGATGGATCGTGCGCACATCAACGAACGACGACGCCCCGGGCCCGCCCCAGCTCAGCACACGCAGCAACACACTCGAAAGCAACGCATCGCCGACAGAAACCCCCTCGCTCTCGGGCGCCGGCAGCCCGCGCCTGCGCAGCACCGAAACAGCACCGCTCCCGGCGTTGAGGTGACGGGCCGCGTCGAGCAGCAGCGCCGTCAGCAGCGCCCGCGTCGGATCGTCGAACGCCGACCAACGCTCGCGCGACTCGATGCACGAAAGCAGGCGGTCCAGCAGGAGGAGCTCCGCCGGTTCCGCATCGGCGCCGGCGAACATCGATCCCCCCGCGTCCGACACAACCACCCGCCGGCAGACCCACCCGATCACCCCGGCGATCGTCACACCCTCCGCCTCGGTCGCTTTCGCAGGCCCAGCCAACGCCTCCGCCGCCGCGATCATCCACGACGGGTCTGCGCTCCGCTCCCTGCGATGCCAGAGAAGCATCCTGGCCGCAAAGAACGCCGACTCGAGGGGCTGGCAGGTCTCCGCGACGACGCCGAGCGCCGCGCTCCCATCCGACTCGCCCAAGAGCGCCCCCGTCCGCAGCATCTCATCGACCCGGATCAGACCCGCGACACGCTCGGCGTACGCGTCGCTCGACAGCGCCCGGAGATGCTCGAGCTGCGCAAGAAACATCCTCCGCCAACGAGCGGGCGTCGATGGGCCCGCGCACTTGGCGAGCAGCGCGCCGTACCGCTGCAACACCGTCCGGCCCGCCTGGCCGGGCGATGACGCCGGCGTCCGGTCCAGCGCATCCTCGGCGATCGCGCGGACCGCCTCGTCTCCCGGCGAACCGTCGACGAGCAGCGCGATCGCCTGCAGCGTCACAGCGAGATCCGCCGCGGACTCTGGAAGCGCCGCCCGGCGCCCGCCGGCTTCGGTCGCCAGCGGCATCGGCGCAAGGCCAATACCCGCGTCCGGCATGCCCCGCGCGGCGCAGAGCAGGATCAAAATCCTCCGCTGCGTTCTGCCGCCGCCGAGGCTCAGCGGCTTGTTCAGCGCGACGCCGCGGTCCTTGGAGTACCCCTGGATGTACGACCGCAACCGGTCAGACCGGTGCAGGTGGCGGCCAAGCGCGACCGCCGCGGGCTGGTAGAGATCGGCGACGGAAGCCCGGAAGAAGAAGGTCACAAACGGCGCGAGCTGTTCGGACCAGGCGTCCGCTCTCGCGATCACCTCCAGGCGCAGACGGATCTCGTCGCGATCGGTCACCGAGGTCCAGTCCGCCCACGCCGCGGCGACCGAGTCGCGGGCGATCAACTCCGCGACGCCCCGCTTCGCCCGCTCGCGATCGATCCCGGCCGCCTCACACGCGCCGATCAACGACTTGGCGCTCGGGGATCCACCGCCCGCCAACGCGGACTCGATCACATCGCGCAGCGCCGGCGGACGGCCGGAATCCTCGGGTTCGCTCATGCTTCCTTCCATCCTGCCTTCTATCCCGACTTTAAACTGTCCGATTCCAAACCCGACCCGACTCTCACTCGCCTTCGCCAGCATAGCCGCTCGCTCCGCCTTGTCGGGCGACCGCGAATCCACTACGGTGCTCACTCGCCTTCCGTCGTTCCAGCCAGGCGCGCTGCGCCCGTTCACCGAATCTGAACCTCCCATGATCCAACACACCACGCACCCGCGTCCGCTCCTGCTCGCGATCCTGCTGGGCCTACTCATCTCGGCCTCCGCCCGCGCGGACCTGCCAAGGGACGGCCTTGTCCTGATCGAGTTCGACGCGAGCTGGCGCTACCACGACAAAGACGAAGACCTCGGCACAGACTGGATCCGCCCCGACTTCGACGACTCGGGCTGGAGCGAGGGCCCCGCCCTCCTCGGCTACGACACGGCCGATCGCAGAGCACGCTGGCCCGAGCCCGGCCTCCAGACAGAGCTCGCGCCGAACCTCATCACCTACTACTTCCGCACCTCCTTCAACTACGACGGCCCAACCGACGGCGTATCGCTCAACCTCCAGCACATCATCGACGACGGCGCCGTCTTCTACCTCAACGGCGTCGAGCTCGGGCGCACCGAACTGATGCCCGAGGGCGACATCGCCCACGCCACCCGCACCACGACCTGGACCAACCCGTCGGTCGAGGACGCCGAGTTCGAGCTCGACCCGTCCCTCCTCCGCCGTGGGCGCAATGTGCTCGCCGTCAGCGTGCACAACCAATCGCCTCGCAGCAGCGACATCTGCCTCGGCGCAAAGCTGACCGTCACCGAGGACACGGCGATCCCCCCCGCCCTCTACCTCTCATGGCAGCGCGACCCCACCACCACCATGACCATCCAGTGGCACCTGGACGAGCACGACCCCTCCACGCGTCTCGTCTACGCCCCGGCCGGCTCGGACGATTACCGGGAGGCGGAGGTCGCCACCCACCCGATGGTCTTCAGCGGCCGCCCCATCTACACCGTTGAGCTCACAGGCCTCCGCCCCGGCAGCGACTACAAGTTCCGCATCATGCGCGAGCAGCGCGGCGCCTCCTCGCCCACCCTCCGCTTCAGGACCATGCCCGCGACCGCCGACGAACGCCCCATCCGCATCGCCGTCGGGGGCGATGTCCTCCACCGCTACGAATGGATGGCGAGGACGAACAGAGAAGCCGCACGCATGGACCCGGACTTCATCGTCTGGGGCGGCGACCTCGCCTACGCCGACGGACGCGAGGACCGCATCGATCGCTGGTACACCTTCTTCAGAGCGATGAACGAAACGCTCATCCTTGAAGACGGACGCGTCATCCCCGTCGTCATGGGCATCGGCAACCACGAGATCGTCGGCCACTTCTACTGGGGCGCAGACCGAGGCCGCGACACCTACGAAGACACCGACGAATACCGCGAATCCATCGCCCCGTACTACTTCAACATGCTCGCCTTCCCCGGCCACCCCGGCTACGGCGTGCTCGACTTCGGCGACTACATGAGCATCATCCTCCTCGACACGGATCACTCCGGCCCCGTCGAGGGAACCCAGACCGAATGGCTCGCCGAGATCATCGACCAGCGCGATGGCGTCCCCCACATCATCCCTGTCTACCACTACCCCGCCTTCCCCTCCGTCCGCGACTACTTCGGCGGTGTCCCCACACGCATCCGAGAGCACTGGATCCCCCTCTTCGAGCGCTACGGCGTCCGCATCGCCTTCGAGAACCACGACCACGCATACAAGCGCACCGTGCCCATCAAGGCCGAACGCGAACACGAAGACGGCATCGTCTACATCGGCGACGGCGCATGGGGCGTCGCGACACGCGAGGTCCATGTCGCAGCGGAGACCCCCTACCTCGCCAAATCCATCGCCGAGCGCCACTTCATCCTGCTGACCATCAAAGGCGAGACCCAGGACCTCAAGGTCTTCAGCGAGCACGGCAACATCATCGACCACCACATCAGCAGACCCTTTGAGAAGCCCAGCCGCTGACGCGTCACTTCACCAGCCACATCGGCGACCCGCGCTCAAATGCGTGTCTACCGGTGTATCACGCGCGGCACATGCAATTGATCTCCGGCTCGTTATCGATCCGGTCATTTTCCTCGGCATAACGCCGCCGCCCGGACTCACGCGATCATCGACCAAACACAAAGGACCAGACGCACAAGATCGCGTCCATCCGCCCGCTCCTGCGAGTCCTATAACAACTCTCGCGACCATCACATGTCCAATTCCGGCCCTTTGCAACCGCGAACCTCTTGCAAGGTCCCCGTCATTGCCTCTACATTGCCCCCTGAGAGATTCGCTCCGCTCGCGTCTCAATCCACTTTCGTGGGGCGCTGCGGGCGCCATCCGGGACTCGTGGACCGGGTGTTCTGGATTGCCAAAGGAGAGATCAGTATGAATCGTTGCACTACCGCCCTCGCAACAGCAGGCGTGCTGCTGGCCGCCGGCGCCGCTCATGCCAATGTCTTGACCACCGAGGTGCCGCCGAACAACGGCAGCGGCGGTGTCTGGATGAACCTCACCGACCTCACCCCCGCCGGCGAGTTCCTGGTGGTCAACAAGTTCGAGCTCGGCGGCCTCGGCGGCACCGTCGGCACCGACGCCCCCATCGAGGTCTGGACACGCCCCGGCACCTATGTCGGCAATGTCTCCGACCCCACCGGCTGGACGCTCACACAGACGCTCATGGTCACCCGCAACGGCGCCACGGTGTCGTCCGACATGCCCCTGACATCAAACATCGTCGTCCCCGACGGTGAAACAGTCGCTGTCTACCTCCAGGCCCTCGAGGCCGGCGGCATCCGCTACTTCGGAAACGCCTCCAACCCGCCCTTGGAGACCTACGCCGACAGCAACCTGGAGATCTTCAGCAACCAAGCGACCACGGCTTCCGTCGCCTTCCCCACCGCCGGCATCTTCACGCCCCGCGCCTTCTCCGGCTCGGTGCACTACGAGATCGTGCCCGCCCCGGCATCAGCGGCATTGCTCGGCCTGGGAGGCCTCGTCGCCCTCCGCCGTCGCCGCTGAAACTCGCCAAACAATGTGAATCGCGTTCTGAAAGCTCCCGTCCGCCGACGGGAGCTTTTTCATGCACCGCTCAAAGCCCGAGTCCGCACCCAAGGGGTTGACACGCCGGCCGAAATCAGTCAAAGTGATATCAATTCATCCGATCCGGCCCTCGTCGTGGGGGCCGCCGTCAAGGGCGTGTCAATAACGAGGAGACCGATCATGTACAGGATTTCAGCCGTTTTCGCTTCGCTCGCTGTCGCCGGGCTCGCCGCCTCCGCGTCCGCACAGTCGTTCGCAGTCGTCCCCGAGGCCCGGGCAAACGAGCGCGGCACTAGAGCGTCCTCACCGATTTCGTAGCGCCGTTCGGCGCGTGTCCGGTTGCGCCTTGGTGATGTTTGTTGTAGCTTCGAGCCTCGACCCTCGGGGTCGGGAAGGAGCCACGGATGGCGTCGCCGTACTCGCAGGATCTCAG
>JAFIFZ010000076.1 GCA_020831775.1 Phycisphaerales bacterium
CCCGACCGTGTCGGCATGATCGTCACCCACGCCTACATGTACTCGGACAACACCCGGTACGACTGGCAGACCTTCGGAACATCGCAGCGCTGGTCCCCCTACACCTACGGGACCGCGAGCGATCCGCTCGGCGTCAACGACGGCGAGGACATCTGGCAGGCCATCGGTCGCCAGCACAAGAACCTCGGCCTCGTCTTCTCGGGCCATGTCCTCAACGACGGGGCCGGTCGCCTCAGCAGCCCCGGCGACCACGGCAACACCGTCCACCAGATGCTCGCCAACTACCAGTTCCTCCCCAACGGCGGCAACGGCTGGTTCCGCCTCATCGAGATCCTGCCCGACAACAAGACCATCCAGGTCAAGACCTACTCGCCCACGCTGAATCAGTACATGGTCGGACCCCAGCAGCAGTTCGTGCTCGAACTGGATGTGATCCTCGACTGACACGGATCGAGTCCGCCGACCTTGAGGCGCAAAGCCCGTGTTCAGAATCATTGACGAAAGCGCAAATGCCGACAGCATATCTCTCAATCATGGCTCATCCCCCGAGCCGACCGGATAGGCTCGCGCAGCGGGACGACCGGGGAACGCCGGCCATGGCCGATGTGCAGTCAGAACAGATCAATCGTTGCAGCACGCCCGGCTGGCTCAGGCGTGCGGCGGCCTGCGTCCTGCTCGCGATACTGGCGATCTTCGCCCAGGCGTGCACCGGCGAGGCCTGCCCGGGGGGACGCGACGGCAGCGACTCCTGCCCGCTCCGCGTCATGCTCATCCCCGCCGACGGAGGCACCGCCAGCGGCACCCTCGCCGACTTCCAGCCGCTTTTCGACGCCGTGAGCCGCAAGACTGGCCTCAAGTTCGAAATCCGCGTCGGCGATTCGTACGCCGCGGTGATCGAATCGATGGCCACGGGCCGCGTCGAACTCGCGTTCTTCGGCCCGATGTCGTTCATGCAGGCCCGGCGCCGGGGCGCAGCGGAATTGCTCGCGGTTGCCGAAACCGAAGGGCTCTCGCTCTATCACGCGGGCATCTTCGTCCGCGCCGACTCAGACCTGCACACCCTCGAAGACCTCAAGGGCCGATCCATCGCCCTTGGCGACCTTCAGAGCGCCAGCAGCTTCATCGTGCCCGTCGCAGAGATGATCGTGAACGGCCTGGACCCGGCGGCGGATCTGGGCCGCGTCGTGCTGGCGGGCAACCACGCAAACGCATTAGCGGCGGTCGAGGCAGGGCGGGCCGACGCGGCGGGCGCCTCGCTGCTCAGCCATGCCAAGGGCGTCGAGGAGGGCGGGATCGCGCCGGGGGCGCTCCGGGTGCTCCACCGGAGCGCCGGCATCCCGTACCCCCCGATCGCGATGCACACCCAACTCGATGAAGCGGTGAAAGCCAAGCTCCGCGAAGCGTTCGCAACGCTCCACGACGACCCGTCCATCGGCCCGCGCGGTCTCCGGGGTTACGCGGGCCAGCCCGTCGATCGCTTCATCACCGACTTCCCGGTCGAGGCCTTCGATGAACTGCTCGAACGTCTGAGCGTCGTCACCCCCGAGGTTAACCAGGCGATGCTCCGCAAGGCCGGGCAGCGGTGAGTCGGACGCGCGACATCCTCATCTTCGATCGAGTCTCGTCGGGGTATCCGGGCACACCCGGCGTGCTGAAAGAAGTCTCGTTCACTGTGCCAGAGGGGCAGTTCTGCGTCGTGCTCGGCCCGAGCGGAGCGGGCAAGAGCACCATGCTCCGCCTCGTCGTGGGCATGGCCCCGCAGATCGGTGGGCGTGTGGTATTCGACGACCAGGCCGTTGGGCCGAGATCGATGCGGAAGATTCGTTCTCGTGTCGGCTTTGTCCATCAAAGGTTCGATCTCGTGCCCCGCCTGAGCGTGGTCGACAATGTGCTCAGCGGGGCGGCCGTGCGCCAGGGGCTGTGGCGGACGCTGCTCAAGTGGCACCCGCGCGATCTCCGCCGCAAAGCCTGCCGCCTGCTCGCATCGGTCGGACTGGAAGAGTCGCAGTTATACCGGCGTGCGTCGTCGCTATCGGGGGGACAGCAGCAACGCGTCGCCATCGCACGCGCTTTCATCCTCGACCCGAGCCTCGTGCTCGCCGACGAGCCCGTCGCGAGTCTCGATCCGGAAACAAGCCGGGGTGTTCTCTCGCTGCTCCGGGCCAGGGCCGCCGCGGGCAACTGCGCCGTGCTCTGCAGCCTGCACCAGGTCGAGCTTGTCCGCGAATTCGCAGACCGCGTGATCGCGGTGCGGGGCGGAAACATCGTCTTCGATGGCTCGGCGTCATCGCTCGACGACGACGCCGTCCGCTCGCTTTATGGCAGCGTCACCCTCGCCGAGCCCAAGCAGGATCGCCCCGCAAGACGAGAGTCGAATCCACACGCCGCCGAAGCCTTGACCGGGGCTGCGACATGACGCGGGCCGAGACGACCCAGATGCCCGCCGATCTGCAGCGGGCCAAAGACCCGGAACTCTGGAAGCTCCGCCGACCACTGGGCGTCAGCACCGTCGCCTTCGTGCTGATCGCACTGGCGCTCTTGACATTCTCCGGCCAGAGGCTCGATCTGCACGAGGGCGTGGTTTCCGCGGGCGAGGGCGTCGCCGACGCTGTCGGTCTGCGTGAGACCTCCGAGTTCGGGCGTGGCTTCAGAGCGTTCTTCGACCGCAGCCTCCCTCCCGTCATCTCCGACCGCGAGGAGCTTGCGCTGAGCGGGCACGACCGAGAGAGCCTTCCGACGCTCGCCCGCATCGAAAGCGAACCCCGGCGGAGGTACGACCCCGCATCCGGCACACTTGTCGAGGGCGAGAGCATCGAAGTCGTCGTCTACCCGCTCGGCTATCTCGGGCTGGTGTTCCAGAAGATGCTCGAAACCATCGAGATCGGGATCTGGGGCACACTCGTTGCGGTCGTGCTGGCTCTGCCGCTGGCGTTGTTCGCGACCCGAGGCTTCTCTCCGCACCCGGCGCTCTACCACCTTGCCCGAAGCCTGTGCTCGCTCTCACGGTCCATGCCGGACATCATCCTCGCGATGCTGTTTGTGCTCCTGCTCGGGTTCGGGCCGATGGCGGGGGTGATGGCTCTCGGCATTCACACCGCCGGCTTCTTGGGCAAGTTCTTCGCCGACGACATCGAGAACGCCGACAAAGGCCCGCAGGACGCGATCGCCGCGACGGGCGCCGGACGGATCGCCGTGCTGCGCTACGCGGTCTTGCCGCAGATCCTGCCGCAGGCCGTCGCGTATGTGCAGTACATCCTCGAACGGAATGTCCGTGCCGCGACGGTGCTCGGCATCGTCGGCGCCGGCGGCATCGGCGTCGAGCTCAAAGGCAAATGGGACCAGAGCATGTACGGCCATGTGACGACCATCCTGCTCGCGATCTTCGTCACTGTGGTCGTGCTCGAAGCGTTCGCCCAGCGCCTCCGGCGCAGGCTCGTGTGACGAGCAACCGATGCACGCGATCGCCAGCCAAAGCACACTCACTTCGACCCGAATCAACGGCGCGACACTCGTCCTGCCCGACCGAACCATCGAGCGAGGCTCACTGCTGATCGAAGACGGTCAGATCGCGGAGATCACCGAAGGCGACACGCCACCCCGCCAGACCTCAGGTGGCGTTCGTGAGATCGACGCACGCGGATGCATACTTATGCCGGGGCTGGTCGATCTGCACTGCGACGCGATCGAAGGCCAGGCCGAACCCAGACC
>JAFIFZ010000010.1 GCA_020831775.1 Phycisphaerales bacterium
TGTGGCCCCCGGGGGGGGGGGCGGGGGGGCGCCGCGCCCGCGCTGATCAACGGAACATCGCCCGGTTGGACAAAGGAGCGATCCGGAGACGCGCCCGAAGGATTACAGGACGCCGATCCGGAGAAGTAAGGCCCCGGCCCGAGGCCGGCGCCGCGCAGAATCACGGAGGATTTCAATGGCCAGGATCAACAGCAACATCCCGAGCCTCATCGCACAGTCGCGACTCGAGCGCAACAACGCGGATCTTTCCGTGAGGCTCGAACGCCTGTCCACAGGCCTTCGCATCAATCGAGGCAAGGACGACCCGGCGGGTCTGATCATCTCAGAGCGGCTCCGGTCGGACATCGAGGGCGTCGGCCAGGGCATCAAGAACGCCGAGCGGGCCTCGTCGGTCCTGGCGACCACAGAGGCCTCGCTCACCGAGATCAACGACCTCCTCAACACGATCAACGCGCTCGTTGTCGAGGCCGCCAACTCCGGAGCGAACTCCGAAGAGGAGCGACGGGCGAACCAGCTCCAGATCGACTCGGCCGTCGAGTCGATCACCAGGATCGCCAACACCGCCTCGTTCGGCGGGATGAAGCTCCTGGACGGCTCGCGGGACTACACCCTCAGCGGGATGGACACCGCCGCCATCGGCAGGGCCAAGGTCACCAGCGCCCTCTTCACCGACAACCAGCCCATCGGCGTCGAGGTCGATGTGCTCGCCTCCGCCCAGCGCGGCGCCCTCTACCTCAACGGCGACATCGCGCCGGTCCCCGGGCAGATCGCCTCGACCGTCACACTCGAAGTCCGCGGGCCCAACGGCGTGACGACCCTCCGCTTCGCCAGCGGCACCTCGCTCCAGCGGATCGTCGACGCGGTGCAGAACGCCTCGCCCATCACCGGCGTCAAGGCGGAGCTGATCAACGGCGATGTCAACTCGGGCATCGCTTTCCGCTCGGAGGGCTTCGGCTCCAACTCGTTCGTCAGCATCCAACGCCTCGATGTCCCCACCCCCTCTGAACTGGGCGGGTGGCAGACCTACTCCTTCCCCGACGACGCCGAGTACGCCCCGCAGGATCCCTTCGACTGGGACGACCCGACCCTCAGCAAGACCAGCCGCGACAAGGGACGCGATGTCGTCGCACTGGTCAACGGCAACCTCGCCAACGGGCGGGGCCTGGAGATCTCGGTCAACTCCGCGACGCTGGGCATCGAGATCCTGCTCGACGAGCTCTTCGCGACCGATCCGACGAGCGACCCCTCGGAGTTCCAGATCACCGGCGGCGGCTCGATCTTCCAGCTCGGCCCGAAGATCAACGCCTCCCAGCAGATCAACATCGGCGTGCCCTCGGTGGCCGCCAGCAGCCTGGGCGGCAGCTTCGTCAACGGCAAGCTCGCCTACCTGAGCTCGATCACCACCGGTTCAGGGAACTCGATCCCCGAGAGCTTCCAGCGGAACGACTTCTCGGCCATCAGCGAGATCGTCCAGAAGTCTATCGACGAGATCTCGATCCTCAGAGGACGCCTCGGTGCGTTCGAGCGGAACACGCTGGATACCAATAAGCGGTCGCTGCAGGCGGCGTTCGAGAACCTGTCGGCCTCGTCGAGCCAGATCCGTGACGCGGACTTCGCCTTCGAGACCTCCGCCCTGACCCGATCGCAGATCCTCTCCAGCTCTGGCACGACGATCCTGGGGCTGGCCAACCAGCAGTCGCAGCAGGTGCTGCAGCTCTTGGGCTGATCCCGGCCGAACCCGGTGGACCTCCGGGGTCCCGGGCCGGGTGACCAAGGCGGGTAATCGGACGGGGCGCGCCGCTCCCCGATCCGGGTGGAACCCAGCACAAACCGAGCCCTTTGACACCCCCTCACGAGGGGGTGTTTTTCTGTGCGCCGGCTGTGTCCAATTTTTTTCGCGCAGAACGCTGGCCTCAGACTGAACCCGCCCCTCCGCCGCGCCGATTCTGCTGCCCGACCGCGGTAGTCCGCGGGGTTTGCCCGAACCGAACGGATTCGGATGAGGGCGGGATCGGTCGTGCGTCGCACCGGTCCTCGGGTTGGAACAGGTAAGCACCGGCTCGAAGACGCGATGCCGCACGCCGGGCAAGGAAGACACGCGGCCGAAAAGGCTGTGCACGGAGGTCGTCATGACTCGGATCAATACAAATGTGCAGTCCCTCATCGCTCAGCGTGTGCTGGGCCAGAACAACTTCCAGCTCAATACATCGCTGGAAAGGCTCTCGACGGGCCTGAGGATCAACCGGGGCAAGGATGACCCGGCCGGGCTGATCGCCTCGGAGAACCTCCGCAGCGAGATCCGCTCGACCAACGCCGCGATCAGCAACGCCGAGCGCGCCGACCAGGTGCTCAACATCGCCGAAGGCGGCCTCCAGGAGGTCTCGGGCCTGCTCGTCGAGCTGCAGGGCCTGCTGACCTCGACCGCCTCCAAGGCCGGCCTCTCCAAGGAGGAGCAGGACGCCAACCAGGTCCAGATCGACTCGATCCTCCAGACCATCGACCGCATCGCCGGCCAGACGAACTTCCAGGGCGTCAAGCTGCTCAACGGCAACTTCGACTACCAGACCTCGGCCGTGAACTCGAATGTCTCGCAGTTCCAGGTCAACGGCGCGAAGTTCAAGGGCGACAGCATGAATGTGGATGTGAACATCACCACATCCGCCCAGCGCGGCCAGCTCTTTATGGACCTGGGCGGCGCCGGTGAGTTGAACATGAACAACACCGGCAGCGCGTTCACCGTCGAGATCTCCGGATCGCTGGGCAGCCGCCAACTCCAGTTCTCCTCGGGCACCTCGTTCGCCGCCATCCAGGACGCCATCAACACCTTCAGCGATGTGACCGGCGTGGTCGCCTCGGCCGAGGGCAACGGCATCAAGCTGGCCTCGAGCGAGTTCGGCTCCAACAACTTCGTCTCGCTGCGAGTCGTCAACGACGGCAATGTGCAGGGCGGCGGCATCATGAAGTACGACAGCGGTGACGCCAACACCCTGAGCACCGACCCCAACGACACCACCGCCTTCAGCGCCGCCAACAATGGCGTCCGTGACCGCGGCCAGGATGTTGTCGCCAACATCAACGGCGTCATGGCGACCGCCAACGGACGGACAATCAGCGTCAACAGCGACATGCTCGATGTCCGCATCAACCTCACCGAGGACTCCGCGACGCAGCTCTCGAACTTCACCGCCTTCCAGATCACCGGCGGCGGCGCCGACTTCCAGCTCGGCTCCAAGGTCGACATCGAGGGCAAGGTCTCGCTGGGCATCAGCGATGTCTCCAGCCGCAAGCTCGGCAGCATCGAGGACGCCGACAACCTCGGCAAGTTCTTCAACCTCAGCGACCTGAGCTCCGGACGCGGGCTGAATGTGGTCGACGGCGACATCGGCCTCGCCCAGGAGGTCGTGGGCAAGGCGATCAACGAGGTCGCTTCCCAGCGTGGCCGCCTCGGCGCCTTCCAGAGCAACACCATCGGCGCCACCATGCGGAGCCTGGCGATCGCGGTCGAGAACACCGAGGCCGCCCAGAGCGTGATCCGCGACGCCGACTTCGCCTCCGAGACCGCGGCGTTGACCCGCTCGCAGATCCTCAGCCAGGCCTCGATCAACACGCTGAGCCTCGCCAACCAGTCCCCGCAGAACGCGTTGGCCCTCCTCGGCTGATCCCTGATCTGATCCGACTCTGAAAGTTCCACCACGACGCCCCGGCCGTGACTCCCGGCCGGGGCGTTTTTCTGCGCGCTCACCGGCGCTCTTGACTTCGGGGCCGGATCGCCGATGGATCCTCACTGATGTCCCAGGCGAACCCCAGAGCGATCCCGGCAAAGAAGCCCGGCCCGGCAGGGGCGTCGGAGAAGGACCGCCCGTGGTCGCGGGAGCTCGAAGACGCACGGGGCGACTTTGCCATGTACCTTCGTGTCGAGTGCGGGCTCAGCCGCGCGACGCTGGACGGATACGGGCGCGACCTGCGCGATCTGTTGCGGGACCTCCACGCGGCAGGGGTGAACACCCCCCGGGAGATCACCGGACGCGTGCTCGCCGAGCACCTGCGGTCCCTAAAGGTCGATCGTGCCATGGCGTCGACCACGATCACGCGCCACCTCGCGACCATCAAGGTCTTCTGCAAGTGGATGGTGGCGAGGGGGATCGTCGAGGCCAACCCGGCCGATGTGCTCGAACGCCCGACGAGGTGGAAGAGGCTTCCGGGCGTGCTCAGCCCGAGCCAGATGCGGCGGCTCATCGAGGCCCCGCAACCTCCGCTGACGAACTGCGAGGGCGTGCCCTACTGGGTGCGCGACCGGGCGATGCTCGAACTGATGTACGCCAGCGGGCTGCGCGCCAGCGAGGTCGGGGCGGTCGGGCTGGCTGACTTCCACGAGAAGCTCGGGGTGATCCGCGTGACGGGCAAGGGCGACAAGCAGCGGCTGGTGCCGATGGGCGAGCCGGCCCAGGAGGCGCTGAACCGCTATCTCGCCGAGTGCCGCCCGAGGCTCGTCCGCCCGCCGCTGGACAAGGGCCGGATCTTCCTCTCCAGAACGGGGCGTCCGCTTGAGCGGGTGGCGGTCTGGCAGATCGTGCGCAAGCACGCCAAGGCGGCGGGGCTGGGCGATGTCCACCCGCACATGCTCCGACACAGCTTCGCGACGCACCTGCTGGTGGGCGGGGCGGACCTGCGGACGGTGCAGGAACTGCTCGGGCACGCCGACATTTCCACGACG
>JAFIFZ010000015.1 GCA_020831775.1 Phycisphaerales bacterium
AACCCCTCCGCCCCCACCCCCCGCACAACCCAACCCGCTCAAAACACCCCCCCCCCCCGCCGCGGCACGCGGGGCCCCCCCGACACCCCCCGCCCCTACTCGGGGCGATCGATTGTGAAGCATCCGAAAGCGAGCCATCGCGATGTCCGACGCCGTGCAGAAACCCAAGAACGCCTACAAGCAGACGCTGAACCTGCCCAAGACGGCCTTCCCGATGAAGGCCAACCTCGTGCAGAACGAGCCCGCCAGCGAGAAGCGCTGGAACGAGGCCGGGCTGTACAAGAAGCTAATCGAGGGCCGGGCCAGCGCGGAGGGCTTCGTCTTCCACGACGGCCCCCCCTACGCCAACGGTTCGATCCACCTCGGGCACCTGATGAACAAGTGCCTGAAGGATTTCGTTGTGCGCACGCAGGCGCTGCTCGGGCGCAATTGCCCGTTCGTGCCGGGGTGGGACTGCCACGGCCTGCCGATCGAGCACAAAGTCCTGACCGAGATGATCGAGTCGGGCAAGGCCTCCAAGCTCGAATCGCTCGACGAGGACAACCGTCGCCTTGCGATCCGCGGGGCCTGCAAGAACTACGCCGAGAAGTACCAGAAGGTGCAGGCGGGGCAGATGCAGCGTCTGCTCACGCTCGCCGACTACGACGATCCGTACCTGACCATGCACCCGGCGTACGAGGCGTCGGTGCTGGAGGTGCTGGCGGGCATGGTCGAGAAGGGGCTGGTTTACCGCGCCCGCAAGGCGGTGCACTGGTCGATCGCCAACGAGACGGCGCTCGCCGAGGCGGAGCTTGAGTACCAGGAGCGCGAGGACATCTCCGTCTTTGTCGACTTCGAGGCCGAGAACGCCGCGGCGGTCTACGAGGCCTTCGGCGTCGCCGAGGACGACCGCCCGGGCATGACCCCGAGCTTCATGATCTGGACAACCACGCCCTGGACGCTCCCGGCAAACCTCGCGCTGGCGGTCAACCCCCGCTACACCTACGCGCTGGTGCAGGTCGACGGGAATCTGACGGTGCTGGCCGAGGATCTGGTCGAACAGGTGACCAAGGCCGCCAAGGCCGAGGATGTCCGCGTGCTGGCGACCGTGGGCGGCGAAAAGCTGCTCGGCCTGCGCTACCGGCACCCGCTCAGAGACACGCCCCCGGCGCCAGACGAGGCCGAGGCCTCGCGCGTGAACCCGGACAAGGTCTGGTCGGTCGTCGCGGCGGACTATGTCACGCTCGAAGACGGCACGGGCCTCGTCCACACCGCGCCCGGCCACGGCGCCGAGGACTACCAGACCGGCCTGCGTGAAGGGCTCCCCGTCTACTGCCCCGTGCTCGAAAACGGGACCTACGACGAGAGCGTGCCCGAGTGGCTGCGCGGCATGAGCGTCTGGGAGGCCAACGAGCAGGTCACCGAACACCTGCGCGACAGCGGGCATCTGTTCCACGACAACAAGTTCATGCACTCGTACCCCCACGACTGGCGGAGCAAGACGCCGGTGATCTTCAGAGCCACCGAGCAGTGGTTCGTCGGCGTCGACCAGGCTTATGAGGTCGGGGGAGAGCGGGCGACTCTGCGCGAGCGGGCGATGCGGGCGATCGACCCCGCGAGCCCGGACGCGGTGAGGTTCATCCCCGAGTGGGGCCGCAATCGGATGCGCGGCATGCTCGAGTCGCGCCCGGACTGGTGCATCAGCCGCCAGCGGGCGTGGGGCCTGCCGATCCCCGCCTTCCACACCCCGAGCGGCGAGACGCTGATGACCGGCGCAACCGTCCGCGCCGTTGCCGAAGCGGTACGCCAGCGCGGGTCAGACGCGTGGTTCAGAGAGTCGCCGGCGGAACTGCTCGCGGGCTACGACCCGGCCTCGGACCCCGACGCGCCGGCCGATGTCGACCTGTCGAAGCTGAAGAAGGGCGGGGACATCCTCGATGTCTGGTTCGAGTCGGGCTGCTCGTGGAACGCCGTGATGCGCCAGCGTTCTGAGGGCCGCGATTACCCGATCGAGCTGTACCTGGAAGGCTCGGACCAGCACCGCGGCTGGTTCCAGGTCTCGCTCTTGTGCGCACTGGCGGAGACCGGCCAACCGCCCTTCAAGGCGGTGCTGACGCACGGGTTCATGGTCGACAAGGACGGGCACAAGCTCAGCAAGAGCAAAGGGCACACGATCGAGGCCCTGTTCAAGGATCACGGGGCGGATGTGCTCCGCTGGTGGGTCAGCTCGCTGAGCTACGAGGGGGATGTGAAGGTCGACGAGGCGTTCTTCAAGCTCGCGGGCGAGAGCTACCGCAAGGTACGCAACACGCTGCGCTTCCTCCTGAGCAATCTCAGCGACTTCGACCCGGCCAAGGACAAGGTGGCGCTCGACTCCATCCACCCCACCTCACCAGATAAGTGGGTGCTGGGCGAGTACGAGAAGGTTCGGGCGGGCGTCCGCAAGGCGATGAAGGACTACCAGTTCGCCAGGGCGCACAAGGCGCTGTTCGATTTCTGCAACGACACGCTGAGCGCAGTGTATCTCGCGGCCGTCAAGGACCGGCTCTACTGCGACAAGCCCGACGCGCCGCGGCGCAGGCGGACGCAGACGGCGATCTACGAGATCGCAAGCGGGCTGTGCAGGCTGCTGGCGCCGGTGCTCTGCCACACGGCCGACGAGGCGTGGCGCGAGCTCCGATCGCTCTCGGGCGACAACGACGCGTGCGTGCATCTGGAGACCTTCCCCGAGGCGCTCGATGTCAAGCCCAGCGAGGCGTGGCCGGCGCTGATGGAGCTTCGCGACAGGGCGCTGGCGGCGATGGAGAAGGCCAAGGCCGGCGGCATCGAGAACCCGCTGGACGCGGCGCTCACACTGCCCGACCCGGAAGGGAAGTTCGGCGGCTTCGAGCACGACGACCTGGCGGACCTCCTGGGCGTCAGCCGCATCGCGCTCAAGGCCGATGGCGAGATCGAGGTGCAGGACCTGCGGGAGGAGCCCCGCTGCGAGCGGAGCTGGAAGCGGACGCCCGATGTCCGCGAGCGTTCCGACGGGGGTGTGCTTTCAGAACGCGACGCGCAGGCCGTGGGTGTGGAGTAGCAGCCCGATCTGTGAAGGTGGCACGGGTCGATTCTCGGACCCTACCGATGCCTCCGCGAAACGCGCCGCCCGCCCGAACGGGTGTTGCGACGGGGCATCGGTTGTGCCGGGGCATCATCGCCCTTGAGGCGGGCGTGGCTCGGGCCGATGGTCCGGGGTATGCACCATCCTCAGAACAACCCGGACCCCGATCAGCCGCGCCGTCCGCTGCCCAACGCGATCATCCGCAAGGCCGATCCGGGCGATCAGACGGAGTTTCTGGGGGCGCTCGCCCACGAGCTCAACGGGCTGCTCGACGGCTCGATGCGTTCGCTCGCCCTGGCGATGCGTCAGCTCGCCAAGGCGGAAGAGGCGGCGGCCGGGACTGATGCTTCCAGCGAGCCTCCCGCCGAGGCGGGCGCTCTGGAGTCGGCCCAGGAGCGGCTGGCGACGGTGCAGCAATCGCTGGACCGGATGTCGGACCTCGTGCACGCCGCGATGACCAGCGCCGCGACCTCGATCGGTTCGGCGCTCGTGCCCGGGGGCAAGCCGGTGGCGCTGGCGGAGGCGATCCGGCACGCGATCGAGGTCGTACAGCCGGGCGACAAGCCTGGGCTGAAGATCGATCTCCAGATCGGCGAGGGGGCGAGGAAAGCCTCGGCGGGCGCGCTGTACGCCGTGGTGCTGAACGGTCTGCGCAACGCGGCCGAGTCGATCGCCAGCGCCGGGGGCGAGGGGACGATCCGCGTGCGGGCCGCTCTGGCTTCGGGCGAGAGCGAGAACGGCGACATCCTGATCGAGATCGAGGACGACGGGCCCGGACTGCCGCCGGGGATCGAGCCCTCGGATCTGTTCCTGCTGGGTGTTGGCACGCGGGGCTCTGGGATCGGGCTTTCGCTGTGTGCGAAGGTGATCGGCGAGATGGGCGGGACGATCTCGATAGCCGCGGGTTCTGGCGGGAGTCGCCGCCCGGGGGCGCTCCTGCGTGTGCGTTGCCCGGCGCCGGCCGAGCCTTCCGACACGATCGGGGGCGCGTAAGGCATGGCCGAGGACCGTCCCCGTGTGCTGGTGGTCGACAACGACCCGATCGTCGCCGAATCGCTCGCCGAGTTTCTCTCACAGGAGGGGTACCGGGCGTCGACCGCGTGCGGCGGCGAGGAGGCGCTGCGCGCCATCGCGGCCGGCGTCGAGGAGAGCTCGCCCTTCCAGGTCGTCCTCAGCGATGTCTCGATGCCCGGGATGGACGGGATGGAGCTCTTGCGGAAGGTGCGTGAGCGCCACCCGTCGCTGGCGTTCGTGGTGATGACCGGGTACGGGGCGATCGAGTCGGCGGTCGAGGCGCTGCGTGCCGGGGCGAGCGACTACCTGACCAAGCCGATCGTCGACGCGGAGCTGCGCGTCGCGATGGAGCGGGCGATGCGCGAGCAGGCGCTGCGCGTCGAAAACACGACCCTGCGGCGGAGGCTCGACAAGCACGAGGGCTTCGAGAACATCGTCGGGGCCGATCACCGGATGCGCAGGGTGTTCGAACTGGTCGAGGCGGTGGCGCCCAGCCGCACGACCGTGCTGATGACCGGCGAGAGCGGGACGGGCAAGAGCCTGATCGCGCGTGAGATCCACCGGCGCAGCCCCCGCAAGAACAAGCCGTTCGTCGAGCTCGCGTGCGGGTCGATCCCCGAGACCTTGCTGGAGAGCGAGCTGTTCGGGCATGTCAAGGGCGCGTTTACCGGCGCGCACGCGGACAAACAGGGCCGGTTCCAGGCCGCCGACGGCGGGTCGCTCTTTCTCGACGAGATCAACTCCGCGAGCCCGGGCATGCAGCTGAAGCTGCTGCGCGTTTTGCAGGAACGGCGGTTCGAGCCTGTCGGGTCTTCTGAGAGCATCGAGGTCGATGTGCGCGTCGTGCTGGCGAGCAACCAGGCGCTGGAAGACCTCGTCGCCGACGGGCGGTTCCGCCAGGACCTGTACTACCGCATCAATGTGGTGAAGATCGACCTGCCGCCCCTGCGCGATCGGGTGGGCGACATCCCGCTGCTCGCCGAGCGGATGCTGGCCGAGTTTTCAGGCGAACTGAGCAAGCAGCTCGTCGGCTTCTCCGGCGAGGCGATGCACGCGCTGCGTCGGTACCCGTTCCCGGGCAATGTGCGTGAGCTGCGCAACGCGGTGGAGCGTGCGGCGGTGCTCAGCCGTTCGCCGACGATCCAGCTCGGGGACTTGCCGCAGACGATCAGCGGGGGCGACTCGCCGCTGGCCGACCGCATCACGGAGGCGGACGACAGGGCGTGGGAGCCGATGCCGCTGGCCGAGGCGCTGCGCGAGCCGGAGCGGAAGATCATCCTCAAGGCTTTGGAGGCGAACGACTGGAACCGCCAGCAGACCGCCGACGAGCTGGAGATCAACCGCACGACGCTGTACAAGAAGATGAAGCAGTTGAACATCGACGCCCCGCCGGACCGCAGGGCGGGGTGATCGGCGGAGCCGAGACGGCCCAGCTCTCTTGGTGGCCCAGCTCTCCGAGCTGGGCGCTCGACACACCTTCCGAGCCGCTCAGGTCGGAAACCTGAGCCACCAGGGATCCCTGCGATTACCGCCCCGCTTCATCCCGCAGACGCATCAGCATCGACCTGGCGCCCTCGTCACCCGCCTGCACGGCTCTGGTCGCGTAGAAGATCGCGTTGTCGAGATCGCCCGCACGCTCGAAGAGCTCGGCGGTCTCGATGGCCAGGCCCGCGTTGTCGGGTTGGTCGTCGGAGGCGTCTGAATAGAGCCATGCGGCGTCTTCGTGGCGCCCGAGCCGCCCGTAGGCGGCCTTGACGATCCGCAGCACATCGGGGCGTCGGAGGCCGGCGCCCGAGAGGCCCGAGAGCAGCTCGATGGAGCGCTCCGGCTCGCGCATCAGCAGGGCGTCGGCCTCGATCACGCGCCAGTTCGCCTCGGCGGGCTCGAGCTCGCGGGCTTTGGCGATGTACTGGATGGCGGCGGTCCGCTCGCCCTTGCGGCGGGAGATCTCCGCGAGCATCCCCCACGCCTTGGCGAGCTCGGGATCGAGGCTGCGGGCGACGGTGAGCGTCGCGACCGCCTCGCTGTTGCGCCCGAGGTTCATCTGCACCGCCCCGAGGTTCAGGGCGTACTCGGCGTTGTCGGGGTCGAGCTTCAGGGCCCGCTCGAAGTGCTCGGCGGCACGCTCCATGTGCCCGCCCGACGACGAGACCATGCCCGCGAAGTACTCGATCTCCGCGCCACCGTGCCCCCGCTCGATGAGCGTCATGTACTGGGCGTGGGCGCCGTCGTAGTCGCGGACGGCTTGCAGGGCCTCGGCGTAGTGCAGGCGGATGTCCGGGTCGTCGGGGTACTGGCGTGAGGCGGAGGCGAGGACGAGCCTCGCCCGCTCGTAGTCCTGCTCGGCGATGAGGGCCTGCAGCGTGTTGGCCAGGGCCTCGACCGTCTCTGGTGGGGCGTCGCCGACGCGGGGGGTGACCGCCTCGGCCGTCGGGCCCTCGGCGTTGGCGTTGGAGGGCGATCGCCCCGAGACCAGGACGATCGCGAGGGCGACGCCGACGAGGGCGGTTGCGAGGATCCCGGCGGCGACGAGGCCGCCGGTACTGCGGCTTGGTTGGTCTGTGCTCATTACGGCAACGATATCGGCCCGACTACCATGCCGGTTCCGCGGGATCGGCCGATTACCCCCCGATTGCCGCGGCGGGCCGGCGGATCGGCCCGAGACCGAACGCATGACAAACGGAGCGTTGCGCATGACAGGCCCGGGGGAGATGCCCAAGACCTATTCGCCCGAGGCGCACGAGGGGTCGATCCGGGAGCGCTGGGAAGCCTCCGGCGCGTTCCACGCCGACCCTGCGCGCGTGCTGAGCGGGGAGAAGCCGGCGTACGCGATCCTAATCCCCCCGCCCAATGTCACCGCGGCCCTGCACCTCGGGCACGCGCTGAACAACACGCTGCAGGACATCCTCGCGCGAGCCCACAGAATGAAGGGGTTCGAGACGCTCTGGATGCCCGGCACCGACCACGCGGGCATCGCGACCCAGACCGTCGTCGACAAGCGGCTCCAGACCGATCGCAAGCCGGCGCTCAAGGAACACAAGGAGATGGAGGCCCGGGGCGAGCCGGGTCGCGAACGCTTTATCGCGCTCGTGAAGGCGTGGAAGGACCAGTACGAGGCACGCATCACCGACCAGCTCAAGAAGATGGGCTGCTCGTGCGACTGGGACCGCCAGCGTTTCACGATGGACGAGACCTGCGCCCGTGCCGTGCGCGAGGCCTTCTTCCGGCTGTTCAAGGACGGGCTGATCTACCGCGGCAAGCGCCTGGTCAACTGGGACCCGGTCAGCCAGACCGCCCTCGCCGACGACGAGGTCGAGATGAAGGAGGTCGACGGCGCGTTCTACTACCTGCGCTATCCCCTCTTCCGCGTCGACGCCGCCGCGGCCGGCGGGCTCGCGCCGAACGCCTGCGCCTCGATGCGCAACCTGCCCGATGACTCGTACCAGCCCGTCACCTGGTCGGAGCTCGCGGCCCGGGGCTATCCCGGCGCCGACGAACGGCCCGACGACGAGCCGGCGTGGATCACCGTCGCGACGACCCGCCCCGAGACCTATCTCGGCGACACGGGCGTGGCGATCCACCCCAGAGACCCCAGGGCCAAGGCGCTCGACGGGCTGAGGGCGGAGCTGCCGCTGGTCGGGCGACTGGTGCCGATCGTGCGCGACGACTATGTGGTGCTGCCTGCGGACATGGCCGAACTGGCGGGAGTCGAGATCGATCCGGCATCGGAAGCCAAGTCGAAGATGGCGACGGGCTTCCTGAAAGTCACGCCGGCGCACGACCCCAACGACTGGGCGATCGGCGAACGCCACAAGCTTGAGGTCGTCAATGTCCTCGCCCCCGATGCGTCGGTCAGCGACCGGCACGGCTGGGACCGAGAGCCCCGCGGCGAAGGGGGCGAGGTCTTCCTCGAACTCTCCCGCGAAGAGGCTCGCAAGAAGGTCGTCGACGAGTTCAAGGCGAGAACGATCGGCAACGAACCGCTGCTGGAGAAAGTGACCCCCAACAAGCACAGCGTGGGGCACAGCTACCGCAGCCACGCGCCGATCGAGCCGTACCTGTCGGACCAGTGGTATGTCAAGGTGACCGACGACCGCCTGCGGGGCGAGGCGCAGCGGGCGCTGGCGAGGGAGCAGCGGAGCGATGGCTCGTTGCAGGAGTTTCCGGAGACATATCCCGCAAGCAGTCACAGTGCAGATCACTCAAATGACAGTTCTGGCGACGGCTCGATGCACTTCCACCCATCCCGCTACGCCAAGACCTACGAAACCTGGCACGACAACCTCCGGGACTGGTGCATCAGCCGCCAGCTCTGGTGGGGGCATCGGATCCCGGTGTGGACCCGATCGAGAACCCAGAAGCTCGCGCCCGGTGCAACTCCGCTTCAGGAGGGGTTTCACGAAGGTCTCCCGACTCATTTGGACTTCCTGGACGAAGAACAGAACGCCGCTGTCGAGATCAGGAATTTCCAGTCGCAACGGGATGATGTTCAAACCGACACGATCGAGATCTGCGTTCCGCCTGACCGTGCGGATATCGAAGCCTCGCTCGAATCCCACGGCTTCGTCCAAGACCCCGATGTCCTCGACACCTGGTTCAGCTCCGCGCTCTGGCCGCTCTCGACGATGGGCTGGCCGGGCGAGGGCGTGCCAGCGATCGCGCCCGAGACCATCGACCCCGACGACCCGGGGGCCATCCGGTCGGTCTGGGTCAAGCGTGTCGGCTCGTTCCGCAGCTTCATCGGCGAGGAGAACACCCGCAGCGGCGAGCTGATCCAACGCCTGCTCAACTTCCGCGACATCGACCCGGCGCGAGCCCTGAAGTACCAGCTCTTCGACGCCTCGGACCTGTCGACGCCGCTGAGCGATACAAACGCGATCGCCGAGGCGGAGGACCTCGTCTGTGCTGTGGGTGTCCGCCGGACCGGCGAGTTCCGCACGCAGAACTTCGGCGTGATGGATATCGAGAGCTGGCTGGGCGAGCACGGGTTCACCCGCGTGCAGGGCTCGCCCGAGCCCGGCCTGCTCGACGCGTTCAACCCGACCAGCGTGCTCTGCACGGCCCGCGAGATCATCACGCTCTGGGTCTCGCGGATGACGATGTTCAACCGCTACTTCCTGGCCGAGGGCGAGAAATCCGGCCCGATCCCCTTCCGCGATGTCTTCATCCACGCAATGATCCAGGACGGCGAGGGACGCAAAATGTCCAAGAGCCTCGGCAATGGGGTCGACCCGCTGGACATCATCCACTCCCACGGCGCCGACGCCATGCGCTTCACGCTCTGCCAGATGACCACGCAGACGCAGGATGTCCGCATGCCCGTCGTCAAAGACCCCGAGTCCGGCAAGAACACGAGCCCCAAGTTCGACAACGGACGAAACTTCTGCAACAAGCTCTGGAACGCCTCGCGCTTCACGATGTCGATGCTCGGGGGCGACGCGCCCGCGGGAGGACGGGTCGAGCCGGCCTCGCTCTCGCTGGCGGACCGCTGGATGCTCGGTCGCCTGGCGAGCGCAATCGAGACGGTCGATCGCTGCCTGCAGAGCTACGAGTTCAGCCAGTACGCCCAGACGGTCTACGACCTGGTCTGGCGCGACTTCTGCGACTGGTACCTCGAAGCGATCAAGCCGACCATCGGCTCAGACGACTCGCAGCGGGCGGTGCTGAGAAGCGTCTTCGACGCGATCCTGCGCCTGCTGCACCCGATCGCGCCGTTCATCACCGAGGCGATCTTCGAGCGGGTCAGCACGCTGCCCTCGCGCGAGGTCGCGGGCCTGACGCTCGCCGAGCCGGAGGTCGGCGGGCTGCTCTGCCGCGCCGGGTGGCCGGTTGTCAACGCCTCGCTGCTGGACCGGCAGGCCGAGGCGGACTTCGAGTTGATGCGCGGCATCGTCTCGGCCGTCCGCGAGGTCCGCGCCCAGCACAAGGTCGCGCCCAAGCGGGCGGTGACATTGCACCTGCCCAAGGAACTGCTCGACACGCTGGAGCGCACCGGCGCGACGGCGCTGGTCCGCACGCTCGCGAATGTCGGCGCCGTCACCGACAGCGAGCCCCCGGGGCCTTCGGTCGAGTGTCTCATCGAGGGACGCAACGCGCGCCTGAGCGATCTGGCCGACGAGGTCGACGCCGACGCGGAACGCGATCGCCTGCACAAACAGATCGCCGACCTTCGCAAGTCGATCGGTGCGCTGGAGGGCCGCCTGGCCAACCCGGGCTACGCCAACAAGGCGCCCGCCCACCTCGTGCAGCAGACGCGCGACCAGCTCGACGACGCCAAGGCGGAGCTGCACGCCGCCCAGAGCGCCCTGGAAAGACTCGGATGAGCCGCGACCGACCCCCGCTCCGTGCCCGAATCGGCGCCGCACTCCGCGTCGCGCCCGCGGCTTTGTGCGCCCTGGCGCTTCTTTCGTGCGCGGGCGAAAGCGAGCCGGGGCGGCTAGCGGCCAACGCCTCGCCCCCCGAGACGGTGCCCTTCGCCTTCGACCCGGTCGAGTCCGAAGAAGCGTGGACGCACTCGGGCATCCGGGGCAGGATGATCACGACCGCTGGCTACCGCATCTACACCACCGAGAGCAGCACGCTGCTGCTGCGGCGGATCCCGGTGTTTCTCGAGCTCGCGATGGAGCGGTACACCCAGATCAGCGGGCTCGACCGGCCGGACCGCCGCCTTGAGACCTATGTGCTGGCCAGCCGCCCGCAGTGGGCGGCGTTGACGCGACAGTTCACCGGCGAGCGGGCGTCGACCTACCTGCAGATCCGCGCCGGGGGATTCGCCGAGGGCGGGCGGGCGTTGCTGTTCGACATCGGCTCGCGTGGAACCTTCGCCGTCGCGGCCCATGAGGGGTGGCACCAGTTCACCCAGTCGGTGCTGCGCAACCCGCTGCCGATCTGGCTGGAAGAAGGCCTCGGCGCGTACATGGAGGGGTACCGCTGGAACCCCCGATCGCCCGAGCAGCCGAACTTTCTGCCCTGGAGCAATGTCGAACGCTTCGACCGCCTGCGCGATCTGGTCAGCGCCGGGCGGTTCGTGCCGCTCCCGGACCTCCTGGTCCGCCGGCCCCAGGACCTGCTGACGGCGTACTCCAACGAGGACGCGCTGGACTACTACGCGCAGGTCTGGGCGCTGGCGCACATGTTCTTCGAGGGTGATAGCGGGCGCTACGCGCCGGGATTGCAACGGCTGATCGCCGACGCTTCAACGGGCGATCTCTACCGCGAGATCACTGAACGGTCCGGGCGGCGGGCGGCGCAGATCTACGCTTCACGCCGCACCGGCTCGACGGTCTTTGAGCTGTACTTCGACAGCGACCTCGACGGCGCCTCGCGTCTGTACGAGGCGTTCGTCGCCGAGATCGTCTCGACGGGCGGGCGCGACCGCATCGTCGCGGGCCAGTCGCCGATCGGACGCTGAGGCACACCAGCGCCCGGCCCATCGGCGCACGAAAAAACCCCGGCCGGTGCCGGGGCTTTCGAGGTCGTGAAGAATCGTTTTCAGCGACGGCGGCGCACGGCGCAGAGGCCGGCGAGGCCGAAGAGGGCCGCGCCCGCCGGGGCGGGAACGATCGTGAAGAACTGCTGACCGGCGACCTGGTTCAGGTCGCGGACATCGGCGCCGAGATTGCCCAGCCCGCCGACGCCGGCGAGGAACTGGTTGGACAAGAACCCGGCGTCGCCGCTGGTGATGAACGCGGTGACCTTCACCTCGCCCGAGAGCGAGCCGAAGAAGGCGGCCATATCGATCTCGAACTCCCAGCCGGTGTCGGCGGTCAGCGCGTCGGCGGCCGAGTCGCCGTCAACACCCAGAACATTCGAGTTGTCCCAGCCGAAGCTGACACCGGCGCCGCCGGCGGCGTTGGCGATCGGCAGGTCGGCAGGTCCGCCGCCCGACCAGACGCTCTGGGCGGTCTTGTCGAGGAGGTTGAAGGCGTTGACACCGAAGAAGCCGCTGCCGACTTCGATGCGAAGGCCGTGGTTGGGCGCAAAGCCGGCGTCGAAGGTGAGGCCGGCCATGTTGTTGATCTCGTTGAACCCGCCGTCGACATTGTCGTTGGCCAGGACATTCTGACCGCCGGCCATCGAGTCGAAGAAGATCCAGAACTTGTTGAAGTTGCCTTCGAGGTTGCCGGTCATCGAGAGGCGGAGGGTGCCGCCGTCGATCACGCCCCATGCAGCGTTCAGCTCGCTGCCGCCGGCGGAGTCCTGCCCGCCGCCGGTCGCGTTGCCGAAGCCCGTCGGGGTGTCCTGAACGGTCAGCAGGGGCATGCCCCTTGCCGCCGCGTCGGCCGCGATGTTCTGGCCGTCGAGCAACTGTCCTGAAGCGACCCCGGCAAGGACCGCTACGACGCACACACCCATGCATTTGTGCATGTCTTGTCTCCCTCACATTGTCCGCTGCGATTGGTGTCTCTCTCCGCGTCGGAGGGCTCGCAGCACCCGATCCAACGCACGCCGCGACAGCGCGGCGACACACAATGCTACCACAACCGGGTGGTGCGTAAAAGCGGAATTTGATCACAAACAGATAACAATCAAACGGCTCGGGTTATCCGCGAGAGACCGGAGCCCGCTGTCGGTCTTGCTTCAGTTTCGGGAGAGCTCGGGGGTGTTGTCGGGCGGGACGCCCATGTAGCCCAGCGACCGCTCCAGCACCCGCCGAGCGACGGGGCCGGCGACCCAGGAGCCGTAGTGGCGGCGCTGGCGGACGCGGTCGGGGCCGGGGTCGTCGATGACGACCAGGACCGCGAGCCGGGGCTGTTCGAGCGGGGCCCCGGCGATGAAGCTGGAGTTGAACTGGCCCTCGAAGTACGCCCTGGCCCATCGCGGACGCCGGTAGCCCTCGGGCGTCGGGGGAAGGGGGATGTTCGCGGTGCCGGACTTGCCGAACATGCGGTATTGCCAGCCGTCCTCGGGGCGGCCGGGGATCGGGACGCCCCGCTCCATGTTCTGGACGGTGCGTTCCATGGTTCGCCTTGCAAGCGTAGCGACATCGGCGTCGAGCACGCGTTCGACCACGATCGGGTCGGGGGCGCCGGGGCTTGCGCTCTCGGTCAGGCGGACGACTGGCAGGGTGCCCGCGAGATCGCCCGGACGGGCGAAAGCGCAGAACGCGCGGACCATCTGGATCGGTGTCACCGCGACCTCGTACCCGAAGGCGACGGAGGTGTGGGTGTACTTGTTCCACCTCGACAGCGGGGTCATGATCCCCGGCGATTCGCCCGGCAGCCCGATGCCAGTGCGCTGGCCGAAACCGAAGCGACGCATCAGCCCGTGGAGCTGGCGGTCGCTCATCCGCTCGGAGGCTTTGACCATCCCGATGTTCGATGAGTGGACGAGGACATCCGCCCAGGACATCTGGTCGCGTCGGGTGACATCCTCGATGCGCCTGCCGTAGGAGGTGCGCCAGCGCCCGCCGTGGGTCTGGAAGATCTCTTCGGGGTCGGCCAGGCCGAGCTCGGTGACGCCCGCCCAGACGAACGGCTTAAAGGTCGAGCCCGGCTCGTAGACATCCTCAACACAGCGGTTGCGCGCCATCGCTGGGTGCGGGACGCTCGCCCGCGGCATCGCGATGTAGCGTTGGCGCGACTCGGGGGCCTCGGGCTCTTCGGATCGGGGCGTGCCCGCGGGGACCCAGGGGTACTCGACCGCGTCTTCGACCTCACGCACGATGTCGACCATCGCCAGCACGCCGCCGGTGTAGGTGTCGACGAGCACGAGCCTCCCGCCCGCGGCGTTCGCCAACTCGACCCCCTGCGACAACTCCTCGTAGGCGATGCGCTGCAGCTCGAGGTCGAGCGAGAGCCTGACGGTGCGTCCGGACTCGCCGGGGCGCCAGCCCCGGGGGTGGACCCACATCGGCTTGTTATCGGCGTCTCGCACGAAGCGGATCGCCCCGTCGCGCTGGCGGAGCGAAGGCTCCAGCGCGTGCTCGGCGCCGAGGCGGCCCTCGTGCTCGAAGCCGACGAGCCCGACGATCGACGCGACAAACTCACCGCCGGGATAGACGCGGTCCTGGCGCCGCTCCAGATGCACACCTTTGAGCTCCAGCGCACGGACCCTGGCTTCTTGCTCGGGGGTGAGCAGGCCGTGGAAGGCGATGTAGCGGATGGGCCGCGGCGCCCGTCCCTCGCTGGCGGCGACCTCGGCGCGGTCGTCATTAGCGAAGACGGCCCGCATCAGGCGTTCGCCGATCTCGTGGGCGGGGCGATCGATCGCCTCGGACAGCTCGATGATGGTCCAGTCGAACTCCTCGGGCGTGTGCTCTCTCATGGCCCAAGGGTCGAGGAAGACGCGGAAGCCGGGCGTGCTCGTCGCCAGCACCCGCCCCCGCCGGTCGTGGATCTCGCCCCGCCAGGCGGGCACCGGGAGGCTGGCCTGGCGCTGCTGCACCGCCGAGGCGAGCTCGTCGCCCGGGGCGATCTGGAGCTGGCCGACGCGGAAGAGCAGCGCAAAGAGCACAAGCGCGATGCAGACCATCGACGAGACGCCGAAGAACGCCGTACGCCCGTGCAACCACGCCGGTCCGGCGTCGGGAGAGCTGTCGCCGGACTGTGGCTCCAGCCCGCTCACAGCGCCGGGTCCTCGGCGGTGTCACGATCGGGCTTGGCTGGCGTGGCGGACCTGACGATCGGGCGCACCGGGCCGAGGGTTTCGACCTTCGAGGCGACGAGTTCGGGGCGGGTCTTCTCGGCGATCTTCGCCCGAAGGCGGGTGAGTTCGTCGTCGAGCTCTTGGACCTGCAGACGCGTGGCGGTCATCTCGTGGGCGATCTGGATGTGCTGCTGGCGCACCGCGAGCACCCCCGCCCCGATGAGCGCCATCCCGAAGATCAGCATGAGCAACTTGGCCAGCACGCGCCCGTTCGCCTCCCGTCGTTGCGTGTCAGTTGCCGGGCAGGCGGATGGTCATGCCCACGCGGATCATGTCCGCGTCGTCGAGCACGCCGCGGTTGAGGTCCAAGATCTCCTGCATCCGCGAGACGGTGCCGAGCTCCCGCGAAGCGATACGGCTCAGCGAGTCGCCCTCGCGGACGGTGTAGCTCCGCGTGCCGCTGGTCGCCGGGGGGGGTGACTGCGTCTGCGTGCTGTGACCCGAAGCCGAAGCCGCGGCCCGACCGGGCAGACGGATCTGCATGCCGACCGTCACGCCCCCGTCGCCCGGGATGACATCGGTATTGGCGTTGAGGATCTCGCGCCAGCGCCCGCCGTCGCCGAGCTCGCGCTGGGCGATCCGCCAGAGGGTGTCGCCTTCGACGACGGTGTACCGGCGTCCCCAGCTCTCCTGCCCCGCCTCGGCCCGACGCTGGGTCTGGGCTTGGGCTTGGGTCTGGCTCGGCTGGGTGCGGGTCTCGGGCTCCGTCCTCGCGGCCGTTTCCGTCGCCGGGGCGGCCCTCGGGATGACCAGTCGCATGCCGACACCGATCGCCCCGTCGGCGTTGACCTGCGAGGCGTTGGCCCGCTGGATGTCGCGCCATCGGGCGGCGCTGCCGAGGTGGCGTTGTGCGATCTCGCCGAGCGTTTCCCCGGCGGTCACGATGTGCAGGATCGGGGGCCCGTCCTCGACCGGGGGGCTGGCCCGCCTCTCCTCGGAGGACTCGGGGCGGGCGCGGTCCGGATCGGGCTCGCGCTGGACAATGCGGGGCTGCTCGGCGTCAGGCGCAGGGCGAGACGCGCCTCGCTCGGGCTCGCGGCGTTGGGTTGCTTCCTCGTTGGAAGGCTGCGATCGCGTCACGCCGACCAGCGGCGCAGGTCCGGCATCGAGCGTCGTGGACGACCCGCCACGGCTGAGCGGGGGAGGCTCGGCCATCGCGCGCCGGCCCGACTCGAGCGGGGGCATCACGATCGGGGGCGCCAAAGCGGCGTCGCCGGCGGTGAGGTCCGCCAGTTCGTCCCGTCCGTCGTCTGAAAGGTGATCGCTCACCAGCACCCCGACCACGAGGATCGCGATGAAGCCGATGAGTAACGCGAGCTTGGTTTCCCGGTCCACGATGCGGCGTCCCTGCCTGCCGGTGGATGGCATCTGAAGGTTCATGGCTTGGCCCCTTCGGTCCGGCCCTGGACTCCGGGGTACCCGCCTCTTGCTCTCAATCACGACTGTGTATGGATCGGACAGATGCCCGCTCCGGCCTGATTCTACAGCGAGGATCCCTCTCCCGCTGCACCCGACATCCCTGCCGCAAGCCGTAAACCGCGGAGTTTCGCCGATCTCGACCTCGGGTTCCGCTCGACTTCGCCTTCCGAAGGCCGGACCACGCCCCGCGCGATCTCCTCGGCCAGCCCCCGCGAGACCAACTCGGCGAACGCCCGCTTGACGGGCCGGTCCTCCAGCGAGTGGAACGAGATCACCGCGACCCTCGCCCCGGGCGAGAGCCAGCCCACCGCGCCCCCCACCGCCGCGGGCGCACGGGAGATCGCGCTCAGCAGCGATTCCAGACTCCCCAACTCGTCGTTGACGGCGATGCGGATCGCCTGGAAGGTTTTCGTGGCCGGGTCGATGCTCTTTCCGGATCGCCTGCCCCGCTCCGGTCGTCCGCCCCCCAAGGCCTCCCGGACGATGGCGGCGAGGTCGGCCGTGGTGCTGACCCGCTCTTCGGCTCTGGCTCTGACGATCGCCGCGGCAATGCGTCTGGCCGACCGCTCCTCCCCGTAGCGGAAGATCAGGTCCGCCAGTTCGCGTTCGGGCCACGAGTTGACGATCTCCTCGGCGGTGATCTCGGCCGACCGGTCGAGGCGCATGTCCAGCGGCCCTCCGGATCGAAAGCTCATCCCCCGCTCCGGATCGTCCATCTGGCTGGAGGCAAAGCCGAGGTCGGCCAGCAGCATGTCCGCCGCGATGCCCCGCTCGCCGAGGGTTCTGGGCAGGTCGGCAAAGTTGGCCCTGAGGGCGAGGATCGTCGGGCAGGGCAAGCCCGCTTCGGCGCAGTCGGCCCGCACCCGGGCCTCGGCCTTGGTCAGATTCTCGGGATCGAGGTCGTTGAGCACGAGCGTGCCGCCCGCCCCGAGCCGCTGAGCGACCGCGGAGGCGTGACCGCCCAGGCCGGCCGTGGCGTCGGCGAAGACCTCGCCCTCGCGCGGATCGAGCATCGCGAGCGTCTCGTCGAGCAGCACCGGGATGTGCGAGGGTCGGTCGGGCACGCCGAGAGCGTATCGCCCCGTCGCCCGCGAACACGGGGCGAAATAGACTCGACGCATGAATGCAGCGCGTTTCGTGGTGGCCTTGATCGTCTTCTCGCAGTTCCTGGTCTTGGCGGGGTGCTCCCCGATCCGCTTCCGCGTGACGATCGGGCCCGACGACGAACGCCTCGAAGAGACGGTCGTCCTGGCCGACCCACGCCCGGGCCGCGACAAGGTCGCGATGATTGACCTGTCCGGACTGATCGTCGACCGTCGCCCGCCGGGCCTGCTCGCCCCGGGTGAGAACCCCGTCGACGCCTTCCTCGCCGCGCTGAACAAGGCCGAGGAGGACCCCCGAGTGCGGGCCGTCCTCGTCCGCATCAACTCGCCGGGCGGGACCGTCTCGGCCAGCGACATTCTCTACGAAGAGCTGCGGCTGTTCAGCGACCGCACCGGCAAGCCGGTCGTCGCCCACCTCGGCGAGATCGCCGCCAGCGGCGGGTACTACATCGCGCTGGGCGCCGACACCATCGTCGCGCACCCATCGGGCGTGACCGGTTCGATCGGCGTGATCATCCCGACGATCAATCTCGCCGACGGGCTCGGGCGGATCGGGATCACGGGACGGTCGGTCGTCAGCGGGCCCAACAAGAACATCGCCAGCCCGATCGAGCCGGCGCAGGAGGAGCACTACCGCATCCTGCAGTCGATGGTCGACGAGATGCACGGGCGCTTTGTCGAGAAGGTCCGCAGCCGGCGACCGGGCATGGACCCCGCCGAACTCGCGGGTGCGACCGACGGACGGGTCTTCACCGGCTCGCGGGCCGTGGAGCTCGGGCTGGCGGACCGCACCGGCGGGCTTCGAGAGGCGTTCGAGGAAGCCAAGTCTCGGGCCGGGATCGAGCGGGCGAGCCTCGTGAAGTACCACGCCGAGGGCCGGACGCTGCGCACGCCCTACGCGACGGGGCCTGCGCCATCCGCGTCAGACGGCGCGTTCTTCGAGGTGAGGATGGGCGCCGGGGCGGGCGAGCTCTCGCCCGGGCGGGCGTACTTCGTGTGGCCTCAGGCGGTGCGCTGAGCCTTTGCGGCGGCATGTTTCGGGGTTTATTCGCATCTTTGTGGATCGAGCACCCCCGCCACCTAGACTGAATTGACCGGTATCAGCGACGGCGGAGGCGCGAACAGTCACGCGCCGGGGCCGTACGCAGCAGCGTCATCGGATCGCCCTCCTCGAAAGCAGGAACCGCAGGGCACGGACGCACAGACAGGAGTATTGAAGAATGAAGACCAAGCTCGCCGCCATCATGGTCGGAGGATCGCTCGCCGTTGCAGGGCTCGCGGTTTCGCAGTTCAGCACGGCCGGCGCGAGCGCCCGCACCGCGCCCGAGTCGGCGCGTGTCGCGACGCTCGATGTGTTTGCGATCGTTGATCGAGTGCTGATGAACGAGGAGAACCAGCAGGCGATGATGGGGCTCCAGAACCGCGTCAACGAGGAGCTCAACGAGATCGACGAGCGCGTACGCGGCCTCCAGGCCCAACTCAACGAGTTGCCAGAGGAGAGCCCCGAGCGCTTCCAGATCATCCAGGAGGGTCAGATGATCCTCCAGCAGCGTGAGGAGCTCTACAACAGCGCCGTCGAGCAGCTCGACGCGCAGCGCGCAGAGCTCGCCGCAGACGCCTACGAGCAGATCCACAAGGCCGCGAACGAGCTCGCCAACAACAACGGGTACACCCATGTCATCGCGACACGCGGCGGCCCCGAGAACATCGACCGTCGCGCGATCAACGCTGTCGTGCAGGAGATCACCCTCCGCCCGATGCTCGCATTTCCCAAGAGCGACGACATCACCGAGCGCGTCATGAAGCAGCTCGGCATCGACCCCGACGCGGAGGTCGAGACCGAGATGATGGAAATGGCGCCGCCCTTCGGCGGGTGAGGGACCGTCTTCTCGCCGGCCTCCGCCGGCTGAAAGGACAGTCTTCACGCCGGCCTCCGCCGGCTAAAAAAGCCCACGCGTAACGCGCACCGGCGGCCTTCGGGCCGCCGGTTTTTTCTGCGCTCAGGCGCCGGCAGCGGAGATGCTCTCGCCGAGCAACGCTTCGAGGCGTTCGCCGAGTGATTCCCGCACCCGGCCGATCGGGGGCGAGCCTTCGCCGAGCTGCTCCTTCAGGCTCGTGACGGGTCTGCCGTGCAGCCCGCAGGGGACGATCAGCCCGAAGTGCGAGAGGTCCGGCTCGACATTGAGCGCCAACCCGTGCAGGGTGATCCACCGGCGCACGCGGACGCCCAAGGCGCAGATCTTCGCGTCAATCGCGTGGGGGCCGCCATGGCCGGGGGGGATCCAGACGCCGGTGGCGCCTTCGTCTCGCTGCGCGGGCAGGCCGAACCCCGCGAGCGTCTCGATCACCGCCCGCTCCATCAGGCGCATGTGGTCGTGCAGGCGCAGGCCGACGGCCCTGAGGTCGATGATCGGGTAGCAGACGATCTGGCCCGGACCGTGGTAAGTGACATCCCCGCCCCGGTCGGTCGCCTCGATCGCGACGCCCGCGGCGGCGAGCGCCTCGGGGCCCGCAAGCACATGGCCCGGGGCGTCGGCGCGTTTGGTGACCGTGATGACCGGATTGTGCTCGACAAAGAGCAGGCGACCGGGCACAGGCGAGCCCGACTCGCGGGCCGCCAGCACCTCCGCGTGATGGCGCAGTTGCTCCCCGTACGCCTCGGCGTAGGACATCCGCCCAAGATCGACGATCGGGATGCGTGGCGGTTCGGGCATGCGGCCAATGCTATGGACAGTGCCCCGGCCGCCCTCGCAAAGCCCTACACTGGGCCCCATGGCGGAGGTCCATCCAAGCGCGGTCGTGTCTCGGGAGGCGGAGCTCGCTGCGGATGTCCGCGTCGGCCCGAACTGTGTTATCGAAGGCCCGGTTCGGCTCGGGCCGGGCGTGCACCTGATCGCGGGCGTGCACCTGTTCGGCAGGGTGTCGATCGGCGAGGGAACGGTCTGCTACCCCGGGGCCTGCATCGGGTTCCCGCCGCAGGACTTCAAGTTCACTGTGGGGATGCGGAGCGCCGGGGTCGAGGTGGGCGCTGGGTGCCTGATCCGCGAGCACGCGACGGTGCACGGGGCGAGCAACGACCACACGCCGACAAAGATCGGCAACAAAGTCTTCATGATGGTCAACACGCATGTCGGCCACGACGCGTCGGTGGGCGACCACTGCGTGCTGGTGAACAACTCGGCGATCGCCGGGCACTGCGTGATCGGCGAGCGTGTGAACTTCGGCGGGGCGGCGATCATCCACCAGCACTGCCGCGTCGGACGCCTTGCGATGATCTCGGGCGGCTCGGGCTTCTCGGCCGACTGCCCTCCGTTCATGATCCTCTCGGGGCGGAACAACCTCGTGGGGATCAACATCGTTGGCCTGAAGCGCAACGGGTTCTCCGTCGAGGAAATCTCCACGCTCCGCCAGATGTTCCGGAGGCTGTTCCGCCAGCCCTCTTCGCGCGATCGGTTGCTCGAAGAGCTCGACGCAGGCGCGAAGACCTGTCCCCCGCTCGGCGAGGTGGCCGACTTCGTTCGGGAGAGCAAGCGAGGCATCTGCCCAGGCTCCGGGCGCAGGCCGCGCAATGTTTGAACCCGGCACGGACGGGGAAGGAACCCCACGCATGCGAACCGCCCAGACACCCCCGCCCGCCGCGAGACTCTGCGTCCTGGCCAGCGGCTCGCGGGCCAACTGCTCCGTGCTCGAGATCGATGTTGACAGCCGCAGACGCGTCTGCCTGATCGACGCGGGGCTGAGCCCGGGCAAAACGACCAAGGCGCTCAATGCGATCGGCCTCTCGGTTTCCGAGGTCACCGATGTCTTCGTGACGCACCTGGACATGGACCACTTCCATTCCGGGTGGGCGCGCCAGCGCCGTTTGCCCGGTGTCCTGCGGCTGCACAAGCGCCATGTCTCACGGGCCGACCGCCTCGGGCTGCTCAGCCAGAAGACGCTGCCTTTCGATGACGGGCCGGTCGAGCTCGGGCGTCCGGGCGAGTTGCCGTTCGCCATCATCGAGCCGGTACTGCTCAGCCACGACAGCGACGGGTGCGCCGCGTTCAGATTCACCTTCCGGGGGGAGCGCTCGCTCGGCTTTGCGACCGATCTGGGGCGGGTGACGCGCAAGCTGACCGACCACCTGGCGGGCGTGGATGTGCTGGCAATCGAGTCGAACTACTGCCCGGTGATGCAGCGCAACTCGGACCGTCCCGAGTTCCTCAAGCGCCGGATCATGGGCGGGTCGGGGCACCTCTCCAACCAGGAGGCCGCCGAGGCGGTCGCGCAGATCCGCCCCCGCGAGCATGTCGTCTTTCTGCACCTCTCGCAGCAGTGCAACGACCCGGGCGCCGTCGCTTCGATGCACGAGGGAGCCGACTACGGGTTCACCATCGCCGAGCAGCACGAACCGACACGCTGGATCGGCGTCGGCGAGCACGCGATGGCGGAGCGGCTCTTCCCGTGAGCGAGGCCCGCCTGCCCGCGGCAGAGGCGGAGCAGGCCTCGGGCCCGGGCGCGATCCTCAGACGCTTCCTGGGCATGAGGCGGTCGTTCGTGGTCGATCGTGTCCGGTACCGGGAGCGTCAGGCGACGCCGCTGCGTCGGGCGTTCTCGCCCAGCGGGCCCGGCCACAAGGACTTTGATGTCTTGTTTCCTTCGGGCGAGAGCATGCGGATCAGGGCCACGCCCTCGCGCCGGTACGCGGACATCGCCGGCGTGCCAGAGCAACGCCACGCCCAGCTCATCGAGAGCCTGATCGCGCCGGGCATGCGGATCTGCTGCCTGCACTGCAGAACCGGGTGGGTCGGGGCGGTCGCGGCGATCTCCGCCGGACCCTCCGGGGCGGTCTTCGCCTGCGACCGGGACCACGAATCGATCCGCTACGCCCGACGCCGTTACCCGCTGGAGAACATCGCCTTCGAGATCGGGGGCGAGGAACTGCTGGCGGGCGAGCTCGACGGGGCCTTCGACGCTGCGATCGCCCTGGGCAACCCCGCAACGGACGCCCCCCGACGCAGCACGCGGGGCGTCGAGGTTGCCGAGCACCCCCTCGACGAGCTCTGGAGGGTCGTCCGCCCCGGGGGCTGGGTGCTCTTCCGGGCCGACGGGGCGGCGGGCTCGCTCCTCCTGGCCGACTCCGACCGCCCGCCACCGCCAGAACTCCTGGGCGAGCCCGGGACCGAGGCTCGTGCCGTGCTCCTCCGCAAGGCCGCCGAGGAGCCCCGCCAGGGCGATCGCGGGGCCCACGGGGCCGATGATGCGGGAGACAATGAGGACGATCCATCCGCCGGGCGCTGGTGAACCTTCCTATCGTGCCGATCAGCTTCCGCACGACGCCGAGGCACAGCGAACCGATTGAAACAGATCCGATGACAAGACCAGCAGCCAAGAGCCCCGAACGAAGCGCAGATATCCGTCGTTTCGCCGAAGAATCGGCCCGACTGCTCAAAGACGACAAGTGCGAGGATGTGGTCCTGCTCGATGTCCGGGGCGTCTCGCCGATGACCGACTTCATTCTCATCGGGACGGGCACCAGCGATCGCCAGATGCGATCGGCGATGAACCACCTCGAAGAGCTCGCGGCCGAACAGGGCGTGCCCCCCTACCGGCGAGGGACCGACGAGGACGCGATCTGGCTCGTCTGCGATTTCATCGACCTGGTCGTCCATCTGTTCGAGCCCAACGCCCGTGCGCACTACGACATCGAGTCGCTCTGGCACGACGCCAAGCCGGTCGCCTGGGAACGGGAAGGCTGATCGCCGTGCAAGCCGCCGGATCCCAGGGCGCTTCTCCGGGGGCTCGGGCCGTGCTGGTCCGCGCCGGCGGGGCTTCCTACAGCGTGCGTGTTGGCTCCGGGCTGCTCGGACTGGTCGGGCCGGCCTGCCGTGAGATGTTCGCGGGCTCGCAACGCGCATTCGTGATTGCCGACGCCGGTGTGCCTGGGGCGATCGTCGACGGCGCGGCAAAGTCGCTGGCCGATGCCGGCTTCGGCGTGGGCCGCACGGCGATCGCGCCGAGCGAGCAAGCCAAGTCGCTGGAAACGCTCGGCGTATTGCTGGGCGAGCTGCTCGCTTCGGGCCATGAGCGGAGCGACCCGGTCGTTGCGATCGGGGGCGGGATCGCCGGGGATGTTGCGGGGTTCGCGGCCGCGAGCTACCGGCGGGGCTGCCCGGTCGTGCAGTGCCCCACCACCCTGCTCTCGATGGTCGACGCGAGCGTCGGGGGCAAGACCGGCGTGAACCTGGTCCACCCCGGGACGGGACGCCTGCTGAAGAACATGGTCGGCGTGTTCCACCAGCCCTCGCTGGTGCTGGCCGACACCGATGCGCTGGCGTCGCTGCCCGAGCGGGTCTACCGCGCCGGGCTCGGCGAGTGCGTCAAGCACGCCCTGCTCTCGGCCCCATTCGGCGACGCGGACCTCCTGGCGTGGACGGAGCGAAACGCGTCGGCGATCGCCCGGCGCGAGCCGGCGATCATGCCCGAACTGATCGCCCGCAATGTGGGCGTGAAGGCGGCGGTCGTGGCGACGGACGAGCGCGAAACAGCCTCCAGCGGCGGGCGCGCCCTCCTCAACCTCGGGCACACCTTCGCCCACGCGATCGAGACGATCGGGCGCCTTTCCCCGACCGGCCGCCCTGAGGATGCGCCGCTCATGCACGGCGAGGCGGTGGCGTTGGGGCTGGTCGCTGCGTGCGAGGCGGGGAGCCAACTCGGCCTGACTGCCCCGGGCCTGACCGACCGTGTGCGCACACTGCTGAAGACCATCGGCCTCCCGACGGGCGTCGCCGGCCTGCCCGATGCGGCGTCGATTCTGGAGGACATGCGCGCCGACAAGAAGGCCCGCGGCGGGAAGCTCCGCATCGTCGTGCCCACCACCACCGGCGCGTGCGCGACGGCGGACGCCCCCCCGGAAGCGGCCCTGATCCGGGGGCTGTCGGCGATCGGGCTGCGGTCATAAACAGGCGTATTGCCCGGGTTTTGTTGAACAAACAATGTTTGTGCGGTTGTACTAAGAAAGTGCGTAGAAACGCCCGCAGCGCTTGAATCCTCAAGGGTTTGCGCACCTGCACCCGATAACGCAGCGACCAGAGAATGACATTGTTCCAGGGATGCGGGCGGCCCATGCCGTTCGGCGGACCGCGATGCCCATGGAGGGCCTGTCGTGCGGACGATTGCGATCATCAACCAGAAGGGCGGTTGCGGCAAGACCACGACCGCCATCAGCCTCGCGGGGATCTTCGCCCGATTAGGGGCGCGGACGCTCCTGGTCGATGTCGATCCCCAATCGCACTGCGCCGCGGGGCTGGCGATTCCCGAGCAGCGGATCGACCTGGACATCGGCGACGCGATGCTCGCCGACCCGGAGAAGTTTGACGAGGAGCGACTGCTCTGGCGCGTGACTCGGAACCTTGATCTTGCGCCGAGCCGCACGCGGATCGCGGGGCTCGAAGCCTCGCGGGGCGGGCTGGCGGACGCGGAGGACAAGGAGCTGCGGCTTTCGCGCGTGCTGGAAAGATTGGCCCCCAGGTACGATGTCTGCCTGATCGACTGCTCGCCCTCGATCGGCCTGCTGGCGTACAACGCGATCAGCGCCGCCGACGCGGCGCTCATCCCCGTCGAGACGAGTTTCTTCAGCCTGCAGGGCGCGACGCGTCAGGTGTCGGCGATCCGTTCGCTGGCCAAGCGGATGGAGAGCCGCATCACGACCTGGATCCTGCCGACAATCCATGATCCCTCCAGCCCGCTCGCGAAGGACCTGCTGTCGGAGCTGCGCAAACGGTTCGGTCAACGGGTTGCTCCTGTGACGGTGCGTCGCGACGAGGCGTTGCGTGAGTCGGTCTCGTTCGGGCAGCCGATCATCGACTACGCCCCCGCCTCTGTCGGGGCGACGGACTACCGGTCGCTGGCGCTCTGGCTGGCGGATGTGCTGAAGATTTCGATCGACCGTGCGGCGGTCGAGGCCGCGCCGGAGCCGACGCAGGCGCCGGTCCGGGCTGCGCCGCCCGAGCCTGCCGAGGCGTCTGTGAGCGGGGAGGCGCTGGAACGGATGGAGACGAAGCCGAACGGCGCGGGGCTGAGCCGCGCCGAGGATCTGACGCGTCGCGCCCAGGCGCTGCAGCGTCGTCTGCAGGGCATCGGCACACCTGTCCGCATCGCAGAGGACGAGGGCGACGGGGCTCGCGTGGGCGGGCGTCCGTTGAGCGACACGCTTCGGCGCCTGTACGGCGCTCGCGCCACCGCCTCGGGCGTGCTGTTCGTGCAGCCCGCGACGATCGGCGAGCGTGTGTGCGTGGCCGGCGGCTTCAACGGCTGGTCCGACACCGACGCCCCGATGAGGCTGAACGAAGAGATGGGCGTGTTCGAGCTGTGCCTGACACTCCCGGCGGGCAGGCACGAGTACCGGCTGGTTGTTGACGGGCGATGGGGCCCGGACAAGTACAACCCGCTGACGGCGAACAACCCGTTCGGCGAGCCCAACAGCGTTGTGGTCGTGCATGAGCGTCCCGTCCCGGCGGTCTTGAAGCGACCCTCGGGATCTCTGTGCGTGGCTGAGGAGCAGCGACGATGAGCGAAGCGCCCCACCTGTCGTTCCGCCCGGCGGAGCCGGACGAAACCCCGTTGACCCCCACCGCTCCGATCGGTCGGATCGAGGAGCCCGACGACGGGGAGTACGACGCGCTGGCGGATCTGTTCCTCGGCGATCGCCCGAAAACGCGGGCGGTGACGCCGCCGATGCCGGCGATGACCGCTCGCGGCCCGAGCGCCAGGGCGAGGCTCGAAGCGGTGGTGCTCGGCAATCTGCCGGTGCTCGCCGGGGCGTGGCTGCGCCAGTACGCTGATGCGCGCGCGAGAGTTTGCGGCGGGCCGGCGGCGCTGGTGCGTTGCCAGCCGGGCTCGGTCAGTGTCGAACTCGTCGGCCCTGGCGCTGCCGGCATTGATGCGCGTGCGGACGGGCTTGAGGACGCGCTGAGGATTGCCGCGGGGTGCGACGCGATCGTGCTGCGGCTTGAAGAAACACAGGCGGCGTCTGCGCCCGCGATGGAGCGTCTCGACGCGGTGACGCTGCTGACGGGCGCTGATGATGCGGCGCTGGTCTCGGGGTATCGCACGCTCAAGGGCCTGGCGGGCGTCTTGGGCGAGAGCGCCACGGGGCTGCGGGTCGCGTGGATGGGTGTGAACGACGAACGGGCGTCGGCCGCATCGGCGCGGCTTTCGGGGGCCTGCGGAACCTTCCTCGGGCGCGAACTGGAAACCTCGGCGGTCTGCCCGCGCGTCGACGCGGTCGAGGCTGTCACGCTCTACCGGGGCTCGCAGGATTTCGATACCGAGCGGCTGCTCTCGATCCTGAACGAGCGCCCGGCCCCCCGCCAGAGCGGTCAGACTGCGCAAACGGCGCGGATCGCGGACGACGCAGAAACCGAAGCGGCGTCGGCCGCAGAGCCGCTGCGTGCGGAGGTGAAGCCCGTGCATCGCTCGCCGGATCCCTTCGTGCTGCTGGAAGGGATCGAGCGGCTGCGTTTCTCGTGCCCGGACGCGCCGGGCGTTGCGCTCGGAGCCGACAGCGAGGGACGGCTGGTGCTCGTCGCCGAGGCGATGGGCGATCAATCGATCGGCGAGTCGGTGCGTGCGCTCTCGGCGGCTTCGGTGTGGTCGGTCAAGCAGTCGGCGTTGATCCGGCTCGCGTCGTCGCGCGTCACTGCGCTCGATGGGGCGAGCCCGCCCCGGCGCGTGCTGATGACCGATCGGCCCCGCGAGGCGCGTCCCTTGCTCGACGGCGAGGTCTCGGTGTATCTTCTGAGCCCGGCCCGACCCGCGGCGGATTCGTCGTGGGCGTGCGTCGAGCTCTGAACGAACCGGTGTGATCGCGATCTGAGCGGTTGTTCGGTCGGTCGGGTTCGGCGGCCGCGTGTGTGTCGTTCTGTGTTCGATCGCCCTGAACCTCCCGGAACCCTTTATGACCTCTCTGCCGTTGCGTTTGAGCCTCGTGCTCGTGGCTGTGCTATTTGTCGCCAGTCCCTCGATTGCTGAAGCGGATTCGGCGATGGAGGCGAGGCGTTCGATGCTCGACCGTCCGGGGTCGCTCGTGATCGCCGGGGGGAGCGGGCTTGGCGACGAGATCTTCGGGGCGTTCCGTGATCTTGCGGGCTTCGGCCCGGCGTCGGTGGTGGTGATCCCGACGGCCAGCGATCGGGCGGACCGCGAGGATTACGACCAGACCCTGATCCGCCAGTGGCGGGCGCGCGGGTTCGAGTGGGTGACGGTGCTGCACACCCGCGACAGGGAAGAGGCCGACACGGAGGCATTCGCTTCGGCGATCGCACGGACCGACGCCGTCTGGTTCGGGGGCGGGCAGCAGTCGAGGCTCGCGCAGTCGTACCTGGGCACGAAGGTCGAGGCGGAACTGCACAAGCTGCTGGAGCGGGGCGGCGTGGTCGGCGGGAGCTCCGCGGGTGCCGCGATCCAATCGGGCGTGATGATCACCGGGGGCAACCCCGAAGCGCGCGTGGGCGAGGGGATCGACCTCTTGCGCGGGTGCGTGGTCGATCAGCATTTCTCGGAGCGCAATCGCCAGCCGAGGCTCCGCGGCGTGATCGAGGCCAGGCCGGGGTTGCTGGGCATCGGGATCGACGAACGGACGGCGCTGGTCGTCCGCGTGCGCGATGGGCGGGTCGTCGGCGAGGTGGTCGGGGCCGCGGGGGTGCACCTGATGCTCGCCGATGGCTCGGGCGAAGTGCGCGAGACGAGCCTGGATCCCGGCGATCGGCTCGATGTCGTGGCGGGCGAGCGGATCGAAGCCGCGGCGCCGGCCTCGGCCGACTGAGGTCAGCGGCCGGAGCGATCGCGGGGGCCGAGTCGTCTTCGGAGTTGGTCTTCGTAGAGCGATTGGGGGACGAGCGTTGCGCCTTGGCCGATCCCTTCGACGAAGTCTTCGGGGCTTGTGTCGCGGGCTGGGTGCGGGCCCGAGCCCGGGACGAGGACGGGGCGTGTGCGCACGCCGGTCGCCTCGCCCTGGGTGCCGATGACATACCCCCAGCCGAACTGGCGGCTGTCGACGACGACGCCCGCCCTGGGGTGGGCCGCCTCGCCGATGGTGTTCCAGAAGACCGATTGCGTGGTTGGGTGGCCGTGGACGATGGTGCCCCACGGGCGGTAGCGGGCTTCGAGCCAGTCGCGGTTGACGGTGACGGCGTCGAAGAGGTTGGCGGGGCTGAGGTGCATGTGGAAGTCGCTGGCGAGCATCGCGTCCTCGGCGCGGCTGCGGTGGACGACATTGCCGCTGGTCCAGAGGGATTTGAAGCTGAAGTTGTGTCGGGCGTGGGTGACACGGGTGTCGGTGACGAGGCAGTCGCTGCCGGAGAAGGTGATGCCGTAGCCGTTGCCGCCGGCACCTTTGTACTGCGGCTTCTGAACGACGCAGCCGGTGACGGTGATGTTGCGCGACATGTGCAAGAGGAAGCCGTTGGAGACCATGTGGATGTCGTTCTCGTTGGTCTCGAGGCGGGCGGTGTGGATGTCGCGGATCCAACCGTTGACGGTGTGGTAGAAGGTGATGAGATGGGCGCCGTGAACTTCGTGGGCGGCCGTGCCTTCTTCGCGGAAGTCGTTGGCGGCGAAGCCTTCGCCCGGGTGCTCGACCATGCCGATGGAGAACGATTCGAGGCCGACCTGCTCGAGGTGCGGGGCGGTGCGCTGCAGGCGAGCGTTGTCGCGGGTGGGGAGCGGGTAGCGCGGGGGGATGTCGATCTCGATGTTCAGACCGTCGCTGCTGACGCGGGCGACGCGCCGGTAGAAGGCGACAGCGCCCATGCGGGGATTCCAGAGGCCTGTCATGTCGTGGTCGGCGATGAAGTCGTCGGTTGCATCGGCGAGGAGGACGATCCAGTCGCCGGCTTCGACGCCCGCGGACTTGGCGAGGCGGACGCGGGTTGCGCGGTTTTCGGCGTCGACAGCGAGCGGGACGGGCTCCCCCGCTGCGCGGAGCCAGACGCGGGAGGGTGTGTTTGGTGGCGCGACGCGGATGACATCGCGCTGACGCATGTTCGGATCGGTGTTGATGATGGTGGTCGCCTCGGGTCCGGCGCCTCGGAGGACGACGCCGCTGCGCGTGATGTGCAGCGCGGCCCGCTCGCCCTCTGGCGGTGCGACGCGGAAGGTCCCGGGCCCGAGGAGAACGACGCCCCCGCCATTCTCGCCGACACGGTCGAGCGCCTCTTGGATGCGGGCGGTGTCGTCGCCTTCGTCGTCGGTGGCTTGCAGCGTGACGGTCGCGGGCGAATCAGCGGGCGGGAGCGGGCGTTGGCCCGACTCGTAGCCGGCGTAGGAGAAGTCGTGCAGGAAGCGGCCCTCGGCGTCGGTGTGCTGCGGCGTCCAGTTGATCGGGTAGACCTCGCTGCGCCAGGGCGAGGCGTTTGCGAACGCGACGGGAACACAGAAAAACACAACGAGCAGTTTGGTGTGTCTTGGCATGATCGGCAGCGTATCCGCGGGCGATTTGGCTTGTCGACCGGCTAGAGATCGGTCGGTGTTTCGGTTCTGTTGGATCGATCGCTTGCGGTTTGCCTTCGCGGTGATTATGTTGAGAAGTCTCTAGAATTGAAACGGGGGTGAACGATGTCTGCCGGCCCGCACGGTGCGGGCGGCTGGTCTCTGTTCACCGCCCGCAGCTTTGATGACGCCTCAGGCGTCAGGATCGAAGATGACCGGAAGAATGGTGGCTCGTGCTCGACTTTTGGCGGCGGGCTTTGTTGCGTGTGCCGTCGGGACGGCCGCTCTTGCGGGCGGGTCCGCCGAGAACGGGTTCGACCCGGGGACGCCCGAGGACCGCGAGGCGCTGTTCGACTTCCTGCTCAAGAGCACGATGGAGTGGGACGCGTTCGCCTCGCTGCCCAACCACCCGTACTACCGGGCGCACCCGAAGGGGATCGATGTCGCCGCGGAGATCGAGAAGTACCGCAAGGAACTGATCAACGCGGACACCGACGAGAAGTTGTGGTTCGCGCTCATCAAGATCTCCAACACGCGGAAGGACACGCATCTGCGTGTCTCGACGATCGAGGAGGGGCTCCGGGTCTCGGAGAAGCAGCAACGACGCCTAGAAGCCCCCATCCGCTTCGCCGTTGATTTCTCCGACGCGGAAAACCCGTTCTTCTTCGTCAGCGACTTCGGCGAGGGCGTGAACACGCGCGTTGGCGACAAGGTGCTGCGCATCAACGGGATGGACGCCGCCGAGTATGTCGAACGCCGACGTCCCTACCACCGCTACTCGACCAACAACCACTACCTCTGGAGGTTGGGGTACGACATCTCGCGGATGGTCGACTTTGTGCCGCACGATGAGTTCTACGGCGACTCGCTGCGTCTTCGGCTGCAGCGGGCCGACGGCCGGGCGTACAACCTCGATCTTCCCTATCAGCGTCGCGGCTCGGTCGAGTGGCGGGGCTACGCCGAGCGTCGGTACCCGGGGTTCTCGCTTGTCGAGGGCATGTCGGACTTTGAGACCTATTCGCTGTACATGCCCGACGATCGCTCGCTGCCGGTGGTGCTGCTGCAGTGGTACGGGTTCCGGGCCGACCTGCCCGAGGCGATGGATCGGCTGATGGAGTACGCGGAGGAGCACGATCTGCTGGACCATCATGTGATCGTCGACGCGACGCGCAGCCGCGGTGGATCGCGCGGAGCGTACGCGGTGCAGCGTTTGCAGCCGCGACCGTTCCGGACGACTTTCGGCAACCTGATGGTGAGCGACGCTTCGAAGCGTTGGGTGGACAATCGGATCCGGAGCATCCGGCGGACGGGCTCTGCGGCCGAGACGGTCGACGGGGGCAACTGGCTGCTCGAATGGCTCGAAGACGATGTGCAGAAGGCGTTCGACGCCGGGATGCGGTACACCAACAACGTGCCGTTCAAGGGAGCGCACCTGCCCAAGTGGGCGGACGGGATCATCGACCCCGCCGATGTGCATTTCCGCGGGAAGATGACCGTCTGGCTTGCGCCCTGGAGCGGCTCGCACCTGGATCAGTTCGCGTCGCAGGTGGTCGACAACGACCTGGCGCATGTGATGGGGATGTCGTCGGGCGGCTTCAGCAACACCTGGCAGACGACCGAGACGCTGCGCTTTCCGACCAGCGGGCGGCCGATCGTCGACTACCAGTGGTCGCTTGGGCACTCGATCCGGCCAAACGGGGAGATCCTGCAGTACAACCCCGCCGAGGTGCACGAGTACATCCCGCAGACGCGGGAGAACTTCCTTGACTACCACGCGGATCTTTTGCGCCGGACGCTGGATCGGCTTGGGCTCGGCGCTGCAGAGGTCGAGGCCTCCGCCCGCTGAGTTTGCCCGCTGTCGCGTTCCGGAGCCCAGTTTTCTCCTTTTGCTGGAAGACCGATGCTGAAGACCTTCCCGATCGCGTTGCTCGCCGCCTTGTTGCTCGTCGTTCCGCTCTCGCAATCGGTCGCGGCGGAGGCGCCGGACTTTGACATCCTGATCAAGAACGGGCGTGTGCTCGACGGGACGGGCAACCCCGAGTTCCGCGCCGACATCGGCGTGCGGGGGGACACGATCGTCGCGATCAGTCGTAACCTGCACGGGGCGACGGCCCATCGCGTGATCGACGCGACGGGGCTGTTTGTCACGCCCGCGTTCATCGACATGCACTCGCACGCGGACCGGTACATGGTGCTGCCCAACACCGAGGTCCGCAAGGCGAAGGCGGCGATCCTCCAAGGCGTCGCGACGGTGGTCGGCGGCCCGGACGGGCGGACGCCCCGCTTCCCGCTGGGAGCCGAGATCGGCGCGTACGAGTCGCGCGGGATCGGGCTGAATGTCGTGGCGATGGCCGGGCACGGGAACATTCGGTCGGAGGTGATGGGCGACGACTACGAGCGCCACGCCACGCCCGAAGAGCTCGAAGCGATGAAGCGACTGCTGCGCGAGCAGCTTGAGGCCGGCGCGTGGGGCCTGGGTACAGGGCTGGAGTACCGGCCCGGGCGGTTCAGCCATCCCGACGAGGTGATCGAGCTTTGCCGCGTCGTGGCCGAGTACGGCGGCTTCCACTTCTCGCACATGCGCTCGGCGGGACGGCTGCCCAAGTGGCAGCTCCCGAGCATGGTCGAGGGATGGCCGCTGGACGGTCAGGACGCGCTCGTCGAGATCATCCGCATCGCCGAGGAGACGGGGATCCCGTCGATCGCTTCGCATGTGAAGGCCAAGGGGCGGATGGCTTGGGGGCGCGCGCTCAACGACATCATCCTCGTGGAACTCGCCCGCGCGCAGGGGCACCCCGTCTACCTCGACCAATATCCCTACGAGGGGCACTCGGGCGCGCCCGCGGTGGTGGTCCCCTACTGGGCTTTGGTCGCAGAGAATGTCGACACCTCGGGCGGGCTGGACAGCCCGGTGTTCCGCCAGAGCGGCGTCTTTGACAACTTCCGCGAGCACCTGCGGCGTAATCTCGACGACCCCGAGACTCGCGAGAAGCTGCGGATCGATACCGAGTACGCAATCGACTACAACGGCGGGCCGGACCGCATCATCATCACCGAGTTCCCCGACGAGAGCCTGCGGGGCAAGACGCTGCGGGACGCCGCGGACCGCTGGGAGATCACGCCCGAGGAGGCGGTGTGGGAGCTCTCGCTGCGCGGGTTCGAGGACCGGCCGCAGGGCGCGATGCTGCGCCCGCTCTCATCGCACCGCAAGGATGTCGACCTGTACATGCAGCAGGAGTACACGATGACCTCGTCGGACGCGAGGCTTGTGGCTGGCCCGGGGACGCACCCCCGCCACTACGGCGCGTTCGCACGGAAGATCGGGCACTATGTCCGCGATCGCGGGGTGATCAGCCTTGCCTTCGCCGTCCGTTCTTCCAGCGGCCTGCCGGCGCAGGTGATCGGGCTGCCCGACCGCGGTCTGCTCCGCGAGGGGTACAAGGCGGACATCCTCGTCTTCGACTTCGACACCTTCGGCGACCGCTCGACCCCGCTGGAGCCTGAGGCCTACGCCGAGGGCATCGAGTACATGCTCGTCAACGGCGAGCTGACGATCGACGGGGGCGAGTTCCAGGGCCTGCTCGCGGGCCGCGTGCTGCTGCGGCATGAACTGCAGACGACGCCGCAGCGCGTGCGGACGCAGCGAGGCACGACCGAGGATTGAGCCAGGCTTGATCCAGCGTTGATCGCTAACCGGCGCCGGGCTGGACCGTGTCCGGGTCGGACGCGGCATCCGGCGTCCAGCCGACGATGTTGCCGATGAGGGTCTCGTTGCCGATCTTGGCGTCCCAGATCATTTCCAGTCGGCCGAGGATCTCGGTCGGGTCGGCGGCGAGGGATCCGAGGAAGGCAGGCAGGCTCGGCGCGAGCAGTTCGTCGCAGTCCATGACCGGGTCGAGCATGACGGTGAAGATGCGGCCGGCGAGGGGCTCGCCGTTGTACTCGCCGTCGAAGAAGTAGATCAGGGTGGTGCCCTCGGCCTCGATCGTGCCGATCGCGGCCCACTCGCCGGCGTCGTAGAAGCCGGGGTAGCACTCCTTGAGTACTTCAATATCCAAGTTAACTTCGGCGAGCTTGTCCCACTTGGCGATCGGAAGCAACTCGACGACGGGGCAGAACAAATGTGCACTGCCTTGTTCGGAAAGAATGAAGAGCTTCACGCCGTCGTGGGCCTCGTAGAGCCTGACCAGCTCTTCGTGCTCGGGCATGCCCTTGGCCAGCGCCTTGAGCTTGCCGAGGTCCTTCTCGCTCGCCGGCTTGCCGAGCTTGTGGGGCGAGGGCAGCACGACACGCTTCGGTTTGTCATTGACATACATCTCGAACGCGAGCCCCGGGGCTGGGACGGCGAGCAGTCTTTGGAACGATGGGATGGGCATCGGCCAGACTCCACTTGAATTGACCCATGAACACGATCTTGCAGATCGGCGCGCGAGGATGACCCCGGGCGCGGAAAAGCAAATCTCTCGGCTTACCCGGTCCAATCCGAGAAGCCCGGATGCGTCGTGATGTCTTCGGCGTGACTGATGACATCGCCGATTAAGTCGTCGCCCTTGTCGTTGAGCTGCCAGACGAGACTGATCTTTCCGATCAAATCCGCGGGGTCTTCCGCCACGGCATCGAGCAGGGCTTCGAAGCTCTCCGCCAACTCTTCATCGGCACCGAGAATCGGGTCGAGTGAGAGGGTGAAGACTTCTCCGGCAACAGACTCTCCGTCCCTTTCCCCGTTGAAAAAGTAGACCAGAACCGTCTTGCCGCTGGCGAACAGCCCGATGATCCGCCACGATCCGGAGGCATACATCGGGAAGGCCGAGAGCGACTCCATCTCTTCCTCGCTCTTGTACTCCATCGAGCTGACGGCCCACATCGAGATCGGCAGCAGATGCACCGCAGCGAACGGCAAACCGTTCGTGCCGTCCCACATCAGGTAGAGCTGGAGCCCGTTGTGACGCTCGTAGACCTTTTCAAGCGTCGCGTGCGCTGGATCACCACCGGTCAGCTGCCGGAGCGTCCGGAGCTCGGCTGGCGAGGCCGGGCCACCGAGCAAGTGCGGCGTCTGGCGAGCGATCTGCGCGTCACCGTCGATATCGTCAACTTCAAACACGAGCCCCGGCGCCGGGGCGGCGAGCAGTTTTTGGATCGATGGGATGGGCAATGATACATCTCCTCACTGCATGACCTTGATTATCCAAACAACCCGATCCGCAGAATAAACGCCGCGATCAATGGGCGCACCACCAGAAAGTGGAGACCGACTGTGATGCCGCTCGCGAGTGCAGCGTCGTAGCCGTAGTTTCCGCGGGTCCTACAGACCGACACCACAGCGATCGCGCCAGTCACAACGCCGACGGGCCAGAGCACCAGGGCCAGCCACGCCCAAGATTTCAGCCGGTCGGCCAGTTCGCGCTCGGCTCGCTCGTCGGGGTCCGCCGGCGTGCGTTCGGCGATGAAGAGGATGGTCGCCCCCGGGTGGTTGCGTTCGATGATCGCCCTCGCCGCGGCCTCGTTTTCGGCCTGGACTCGTTCGTAGCGTTCCTCGCCGGTGAACTTGGCTTCGAACTTGACCGTGTACCAGCGCATCGGCCTTCCCCCGTATCCACCCCGGGCCGGGCCGGGCGTTTCTCCCAGTGCGGACCCCTAGTGTCGGGGGTCCTCGCAATGAATCCGGGGCCGGCGGCATCGCACGCACCCCGGGCCGCGAAAGCATACCAGATGGCCGATCAGACGCAACCAGACCCCGGACGGACGCACGGCCGAAAGCTCGGCGGCATCGTCCACACCTACCTCGGCTACGACCCCGTCAAGTTCCCTTCCCCCACCACGCCCCCGCCGGATGTGGCCGGGGCGGCGATGGAGCACATGCTCCGCTACGGCTCCACCCGCGACCTGACGCCCGAGGAGCTCGCCGAGGCGGTCGAGATCGATCCCTCCCAGATCGCCGGCCTTGGCCCGAGCCTCGACGCGCTGATCGAGATGCTGCTGGAGCGCAAGCGGAAGATCCTGGAGACCTACGAGACCACGGCCGCACGCCGGGCCGCCCTCGACGCCTTCCGCAAGCAAGGCGAGGCGATCGATCCGCCCAAGGAACTGCGGAGCGAGTTCCGCCAGGCCCTCTCCAGCGGCGTGATCCGCCACCTGACCGCCCTGTGGTACAGCGCCGAGCGGGCTTACCCCAAGTTCGCCTCGCAACTGCTGCGCCTGCGCGAGACGCTCGGCGAGCGGTACGAGGTCGAGCAGCTCGCGGCCAAGTACGACTTTGTCGGGCGCGAGGAGATGACTGTCGAGAAGGCGCTGGAGGTCAAGGAAGAGCTCGAAGAGATCGACCGCCTGCTCGAACAGCTCCGCGAGGCGCGCAAGAACGCGAAGGTCGGTCTGGTGGACATGGAGGCGTTGCGCCGGTTCGCCGACGAAGCGAACGTGGGCGAGCTTGAGGGCATGCGTCGGCGGGTCGAAGAGTACCTGCGCCAGCAGGCGGAGCTGCAGGGCGTCGAGCAGGCTGCCGAGGGTTTCCGGCTCGGGCCGCGGGCGTACGCGCTGTTTCAGGGCCGGATCCTCGAGGAGATCTTCGGGAACATGCAGGCCGCGAGGTCCGGGCGTCACACCGGACCGATCGAGGGCGAGGGCGCCGTCGAGTTGCCCTCGACGCGGGGCTACGAGTTCGGCGACTCGGTGACGCACATGGACGCGCCGCAGTCGTTCATCAACGCCCTGCTGCGCGAGGCTGGCGAGCGCGAGCGGACGGGGGAAGCCGGGGCGGACTCAGCGAGACAGGCCGGACGCGTCAACCTCCGACCCGAAGACATCGAGATCCACCGCACACGCAACAACCCCAAGTGCGCCACCTGCGTGCTGATGGACATGTCCGGCTCGATGCGTTACGGCGGGCTGTATGTCCAGGCCAAAAAGATGGCCCTCGCCCTCGACGGGCTGATCAAGAGCGAGTACCCGGGCGACTTCCTGCGATTCATCGAGGTGTACTCGATCGCCAAGGTGCGGTCTGCGGGCGAGGTGGCGACGCTGCTCCCCAAGCCGGTGACAATCCACGATCCGGTCGTACGGCTGCGTGCGGACCTGTCGGACCCAACGATCACCGAGGCAATGCTGCCCCCCCACTTCACCAACATCCAGCACGGGATGCAGCTCGCCCGCCAACTTCTGGCGGCCCAGGACACGCCGAACCGGCAGATCGTGCTCATCACCGACGGACTGCCGACGGCGCACTTCGAGGCGGAGCAGCTCTTCCTGCTCTACCCGCCCGACCCGCGGACAGAAGACGCGACGATGCGTGAGGCGTTCGCGTGCGTGCGCGAGAACATCACGATCAACATCTTCCTGCTGCCGAGCTGGTCGCAGAGCGAGGACGACATCCAGTTCGCCCACCGCCTGGCCGAGCCGACGAAGGGGCGCGTCTTCTTCACCGCTGGCGGGGACCTGGACCGCTATGTCCTCTGGGACTATGTGAACCAGCGGAAGGCGATCATCGGCTAGCTTCGCTCAGCGCATCCTTCGCAGCGAGGCGCTCTGGCGGATGTTCACCCGCTGCTCGCCCGGGTCTTCCAGAGCGCGGGACGGGTCGAGCAGGACGCCGTCGACCGTGAACGACCAGTCGATGTTCGACTTCTGCTCGACGATCTGGCCCGCTTCGAGGTCGAAGACCGTTTCGCCCGAGTGCGTGGCATCGTTGATGCGGATGCCCATCGCGCCGTCCAGTCCGCCCGCCAGCCGGATAGACATCCTGCCCTCGGAGTTGATTCGGGCTCGCCCGCCGGCAGGGCGTCCTCGGAGCGTGTGGCGCGTCTCCTCGACGATTCTGCCGATGGGGCCGATCGAGTGCTCGACCCGTGCGTCCCAGGACGAGCCGGGCGTGACGGATTGCCTTGGGATCACGCGGAAGGACTGCTCGATCTGCGAGCGGTAATCCCCGCCGCCTGCGCCGGCGGAGAGGCCGGGCATGCCCGAAATGTCCAGCTCTGCGAACATCGCGTTGAAGAGGTCGTCGCCGCCCCGGGCGTCGGTGATGGTCCCGTCGTGCGTGATCGCAAACGAGACCTTCTGGCCGACCATGCGTGCGAAGGGGCGGACGAGCCTGTGCGACTCGGCCTCGCGGTGCGGGCTTCGTGTTCGCTGATCGGAGTCGTACTGGACGCGGCCCTCTTCCGGGTCGTCCGCGTCGATGACCACGCGGGTGATGGTGCGCTCGACGAATGATTCTTCCTCGTCGGAGCGGACGACCTTCTCGGTGAACTCGATGCGTCGGTTCCACCTGCGGGTCTTGGCGTCGCGTGTACCGGCGCCCATCTCCTGAGTCATCTCCTCAACCATCTCGAAGCGGGTCTCGCGCCCTTCGGGCCAGCGCCAGCGCATGTCGACGCCGCCGCGTTGGGCGAGGGCGTCGCCGGCGAGCAACGAGGTCAAAAAGATCGAGAGGACGAGAAACACTGCAGTCGGTGGGACGGTCCGCATCGTGGTCTCCTTGAGCGGGGGTTGAGGGTTTGGACGCCTCCGCCCCAAGCGGGGTTCCCGAAAATATCGGATCTTTGCCCGGATCTGATGCCGAATAGCCGTGGTTGTCCATGGGTTCCGGGCCCCCCAGGCGAGGCCCCCACTCCCGGACGACTCGCCAAAACCGGGTGGCCTGAAGGGTGGGGCAGAGCGGCAAAACCGCCCGAACAGGCGCCCCGCCGCTGTGGAGCGACACGCCGGGGCAAGGGGGCCGGTGTCCCATTGCTTCCGCTGAACTCCCTTGATGCTGAAGGGCCCGCCGCCTCTTTCCGATTGGCCGGTTCCGGGCGGGGTGGTCGCGGTGGCCCCCCTCAGCCCGGGATAACGCGGGGTCGGGCTGCGCACCGACCGGATCAGAAAGGAACGGGGCTATGACACGCCTGTTCGGTTCGCTCGGTCTCTCGACCAAGATCATTGCCGTGGTCACCACGGTGCTGGTAGTTGTAGTGGGTGTGAATTACGCGGTGTTCATCGATGGATACGACGACCTCGGGGAGCAGCTCTTGCTCGAGAAGGCGACGGCGTTCACCGCGATTATCGACGAGGTGCAAGCCAACGGGGTGGCACAGTTGGACGAAGGAATCATCGACCGCGAAGCTCTGCTGGAGAGAGCGAAGGAGAGAGAGCGTGCCGGAGTGGCTCTGCGAAACACCGAATACTTCAACTCGATTCCACTCGTATCCGCTTGGCGAACAGGCGAACGATCCGCGCGTGCGCAAAACTTCGATTTTCGGGTTGTGTCGTTCAACGCAAGGTTCGATGACCATCGCCCGCAGCGCGGCACGATGAGCGCTGACCTGCTGAGCGAATTGGAGCGACAGGTCGCCGCCGGAGGCCAGAACATGGTCAGCCGGTACGACGCATCGAGCAACAGCATGTATGTGCTCCGGTCGCTGCATGTGCACCCGTCGGCGATCGCGTACGGCCACCCGCTGCTGACCGACGCCGAGGTCCAGGCCGGCAACAACTCCGGCCGGGCGGTCGACGGCGCCTACGAACTGGTGATCCCGCTGGACGATCTGGACGCGACGGTCGCTGGCTTTACCAGCCGCGCCGCGATGATGACGGTGCCGCTGGTGGTCGTCGCGCTCGCGGGCTTCGTCTGGATCCTCCGCGTGCTGCTGACGCGCCCGATCAACTCGATGGTCACGATGGTCCGCGACATCGCCGAGGGTGAGGGCGATCTGACCAAGCGTCTGAACCTCGAGCGCAAGGACGAGATCGGCCAGCTTGCCGGCTGGTTCGACACCTTCATGCAGCGCCTGCAGACGCTGATCGGCGATGTGGCCGGCGCGACGCGTGAGGTCGCTTCCGCCTCGACGGAGATCGCCGCGTCGAGCGAGGAGCTCGCCACCGGCATCAACGAGCAGGACGCCCAGATCACCCAGATCTCCGCCGCGATGGAGGAGATGTCCGCCAGCGTCGTCGAGGTCGCCCGCAAGAGCGCCGACGCCGCCAAGAACGCCGACGAATCCGGCAAGATCGCCCACGAGGGCGGCGAGGTTGTCGGCCGGACGATCGAGGGGATGCACGGCATCCGCGACGCGGTCTCCGACTCGGCCGACTCTGTCGCCGAGCTTGGCAAGAAGGGCGAGCAGATCGGGCAGATCGTCGCGGTCATCAACGACATCGCCGATCAGACCAACCTCCTGGCCCTCAACGCCGCGATCGAGGCGGCACGCGCCGGCGAGCACGGTCGTGGCTTCGCAGTCGTCGCCGACGAGGTGCGCAAGCTCGCCGAGCGCACCCAGCGAGCGACCGAGGAGATCGGGGACTCGATCCAGATCATCCAGGTCGAGACCAAGCAGGCTGTCGAGCGGATGAACATCGGCTCCGAGCAGGTCAAGACCGGCGCCGACCTGGCAACGCAGGCCGGCGACAGCCTCCAGCGGATCGTCACCAGCGCCTCGGATGTCGCCGCGATGATCCAGACCATCGCCGCCGCGGCCGAGCAGCAGGCCGCCACCAGCGAAGAGGTCAGCAAGAGCATCGAGTCGATCTCGGCGGTGACGCGCCAGTCGTCCGAAGGCGTCGGCCAGGCCGCGACCGCCGCCGCCCAGCTCAGCTCCAAGGCGGAGCAGCTCCAGGCGCTGGTCGGACGGTTCAAGATCGCTGACTGACGCGGTCTTCGAGCACGAACTCCTCGTCTCTCTCCACGGCGGGCTCCGAACGGGGCTCGCCGTTTTCATTCTCTCTCGCTTTTGGACGCGGGCGAACAGCGATTGCTGGCTCTCAGGGATACAGGACTCCGCAATCCGGTCGGCCACACCGGAAGGGGGAGTCGCAGAATGGCGAGCCCCCCGCCTATTGCCAAGAAGAATGCCGCAACGGACAAGTATTTTGATAACACGATGTCATTGTTCGCAATCCACTCTCCGATGCGACTGCACCGAGACGGCGTCGGGTCCGTCGCCGCTCGGCAGCACATTGAGGTCTACGCATGTCCGGTTTCATCCGCTCGCTCGGGCTGTCGACAAAGATCATTCTGGCGTCCGTTGCGATCCTTGCGATCGCGATCGGCGTGAACTATGCGGTATTTACAAAGGGCTACCGCGCCGACAGCGAACAACTGCTCATGGAAAAGGCGGCCGCGTTCACGGCGGTCGCCGACCAGGCCAAGGACTACGCGGGCAGGCTGATCGCCGAGGGCGCATTCGACATGGAAACACTGCTCTCCGAGGCCAGGCAACAGATCAGCGAGGGGCGTTCTTACCGAGACACGCGGTTCTTCAACACCATCCCGGTCGTTGTCGGCTGGTCCACCGCGGAGGAAGCGGCCGTCGTCGAGGGGATCGACTTCCGCGTCGCGGCCTTCGATGCACGCAACAAAGACAACGAACCGGAGCCGGGGAGCTTCCGCGCCTCGCTGCTGCGCGATCTCGAGTCGCAGGTCGCAAGGGGCGGCCAAGACCACCTCGGGAGAATCAACACAGAGACCAACACGCTGCATTACATGCGCGCCATCCGTCTCGGTCAGTCGTGCATGATGTGCCACGGCGACCCCGGAGTGCACGGCGGCGACGCGCAGGGGCGCGACCTCCTCGGCTTCCGCATGGAGGGCTGGAAGGTCGGGGACACCCACGGCGCCTACGAGATCGCCATGCCCCTCGACGGGCTCGACGCGCAGGTGGCGGGCTTCATGATGCGTGGGGCCGCGTTCACCGTCCCCGTCATCGTCGTCGCGGTCGCCGGCTTTGTCTTCGTCCTCGGTCGGTTGCTCACCCGCCCGATCAATTCCATGGTCGCGATGGTCCGCGACATCGCCGAGGGTGAGGGCGATCTGACCAAGCGCCTGAGCATCAATCGCGAGGACGAGATCGGCCAGCTCGCCAAGTGGTTCGACACCTTCATGGACCGTCTGCAGAAGCTGATCGGAGAGGTCGCCGGCACCACCCGCGAGGTCGCCTCGGCATCGACGGAAATCGCCGCATCCAGCGAACAGCTCGCAACGGGGATCGATCAGCAGGAAACGCAGATCACCCAGATCTCCGCCGCGATGGAGGAGATGTCCGCCAGCGTCGTCGAGGTCGCCCGCAAGAGCGCCGACGCTGCGAGAAACGCCGAGGACTCGGGCAGTGCCGCGTCCGAGGGCGGCGAGATCGTCAGCAGAACGATCACCGAGATCAACTCGATCAGCGAGGCCGTCTCAGCATCGGCCGCCTCGGTCTCGGAACTGGGCCGCAAGGGCGAACAGATCGGGCAGATCGTCCGCGTCATCAACGACATCGCGGATCAGACCAATCTCCTGGCCCTCAACGCGGCGATCGAGGCCGCCAGGGCCGGCGAGCACGGGCGCGGCTTCGCGGTCGTGGCGGACGAAGTGCGAAAGCTCGCAGAACGAACCCAACGGGCGACCGAAGAGATCGGCGAGTCGATCGCCACCATCCAGTGCGAGACCGAGCAGGCCGTCCAGCGAATGAACACCGGGACCACGCAGGTCGAGTCCGGCGTCCGCATGGCTTCGGAGGCGGGCAAGAGCTTAGAGCGGATCGTCTCGACCGCGTCGGATGTCGCAATGATGATCCAGACCATCGCCGCCGCGGCCGAAGAGCAGGCCGCCACCAGCGAACAGGTCAGCAAGAGTATCGAGTCGATCTCGGCGGTGACACGCCAATCCAGCGAAGGCATCGGCCAGGCCTCGATGGCCGCGGCCCAACTCTCGGCCAAGGCCGAACACCTCCAGGCCCTCGTCGGCCGCTTCAAGATCGAAAACCGCGCCTAAACCGCGCGTGGACGAGAAGCACAGCGGGAGGCTCACTTCAGTGAGCCTCCCGCTGTTTGACTACGGAGTCGATCCATTTTCTCTTTCCTGCTGATCGCGAGCTCGACCGGCCGATGGCGGCGGACGGCGGAATCCCAAATCAGCCATGGAGCACTGCACTCGGCCCCCCGTCCCGGTACACTCGCCGCCCGTGGCAAGTCAGCAGAGCGGGAACCTCCTCAAAGCGCTCGGTCCGGGCATCCTCTTCGCCGGGGCCGCGATCGGTGTCTCGCACCTTGTGCAGTCGACACGCTCGGGGGCCATCTACGGGCTGACGCTCTTGCCCCTGATCATCCTCGTCCACCTGCTCAAGCTCCCGGCGATGCTGGCGGGGCCGAGGTACGCCGCGGCCACCGGGACCTCCCTCCTCGAGGCCTACCGGCGCCAAGGCCGCTACACCCTCGCGATCTTCGCTGTGATCGTGGCGGGGACGGCCTTTGCGATCGTCGCCGCGATCTCGATGGTGACCGCGGCGATCTTCAAGGCCGCGGTGCTCGTGCCCGTCTTCGGCGCGGCGGACGCGGAGCTTGCGTGGGTCTGCGCCGGGCTGCTGGGCGTCGGGGCGTGCATCCTCGCGGCCGGGGGCTTCGCCTGGCTCGACAGGGTGATGAAGGCGCTCATGGTCGTGATGCTGGCGACGACGATGGTCGCCGCGGGCGCCGTGCTGCCCCGGATCGATTTCTCGATCTCGCTCGAGTGGCCTTCGGGTGTGACCGGCGCGGCGTCGATGGTGTTCATCGTCGCGCTGATCGGCTGGATGCCGGCGCCGCTCGACATCACGGTCTGGAACTCGCTCTGGACGATCGCCCGCTCCAAGCGCACCGGCACGAGCCCGACGGCCCGCGTCTGTCGCGCCGAGTTTCTGATCGGGTTCGGCCTCTGCCTGCTGCTGGCGTGCGCGTTCGCGGTGCTGGGATCGGTGGTGATGCGCCAGAACGGGGTCGAACCCTCGCCCTCACCCGCGGCGTTTGTCGCCCAGCTCTTCTCCCTGTACGAGAGCGTTTTCGGCCCGTGGTTCACGCCCGTGATCGGGGCGAGCGCGCTGGCGGTGATGTTTTCGACGCTGCTGACGGTGCTCGACGCGCTGCCGCGGAGCATCGTCGTGCTGGTCGCGAGGTTCGGCGGCCCTGAGCGCCCGTGGGACGAGGGCGCCACGAGGGATCTGTCGCGCACAACAGGCTATTGGATCGCGATGGCGGCGATCGTGATCGGGGCGATGCTGCTGGTCGGCCGCTTCCGCGAGAGCATGACAGGGCTGGTCGACCTGGCGACCACGCTGAGCTTCCTCGGCACGCCCCTGCTGGCATGGTTCAACCATCGCGCGATGACGGCGCCAGAAGTGCCCGAGGCCTTCAGACCCGCCCGAATCACTCGGGCGGTGAGCCTCGCGGGGGTGGTGTTCTTTGCCGGCTTTGCCGTGGTTTTTCTCTGGTCTCGCTTCGGCATCTAACTCGCTACAGGCGCGACTACCATCGACCCGGCCGGACCGGGGGCCGGGGAGCCACATGGCACACGCCGAGATCCGAAATCGAGTCTTTGTCGGCCTCGCACTGGTCGCGGTTGTGGCCGGCGCGACTTTGCTGTACTTCGTCCTGGGGCGAAATCGGACAGACCATGCGGCCCCCGAGACGGTGCGTCCCGTTCTGGCGGTCCGAGTCGAGCGCCCCCGCGAAGAACTAGCGACCTATCCCGCTCGCGTTCGCGCCAGGCAGGAACTGACCCTCGAGTTCGAGGTGCCCGGCGTGGTGCGCGGTCTCCCGATCACCCGAGGTCAGCGGGTCGGCGAGGGCGACACCCTCGCCGAGCTCGACCTCCGCGACTTCCGGAGCCGGCGCACGGCGAGTATCGCCCGCCACGAACAGGCGGAGATCGAGCTGAGAGCGATCACTTCCGCCGCCGAGCGGGGGGCGGCCACGCAGATGGAGACGACACGTGCGAAGACCGCCGTCGACCTCGCAAAGGCCGAGCGCGAACTCGCGGAAAAGGCGTTCGAGGACGCGACGCTATCGGCGCCGTTGGACGGGCTTGTCTCGGACATTTACATCGATCTGCACCAGCCGATCCGCCCTGGCCAGCGCGTGCTGCGTCTGCTCGATATCTCTGCGATCCGAATCGAGGTCAATGTGCACGAGTCTCGCGTCGCCTTTGCTCGCAACTATGAAGACAGAGTCAGGCACGCGGTGCGATTCGATTTTCTTCCCGGGGAAGAGTTCGACGCGGAGCTGATCGAGTACACGACCGAGGCGGCGCGGACCACCCAGACTTTCGTCGCGATTCTGGAGATGGTCCCTCCCGAGGAGGCGGTGATCCTGCCGGGGATGACCGCGACCGTGATCGAGTACGCCTCGGAGTCGGAGGGTGACGGTGGGCCCGTGGTCGTGCCGCCCGAGGCGATCTGGATCGACGGGGAGGGCAACCGCTTCGTTTGGGCGCTGGAAGAGGGCGTTGATGGCACGGCGACCGCCCGTCGTCTTTCGGTGAGAACCGGCACCATCCTGCCCGCGGGCGTGGAATTGGTCGAAGGCCCCGAGCCAGGCACGCTCATTGCGACCGCCGGCCTGCGCGAACTCCGCGAGGGACAGCGGGTCCGTCCGGTTGAAGGGAGTCATCGGCCCGCGCCCGCCGCCGAACGCCCGGAAGCGGACCGCGATCAGCGGCCCGAGGCGGGGCGGCGTTGAACATCGCCGAGCTCTCCATCCGATATCGCACCGTCGTTGTCGCGATCACGCTGGCGATGCTCGGCGCGGGCATCTGGTCGTACCAATCTATGGGCCGGCTGGAAGATCCCGAGTACACGATCAAGCAAGCCCTGATCATCACCCACTACCCGGGCGCGTCGGCGTCGGAGGTTGCCGGCGAAGTCACCGACAAAATCGAGTCGGCGGTGCAGAGGATGGGCCAGCTCGAACGAGTCACAAGCCTCTCCGAGCCGGGCCGCTCGACCGTGACCGTCCGGATCCGCGACCGGTACACCAGCCGGGACCTCCCGCAGATCTGGGACGAGCTCCGCCGGCGTGTCGCCGACGCCGAACGCGATCTGCCGCCGGGCGCGTCGGCCCCGATCGTCGTCGACGACTATGGAGACGTCTACGGCGTTTTCTACGCGGTGTACGGCGACGGTTTCAGCTTCGCCGAGTTGAAGGACCACGCCAGCATGCTCCGACGGGAGCTCCTGCAGGTCGAGGATGTCGGCAAGGTCACGCTGTATGCCGACCAGCAGGAGACGGTCTTTGTCGAGTTTTCGCGCGAGAGGCTCGCGGAGCTGGGCGTGCCGCCGTCGGCGCTGTACGCCTCACTCGAGGGGCGCAATCTGGCCGCGCCGGCGGGTCGGGTGCTGGCCGGTGAGCGCCGGATCCGCATCGATCCATCCGGGCAGTTCACCGCCGCCGAGGACATCGGCGAGCTGATGGTCCTGCACGGAGAGCTCGCCGGCGCTCGCCTCTACCTCGGCGATGTCGCCGAGATCAGGCGGGGCTACCGCGATCCGCCGACAAGCCTGATGAGGTTCAACGGACGTCCGGCGATCGGGATCGGGATCTCGACGGTCGAGGGCGGCAACGCCGTCCGCATGGGCAGGGCGGTCGATCGACGCGTCAGAGAGCTGCAGGCCCAGACACCCGTCGGCATCGAGATCGGACTGATCGCCCACCAGTCGACCGCCGTGACCCAAGCCGTCCGCGGGTTCTTTCTCAGTCTGACTCAGGCGCTGGTGATCGTCATCCTCGTGCTGATTTTCACGATGGGGCTTCGGAGCGGCGTGCTGATCGGCGTTGTGCTGCTGCTCACCATCGCCGGCACCTTCGCGCTGATGAAGTCAACGGGATTGATGCTCGAACGCGTCAGCCTCGGCGCTCTCATCATCGCGCTCGGCATGCTCGTCGACAACACCATCGTCGTCGTCGAAGGCGCACAGGTGAATCTCAGGCGCGGGCTCGGCAAGATCGAGGCGATCTCCCGTGTCGTCAGACAGACCGCAAAGCCTCTGCTCGGGGCCACGCTGGTCGCGGCGCTCGCGTTCGCGGCGATCGGGCTCTCGCGCGACGCGACCGGTGAATACACCCGCTCGCTTTTCTTTGTTGTCAGCTATTCGCTGCTCCTGAGCTGGGTGCTGGCGGTGACCCTCACGCCGGTCTTGTGCTGGTGGTGGCTCGGTGCGCCCAAGCAGACCGAAGACGACCCGCACGCCGGCAGAATCTACCGGGCGTACCGCTCGCTGCTCAGCTGGGCGCTCCGCTACAGGGTTGTGACGCTCGGGGGCATGGCGGTGCTCCTGTTGCTCTCGGTCGCGGGTTTCGCGGCGGTCGACCGGAGTTTCTTCCCGCCCTCGACGAGAGCGCAGTTCATGGTGCACATGTGGATGCCCCAGGGAACGGCGATCGAACGCACCGACAAGGCCGCCGCCGAGATCGCCAGCGAGGTCGGGCGCCTCGCCGGCGTGACGGATGTCTCCGAGTTCGTCGGCGCCGGCGCCCCCCGCTTCCTCCTGACCTACACCCCAGAGGACCCCGTCCCGACCTACGCCATGCTGCTCGTGGGCGTCGAGAACGACCGATCGATCGACGCGCTGATGGCCGAGATCAGGTCGAGCATCCGCGAGAGCCACCCGCAGGTCGAAGCTCTGCCGCGACGATTCTCGCTCGGGCCGGGCCAGCTCCAGAAGATCCAGGTCAGGCTCCGAGGCCCCGAACCCGACGAGCTTCAACGCCTGGCCTCACGCGTCAGGGCGGAGTTCGAGACCGACCCCGACATCGTCGACATCCGCGACGACTGGCGTGAGCGCACGCTCGTGCTCCGGCCTGTGATCAACGAGATGCAAGCTCGGGACGCGGGGCTGACCAGGCGCGACATCGCCAGGGCGATGCTCTATCACACAGAGGGCGTTCTCGTCGGAGTCTACCGAGACGACGGCAGCCTACTGCCGATCATCGCCCGCCCCCCGGCCGGTGAACGCCAGGAAGTCGCCGATGTCCGCGACGCACAGATCTGGAGCCCCGCCGCCGGCAGACGCATCCCGATGAGACAGGTCGTCGGCGCGTTCACCACCGAGAGCGAACACACGATCATCCGCCGGCGCGACCGTCTGCCGACGCTGACAGTTATGGCCGATTCGCGAACCAGCTCCAGCCGCGCCGTCGAGCGGCTCTCCCCCGCGATCGACGCGATCGACCTTCCTCCCGGCTACACGCTCTCGTGGGGCGGCGAGCGCGAGGACTCACGCGATGCGCAGCGGGCGCTGCTCTCGCGGTTCCCGCTCGTCGGTGTGCTGATGGTGCTGGTGGTGGTCGCGATGTTCAACGCCGTCAGGCCGCCGCTGATTGTCTTCGCGACCGTTCCGCTCGCGCTGATCGGTGTAACGCTGGGCCTGCTCATGACGGGCCAGCCCTTCGGCTTCATGGCCCTGCTCGGCTTTATGAGCCTCTCGGGCATGCTGATCAAGAACGCGGTGGTGCTCCTCGATGAGCTGGAACTGCGGACCGCCGACGCCAAGGACCGCCTGAGCGCGATTGTCGACGCGGGGGTCAGCCGGATGCGCCCGGTCGTGCTCGCGGCCCTCACCACAGTGCTGGGCATGATCCCGCTGCTTGGCGACGACTTCTTCGTCTCGATGGCGGTGACGATCATGAGCGGGCTGGCGTTCGCGACGGTCCTGACGCTCTTTGTCGTACCGGTCATGTACGCATTGGTCTACCGAATCGCCCGGACATCCTGAGCGAGACCTGCGGGCGCATGAACCGAAAAAAGGCCGGCCTCGGATCGCTCCAAGGCCGGCCCCCCGTTCAAACCTATGTTGGCTTGGATCGTCGACCACTTGATCCATCTCGGAGTGGTCAGTCGCAGCCCGCCGCGAACGCGCTGAGGAACGCGAAGAAGTCGTCGGCGTCGATCACGCCGTCGTTGTTGAAATCGGCGCGGCACTCGACCGAGTCGGACAGCACAAGCACTGTGATCGGACTATTGTTCAAGCCACCCGCATTGTTCTCGACAGCGACTCCCAGGAACGACCCCGGTTGTCCGCCGGCGTCCGTGCCCCTATATCGGAGCACACGCCCATTGCCGCCGGTGCTCGCCACAAGCAATGTACGCTGCGGATCGTCCGCCGATGGGTGGAACGCCATGTAGTGCGGCAGATCTAACCCTCCGCTCGCCGACGGAATGAAGACCGAGGGTGTGAGCGTGACCGGGGCCACACGGATCACCGAGTTCGTGTTGCTGCTGGCCACATACATGTACCCGTCGCCGTCGAACAGCAGGCCTCGTGGGCCCGCGATCGGCACCTGACTCTGCGTCACCACCTCGTCGATGAACTCCCCCGTCGTCCCATCGAAGCGAAGCACACTGTTTGTAGCAGAGCTGGCGACATACAGGTGGCCGTCGGGGCCGAACGCGAGACCCTTCGGCCGATTGAGCCCACCCGTGCCCCCGCCCGTGCTGTTGGGAACGAACTGGTTTGAAGCCCCGGTCGCCGGGTTGTATCGGATGATCCTGTTGTTGCCGCGGCTGCTGACATAGAGCCAGCCATCGGGGCCGAAGGTCATCCCCTCTGGATTGCTCAGCCCCCCGAAGCCCGGAGTCACAAAGGTGTCCAGAAAGAATCCTTCCTTGGCGTTGTACCTCAAGACAGAACCATTTCCACGGCTGGCGATGTAAAGCCTGCCGTCGGGTCCGATCACCATCTCGCGCGGATCGCTCAACGGGGAGATCCCGGCGCCGATGAAGTGGTCAAGCGCCTGGCCGGTCGACTCGGTGAACCTGACAACCTTGCTCCCTGTGTCGGCCACAAGGATCTCGCTCTGGGCGAGCGCCTGCCCGCCGAACCCGATCACCGCACCGGACACCAACGCCACGAACTTCTGCTCGGACCCAAACCGCTTCAACATGACCGTACTCCTGCTCTGCTAGCCCGGGCCGATTCGCTCGGGCGACCAAGGATCTGTTCTGGATCTGATCGCATAAACGATCAACCCACGCACATACATCAGAAGACGCGCTTTCTGGGCGGGCCTCCGTTTGCTATCTTGGCGATCTGACGGGCTGTTCAGGGCCCGCCCGTTCATCCGTACTCAAGCACAAGCGCATTTCGCGGGCGGGTGAGGAAACGCAGCGAGGAAAGTTTCAGCGATTTTTGCGATGCAGCAGCGCGGATCACAAACCCACGGGTCGGCGGAGGAGGTCTTCCTCCGCGTTCTTGAGGAGCTTCGGAAGATCGCATCCGACTTCTTCCGCGCCGAAGGCCCGGGCCACACCCTCCAGCCGACCGCCGTCATCAACGAACTCTGGCTCAGGCTCGCCGATCGGACCGACCTCTCATTCCAGAGCGATCAGGCCTTCATGGCGTACGCGTCCAGAGCATTCCGCCATGTCCTGATCGACCACGCCAGGCGAAAGAACGCCGAACGGCGAGGCGGCGGCCGCCGACGCGTGCTGCAAATCGGCGATTTCCAAGCCCCCTATTCGGGGCCCGGACTGGCGATCGAGGTGGCCGATGTGCTGATTCAGTTTGAAAAGGAAGATCCGCGTGCCGCCCGAGTCGTTGAATTGCGCTTCTTCGGGGGAATGAGCGAGGAGGAGATCGCCGACGTGCTGGGTGTCAGCACCCGGACAGTTCGAAACGACTGGGCCTTTGCCCGGGCATCGCTGGCGGAAAAGCTCGGTGAAGATGAACCCGACGAGCACAAACGACCGGACCAAACGACTCTTCCTTGAGGCCCGCGAGTTGTCAGAGCCCGAACAGGAGCGGTTCGTCAGGCGAGCCGCCGGCGAGGACCATCCGCTCGCCGAGCGCGTCCTGAGGCTCCTGAGGGCCGACCGTTCCGCGGCGGCCGAAGCGATCGACACCCCGGCGATCGATCTCACCGAGCTCCGGCGTGCCGCTCGACCGAGCCCTGGCGAAATCCCACCTCTGGGCGACAAGTACACGCCCGTCCGCCTCATCGGCTGCGGCGGCGCCGGCGATGTCTACCTGTACGAGCAGACCCGCCCCATCCGCAGGCCCGTGGCGATCAAACTGCTCCGTCCGGCCGTGGTCTCGGGCACCGGCGCCGACCGCCTCAGACGCGAGGCTCGCCTCCTGGCCGGGCTCGACCACCCCGGCATCGCCCGCCTGCTCGATGTCGGCGAAGCCGCGGACGGACGACCGTTCATCGTCATGGAGTTTGTCGACGGCCCGCCCATCGACCGCGACTGCATCAAGCACGAGACCACACTGCCCGACCGCCTCGCCCTCTTCCGCGAGCTCTGCGACGCCGTACACCACGCCCACCAGCGAGGCGTCATCCACCGCGACATCAAGCCCGCAAATGTGCTGGTCGAACGCACGGGAGGCCGCCCCCGCGTCCGCCTGGTCGACCTCGGGGTCGCGAGGCTGATCGACGACGGGCTGAGCACCGGCCCAAGCCTGACGATGGCCGGCGCGGTCGTCGGCTCGTTCGGCTTCATGAGCCCCGAGCAACGGCGTGGCGAGCGGGCCGACACACGGAGTGATGTCTACGCCCTCGGGGTCCTGCTCTACTGCCTGCTGACAGAATCGCTGCCCCCCGCGCAGGCGCCGGCCGACCAGCGTGCCCTCGCGCAGACCTCGCCCGAGACCAAGCTCTTGCGGGGCGAGCTCGGCACGATCATCGCCCACGCGATGGCGCCGAAGCAGGATGATCGGTACGAAACCGTCCGCGAGCTCGACGAAGACATCCGAAGACACCTGAACCACGAGCCGATCCTCGCCCGAGGGCCGGGCGCCCTCTACACAACGACGAAGTTTCTCCGGCGACACTGGGCCGCCAGCGTCGCAGCGGCCCTCGCCATCACCACCGCGATCACCGCGCTTGTGCTGATCAACATTTCAAGGATCGAGACGATCCACGCCCACGCCGAGGCCGAAGCCCAGTACGCCGAGGCCCGCCGGATCTCCAACTACTTCCTGCGCGATGTCGTCACACGGCTCTACCGCGTCCCCGGCGCGCAGGAGATCCAGCTCGATCTGCTCAACGAGCTGCTTCGCCAGATCGAGGACTTCCTCCACAGCAGGCCCGACGACCCGGATCTGCTCGACGATTACGCGGAGACCCTGTACGCGCTCGCCGATGTGCTGAGCATCACACCCGGTGAGTGGAACACCGCAAAAGACTGCATCCAACGAGCATTGGATGTGCGCCTCCAGCTCGTCGAACTCCAACCGGACAACCCCGACTACCTGATGAAGCTCGGTGTCGCATACGCACGCCGCGGCGACTTCGTCCGCCCCGCGGGCGTCTCCGGCTGGTACTCGCCGGAGATCGCCGCAGAAATGCTCGGGTACTACGACAAGACGCTCGACATCGACAGGCGGCTCGTCGCCATCGACCCCGATTCTCGCAGATACCGCGACAACCTCTACTGGAGCTACGACCGAATCGCGAGCCTCCTGTTCAACGGCGGCGACCCCGACGCGATCCGATGGGCCAACGAGGCGATGACCGTCGCGGAAGAACTCAACCGCCGTCACCCAGACCACTACCTGTCCGCCTTCGCCCTCTCCAAGGCCCACATCACACTCGGTAGGATTCTCCACAGAGCAGGAGAGCACGAGCGGGCCGAGCCTCACTTTGAACTCGCCGCCGAGCACGCCGAACGCCTCAACTCGGTCTACCCCAACTCGTGGTACTTCCTTCGCCACCTCACTCATGTCTACAGCGACATCCACAGGAACGCCGCAGCGGTCGGCGACCACGAACGCGCGCACGCCGCGTTGGAGCGTCGGGTCGAGATCACCGAGTCGCTCGACGCAGCAGATCCGAGCGGGAGATGGAGCACCGAGGTCGTCAAGGCGCAGACCGACCTCCAAAGATTCAATGAAGAGCGCCCGCAAGGCGAGGCCTGCCGCGGGGCCGACGGCGGACTAGACTAAACGGGTTTCCGTCAGGAATCAGTCCGGCCCCACAGACGGAACCGATCAGGACCGACCGCCGAGAGCACGCGGGTGATCGAAGTGGAGCGGACCGGACTCGAACCGGCAACTTCCAGCTTGCAAAGCTGGCACTCTACCAATTGAGTTACCGCCCCAGACGGGGAATCGGAGTGTAGCCGGGCTCTCGTCCGTGATCACCGCGGCGACTCGGCCCACAGCGGCCGCCGGCCCGAGAACCTCAGCCCGCCAGACCCCGCAACCCAACCAGCCCGCAACGACGACCCGCCCCCTCCCCCCAGGATCGGGAGGAGGCTGGGGGGCGAGAAGCGACACGCCGATCCCGGGGGCATGGACGACGCCCAGAACGCCCACAACCCGGTCTCGTTCAGGACGCTCGTCCTGATGCTCCTGCTCCTCGTCACCGTGCTGGTCCGGCCCGGATCGGCGCTGGCGATCGGGGAAGGCAGACAGGGCGTCAGCCCGGCCGAGGCGTTCCAGGAAGCCCGACGAGCCCTTCGCTCAGGGGAGGAGCGGGACGCCGTCGAGCTCTTCAGGATCGCCTGGACCGATCCCGAGCACCGGAGGGCCGCTGCCCAGGCCCTGCGGGACATGGAGCTGGCCGGCCGGTTCCGCCCGCTGCCCGACGAATCAAAGCTGCGTCTGTTGCTGCAGGAGCTTGATCCGGGCTTCTCGCGCCACGAGACGCGGAACTTTGTCATCCTGTCGGACCTGCCCGCTTCCCGTGTGCGCACGATCGGCACGGACATGGAGCGGGCCCGCGACGAGCTGATGATGCTCGGAAATCGCCTCTCCCTCTCGCCAATCCCGCACGCCGAGAAGCTCGTCGCGATCATCTTCGAGCAGCACGCGGCCTACGCCTCGTTCGCCGCCCGCGTCGACAACATCGACCCGGGCTGGATCGCCGGGTACTACACGCTGGGCGCAAACCGCGTCGTGCTCTACGACGATCTCACCGGCCCCGCGTACACGCGAGCCGTCGAGGATGTGCAGCGCAGGCACCAGTCCTTCAAGCAGCCCAAGGTCCGCGAGATCGGTGAGGCCCCCGACGCGATCGCCGTCGCAGAGGCCTCGCGCCGGGCTGCCAGCCTCCGCGAAACGCTCCGCAGCCGCGCCGAGACCTACTTCGTCGCCAAGTCCGTCCACGAAACGGTGCACCTCCTGGCGTTCAACACGGGAATCCAGCGCCCGGACCGGGTCTACCCCCTGTGGCTGAGCGAGGGGCTCGCGCTGAGCTTCGAGACCGATCGGACCGACCGTCCCTTCGGCCCGGCCCACCCGTTTGCAGAGCGGGAAGAGGCGCTCGCCGAGGGGTTCGAGAACGGGCGCTTGCTCGACTGGGACCGGGTTGTCGCGTTCCTCGCCCCGCCCTCCGACCAGGGCGAGATCGACCTCTTCTACGCCCAGAGCTACGCGCTCTTTTCGCACCTGGCCCAGCGTCGGCCCGAGCAGCTCGGCGCGTACTTCCGGGCGATCGAACTCCTCCGCTGGGGCATCCGCAGCGAGGAACAGGCCCTCGCCCTTTTCACGGCGCATTTCGGACGCCCGGCCGATGTCGCGGCGGGATTCATGGCCGGGGGAAGCGAGGCCCGCTACGCCAACAGGCAGCCCTCGGGCCGTCGGCCCGACCGCGCCGGCGTCGGCGCCGAGGCTGTCGGTCAGCGTCGCGAGGCCGAGGGCCCGCTACCCTCCGCCGGGCGGCGCTGAAAAGCATCGCGACCGCCCGGAGGTCAGATGCACACCAAGAGCCGACGAATCGTGGCCGCCACAGCCTGCGCCCTGACCGCGACGCAAGCCCTCGCCGAGCCGCCCGACCAGGATCTCCCGACCGAAGCGCACGAGAGCGAGGCCTCCGAAGCGATCCAGGAGCTCACCGGCCGCCCGCCGCTGGTGACCTTCTCCGTCTCGGCCCGGGGCGACCACCGCTTCAAGGCCGATTTCAAGGACGGCGACGGCGACATGAGCGTCACGCGGGTCCGGGGCGACCTCGGCGTCGGCTTTGTCCTCGATGAACGAACGAGGCTCGGCCTCGCCTTCGGGCACGAGCAGTCACGCTACCGCTTCGGCGACTTCGGTCTGCTGCAGGGCGTCGAACGCCCGCTCAGAGACGCGCACACCACCGACTTCGGCGCCCGCCTCAGCCGCCAGTTCGACGAGCACTGGGGCGCCATCATCGGCGCACGCGTCGAGTTCTCCGGCGAGTCCGGCGCCGACCTCGACGACTCGGCGACGTACGGCGGCCTGGGCATCGTCACCTACCGCTTCAGCGAGACGCTGACCGTCGGCGCCGGTGTCGCGGTCTCCACACGCCTGGAAGACAACACCCTGGTGATCCCGATCGTGCTCGTGGATGTCCAGATCTCCGACCGCCTGAGCTTCGGCAACCTCGACCCGCGCGCCACGGCCGGCCTCGGCGTCGGCGCCGCGCTCCGCTACAAGCTCACCGACGAGTGGACCCTCTCCCTCGGTGGCGGCTACCAGCGACGCGAGTACCGCCTGGACAACGCCAACACCATCAGCGGCGGCGTCTTCCGCGACAGCGGCTTCCCCATCGTGCTCGACGCGACCTACGCCCCCAACCCCCACTTCTCGATCGGCGCTCGCGCGGGCGCGATGGTCTGGCACCGAATCGAACTCTTCGACGACGATGGAGACAGCCTGGCCAGAAGCGAACTCGACCCGACACCCTTTGTCGGCTTCGGCGCAACGGTCAGGTTCTAACCCGACAGATCCGGATCTATATCTAGGTCAGCGACCGAGGATCAGCGCTCCGTCGGAGCCTGTTCCTCGGCGCTCAGCGGTCCATCGCCCTCACCGAAAGGCGGCGCGTCGACCAGCCTCGCCCTGACGATGCGGGGCGGATCCACCGGACGGTCCTGGGCGCCGACCCTGACGGCCCCGATCCGCCGGATCACATCCCCGCCCGAGACCGCCTCGGCGAACGAGGTGTACAGCCCGTCGAGCATGCGCGTGCTGTCGCGGCTCAGGCAGACGAACACCTGGCTCCCGTTGCTGTTCGGATCGCTCGAACGAGCCATCGAGAGCACGCCGAAATCGTGCGGCAACTCGCTCTGCTCCAGATCGATGAAGTAGCCCGGCCCGCCGGTGCCCGTGCCGGTCGGGTCGCCGACTTGGATCACAAAGCCCGGCCGACCGTCGCGTTCGCCGATCACCCGGTGGAAAACGATGTCGGTGTAGAACCCGCCCTCGATGAGGTGGCGGAAGTTGTTGACCGTGTTGGGGGCCTGGTCCGGGCGCATCCGGAACTTGATCTCGCCCTCGGTGGTCTCGAAGACCGCGTGCTTCTCGGTGTAGATCCGCAGGCCGCTGTAGGTCTGCGGCATCGGTCGGAACTGAGGCTGGCCGCCCGGGCCGGGCACCGCGTACACCGGGGTCAAGAGCGGCTGCAGCACCAACGGCGGGCCGATCTTGGTGTCACCGACGACCAACTGCGCGTAGTGAAGTTCGGGCGACTCGGTCTCCCAGAGATCAGGGAAGAGGCTCGCGAAGTCGACCCGTCCGGCCGCGACAGAGGCGGTCATCACCGGCTCGTGCTCGTTGTTGTCGCCAAACCTGGCGGCGGCATCGAAGATGTGCACTCGCGCCTCGCCCTCCAGATCGCCGGGGATCTCGACAGCGACGGGGACCTGGCGGTCCTTGCCGTAGTACAGACGCTCGGGCTGAAGCTGGGCGGCCGCTCCGGCGGTGAGAGAGAGCAGGAGCGAGGAGGCGACCAAAGACCGACAACGACGGGTGGCGTTCTGGATCAGGCTCATGATGAGACTGTACCACCATGCCGGGTCGAAGGTGGCGTCCTCCAGGCAGGAGCGTGCTCAGGGATATCGGGTGCTATTGAGAGATCAGTTCGCCCGTCGGCGGCCGTTCGGCTCGCCCGGGTCGTTGTCGTAACGCTGGCCCTGGCGCCTGTCGAAAAGGGTCCAGGCGTTTTGCACCGCAGCGGAGGCCATCGCGGCGTCCTGCTGGTCCTGCGACTCGGTGGCCGCGAGAGAGGGCACAAGCTCGCGGGAGTCGTCGGAGAACCAGAAGACCCCCAGATCGGCCCGAAGAACATTCACACCGTCGTTGTGGTTGATGTCCGACTGCGTCTTGAGCCCGTCGCTGACCAGCGAAGCGCCGGAGGGGCGGATGCTCCAGAGCATGGGCGTGCCGTTAGGCCCGAGGCCGCGATAGTGGTAATTGCCGACAGTCCGCTCGCCGGAGTGGTGCCAGAGCTTGAACTCGTCGCTGTATCTCGAGTAGGGGTGGTTCCCTCTGTGTGAGGGGCAATAAAAGACCTTCGGGGCCGGCATGTACGAGTAGCCGATCAAGTAGCCCAAGCCGTCCCAGCCGCCGGGGTTGAGCCGGTTGCGGGACTGGGCCATGTCGCTCTCAGAGAGGCGGAGCGTCATCATCTCGTTGAGCGGCTGAAAGTTGCCGCCGGCACGGAGGAAGATGCTCGGTGGCATGAATTCCTCGTGGTCGTCGGCGTACATGGCCATGGAGAGGCCGATCTGACGCTGGTTCGACGCGCACGAAACCCGCCGGGCCGTTTCCCGCGCGCCCGACAGGGCGGGGATCAGGATGGCCATCAGCAGAGTGACGATCGAGATCGAGACGATCAGATCCAGAAGGGTGAAGCCGCGCCGGCCTGCACGGGCTCTCAGCGCGTGCCGATCCGACCCCTCTTGCGACGGGCGGCCACCCCCAAGTCTGTTCAAGCCGCATCTGTTCACTTCGGAACCCCCGAGCGTTGCAATGAAGACTAACGGGATCTTCAAGGCGATGCAAGAGCGCAGTTGAGGAAACCACGGGTTCCGCTTGCTTATTCGCCTAGGGCTGCCAAGGCCCGAAAACTCCCCAGCGAATGCATGCTACACGGATCCGCAGGCCCGCCGGGAGCGTACAGCAAGACGATCGCGGAGCGACCTCCGCTCAGTCTCCTCAGGAGCCCTGAACCGTTGGCCGACCAAAGAGGACAACTGGATCCCGATTTTGATCTGATGCAGCGCGTCGCCTCCAACGACGAAACGGCGGTCGGTGAGCTGTACGACCGCTTCAGCTCTCTGGTCTATCGGCTTGCCTACCAGTCGATGCCGACGCGGGCCGAGGCCGACGACGCGGTGCAGGAGGTCTTTGTCAGGCTCTGGAAGACCGCCGGGCGGTACGACCCCAAGCGTGCGGCTCTGGTGACTTGGGTGATGCTCATCTCGCGACGCCACCTGGTGGACAAGCTCAGGCGCAAACGGGCCCGGCTCAAGACCGCCTCGCTGGACGAGGCTCCCCAGACGGGCGCCCCGGACCCCTCTCTGGAGGAATCCGGCATGGAACGCGACGAGCGGTATGCTGCGTTGATGCAACGCATTGAGGCGTTGCCGGAACTACAGAGGACTGTTGTCGTAAGGGCCTACCTCGGAGGGCAGACCCTCAGACAGATCGGTGAGGAACTGAACACCCCGCTCGGGACCATCAAATCCGCTCTGAGCAGAGCTCTGGTGCGGCTTCGTGAAAGGTCGTCGGAGGAGTTGGCATGACGACGCAAGAACTGATCGAATCGGCCGTGCTGGACACCATGGGTCTGCTCGACGAAAAAGAACAGGCGGCCTTCGACCGCGCCTTCGACGCGGCGCCGCCGCAGGTCCAAGCCCATGTCAGGCGTGAGCAGACACGCTTCGCCGACATCGACGCGATCCTGCCGGATGTCGAACCCCCCGCCGAACTCCGCTCGGCGGTGATCGAGGCGGTACGCGAAGCGATGGCGGACGCGCTGGTCACCGGAGGGCCCGAGGCCGACTCGCTCACCCTCCGCCCCAGCAAAGGCGTCTCCTCGGCGTGGCGCCTGGGCGCGGTCGCCGCCGTCGCCATCGCGGTCGTCCTCGGCGGCGCAACGCTCCAGATGCAGCAGGAGTACACCCAGCTCAACCAGTCGATCCGCAACAACGCGCAGATCGACCAGCTCAACGCGACCTTCGGCACGCGCTTTGTCGAGGACGCCGTCTTCGACACCAGCACGCGTCAGATCGCGTTCGTCCCTGCGGCCGACGATGTCTCCGCCCGCGTCTCGATCTTCTACAACCCGGGCTGGAACGCCGTCCGGCTCTTCTGCCGCAACCTCGGCAACGAGGAGACCTCCCAGACCTACCGCGTCGCGCTGGTCGACGAGGCGGGGCAAGTCGTCGAGGTCCTCCACCGCTTCCGCCCCGGCCCCGGCTTCGAGTCGCGCGAGATCCGCGTGAATCTGGCCGAACTGGCTCTCCGCGGCGAGCGTCTCGCCATCCTCGACGACGCGACGGGGGCAGTCCTCATGACCACCGCCCCGGGCGCTCTGCGGACCATCTGAAGCCTCGCCGGCAATCCATCGAAATAGACGCGTCGGACCCGAACGGTCCGACGCGTACTTCTTTGCTTCTGTTCTGTCGGCGCCTCGTCAGGCCGCGTCGCGACGGCGCTCGTGCGACTGCTCTCTCGGGTCGACCCACTGGGCCTCGTCGAGGAGGATGTCGAGCTTGGTGCGCAGCTCGTGGTCGCGGCTGGCCTTGGCCATCTTCCGCCAGATCGTCGAGCCGAACATCAGGGTCAGCAACGCGGCGAGGCACACCCCCACCGCCGCGTACATCGGGCGACTGGTGTCCAGCGGCTCGCCGGCGACCGGCGTTTCGGCCATGGCGGTGGTGACGCCCACGGCTCGACGCTGCCTGGCGGCGTTGGACTCTGAGATCAGCGCCCTGGCGATGGTGTCCAGCTCTCGTTCGGTCTGGGCCTTGCCCGGGCCGCGCAGCTCCAACTCCAGACGCCCAGGTTCGACCGAGAGCTGGGTCATGTTGCGGGTGAGCCGATGGGCGAGCGTTCCGGCCTCGGACCGTTCGATCAGGCCCCGCTGGGTCAGGCGATCGGCGGCCCGCTCAAGGAAACGCGGATCGCTCAGCAGCTCCATGTGGTAACGCTGCCACTCGGCTCGTTCCTCGTTGGAGATCCGCCTGCCGTCGGCCTCGGCGACGATGACGGTGCGTGCGGCGTAGGTCGCGGGCGCCGCCTGGCCGGCGATCATCCACGACAGGGCCGAGAGGGCGAGCAGGGTGACGGCGCTGGCCGCAACGATCCAGGCCGCACTGGTGCCGGCCCGCTTGGACTCGATCTTCTCACGGAGCTCTTCTGTTTCCCGTCTCGCCGCGAGCACCTCGGCCCGCATCGACAACACTTCCTCGCACTGGGCGAAGCGCTGGGTGAGCAACTCGCTCGCCTTGCGGATCTTGGCCGACTGGCGGTTGATCAGCTTCTTGCAGAGCTGGAGTCGCTCCCGCCGCCGGCGGACCCAATCGTTGCTCGACACGGCGCTGGGGTGGGCGCCGATGTCCGCGCGGGCGCGGTCGAGCCCGGATTCGAGATCGGTAATCCGCTGGTGGGCCTCTTCGAGCTGGCCCTCGGCGATCTCAAGCCGCTGAGTCAGGTCGTCGCGTTCGTGCTCGGCCTTGACCTTGCCGACGCGGTGCTGCTCTGCGGCTTCGGATTTCTCCTGCAGCTTCCGGTCCAACGCCGCCAGTTCGCCTGTCAGGCGGTCGACCTCGGCAAAGAGCTGGGCCGTCTGCTCGTCCGCGTCGGTCGAGAGGTGCTCACGCTCGCGCGTCGCCCGCTCCAGATCGACCTCGAGCTTCGCGGCGTTGTCGCTCAGCTCGGCGATGCGTGATTCGAGCTCGGCGGCGCGCTGCGAGAGCGCGTTGCGTTCTTCCTCCAGCGCCCGGCGCTGCTTGCCGAGGTTGGCGGCGGCTTCGGCGGCCTTGGCGTGGTCGGACCTGGCGTGGTCGGCCTCGGCCTCGGCCTCGGTGACCTTGTAACGCAGCGCCGAGACCTCCGAGCGCAGGGCGTCGGCGTGCTCCTGCATCCGCTCGCGCTCCGCGACGGATTGTTCGAGCTCCAGACGCAATGTCTCGGCGTCGCCGATCTCGTCGGCCCGTTCTTCCAGCTCGCTCTCTCGTTGGCCGAGTTCGTCGGCGAGGCCGTCCAGCTCGGCCTTGCGTCCGTCGAGCGCCTCGCGCTCCCGACGCATCTGCTCCTCGAAATCGCTGCGCCGCGTGTCGACGGCTTCGGCCTCGGCTTCCAGCGCCGACTCGCGCCGGCCGAGCTCCTGGTCGCGCTTGGCAGAGGCTTCTTCCTGCTCGACAACCCCGCGCTCGCGTTCGTCGAGAGCCGCACGCTCCTCATCGCAGCGCTGGCGGAAGCGACGCTCTTCCTCTTCAAGCTCCGAGACTCGTTCGAGGAGATGGGCCTCTCGTTCGCCCAGCTCCTCGTCGCGCGCCTCGATCGAGCGGCGGCGGTCTTCGAGCTCGGCCTCGTGGCAGGCGAGCTTTTCTTGCCCGGATTCGATCGACTGCCTGTCACGCGCCAGCGCGTCTTTCGCTTCCTGGAGGGAGGCCCGCTCGGCGTCGATCGCGCGACGATCCTCGTCCAAGCGGCCGCGGGCCTCATTGAGCTCGGCCTCGGCCTGTTCACGCTCGCCAGCCAGCCGCTCCCGCTCCTCTTCCAGGGCGCGGCGTTGCTCGGCGAGTTCCTGCTGGAGGGCCTGCACCGATTCCCGCTCGGAGGCGATTTCTTCCCGGACCCGCCCCAGCTCTTCCTTGCTCGCCTCCTCGGCCTCGAGGAACGAGGTCTCCCGCCGGTCGAGTTCTGCGGCCTGCTCGTCGAGTTCTTGGACCTTGGCCTCCAGCGAAGATCGACGCTGGGCCAGCTCGGCCTCGGCCCGCTCGGAGCGGTCGGAGATTTCCTGCTCGAGGGTGTCCAGCACGCGGGATCGCTCGTCGAGCTCTCGCTTGCGATGGTCGAGGATGGCCATCTCGCGCCGGTGCAGCTCGTGGGCCTTTTTCAGGGCGGTGAGCTGGGCCTCGACATCCGTAATGATGCCGAACAAGTCCTCCGGCATCCCGTCGGGCTGGCCCCCGTTGGGGGATTGGGGCCCCGTTTCCGGATTGTGGCGGGATGCTGGGTCCATGACTGCGCTGGTCGCCGAGGCCGCGGCGAGAGGTCCTCCCGGCGTCTATCGGCAGGTCGAATGCTCTGCTGAACCGGACCCCGAAGAGAGCCAATTCAGACCCCTGCATCGGATTGCCCATATCCGGAATTTTGCGTGGATTGGCGGAAGAACCGGGAATAGGGCCGTTTCTTTCGATATTCTCAGGTACAGCCGCGAGTCTTGTGGTCGCGGATCCGCACCATCTCGCCCAGCCGATAACCGGGCGTTGCCAGCAGGAGAACCAGGACATGAAATCGATCTGTCGCAGAGGAATGAGCACGGCCGCAGCAGTGGCCGGAGTCGTCGGCGTTCTGGCCCTTGGCGTCGCCGGGTACACGATGCTCTCTGGCGAGTGCGGGCTCAGCGCTTGCACCGTCAAGGAAGACGCCACGGTCCAGACCGTCGCCGCGTCCAAGAGCTGCTCGAGCTGCGAGAGCAAGGGCGGTTGCGGCAGCGAAGCCGAGGTCGTCCTCGCTTCGGCCGAGAAGTCCGACTGCTCCCAGACCTGCGGCGGCGAGGTCGCGTCGGGCTGCGACGGCATCTGCGACGATCTGAACAAGAACCAGAGCAAGGTCTTGGCCGCTTCGGCTCCCGCCAAGTCTGACTGCGCTCAGACCTGCGCTGGCGAGGTCGCTTCGGGCTGCGACGGCGTCTGCGACAGCCTCGACAAGAACCAGGGCAAGGTCTTGGCCGCCTCGGCCTCCGAGGCCAAGGGCTGCTGCCCGCTGATGGGCGCCGAGGTCGTGACCGCCAGCGCCACCAGCGACTGCGGCTCCAAGTGCGAGGGCGCCAAGAGCTGCTCGGACGAGAAGAAGTCCGAGTGCAAGAAGGCCGACTGCCCCATGGCCGTCGCCTCCAACGACTGATCGACCCTCGCAACGCGATCTACACCACACCGGCCGGGGCCAGCCCCGGCCGGTGTTGTTTTTGTTCTGACCGTTCCGGTCCCCCTGTTTGACCCCGGGCGACGCGTCGACCACACTCTCGGACCATGAGCCGCATCTTCATCGAGACCGAACGGCTCCGTCTCGCCCTGCTGCCCGGGCTCGGGGCGGCGGTCGGCGGTCTGTGGAGGCGGACGGAGGACGGCTCGTGGACGCCCATCCTGCGGCCGACGCCAGAGAATCCCTCTTCGTTTCTTGAGACCTCGATGTACCTGCTGGCGCCGTGGTCGAACCGTGTGCGGGACGGGCGGTTCCAGTTTGGGGGGCGTGAGCACCGGCTGGGGATCGACTGGCCGCAGGAAGGATGCGCCATCCACGGGCTCGTGAAGAGCCGTCCCTGGGAGATTCTTGAACGCACGCCGGTCTCGGCGTGGCTGCAGACCGACTCACGATGGTGGCCAGAGAGCGAAGAAGAGGGCGAGGCGCCGTTCGTCGACCACTTCCACGCCCGCGTGGGGTACGAGCTGACGGACAACTCGATGGCAGTCCGTCTGGAGCTGCGCCATGTCGGTTCGGTGACGATGCCCTGCGGGATCGGTTTTCACCCGCACTTTGCCGCGCCCGCTGGGACGATGCTCCGCTGCGGCGTCGAGGCCCGCTACCCGGCCGAGCGTTGCCTGCCGATCGGTCCACCCGCCGAAGACGAGATCACCGAGCACCTCCGCCGCGGCGTGCCCGTCGAGCCGATCTCACTGGACAACTGCTTCATCGGCTCGGCCGACGGCGCGACGATCACCGGCCTGCAAGGCGGCGTCCGGCTCTCGTGCTCGCGGTCGCTCACGCACACGGTGATCTACGCTCCGGGCACAGGAGAAGACTTCGTGTGCGTCGAACCGGTCACCATGGCCAACGACGGGTTCAACCTGCTCGGCAAGGGCTGGCACGACGGCGTGCGGGAGCTCAAGCCGGGCGACACGCTCATCGCCTCGATGAACATCACGCTGATCGACTGACGATCGGCATCGGAGCCACACTGTGACGACCTATCTCCTCAAAACCGAGCCGGACGACTACAGCTACGACGACCTCGTGAAGGAGAAACGCTGCGAGTGGACCGGCGTGAAGAACCCCGCGGCGCAGGCGAACATGCGCACGATGAAAAAGGGCGACGAGGCGTTCATCTACCACACGGGAAACGAGAAGGCGATCATCGGCCTGGCCAAGGTCGTCAGCGACGCGTACCCGGACCCCGACAACCCGGGCGAGCTCACCAGCGGCGAGCCGAAGTTCGTGCTGATCGACCTCGCCCCGTCGAAGAAAGCCAAGACGCCCGTGACGCTCAAGGCGATCAAGGCCGACGAACGCTTCGCCGACTTCGCGCTCGTCAAGCAGTCGCGCCTGAGCGCGATGCCCGTGCCGAAGGACCTCGACAAGCTGCTGCGGAAGATGGCGGGGCTCTGAGCGATCCGGGCGCGAGGGCCGGAGTCAGGATTCCGAGCCGATCGGCGGCTTCCCGCCGTTGATTGTCTGCATCGCGCCGAACCTCGCGGCGTCGCGCCCCTTGATCGACAGGACCGGGATCAGCCCGCAGGAGCGGAGCCGCGCCGACGCTCGCTCGCCGAGGTACGCCTCAGCGCTGGGCACGACGCGGCCGTCGGGGAGCGCGTGCATCGGCAGGGTGTCGAAGTCGCCGGCGGTCGACGCGTCGAACCCCCAGCCCTGCATGCTGAACCGTTCGCCGAGCAGCGCGACGACGCCGACCGAGGCCGGGCCCCAGAGGTAGGCCTCGTGGGCCCGGGCTGTGCCGAGGGCCTCGGGCTCGATCTCTTCGAAGTCGAAGGCGTCGATGGGATCGGTCGCGCCGCCGTAGGGCAGGCGGACCATCACCCGGGGCGTGGTGAGCATCAGCCATGAGGCTTCCTGCGTGGCGCGGAGGGCAACGAACGCTTCGTCGGGTTCGCCCCAGCTCTCGGGCTCGGGCGAGGCGGCGACGGACGCGCACCCCGCGACATCCGGATCGATCGAGGCGATGACCGGGCCGCCGCAGGACGCGCCGATGGCGCCGAGCCCGCGCAGCGTTCTCGCGTCGTGCTCGCCGGGGCCGAACCGATGGACCGGGCAGATCACGCTCCAAGGCTCGTCGCCGACGCGGTCGCTGAGCAGTAGCTTCGCAAGGGCCGACGCCCCCGGGCCGCCCGCGAGATCGGCTTCGAGCTCGGCCTTGGAGAGATCGAGGATGTCGATCGTGAGTGTCTCGTCGGTCTCCAGGCGAGTGATCAGCGTGTGCAGGCTACGCCAGGCGGTCTCGACGGTTCTGAAGCCGTCCGAACGCAGGATCGCCCGCATCTCGGCGCTGATTGCCCTGTCGAGCGCGGCGACGAACTCGGCCTGTTTCGGGTCGGCCGCGGGCACGATGTGGGGCCCGACGACGGCGCGGATGAGGTCGTCGGCGATGGCGGGCCTGCTCTCGCCGGCGGTGACCGCCTCGCCCGACAAGAGCTTGGAAAAATCGTCCGCTTCGGACCCCGACCCGGCCGGGTCGGAAGAGGCGGGCAGCGACGCGGGCCCGGAACCGATCTGCGGCGAGAGCATCGACCGGATCTCGTCGGCGGCTTCCTTGAATCGCGACGGATCCGACAGCCTCGCTCTGAGGTTTCGCAGGGCGGCGAAGAGTTCCAGATCCGCGAAGAGTTCCTCGGGGTGGAGCTGGTCGAGCGTGTGGATCCCCACGCCGTAGGCCCGATCGCCAACGGGGATCGGCACGCGGACATCGAGGCGCTGCATCAGCGCATCGATGTTGTCGATGTCGGCGCGGAGGATCTGGCGGGTGGCGAGGCTGTCACGATCCCCGTGAGCGGCGCTGCCTGAGAAATCGGCGAGCACGAGCACACGGAAGGGCCGTTCGGGCTCGCGCTTGGGTGCGCCCGCCCCAGAAAAACCGAACGAGAAGCTGGTGTCGGCAAGAATCCGCCGGTGCATGGTCCGACCTCCCGCGCGCGGAGCGCTCTGGTGTCGGCAATCAGTCTATCGAATCTCCGGCGCCGGCACGAGCAGGACGGCTCATGCCCGCCTGACGACGCTCAAGGGATTTGCTGTGTAGCCTCCGGCGTGTCCCGGCGCCGTTGCCGACCCTCGGCTTGCGGGGCCGTGCTGGGATCAGACGAACAGGAGAAGACGGATGAACATCGACCAGCTCCACCAGGCGCTGCTCTGGTGCGTGATCATCAACTTCGGGGTTTTGCTGCTCTGGTTTGCGCTGTATGTCGGTGCCGGCGGGTGGGTCCGCCGCCTGCACGGGCGGTGGTTCAAGATCCCCGACGACCGCTTCGACGCGCTGCACTACGGGCTGATGGGCGCGTACGAGCTGGCGATCATCCTGTTCTTTCTCGTGCCATACCTCGCGCTGCACATCGTGAGGTAGGCCGGTCGTTCAGACGGCGAACATCGCCTCGATGAAGGTCTCGGGGTCGAAGGGCTCGATGTCTTCGGGGGTCTCGCCGACGCCGATGAACTTGACGGGGATATCGGTAGCGTCCTTGATGGCGATGACGATGCCGCCCTTGGCGGTGCCGTCGAGCTTGGAGAGGAAGATGCCCGTGACGCCCGCGGCCTTGGAGAACTCCTCGGCCTGACGCATCGCATTCTGCCCGCTGGTCGCGTCGAGGACGAGCAGCACCTCGTGGGGCGCGCCCTCGATCTGCTTGTCGATCACTTTGCGGATCTTTTCGAGCTGGCGCATCAGCGGGTCCTGGGTGTGCAGGCGTCCGGCGGTGTCGATGATGAGCACATCGACGCCCCGTGCTCGGGCGGCGGAAGCGGCGTCGAAGGCGACCGCAGCGGGGTCGCCCCCCTGCTGTCCCTTGACGACCTCGACACCGAGGCGTTCGGCCCAGATCTCCAGCTGGCGGACGGCGCCGGCCCTGAAGGTGTCGCACGCGCCCAGGAGCACCGTCTTGTCCTGCTCGCGCAGGGCCATGCAGAGCTTGGCGATGCTGGTGGTCTTGCCGGCGCCGTTGACACCGGTGACGAGGATGACCGTCGGCTTTGTGCCGCCGGGGGCTTCTTTCAGCCGCCGATCTTCCTCGGGCCACATCGCCTTGAGCTCGCGCTTGAGGTAGTCCATGACATCCTCGCCCTTTGTCAGTTTGCCGTCCTTGTAGTCCTCGCGGATGCCCTCGATGAGGCGTCGCGTGGCGCGGACGCCGACATCGGACTGGATGAGCCTGGCTTCGAGCTCTTTGATGAGCTGCTCGTCGAGCCTGCGCCCCATGAGCATGGTGCGCAGTCCGCCGACGAACGACTCGCGCGTGCGGTCCAGCCCTTTTTTGACCTTCGATAGTGCGGCTTTGAAGAGTCCCATCGCTGCTCCGTCGGTTACTGCTGCGCCGCCGAGGCCTCGTCCTGCATCGAGCGCACCAGCTTGCCGAGCAGGCCGTTGATGAACGAGGGGCTCCGCTCGGTGCTGAAGCGTTTGGCGAGCTCGACCGCCTCGTTGACGGCGATTTTCGCCGGCGTCAGGCCGGAGGTGATCTCAAAGTGCGAGAGGCGGAGGAGCGCGCGGTCGACCCCGGGCTGGCGGCTGGCCGGCCAGGTCGGCGCCAGCGAGGCGAACAGCCGGTCCGCCTGCGACCGACCGGCCCACGAGCCCCGCACGAGCATCTCGACCCGCTCGCGATGGATCGGCCCCAGGTCTTCGACCTCGTCGAGGCGTGAGAGCACATCATCGATCGCGCGATCGCCACCGGAAGAGTCGATCTCGAAAAGAAGCTGCAGGGCGAGGCGCCTTGTGGCGATCGCCAGCGCGCGCAGCCGGTCGTCGGGCGGGAAGGCCGCGACCAGGAGCACCGCGTCGGCGATGGTCGGCGGGCGGTCTGCGCGCGCATCGAGCGGGCAGAGCACATCGCATCCGAGCTCTCTGACGCTGCCAGCGACGGCCATCAGGCCTGCTCCGATCCGGCCCCGCCGATCGTGCCGGGCTTGGCGATGATCCGCCCGATGGTGCGGGGCAGGGCCGAGGGACCCTTGCCGCTCTCGACGGCCTTGCCGATTGCGTCGATCGAGCGCAGGGTGTCGAGCAGCGCGCCCATGGCTTCGGTCCCTTTGTTGCCGTGCTCGCCACCGGCGCGGGCCTCGGCCTGCTCGGGGGCGTCGACGGTCAGGAGGCCGAAGGCGCACGGGACGCCGGTGCCCAGGGTGACGGCCGTCAGCCCGTGGGCGACGGCCTCGTTGATGTAGCGGTCGTGGTCGGTCTCGCCCTTGACGACGCAGCCGATGGCGACGACGCCCCTGAACATGCCGCTCTGGGCCGCGGCCAGGGCGATGGCGGTCAGCTCGTAGGAGCCGGGGGCGTCGATGACGCCGAGGTCCTCCTCACGCCCGCCCTCGTCGAGGTAGAGGCGTCTGGCGCCGTCGAGGAGGGCGTTGGTGATCGCGCCGTGGTAGCGGCTGACGACGATCGCGACGGGGGGCTGGCCTGTCGGTTGGGCTGGGGCTTGGTTCGGAGGCATCGGGGAGCGATGGTACGCCGCCGGCGGGCGCGTTTGGCGCAACGAGACCCATAGGATCGCCCCCGATGCGACGCGTTCTGGCCAGATTCGCCCCCGTGCTGCACCTGACTCGGGTCTCGACCGCGTTCGCGGCGGTCGGCAATGTCTGGTTTGTCATCCTGTGGACCAGGGCGACCGAGGAAGAGCCCGGGACGGCGGCGCTGACCCTCCGCCCCCTCTGGCTGCTGCTGATCGGGGGGGCCGCCAGCGCCACGGGCCTCTACGCCTTCGGGGCGGCCCTCAACGACCTCCTTGACACAAAGCGCGACCGGGCGCTGCGCCCGGAGCGCCCGATCGCCTCGGGCCAGCTCCCGCTGGAGGCGGCGCTCAGCGTGGTCGCGGGGACGCTCATGGTCGCTGTGCTGGGCGCGACCGTCTTCGGCACGACCGCGACGGTGCTGACGCTCGCGCTGGCGGCGGCGATCCTCGTGTTCAATGCCGCGGGCAAGTTCATCCCGGCGGTCGGGCTCGTGCTTCTGGGGCTGATCTACGCGGGGCACATGCTGGTGCCCAACCCCTCGCTGCGGTTTGTCTGGCCGGTCTGGCTGGTGATGACCCACGCGCTGGTGGTCGCGGCGGTCTGTCACAGGATCGCCCGCAAGGTGCCGACGATCTCCGCCCGCGCCGGGGTCGCGGCCGCGGCGGGCTGGGCGCTCTCAACAATCGTCCTGCTCTGGGCGGGGATGGGCAGGCGAGACGAGGGCGACGGCCTCTGGCCCGACTGGGTGAGCCCTGGCGCCGCGATCCCGCCGCTGTTGCTTGCCGTGCTGTGCGCCGCGTGGTGCTGGCGTCGGGTGCGGATGACCGGGCCGGGCCCGAGAGCCGCGGAGAAGGTCGGACGCTACGGGGCCCTCTGGCTGACGCTGTACGGGGCGGGCTGGCTCTTCGGCGCGGGGCACACGCCCGAGGCGTGGATCCTCGTCGCCCTCGCCGTCGCGGGGTTTGCGGGGATGACCGTCCTCCGCGAGTGGTACGCCCTGATGGAAGACCCCGTCGCCTATCGCAGGTGAGCACCGTTAGGCCCGAACGACACCGACAACGCACGCACCGGCGAAGGCCGGCCCTATCAGAACAGCCCGAGTGCGTAGAAGATCGCGGTGAAGATCAGGTCGGCGACGACGATCGCGACGACGCACTGGACGACGGTGCGGGTCGTGGCGTTGCCGACGCCCGCGGCGCCGCCCGCGCCTTTAAGCCCCTTGCCGCAGGCGCTAACCCCGATGAGCAGGCCCAACAGGAAGCCCATGGCCCCGCCGGGGTATAAGTCGACGGGCTTGACCTGTTAGAGCAGGGTTTTCCAGAA